>JBJHDH010000018.1:0-59970 GCA_050486445.1 Euryhalocaulis sp.
AAAAAATGATGAATCGGCAAGCCACAATGCAATGTTTACAGAACCAAACGCAGACGGATGCGCTTTTCCTGACTGGCAAAATGGAAGATGCTGGCGCTGGCGGCAAGGCTGCGCGGTTGCACACACGAGACTGGCCATGAGCAATACGGACGAGTCGGTGCGACACGAACCGCAAGGCGAAGGCGGCCGGTTCGCCCTGACGGCGGGTGATGCGGAAGCGGAACTGACCTATACGCTGCGGGACGACGTGATGATCGTAACGCATACATTCACGCCGCCGGCGATGCGCGGCCATGGCGTCGCCGAGCGGCTGATGCGCGCCGCTGTTATTTATGCGCGCGCCGCCGGGCTGAAGCTGCGGCCTCTCTGCTCCTATGCCGCCGCGTGGTTGCAGCGCCGGCCGGAAGAGCAGGATTTGCTGGCGTCATGACCGGATACCGCGAATGAGCCGCAAGGATCGCAACGTGCTGGGCGCGTCGCTGCTGGACTGTTCACACACCCCGCGCACCGGCTTTTTTCGCGATGGATGCTGCCGCACCGGGCCGGGCGATTACGGTCTGCATGTCGTGTGCGTGGAGGCCACAGCGGCTTTCCTGGAATTTTCCAAAGCGGCCGGCAACGATCTCAGCACTCCACGCCCCGAATTTGAATTTCCTGGCCTGAAGCCGGGCGACCGCTGGTGCCTGTGCGCTGAACGCTGGCGCGAAGCCTATCTGGCGGGCGCGGCGCCGCGCGTCGTGCTGGCCGCCACCGAGGAATCGGCGCTCTCCGTCGTGACTCTGGAACAGCTGAAGGCCCACGCGCTGGACGCAAAGCCGAACTGACCGGCCGGATTTCTTCCGGCGGTAACTCTACTGATAATTGTATTGCGTGGGGCGTCGGCCATTTTCTGGCCAGTCCGCCATTATAATCTTTCCCAGATAGAGAAACATTTATACAACTTTTGCGTGTGATATAGATTCGGGCGCAAACATTGGCGTCCAGGATGGCGGCTCGGACCCCCCTCTTTCGGCAAACGACTGACACCGGAGACGTCATCATGTTCAACGCACATAACAGGAAACTTCTACTCGGCCTCGTTTCGGCCACGGCGCTCGCGACGGGCGCGTGCTCGTCCGGCTCTGGCGGCCTCAGCTTCGCCGGTCCGCCTCCAGGTGGCGGCGGCGGTGGCGGGGCCGTCAACCCTCCCGGCGGGGGCGGGGGACAGCAACCTCCCGGCGGCAATGGCAATGGCAATGGCGGCTCGCAGCAACCTCCCGGCGGAAACGGAGGCAATGGCGGAAACGGCGGGAATGGTGGGAACGGAGACAATGGCGGCGACAGCGATCTGACGCCTGCATCCTATTCTACGGTCACCCTGGACCTCTTTCAGGACGGCAATCTTGTGGACGCCGGCATAGACATCCAGCAGGCGCTGGATGGCGTGCAGGATATTACAGACCAAAGTCTGCTCGACCTGACGCTCGGAAATGCGACGCTTGGCGACGGCGACGGGCTGCTCGGCGTCGAGGTGGCGTCTGAAGACAATCTGCTGGGCTTCGAGATTCCCGATACGCTGAGTGTGACCGATGATCTGCCGGAAATGGCGGAAACTCTGCTGGACGGCGTCACCGAGGCAATTAGCGACACGACAGGGATCGACCTCGCCGGGCTGGGCCTGCTGGATGACCAGACGCTGGTGACCGGACTGATCGCCGGTCAAACCCTCGGCGGAAGCGAAGCCGCTCTCGGCCTGGGTCTGCTGGGTTCGGAACCGCCGCAAGGCGATATCGCGACTATCGGCCTGCTGACCGATGGTAATATCGCCACAGTCCATCTGCCCGGCGGAGCCTTGGATGGCGATCTGCTAGCCGGCGTTACCGATGCGGTCAGCGATGCGACCGGGATCGACCTGCCCGGCGCGGATATCCTGGATAATGTTCTGGATGACCAGGCGCTGCTGGCCGGCAATGTCGCAGGCCAGAGTGTCGGCGGCGACAATGCTCTGCTTGGTCTCGGCCTGCTGGGCGCGGAAACGCCGGAAGGTTCGTTCGTCTCGGCCGGCCTGCTCTCCGGCGATCAGACGGTAACGCTGGCGCTGGGCGATCCGGCGCAAGGCGGGGACCTGCTTGGCGGCGACCTGCTCGGCGGCGTCACCGAAACTGTTGGCGGTCTCACTGGCGGCCTGCCGGGCGGAGACCTGCCGGGCGGAGACCTCCTTGGCGGCGTCACTGAAACCGTGGGCAATCTCACCGGCGGCGATCTTGGCGGCGGCGATGTACTGGGCGGCGTCACTGAAACCGTGGGCGGCCTCACCGGCGGTGGATCGTCGGGCGGCGGATTGCTGGGAGGTCTGTTCGGCAACTAAACGCGCGTTATTCGGGGGGAAGGGAGTATGTGCGTAGATAAATGTGTGGCGTTGTCCCGGTCCGGACTGTTCCGGGCCGGGCGCGGCGCCTTTGTGCTGGCCGTGTCGACGCTGGCTATCTTCACATTGATCTGGCTCGCCGGAACGGCGCAGGCGCAAATCCTGATCGACCAGGGCCGCGCCGACAGGCCGCCGGAAGAGCCGCCCGCGCTGCGCCCCGATGCGCCGGCTCCGCCTGCGCCATCACCGGAGGTCGAAGCGGCTGATCCGGGAACGCTGCTGCGGGCGGTGCGCGTACTGGGATCCAGCGCGCCGGAGTCCGAGCTGGAGACGCTGTGGCGGCCGTTCGCGGGCGCGCCGCTCGACCGCGACACAATCCTCGGCGTCGCGAATGCGATCCAGACCGCATATCAGGACAGCGGCGCCGCCCTCTTCACTCTCAACGCCCCGGCGCAGGATCTCTCCGGCGGCGTACTGACCCTTGAAGTGGTCGAGGGCTATATCGAAGACGTCATTCTGGAAGGCGATGCGGAAGACCGCGACATGCCGCTGGTCCGGGCCTATGCCGCGCGCCTGATGGCGGAGCGGCCGCTGCTGCGCCCCACGCTGGAGCGCTATCTTTCGCTGATCCGCGACATTCCGGGCATCACCGCCGACGCGCGTTTTCTGGAGGGAAGCACGCACGGCGGCGTGTATCTGGTGCTGACCCTGCATCAGCGGCGCGCGGAATTTTCCACCGCCTTCAACAATAGCGGTTCGCCACTACTCGGCCGCGAACAGCTCACCGGCCGGGCGACATTTCACAGCCTGCTGACCCAGGGCGACCGGATCATGCTCGCCATCACGGCGCCGGCCAATCTGGAAAGTTTCTTCTTCGCCTCGGCGGCGTACCGCCTGCCGCTCGGCGATGATGGCGTGGCGCTGCAACTGCGCGGATCGCGTCTGGAGACACAGCCAAAATCACTGCCCATCGAAGGCGGGGCCACGACGGCCGGGGTGGATGTCTCATGGCCGCTGCTGCGTTCCTATCGCCGCAATATCAGCGTGTTCGCCGCCGCCGACCTGCTGAACAGCACCAACGCCGTGTTCGGCCAGACCTTCTCCAGTGAACGCACGCGCGTGCTGCGCGCGGGTGCATCCTGGAGCGCGGCTGGTGACACCGTACAGACCAGAGCTGGCGGCACGTTCAGCCAGGGGATTTCCGGGCTTGGCGCGCGCACCATGCCGCTGGCCGGCGACGCCGGCTTCACCAAGCTGACGCTGAACGCCGGCCACAGCCGCCTGCTGGGCGAATATCTGACGCTGCGCCTGAACGCCGCCGGCCAGTATGCCGCGCACGCATTGCCGCCTTCGGAGCGATTCTCGCTGGGCGGATCGCAATTCGGCCGTGCTTTCGCATCCTCCAGCATGACAGGCGATCATGCGCTGGCGGCCTCGGCGGAGCTGGCCTGGCGGCCCGGCTTTATCCGGCAACCCTTTGCCGGATCGGAAATCTATCTGTTCGGCGATGGGGCGCGCGCCTGGATGCGCGCGCGCGGCGCCTTCCCGGCCGCGAATGCGGATCTGGCGTCGGCCGGCGCCGGCGCGCGCGCGCTGATCGGCGGCAAATCCACCATCGGACTGGAATTCGCGCGCGGTCTGGAATCGCCCGCGGCGCTGACCGATGACTGGCGCGTACTCGTCTCCTGGAACATCAGGAACTGAACGCTAGACGCCGCCCGCCTCGCGCGTACGCTTCTCGTGCATCCGCGAATGGTGATAGGCGTAAAGAAAATAGATCGCGATGCCGATCGCCAGCCAGATCACCAGGCGCGGCCAGGTTTCCGGCGGCAGGCGCGAGATCAGGAACACGCAGCCCAGCACGCCCATCGGCGCCACCACCCAGATAAACGGCGTGCGGAAACCGCGCTTCAGCTCGGGATGCTTGATGCGCAGATACAGCACGGCGGCGCAGATAAAGCTGAACGCCAGCAACGTGCCCATCGAGACCAGATGGCCCAGAATGCTGATCGGGAACAGGCCGCCGGCCACGGCCGCCAGCGCGGCGACGATGATCGTGCCCCAGACCGGCGTGCGCGTCTTTGGATTCACCCGGCCGAAGATGGGCGGCAGCAGGCCGTCGCGCGTCACCGCATAGATGATGCGCGACTGGCCGTAGAGCAGCGCCAGAATGGTGGAGCCAAGACCCACGGCGACGCCCACATTGATGAGCTGCACCATCCAGCCAAGCTGCGGCACGGAGGCCAGCGCGCTGGCCACCGGCGCGCCGTCATTGGGGTCGATGTCGGTATAGGGGCGCAGGCCGGTGATGACGAGCGCCATCAGAATGTAGAGAACGGTGCAGATCGCCAGCGAACCGAGAATGCCGATAGGCATGGTGCGCTGCGGATTTTTCGCCTCCTGCGCCGCGGTGGAGACCGCCTCGAAACCGATATAGGCGAAGAAGATCACGCTGGCCGCCGCCGCGATGCCGCCCCAGCCGAAGGCGCCCTGCGGGAATTGCGGGCTCGCCGAAATACGCTCCGGAATGAAGGGAACCCAGTTTTCCGGATTCACATAGGCGAAGCCGAACGCGATCACGGCGATCACGATCAGCACTTTCATGCTGACGATCAGATTATTGACCACCTTGCTCTGGGTGATGCCCGCGACCAGCGCCGAGGCCAGCAGCACGATGATGATAATAGCCGGCAGGTTGAGATAGGCGCCGGTGGCGACAAGACGGCCGCCTTCATACGTATAGGGCGCGGTGGTCCATTCCACCGGCATGGAAATGCCAAAGCCCTCCATCATGCGGTTGAAATAACCGGACCAGCCGGCGGCGACCGTGGCCGCGGCGATGCCGTATTCCAGCACCAGATCCCAGGCGATCACCCAGGCGAAAAACTCGCCCATCGTGGCGTAGGTATAGGTATAGGCGCTGCCCGCCACCGGGATCATTGAGGCCAGCTCGGCATAGCACAGCGCCGCCAGCGCGCAGACAAACCCGGCCAGCACAAAGGAGATGGCGATGGCCGGCCCGGCATTGCTCGCCGCCTGCTGGCCGGTCAGCACGAAAATGCCGGCCCCGATCACCGTGCCGACGCCCAGCATGATGAGTGATTTGGCGCCCAGCCCCCGGCGCAGCGTGTGCCCGCCCTCCTCGGACGCCTGGGCGAGCAGCAGGGGAATCGGCTTTTTCGCGAACAGACCTTCTTTCGTGAACATGCCGCCGCGCCCCCTTTGCGTCCCGCCCGCAGGTTCCAGCGAACGTTACCCCGAGTCGGAGGATAGGCGCCCCGCGCCCCGGGCAAAAGCCAAAATCGGCCGCGCGGGCGCGGCGGCCATGTCGCCCGGCCATCCGGGCTGTTTAAGCAAACAGGCAGTGTAAAAAGTTTCGTGCCGGGCGTGTATTCATTTGCCTTGTCTCCGGCTTTTTGCATTCTCAAGCCCGGTTCGCCGGGCCAAGGGAAGGCGGCATAGCGAACCTTGGGGTTCATCCGCAACCGGCCGTCTTTTTTCAGGCTCTCCGGATGTGGGCATCCGCCAAACCGGCGGATTTTGGGAGATAGAAAAGATGACGACCCGCCGCCGGGAGTCCGTGCGCGTCCATACCGGCCGCCGCGGGCAGTTGCTGTGCTCCACCGCCCTCGTCGCGGCGGCCCTCGCTTTGGCGCCCCATGCGGCGCTGGCGCAGACGATCATCGACAATGGCGATCACGAGATCGTCGATGGCGATGGCTTCGGCGCGGGCACGCCGCCCTCCACCCGGGCCAGCCCCTGGAATGTCATCGGCAATCTCACGGTTGGCGGAAACGGCGCAGGCTTCCTGACCGTGCGGAACGCCGGCGCGGTGTCGAACAGCACAGGCCTTATCGGCAACGATGCCGCCTCCACCGGCGCGGTTACCGTCACCGGCGCGGGGTCGAGCTGGACCAATACCGACCATCTCTATGTAGGCTTTGGCGGCGACGGAACGTTGAGCATCGAGGATGGCGGAACGGTCAGCAACACGATTGGCTCTATCGGTGCCCAGACCGGCTCCACCGGCGAGGTTACTGTCACCGGCGCGGGCAGCACATGGACCAATAGCAGTCTCTCTGTCGGCAGTTTTGGCGACGGAATACTGACCATTGAAAATGGCGGCGCGGTGTCGAACACCCAGGGCAGAATCGGCGAAGCCGCCGGCTCAACCGGCGCGGTCACCGTCACCGGCGCCGGGTCGGAATGGAATAATAGCGACCAGCTTTATATCGGCGTTTTCGGCGACGGAACGCTGACCATCGAGGATGGCGGCGCGGTCAGCAACACGAGTGGCGCTATCGGTACCCAGACCGGCTCCAGCGGCGAGGTCACCGTCTCCGGCGCCGGATCCACATGGACCAATTACGGCGGCCTCCAGGTCGGCAGTTCCGGCGACGGAACGCTGATTGTTCAGGACGGCGGCATGGTCAGCAATACGGATGGCGCTATTGGCGGTGGCGCTGCCTCGATCAGCACGGCCACTATTACCGGCGCCGGGTCCACATGGATCAATACCACCCACCTCCATGTCGGCGTGTTCGGCGCCGGGACGCTAACCGTCGCGGAGGGCGGCCGGGTGGAAAGTGACGACGCCATTATTGGCAGGTTCGCCGGCTCGACTAGCGAGGTGACGGTCACCGGCGCCGGGTCCACATGGAACAATAGCAGCACCCTCCTTGTCGGCCACGAAGGCGACGGAACGCTGAGCATCGAAGATGGCGGCGCGGTGTCGAACACCAGTAGTGTTATCGGCAACGATGCTGCCGCCACCGGCGTAGCCACGGTCACCGGCGCGGGATCAAGCTGGACCAATAACAGTTCACTCACAGTCGGTAGTGATGGCGACGGAACGCTGAGCATCGAAGATGGCGGCGCAGTGTCGAACACCAATGGCTATATCGGCATCGGCGCCGGCTCCACCGGCGCGGCCACCATCACCGGCGCGGACTCGATCTGGACCAATTCCGGCAATCTCTTTGTCGGCTGGTCCGGCGGCGGAACGTTGACCATCGCCGATGGCGGCACGGTGAGTGCAGCAGGCGTGACGATTGCAAACGATCCCTCTGGCACGGGCGCGCTGAATATCGGCGCGGATTCGGCCGACCCGCTGGACGCCGTGGGGGCGGGAACACTGAACGCCCCGACGGTGGCCTTCGGCGCCGGAACAGGCGCGATCAATTTCAATCATACGGACGCGGACTATAATTTCACATCCGCCATCAGCGGCGCGGGAACCATCAATCTCTATGCCGGCCACACGATTCTCAGCGGAAATAACAGCTATACGGGCGAGACTTTCCTGCATGGCGGCACGCTGACGCTGGGGCATGATAATGCGCTGGGCGGCTCTACCCTCACCACGCTGGGATCGGTCGTGGACTATGCGGATGGCGTGAACATCGGCAGCTCCATCGTCATCGATTCCAATACCACGCAGTTTCAGGTGCTCACCGGCTCGGCCGCCCAGTCCGGCGTGATCTCTCAAGACAACGGCCCCCGCCCGTTCGAAAAGATCGGCGCGGGCGAGCTGGTCCTGACCAACGACAATCTATGGACCGGCCTGACCGCGGTGCGCGGCGGAACGCTGACCTTCGACGGCGGCTCGGTGGCTTTGGCGGCTGGACAGGACTTCTATGTAGGCCGCCTGAATGGTGACAATGGCACGCTCCGGATCGAAAATGGCGGCGCGGTCAGCAATAGCCTTGGCGCTATCGGCTACAATCTCGGCTCTACCGGCGCAGTGACCGTCACTGGCACGAACAGCATTTGGACCAATAGCAGCACCCTGGTTGTCGGCTTCGTCGGCAGCGGCACGCTGACCATCGCGGATGGGGGGCTGGTATCCAATACGAATGGCGTAATCGGCGACTCCGCCACCGGCGAGGCGACCGTAACGGGCGCGAACAGCCATTGGACCAATAGCGGCAATCTTTTAGTTGGCGCTGCCGGCGGCGGAACGCTGACCATCGAAGACGGGGGCAGGGTCAGCAATACGGCTGGTTTTATCGGGACAGCGAATGTATCAACCGGCGAAGTAACCGTCAGCGGCGCGGGCAGCATTTGGACAAACAGCAGCACCCTCAGTGTTGGCGAGAGTGGTGACGGAACGCTGAGGATCGAAAACGGCGGCGCGGTTGAAAGCCAGCTCAGCATGATTGCTACCGACGCCGGCTCCACCGGCGCGGCGACCGTCACTGGCGCCGGATCGGAATGGATCAACGATGTGTTCATGGTGGGCTGGGGCGGCGACGGAACTCTGACCATCGAAAACGGCGGCGCGGTTGAAAGCCAGCTCAGCATGATTGCTACCGATCCCGGCTCCACCGGCGCGGTCACCGTCACCGGCGCGGGCAGCACATGGAATGTGACCGACGATCTTACGGTCGGCATGCAGGGCGAAGGCTTCCTGACGATCTCGGACGGCGGCGCGGTGGAGAGCGATTTCGGCCTTGTCGGCGGCTTCGATGGAACCGGCGAGGTTCTGGTCACGGGCGCCGGTTCGCTCTGGACCAATAATCTCGCCCTTATGGTCGGCGTGCTGAGTCAGGGTGAACTCACCGTCCAGAACGGCGGCCGGGTGGAAAGCGGCGAAGGCGGCGTCGGCCTCGGCTTCGGCAGCGTGGGCGCGGCGCTGGTCACCGGCGCCGGATCGGAATGGATCAATACCGGCGAGCTTTCTATCGGCGAGGCCGGGAACGGAACGCTGACCATCGCCGACGGCGGCTTTGTCAGCAATTTCGATGGCCTGATTGGGGTCTGCGACTGCGCGACCGGCGCAGTGACGGTCACCGGAGCGGGCTCGCTCTGGAGCAGCAGCAACGAACTCTTTATCGGCGGCGAGGGCGCCGGAACCCTGACCCTGGCCGATGGCGGCGTAGCCGAAGTGGATGGCGGAACGGGAGTCGCCCATGCCGCCATTTTTGCGACCGCTTCCGGCAATCTGAATATCGGCGCGGGCGCGGGCGATCCGGCCACGGCGCCGGGCGTGCTGGACGCGGCGGAGCTGCGCTTCGGCTTCGGCGGCGGCACGTTGACCTTCAACCACACCGGCGCGGACTACGTCTTCGATCCGATCATCACCGGCAATGGCGCGCTGAACCATCTGGCCGGAACCACGATCCTGAACGGTACGCACACCTATACCGGGCCCACCAATGTCAGCGGCGGCCTGCTGATCGTCAATGGTTCGCTGCTTTCTCCCGTCATCGCCAATGGCGGTTTTCTGGGCGGGTCGGGAACCATGGGCAGCGTGCTGGCCGATGCGGGGGCCACCATCGCGCCGGGGAATTCCATCGGCACGCTCAATGTCTTCACCATTACCTTCGATCCCGGCTCGATCTATGAAGTGGAGATCGCGGGCGGGGGCAATACGCCGGGCGTGCATAATGACCTGATCGCCGCCACGGGGGCGGCGACGATCAATGGCGGCGTGGTCGAGGTGGTGACGCTCGACCCGCTGACCTCCTATCAGGATGGCCAGACCTATACGATCCTGACCGCCGGCGGCGGCGTGACGGGAGCGTTCGATGATGTGACCACCGGCTCGGCCTTCCTGACCGTAGGACTGAACTACGATCCCAATGCGGTGGAGCTGGAAATCGGCATTGTCACGGCGCCGCCACCACCTCCGCCGCCACCTCCGCCGCCGCCGCCACCGCCTCCGCCGCCGCCGCCAGATACCGGGGGCCCCACGCCGCCGCCTCCTCCGCCGCCGCCGCCACCGCCTCCGCCCGTCATCGCCTTCACGCCGGTGGCCGAGACCTTCAACCAGTTCCAGGCGGCGGCCGGCGCGCAATATCTGCAACAGAGCGGCGATGCGCTGGCGGCCTACAACACCATCCTGCCGCTCAACGCCGAGAACGCCCGCGCGGCCTTCGATGCGCTCAGCGGCGAAGCGCACGCCAGCTTCCGCCACGCCGCGGCGCAGGCGTCCGACCTGTTCCAGACCACGCTGACCCGCCGCGCCGGACTCAGCCAGACGCCGGGCGCCGCGGGCGCGATGGCCCAGCGCACGGCGGACGGCGCCCTGTTCTGGGGCGCGCTGATGGCCGAGAGCGGCGATGTGAACGCCGACGGCAACGCCGCCCGCCTGCAACACCGCTTCGCCGGCCTGGCCTTCGGCGCCGAGGGCGGCGGCGAGGTTTTGGGCGGGACGTTTACCGGGGGGGCGGCCTTCGGCCTTCTTGACGGCCGCGCCTCGGTCATGGGCCGCGCCTCGACGGCCGACATCAGTTCCTGGCACATGGGTCTTTACGGCGCATGGAGCGCAGGCGCTCTCAGCGTCTCCGGCGCGGTCTCCTACAGCGAGGCGAGCATCGAGTCCGAGCGCGTCATCGCCTGGCCGGGCATGCGCCGCACCGCGACAGCCAAGCGCGATGTCGACACGCGGCACGCCACGCTGGAGGCGGCATACGCCCTGCCCTTCGGCGCCGGCGCGAGCTTCAGCGTCGCCCCGTTGGCTGTGCTGGACTATCAGGGCGGCTCGGCGTCCTTCGCGCGTGAGAGCGGCGCTGGCGCGCTCGATCTCGGCATCGCGCAGAAGGACTATGACCGGCTCGAAGCCGGGCTCGGCCTTGCCGCCAGCCACAGCATCGCCGGCTTCGTGCTGGAGGGCCGCGCCGTGTGGCGCGCGCGCCTGGACGGCGAGATTCCGGGCCAGCCCGTGACGCTCGCCGGTTCGCCGAACGTGAGCTTCACCACGCTCGGCCCCGACAGCGGCAATGACCGCGTGCTGCTCGGCCTTGGCCTCTCCGGCATGCTGACCGAAAGCCTCTCGCTCTCGGCCCGCTACGACGCCTCCATCGCCTCCCGCGCCAAGGCCCATCAGGCCAGCGTCGCGCTGGGCTGGAGATTCTAAAGGGAAGCGCTCCGCCTTCGGCAACAACAATAGACGCCTCCACAGGAACCGCGCCGCCGCGTCGCCCGTTCAAGCGTATGGCCGGGGATCGCGCGCCCGGCGCGTCTGGAAGTATGGGCAATGGCTTCGGCACGTTCGTTCCGGACAGCCTCCGTGATCGCGGCTGTATTCCTTGGCCTGTTGGCCGTCATTGCGCTCTTCATTCTTGCAATGACGCAGCCCCGTTTCGCCACGCCGGTGGTGCGCGCCGCCATCGGTATGGCGGCGGGAGCGGAAACGCAGCTGGATAGCGCGCGCTTTTCTCTGCGCTGGCCGCCGGGCTTCGAGTTGCGGGGTCTGCGGATCACTGGCGATGGGCCCGCGCACATGAGCGTCATTGACGGACGGCTTAATCCGCTGGGCTTTTTGCCACGCGTCGCTTTTCTGCCTGAGGTGCGCGCCGAAGATGGTGAACTGACCGCCACGGTAGGTGTGGATGGCGCCGGCGGGCCGCCTGGATGGCTGCGCGAGATCGGGAGGCTGGAGGCGCGCGCGATCCGCATCGGCCTGGCCCGCCCCGATGAAGAGCCGGATATATTCATCGTCGATACGGCCAGCGGCGAGGTCCGTAATGGCGCGCTCAATCTGGTTGGACGCGGCGGCAACGCGACCGTCTTTTTCGACGGAGGCCTCACCGGTCCTCTCCTGAACGCAATCGACGGCGACATCACGATACGGGGTGAAAACCTGGCCGAATTTGCCGATCTTCTCGGCCTCGCCGCGCCCGATACGCCGCCATATGAATGGCATGCGCGGCTGTCATCCGGCCCGGACCTGTGGCGGCTGAACGGTCTTTCCGGGACGGTGGGCGACAGCGATCTTGCCGGCGACATCGAGGTCCGCCTGAGCGGCGAGCGGCCGTTTATCACGGCCAGCCTTACATCCCGCACGCTGGATTTTGACGATCTTGGCCTGTTCATCGGCGCGCCGACCCAGGTAGAGGGCGAAACCGCCAACGATCTTCAACGCGCCACCAATGAGGCCTATGCCCAGAGCGACCGTCTGATCCCCAACGCCACGCTCGACCTCTCGCGCGTGCGCTCGGTGGACGCGGATCTGCGGTTCCAGGCAGAGTCGGTGCGCGCCGGGGGCTTTCCCATGGAAGCGGTGGAAATCGCCATGACGCTGGAAGACGGGGTGATGCGCTTCGATCCGCTGGCCTTCAGCATCGCCCAGGGCGGCATGCGCGCCGCCGTCGAAATCGACGCCCGTGACGATGCGGTACGCACCGAAGCCTCCGGCGAAATCGACGGCGTAATGCTCGACCGGATGGGAGGCGGAAACCTCATCCGTGGAGAATTGGAAGGCCATTTCGCCTTCACGACGACCGGCGGCAACCTGCAGACCGCCGCCGCGGGCATGGACGGCTCCATGGCTTTCTGGGTGCTGAACGGCCAGCTCCGCGCCCTCGTCGAGGAAGCGGCCGATCTGGACGTCCTCGGAGTGTTGCTGATCATGCTGACCGAGGACGTGGAGAACCCGAACATGCGCGATCTGCGCTGCGGCGTGGCGCGGTTCGAAATCGAGAACGGCGTGGCGCGCGCCGACCCCGTGGTGTTCGACAGCGACAATAATGTGATCGCAATGGAGGGGACGCTGGATTTCTCCACGGAAGTGCTGGGTTTCGATATCGACGCCGATAACAAGACATTGAGCTGGGGTCAGTTGTTCGGCGACGTCACGCTGGGCGGCACGCTGCGCGATCCGCAGGTTTCACCGCAACTGGAGGAGACCCTTCTGCAAGGCGGCATCGCCGCGCTGCTGTCGACGCTGGCCAGCCCGCTGGCGGCGTTGCCGTTCTTCAACATTCCCTCGGGCGAGGACCAGCCCTGCGGGGCGCTGATGGCCCGCGCTCAGGCCGCCGCGAGCGCAATGCCGGAAGCGGAAGCGGCCACGGAATAATTCCCGCCGCGCGGCGCCAATCTGGAAAACACAACGGCCCGGCGGAGCGATCCGCCGGGCCGTAACATGTCAGGATAACGCCGCGCTTTATTCCGGCACGATGCGCAGCAACTTGCCGTTGGCTTCCTCGGTAATGACCCACAGCGCGCCATCCGGCCCGGTTTTCACTTCGCGCGTGCGCGCGCCGATGGGTAGCCATTCCTCGCCCGCCACACGGGTACGGTCTTCATTGAACACCAGCCGCGACAGGCGCATCGTACCCTCCCCGGCCACGAACAGGTCGTTCGTCCAGTTCGGGAACATGTCGCCGGTATAGAAGCTCATGCCCCCCGGCGCGACCACCGGATCCCAGTAATAGACCGGCTGTTCCATGCCCGGCCGCGCGGTCTCGTAATCGTAGATCGGCATGCCGGAATAATCGATGCCGTAGGTAATGACCGGCCAGCCATAATTCTTGCCGGCTTCGGTCAGGTTCAGCTCGTCGCCGCCGCGCGGTCCGTGCTCCACCGTCCACCATGCGCCGGTGACGGGGTCGAAATCCGCGGCCTGATTGCTGCGATGGCCATAGGACCAGACTTCCGGCGCCCCGCCGCCATCGGCGTAGGGATTGTCGGCGGGAATCGAGCCGTCGAGATTCAGGCGAATCGTCGTGCCGACATGATTGTCTGGCGTTTGCGCGTTCATCCGCACATCGGGCAGCATCCGGTCGCCCAGCGTCAGATAGATATGGCCATTCGCCGCGTCGACAGAGATGCGGCCACCGAAATGGCCCGGCGAGGACCATGCCGGCTCCTTCTGGAACAGCGTCTCCACGTCTTCAACCGCCGAGGCGGCTTCGGGCAGGATCGCCGTGGCGAGGAAAGTGGTCGTCTCCTGATCGTCCACCAACGCCGCGTAGGAGAAATAGATGCGGCGGCTCTGTTCGAAATCGGGCGCCAGCGCGATGTCGAACAGACCACCCTGACCCTGCGCCCAGACTTCGGGCAGGCCGGTGATCGGCTCGCTGACATCGCCATCCGGCGTTACCGTGCGCAGGATGCCGCTATTGCGTTCGGAAATCAGCGCATTGCCGTTCGGCAGGAATTCCAGCCCCCAGGGATTGGCGAATCCGGACGCCACTTCCTCAATGCGCCAGGCATGCGTCTGCGCAGGAATCGGCGCCCGGGTCTGGCCCTCAAAAGCTGGCTCCTGTCCGCCCAGCGTATGCGCGTTCGGGGCGGCCTGTTCGGCGACCGCCGGATCGGGCGTGAATTCGTTCGTAATATTCGGGCCGATGCGCGGATTATTGGCGCGCGCCTCTTCAATAGCCGGGTTCGGCCCGCCAAAGCCGGGCGGCGGACCGGGCGGGGGCGGAGGCGGCGGCGGAGCCGCCTCTTCAACCTCGGCCACATCCATTTCAGCGGCGTCTTCGGCCACCGGGGCCTCAACCGCCTGATCGCAGGCGGCCAGCGCCAGCATGCCCACGGAGGCAAACAGCAATGCGCGCATTCTCTCACTCCCTCACGGATTCACGATAAAAGGCTCGTCCGCATTCAACCACTTTGCCCGCCGCAACACCAGCACAAGCCGGTCTCGCCCCGGTGATGCGCCAGGGTCCGGGCGGAATGCGGATCGCTGAAATCAGCCGTGAGCGGTGGCGGCCAGCTTGTTGCCGTCCAGATCGCGGAAATAGGCGGCGTAAAAGCCCGGCGCGCGTTCGCCCGGCCCGCCTTCATCGGCGCCGCCCAGCTCCATCGCTTTGTTGAAAATCTTCTGGACCATGCCGGTATCCGGACAGCCAAACGCCATCATCACGCCGTTGCCGACGCTGACGGGCTGGCCGTTCGCCGCTTTCTCGGTGACGCCCAGCATGGCTCCGCCCGGCGCCTGCCAGAAAATCGCGTGGCCGAAATCCATCTTGCGTTCGGCGCCGACAATTTCGGCGATGGCGTCATAGAACGCCGCCGCCTTCTTGATGTCTTTTGTCCCCAGCATCGCATAGCCGATCATTCTTCCCTCCCGAGGTTCGATCGTGTTGCAAATGACATGAAAGATGATTCAGGCGCCCAGAGCTGTCTGGGCGGCCAGCGCGCGCACATCGCCCCGGCCCAGCGCCGCCAGCGCGGCGGCGGCAATGCCGTGCGCGTCCAGCCCGGCCTGCGCATATTGCGCCTCGGGCTTGTCGTGATCCTGAAAGCGGTCCGGCAATGTCAGCGTGCGAATCTTCAACCCGGAATCCAGCGCACCCTCGCGCGCCAGCAGATGCAGCATGTGCGCGCCGAACCCGCCTTCGGATCCCTCCTCCACCGTCAGCAGCGCCTCATGCTCCCGCGCCAGACGCAGGATCAGGTCGCGGTCCAGCGGCTTGGCGAAGCGCGCATCGGCCAGCGTCGTGGAAAAGCCCTGCGCGGCCAGCATGTCCGCGGCCTTCGCGCATTCCTGCATCCGCGCGCCGAAACACAGAAGCGCCACGGCCGAGCCTTCACGCAGCACGCGGCCTCTGCCGATCTCCAGCGGCTCGGCCGGATTCGGGATGCTCGCGCCCGCCGCCGCGCCGCGCGGATAGCGAAAGGCGCTGGGCGTATCGTCAATGGAAGCCGCCGTCGCGACCATGCGCGCCAGCTCGGCCTCGTCGCTGGCCGCCATCACGATCATGTTCGGCAGACAGGTCAGAAAGGCGATGTCGAATGCGCCGGCATGGGTCTGCCCGTCCGCGCCCACCAGACCGGCGCGGTCGATGGCAAAGCGAACAGGTAGCGACTGGATCGCCACGTCATGCACCACCTGGTCATAGGCGCGCTGGAGGAATGTGGAATAGATCGCCGCGAACGGCTTCATCCCGTCGGCGGCCAGCCCCGCCGCGAATGTCACTGCATGCTGCTCGGCGATGCCAACGTCGAACATGCGGTCCGGAAACGTCTCTCCAAACAGGTCCAGGCCCGTGCCGCTCGGCATCGCGGCGGTGACAGCGCAGACGCGGCTGTCCTTCTCCGCCTCGGCGATCAGCGCATTGGCGAACACCTTGGTATAGGAGGGCGGGCCGCCAGCGCCTTTCTGCTGCTCTCCGGTGACGACATTGAATTTCGCCACGCCGTGGAATTTATCGGCCGCCGCCTCGGCCGGCGCATAGCCCTTGCCCTTGTGCGTGACGACATGGATCAGGATCGGCCCGTCATCCATGTCCCGCGCGTTTTCCAGAACCGGGATCAGATGGTCCAGATTATGTCCGTCCAGCGGACCGACATATTGAAAGCCCAGCTCCTCGAACATCGTGCCGCCGCCCAGCACCCAACCCTTGGTGTATTCCTCCGCCTTGCGCGCCGGCTCTTCCAGACCGATAGCCTTGGCCGCGCCGCGCGCCAGCTTGCGCAGCGAGGCGTAGGGCCTGGACGAAACCAGCCGCGACAGATAGGCGCTCATCGCGCCGGTCGGCGGCGCAATCGACATATCGTTATCGTTCAGGATGACAATCAGGCGCGAGCGCAGATGCCCGGCATTGTTCATCGCCTCATAGGCCATGCCGGCGCTCATCGATCCGTCGCCGATCACGCAGATCACATGATTGCCCCCGCCTCGCAGATCGCGCGCGGCGGCGAATCCGAGCCCGGCGGAAATCGAGGTCGCGGCGTGGGCGGCGCCGAACGGGTCGTATTCGCTTTCGTCGCGTTTGGTGAAGCCGGAAAGCCCGCCACCCTGGCGCAGCGTGCGGATACGGTCGCGCCTGCCGGTCAGGATCTTGTGCGGATAGGACTGGTGCCCGACATCCCAGATCAGGATGTCCCCGGGCGTATCGAACACATAATGCAGGGCGACCGTCAGCTCGACCACGCCCAGCCCGGCCCCCAGATGGCCGCCGGTCTGCGATACCGCGTCGATGGTCTCGTGCCGCAGCTCATCGGCTGCCTGGCGCAACTGCTTGACCGAAAAGGACTTTAAATCCTTCGGCAGAGGCGTGCTGTCGAGCAGCGAAAGGGCGTTATTGGCGGCGGTCATGGGTATCTCAACGCTGCCGGTGTAGCACGAAGTCGATGGCGTTTCGCAAGCTGTCCGCACGCGATCCGAACATCTCCAGATGGGTCTTGGCCTGGGCGGCCAGCATCCCGGCCTGGGCGCGCGCCTTCTCCACCCCCATGATGGTCACGAAATTGGCCTTGCCGAGCCCGGCGTCCTTGCCCGCGGCCTTGCCCATGCATTCGGCGGCGCCCTCGGCGTCCAGCAGATCGTCGGAAATCTGATAGGCAAGGCCCAGATCGTGCGCGAACCCGGCCAGGGCCTGACGCGCCTCGTCGCTGGCCCGCGCCATCACCGGGCCGATCTCCGCCGCATAGGCGATCAGCGCCCCGGTCTTCATCCGCTGCATCCGCGTAATCACGGCCAGGTCAATATCGTCTCCGCCCTCCGCCGTGGCGATGTCGATCATTTGCCCGCCCACCATGCCGCGCGCGCCGGCGGCCTGGGCCAGACGCGACACCAGCTCGGTCCGCACAACCGCCGAGCCGTGCGTATCGGGATGCGCCATGATCTCGAACGCCAGAGTCAGCAGCGCATCGCCAGCCAGCACCGCCGTCGCCTCATCATAGGCTTTATGCACGGTTGGGCGGCCCCGGCGCAGATCGTCATCGTCCATGCAGGGCAGATCGTCATGCACCAGCGAATAGGTATGCACGCACTCCAGCGCGGAGGCGGCGCGCAGCAGGCTGCGCTCATCGACGGAAAACAGCGCCCCGCATTCCAGTGCGAAGAACGGCCGCATGCGCTTGCCCCCGCCCAGCGCCGCATAGCGCATGGCGGAAATCAGCCGCGCCTCCGGCCCGTCCGGGCGGGGCAACAGCGTATCCAGCGCCACGGTGATGCGGTCGGCGGTTTCTTCCAGCCGTTCCAGAAAGGTGAGCGGAGCGGTCATGGGAAACGCCCGCCTTGCGGGGGCGCTTCGCCCGGGAACGGCGCAAAACGCATGGGCGATTATTCGAAGGCGGCGGGTTCGGCCCGCGCCTGTCCTTCGCCGTCGAGCACGATCCTGTCGATCTTGAGCTGCGCGTCCTTCAGCCTGGCCTCGCAATGCCGGCGCAGCACGGCGCCGCGCTCATAGATCTCGATAGACTTTTCCAGCGGAATGTCGCCCCGCTCCAGTTGCGCCACGATGGTTTCGAGTTCGTTCAGAGCGTCCTCGAAATTCATCTTCGTCACATCAGCCGGTTTCGCAGCGGCGTCGCTCATCAGCCTCTCTCTTGCCCGCCGTCCACTCTATCGGCCGGCGCGGCCGGCGCAAAGCCGCGCGGCTCATACACGCGGAACGACCAGTAATAGTCGCCGCCATCCTGCGCGCAGAGATAGCCGCGCCGCCGCAGGGCCGGACGCAGCATGCGGTTGAACCAGCCATGCGCGAACAGCATCACATGCGCGCCCCCGCGCGCGGCCTCGACCAGCAGGCCGGCGCCCTGTTCGGCCCGGCGCTCCGCCTCCATGCGGCTTTCCACCTCCGGCCCATAGCCCAGCCACCAGGCGATGCGCGACAGCGCGCCCCATGCCGGCGGCTTCATCAGCAGAAAGCCGGGCAGCGGCGGCGGCGGCAACGGCGCCTCGATAAACACCGGCTCGATTGCAATATCGCGTCCCGGCGCGGCGGCGCGCGCGGGCACCATCGCGCGCGGCAGTCCGCTGCACAAAATAATGTCGGCGCGCCGGGCGGCCTCCACCACCTCGGGGGGCGGCTGGTCGCCGGGGCGGAGCCCGATCGTGTCGTAATCCGCCCACCACTGGCGATAACCCTCGGCGTTCAGGCGTACGGTCCGGTCGGCGTCCGGCTGGCCGTGCCGGGCCAGCGTGATGGAGCCGGGCCGGAGGACGGCCCCGGTCTGGCGCGGCCGGTCCACCTATTGCAACCCACAGGGCGGGCGCGGCGCGGGCTGCGCAATCGCGGTCTTCCGGCACATCGGCATGGCTGCGTTTCCCCGTCCCCGCTTGCGTCGTGCGTCAGGCCGCTATCAGGGCCCGCACGTGCGCGGCGGCAGAGCGCCCCAGCGCCTCCAAGTCGTATCCGCCCTCCAGAGTCGAGACAAGGCGAGCCGGAGAGACGCGGCGGGCCAGCTCCTCCGTGATCCAGGCATAATCCCCCTCGTCCAGCATGCCGGAGGCCAGCGGATCGTCGCGATGCGCGTCAAACCCGGCGGAAATCAGCAGCATATCCGGCGCGAACGCCTCCAACCTCGGCAGCAGGCCGCGCATCACCGCCGCGCGCCATGCCCCCGCCCCTGCTCCCGGGGGAAAAACGGTGTTGGCGATCTCGCCATGCGCGCCGGTGTCGTCCGGGTCGCCGGTGCCGGGATAAAGCGGCCATTGATGGATGGAGACATAGAGCAGCCCCTCCTGCCCCCGGAACGCGGTCTCGGAGCCGTTGCCGTGATGCACGTCGAAATCCACCAGCGCGACACGCCGGGCCCCATGCAGGTCGCGCGCATGCAGCGCGCCCAGCGCCGCCGAATTGAACAGGCAGAAGCCCATCGGCCGGTCGGGTTCGGCATGATGGCCAGGCGGCCGCACGGCGCAGAAAGCCGCCTCGAACTCGCCGGACATCGCCCCGTCCACGGCGGCCAGCACCGCGCCCGCGGCGCGGCGGGCGGCGGCCAGCGTGCCGGCGCTCAGCCAGGTGTCGGGATCCAGCGCCACGGGCGGCGCGCCGGGCGCGGGGGCCGCTGTCTCCAGCGCGCGGATCAGCCGGCGCGGATGCAGGGCGGCAAGATCGTCGTCCGAGGCCAGCGGCGCCTCCCGGCGCTCCAGCCCCTCAAACCCCTGCCCCTCCAGCGCCTCCAGCACGGCGGCCAGCCGTTCGGGCCGTTCGGGATGCCCCTCCGGCGGCCGGTGCGACAGGCAGTCAGGATGGGTGAAGAGAACGGTCTTCATCCATCCCGACTACAGCATCGGGCGACAAGATTGAATCGCCCGATGCTGTAGATTTATGAGTGACCGCGCCGGTTATGCGAAAAACCGGTTTCCACTTTTTCGCCCGGCGCTCTGGCACAATTCGCGGGCAGGCTCAGGCGGCGCGGGCGCCGTTGCGTCTGCCTGCACCGTTGGTCCGGCCAGAACCGTTCGCAGGACCGCCGCCATGCCCGTTGGCGTGACCGGCGCCGTTGGCGTGGATCACAGCCTGGGCCGCCGGCCCGGCCGGGAACGCCGAAACATAAGACGGCTCCATTTCGTGGTCCGGCTCGAATTCGTTGTAGTTACAGGTGATCTCCTCGCCCGCCTTGATGTCCCGGATGGCGTAGCCATCGGTCACGCCGGTGAAATCGGTGTTCGGCAGCGGGTCGTGGTTCATATAGCGCCCGTGATCCAGGTCGATCACGAACATGGTGGGATCGAGATTATAGGGATAGCCGTAGCGCCGGACGAAAGCCGACAGGTGCTCCGGCCCCGTCTCGATCAGCGAACGGGGGACCAGCTTGTCGAACAGCGGATCGAACCGGTAAATGAGCTGTCCCTTTTTGATGTCTTCTGCGGCGAACACGCCGACGCCCTCAATCGGGCTTGGACCTACATAGGTCTTGACCAGCAACATGGCTGTTTAAGGTCTCCGGGAAGCGGGGGGACCGGGATTGGCGCTCGGCCGTTCACAGACGCTTGGCCTCGCGGGCGCATCGCTTCCGGCTGGAGAAGATGATGAAGCGCCGCGCCCAATTCAAGTAACAAACAGCACCGGATCAAAATAATCCCCGCCCGATGACTTGATGGAACGGGGCCGAAAACATAAAATAAAAGCAATATCAATCAGGTAGCGCCTTCACCGGGGCGCCGGGGCGCGAACGTGACGCCTGCGAAAAGCTGCCCGCCCCGGCCGGCGCCTGAGTGGCGAATCACCTGCTCTTACAGCGAATCAGCGGACCCGGCCTCAGCGGCGTCCGCGCGGATTCCGGTAGCGGCGGTCATAGCCCCGGTAATTCGTGTTGCTGTAGCTGAACGAGATATTCGCCCCGGAGCCGTAATAGGGATAAGTATAGTTATAGTACGGATATCCGTACGAATAGGCCGGGGATGTCGTGTAGGAGTAGGAATAGCCCGGCTGGCCGTAGGAATAGGAATATCCGCCATAGGGGTAATAAGAGCTGTATGTGACCTGGCGGGAATAATATGGCGCAACATAGCGCCCGCCCGCGGGATAGCTCACCCATGTCGCGCCGCCATAGGCGCCGCCCGCCGCATAACCGCCGCTATAATAGGGCTGGCCGTAATAGGACTGTGAATAGCCATAATAAGGCTGGCCGTAGCCGCCGCCATAATAGGCCGGCTGGCGTCCATAACCGTAGGAAGGCTGATAGCCGTAGGCCGGCTGGCTGTAACCGTAAGACGGCTGATAGCCATAATAGGAACAGTCGCGCGTGGACCCGGACGCCGCCGCGCCCAATCCGCCGCCGATCAGCCCGCCCAGCACCGCGCCTTCGGTGCGGCTGCCGCGTCCGGCGATCCCATAACCAAGAGCCGAGCCGGCCGCCGCGCCCAGCAGCGTCATGGCGACCAGATTGCCGCTCCGGTCGCGGCAATATTGCTGCGCCTGCGCCGCGTCCGCCGTGGCCAGCGACAGCATTGCGCCGCCGCCCAGCGCCAGAATCATGCCGGAAACGCGCATCGTCAGCCTCCTCGAAGAGTCCCGGTTACCTGGATGTTAACGCGGGAACGCGCCGGGGAACAAACGGTTTCCCCAGCGCGCTGCATTCGCTTCCCACGCGAAATCAAGACCTTACCGGCGGCGCCCATACGGCTGGCCATAATATGGCTGGCCATATCCGGCGCTGTAGGGCTGGCCATAAGTCTGTCCGTACTGGCCGTAGGGCTGGCCATATTGGCTGGAACCATAGGTCTGTCCGTAAGACTGCCCATAGCCGCCATAGGTCTGGCCATAGCTCTGCCCGTAATATGGCTGGCCATAACCAGCCTGGCCATAATAGGGCGACCCGTAGGACTGGCCGTAATGGGTCTGCCCATAAGCCTGACCGTAGCCTTGACCATAATAAGACTGGCCGTATCCGGCATATTGAGGGTTGTAATCGTATGCGCGGGGCCGGTTGCATCCGTCGCTGGAAACGGCGCTGCCCGCGGCCGCGCCAAGACCCGCGCCCACCAGCGCGCCGATCACGGCGCCTTCGGCGCCGGAACCGCGCTTGGCCGCGCTATTCCCGACCACCCCGCCCAGCACGGCGCCCAGCACCGCCCCGGCCGCCATCGACTCGGTCTTGTTGCTGTCGCACCGGGCCCCATGGCGGCTCTGCGCCAGCGCCGGGCTGACGCCAGCCACGGTGATCGCGGCGGTAAGCAGAAGCAGCGTCTTCATCGCATCCTCCAGTCCGCGTAAGGACAAGGCGTCCCGCGGCGTTATCGGAATGCGATTAGGCGCGGGCCCGGCTGAACCCTGCATGAAGGCCATGACAGGAAAGACCACAGGAAAGACCGGCGGGGGCCCGGCGGCCCGCGCCGTCTTCCCGCATCAGGATCAGATCGGATGACGCCGGCCCAGAAACGGACTGAAAATCAAGCCAAGAATACCGGCAATCAGCGCCCCGATGATCCAGCCAATGATGAAGCCCCCGCCCGCATGGGCGGCGCCCCCCAGCGTCATCGGCAGAGCCGGCTGGTAATCGTCGGCCGTGGCGCGCAGCAGCGGCAGGTCGTGTTCCCGGACGATCAGCCAGCTGCGTTCATATTCCCCGGCGTCACGCAATGTCTGAAGATGCTCGCTCAGCCGCTCATAGCGGGCGAGCGTGTCCTCGATCCGCACGCCCTGAAGCGACAGAAACTCGCCGGAAGAGGCATAGGCCTCCAGCGCCTCTTCACGCGTGACGCCCACTGCGCCAGCGTCTGATTCGAAGCGTGTGACAAAGCCCCGCAGCTCGTCCACCGCTCCGGAAAGGCGTTGCAGATATTGCTGGCCGAATTCCGGCCCCTGCGACAGCCCGGCCGCGCCCAAAAGCGCGACCAGCAATGCAAATAAACGTCCCATACCGAACTCCCCCGTCAGTTCGCCATGCGCCCCCCCCAGGCGCGGACCCTTAACAATATTTTATCCCCAGCGCGCTGGGAACGGGGCGCGAGTCGATTCAACCGCCGGGGGAATTCCGGCCGCGGACACCCTGCCCGCGGCTTTCCGCCATTCCGGCGCGGTTTTCTTTGTTCCCGCGCTTGCGAAGAGGCTGACACGCCCCCCATAATATAGAGAGAGGGCGGCGGACAGGTTTTGTCTCCGGCTCATATCCATTCGATCCGGATCCATTGAAGGCGAGGAATGCCGCACGAAACGCCGCTGATTACAACGATTGTCGCCGGCCTCGTGCTTGCTTTCCTCTTCGGGGCTCTCGCCCACCGCCTCCGCGTCCCGCCGCTGGTCGGCTATCTACTCGCCGGCATGATTGTCGGCCCGCATACGCCGGGGCCCACCATCGACCAGGCGCTGGCGCTGGAGCTGGCGGAGCTGGGCGTCATCCTGCTGATGTTCGGGGTCGGGCTGCATTTCTCGTTGCGCGACCTGCTGTCCGTGCGCACCATCGCCGTACCGGGCGCGGTCGGCCAGATTTCCTTCGCCACACTACTTGGCGCCGCGCTGGGTCTGGCGCTGGGCTGGACGCTGGCGGCGAGTCTGGTGTTCGGCCTTGCGCTGTCGGTCGCCTCCACCGTTGTGCTGCTGCGCGCGATGCAGGAACGGAGGCTGATCGAGACCGAGCGCGGGCGCATCGCCGTCGGCTGGCTGATTGTCGAGGACATCGCCATGATCCTGGCGCTGGTGATGCTGCCGGCGCTGGCCGCGGCGCTGGGAACCACGGAAAGCATCGAGCCCACGCCCATTGTCGCCTTTTTCGGCGGCGGGCTTACCGTGGCGCTGGGCGTCACGCTGGCCAAGGTCGCGGCCTTTTTCGCGCTGATGCTGCTGGTCGGCCGCCGCGTCATTCCCTGGATTCTGCACAGCGTCGCCCATACCGGCTCGCGCGAGCTGTTCCGCCTGGCGGTGCTGGCCATCGCGCTGGGCGTGGCGTTTGGCGCGGCCCAGCTTTTCGGCGTGTCGCTGGCGCTGGGCGCTTTCTTCGCCGGCATGATCCTTTCCGAATCCGCGCTCAGCCATCAGGCGGCGCAGGAGACGCTGCCGCTGCGCGACGCTTTCTCGGTGCTGTTCTTTGTCGCCATCGGAATGCTGTTCGACCCGATGAGCCTCCTCCAGGATCCGCTGCCGATCCTGATAACAGTGTTCATCATCGTCTTCGGCAAGTCGCTGGCCGCCTTCCTGATCGTGATCGCATTCCGGCATCCAATCAAAACCGCGCTGACCATCTCCGCCAGCCTGGCGCAGATCGGCGAATTCTCTTTCATCCTGGCGGCGCTCGGCATGCAGCTCGGCATCCTGCCCGAACAGGGACAGGATCTGATCCTGGCCGGGGCGCTGCTTTCCATCTGTCTTAATCCGCTCACCTTCGCCTCGATCGGCTGGATAGAGCGGCATCTGTCGCGCAGCCGGATGTTCCGCCGCTTCGCGCCCGCCAGCGCCTACAGCCAGCCGCGAGAGCTGCCCGATGCGCACATCCCGGAAAGCGAACCCGCTGCCGAGGCGCGCGAGCCCCTGACCGCCACCGCGCTGCACGATCATATCGTGCTGATCGGCTATGGCCGGGTCGGCGGCATGGTCGGCGAGACGCTGCGCAGCGCGGCGCGGCCCTTCCTGGTGATCGAGGATTCGGAAAAGGTGCTGCCGCATCTGCACGCGGCCGGGGTGGAGACCATCGCCGGCAACGCCGCCGCCGCCGAGACGCTGACCGCCGCCAATGTCGCCGGGGCCAGCATGCTGATCGTCGCCATCCCCAACGCCTTTGAGGCCGGTCAGGCGGTGCAGCAGGCGCGCGCGCTCAATCCGGAGCTGACCATCATCGCCCGCGCCCATTCCGACGCGGAGGTGGAGCATCTGCGCGGCCTTGGCGCCGACATCGTCATCATGGGCGAACGCGAAATCGCCCGCGGCATCCTCGAAGAAGTCGAACGCCGCGACTCCCCCGCGCCACAGCCCGCGCCAGCAGGATAGTGAGCGCAATGCTTAACCGCTGAGAACACGGCTTCCCGGCGCCGTCCTTGTTGGGGATCAGTTCAAGGCATGAACAGAGATATGGCCGACGCTGTCGCGGCTCGGACGGATGATGATTTCCACGTCCCGCTCCAGCGCATTGAGAAAGCTCATGAGCTTCTCAACGGAGAAATGATCGAGCCGGTAATTCACCAGCGCCGAGACCTTGGACTGCGGGATATGCAGGATCGCCCCCGCCTCGGTCTGTTTCAGATGGCGTTCCTTCAGCAGCGCGTTAACGGCCATCGCCAGCCGCGTCTTGGTCTGACGGTCGGCCGCGTCGGCAAAACCGAGATCGGCGAAGACGTTTCCACCGCCCTCGGTGATGTCATTGTCATTTTTTGCCATGCTTGCCTGCCTTTGCTCCAGAGAGCGTCTGGTAATTGCTTTCATAATGTTCGCGGGCGCGTTTGAGACGCTTGTTCACCAGCTCGATGTCCGTACGCGCAGTGCGAATACCCGAAGGTGATTTCTTCTGAAAAACGTGGAGCACATAGACCACGCCTTCAAAGCGGACAGTGTAGATGCCTCGAAAGGCGTCGCCCTCGAAGCTCTCCACGATTTCAAACACGCCCGGACCTTCGCCTTTCCACGGCTTGGCGCCGGGATGCTTGCCACCCAATTGGGCCAGGCCAAGAGCATAGCCAAACGCGCTTACCACCGCCTCGGGAAGCGCCAGAAGATCGGCTTTGGAAGAGCCGATCCAATGGACAGGCTTCTCCTTTTGCGGCGCGGAGCGGGCCATTCAAGGTATATACCCAATTTGGTATATTCCGGCAAGCCCGCCATCGGAACACTCTGTATGAATGCAGGATATGCCCCGCCCCCGCGCAGCCTTCCGGCTGGAAAGCGGGGCCGGGCCGCCTCATATTACCGGCGGCATGGCGAACACCCCCGATTTCATTCTGGACGACCCGGCGGCGGCCTGGGTTCCGCACCGTCCCGCGCGGCCGGAAAAAACCGATGGCGGGCGGCGCTTTCGCCTGGCCAGCGATTTCACGCCCCGGGGCGACCAGCCCCAGGCCATCGCCGAGCTGACCGCGGGGCTGGGCGGCGGCGAGCGAGATCAGGTGCTGCTGGGCGTCACCGGCAGCGGCAAGACCTTCACCATGGCCAAGGTGATCGAGGCGGTGCAGCGCCCGGCGCTTGTGCTCGCCCATAACAAGACGCTGGCCGCCCAGCTCTATGGCGAGTTCAGAAGCTTCTTCCCCGATAACGCGGTGGAGTATTTCGTTTCCTATTACGACTACTACCAGCCGGAAGCCTATATCCCGCGCACCGACACCTATATCGAGAAGGATTCCAGCCGCAACGAAACCATCGACCGGATGCGCCACAGCGCCACGCGCGCGATTCTGGAGCGCGACGACGTGATCGTGGTCGCCTCTGTCTCCTGCATCTATGGCATCGGCGCGGTGGAAACCTATACGGCGATGATCTTCACCCTCACGCCGGGCGAGCGCATCGACCCGCGCGCGGTGATGAAGCGTCTGGTGGACCTGCAATACCGGCGCAATGACGCGGCCTTCGGACGCGGGACGTTCCGCGTGCGCGGCGACACGCTGGAGCTGTGGCCCGCGCATATGGAAGACCGCGCCTGGCGCGTCGGCTTCTTTGGCGACGAGATCGAGGCGATCCACGAATTCGATCCGCTGACCGGCAAGAAGACCGCCGATCTTGGCGGCGTGCGCGTCTACGCCAACAGCCATTATGTGACGCCGCGCCCGACGCTGCATCAGGCCGTGGCGCAGATGAAGCGCGACCTGAAAACCCGCCTCGCCTGGTTTGAGGAGCGCGGCATGTTGCTGGAGGCGCAGCGCCTGCAACAGCGCACCGAGTTCGATATCGAGATGATCGAGGCCACCGGCTCCTGCGCCGGCATCGAGAATTACTCGCGCTATCTGACCGGGCGCCGGCCGGGCGAGCCGCCGCCGACCTTCTTCGAGTATCTGCCGGACAACGCCATCGTCTTTGTCGATGAGAGCCATGTGAGCATCCCGCAGATCGGGGCGATGTATCGCGGCGACTATAATCGCAAGAAGACGCTCTCCGATTACGGTTTCCGCCTGCCGGTCTGTCTCGATAACCGGCCGCTGAAATTCGAGGAGTGGGAGACGATGCGCCCGCCCACCATCCATGTCTCGGCCACGCCCGGCCCGTGGGAGATGAAGCAGACCGGCGGCGTGTTCACAGAGCAGGTGATCCGCCCCACCGGCCTGATCGACCCGCCGGTCGAGGTGCGCCCTGTGGCCAAAGACGGCTTCAGCCAGGTCGACGACGTGATCGCGGAGGTGAAGGAGGTCGCGGCGCGCGGCTATCGCAGCCTCGTCACCGTGCTGACCAAGCGCATGGCGGAGGATCTCACCGAATATATGCACGAGCAGGGCGTGCGCGTGCGCTATATGCACAGCGACATCGAGACGCTGGAGCGGATCGAGATCATCCGCGACCTGCGGCTGGGCGCATTTGACGTTCTGGTCGGCATCAACCTGTTGCGCGAGGGGCTGGACATCCCCGAATGCGGGCTGGTCGCCATTCTGGACGCCGACAAGGAAGGCTTCCTGCGCAGCGAGACCTCGCTGGTCCAGACCATCGGCCGCGCCGCCCGCAATGTCGACGGCAAGGTGATCCTCTATGCCGACCGCGTCACCGGCAGCATGGAGCGCGCGATGGAGGAGACGGAGCGCCGGCGCGAGAAGCAGCGCGCCTATAATCT
Organism: Euryhalocaulis sp.; assembly: GCA_050486445.1. Classification (GTDB taxonomy): domain Bacteria; phylum Pseudomonadota; class Alphaproteobacteria; order Caulobacterales; family Maricaulaceae; genus Euryhalocaulis. The sequence goes on from JBJHDH010000018.1 coordinate 27,935, forward strand.
GGAGCACAACATCACGCCGGAATCGGTGCGCTCGCACATCGCCGACATTCTGGACAGCGTCTATGAAGAGGGCGACCGCTACACGGTGAAGGCCCTGCCCGGCGCCGCCGCCGGCCGCGAAGGCGTCATCCTGGCCGGCGCCAATCTGCAAACCGTGCTGAAAGACCTCGAAAAGAAAATGCGCGAGGCGGCGGAGAATCTGGAATTCGAGGAGGCCGCCCGCTACCGCGACGAAATCAAGCGGCTGGAATCCGCCGAAGTGCTGGACGGGGTGACTCTCTGATCCTCCCCTGCGACCCCGGATGAGGCGCGGTTGATCTCCCCCCGTTTACGGGGGGAGGGGACCGCCGAAGGCGGTGAGGGGGGCGCGTGCGCCCGGGTTTCTGACAATCTATGCTGTGCCCGCCCCCTCCACCATGCTTCGCATGGTCCCCCTCCCCCGCTTCGCGGGGGAGGATCACTTCCCGCCCCTTTCCCCCCGCGCCCGGCGCCTCTAGCCTCCGCCGGAACCCGGAGCGACCGAACGTGGCCTATTCCTCCCTGCGCGAATTTCTCAGCGAACTTGAAGCCGATGGCGATCTGCGCCGCGTGGCGGAGCCTGTCTCCACCAATCTGGAGATGACCGAAATCCACCGCCGCCTGATCGAGACCGGCGGCCCGGCGATGATTTTCGAGAATCCGGTGAAGGAGGACGGCGCCGCCTCTGACATTCCCTGCCTCATCAATCTGTTCGGCACGGTGGAGCGCGTGGCCCGCGCTGTCACGCTGGGCGGAAAGCCGCGGCGCACGGCGGAGGATCTGCGCGAGGTCGGCGAGCTGCTGGCCTTTCTGCGCCAGCCGGAGCCGCCGGAAAATCTGCGCGCGGCGCTCGACCTGCTGCCGCTGGCCAAGACCATGATGACCATGCGGCCGAACACGGTCAGCAAGGCGCCGTGTCAGGACATCGTGCTGGAGGGTGAGGACGCCAGCCTTGACCGCCTGCCGATCCAGACCTGCTGGCCCGGAGAGCCGGCGCCGCTCATCACCTGGCCGCTGGTGGTGACTCAAGGCCCCGGAACCGGCGCCACCGATAAATACAATCTCGGCATCTACCGGATGCAGAAGCGCGGCCCGCGCGAGACGCTGATGCGCTGGCTGCACACGCGCGGCGGCGCGCAGCATTACGCCTCGTGGAAAGGCGCGCGGCCCGAACCCATGCCCGTGGCCGCCGTGATCGGCGCGGATCCGGGCACGATTCTGGCCGCCGTCACCCCCGTGCCCGAGACGATGAGCGAGTATCAGTTCGCCGGCCTCTTGCGCGGGCGAAAGCTCGATCTGGTCCCCTGCAAGACCATCCCGCTGAAAGTCCCGGCCAGCGCCGAGATCGTGATCGAGGGCCACGTGATGCTGGATGAATTCGGCGACGAAGGCCCCTATGGCGACCACACCGGCTATTATAACAGCGTCGAGAAATTTCCGGTCTTCCGCGTCAGCGCCATCACGATGCGGCGCGACCCGCTCTATATGACCACCTATACCGGCCGCCCGCCCGATGAGCCGGCCGTGCTCGGCCAGGCGCTGAACGAGGTGTTCATTCCCATCTTCCGCCAGCAATTCCCGGAAGTGACCGATTTCTGGCTGCCGCCAGAGGGCTGCTCCTACCGCATCGCGGTGGTCAGCATGAAAAAGCGATACGCCGGCCACGCAAAGCGCGTGATGATGGGCGTGTGGTCCTTCCTGCGCCAGTTCATGTACACAAAATGGGTCATCGTGGTGGATGACGATATCAATGCGCGCGACTGGAAAGATGTGATGTGGGCCGTCTCCACCCGCATGGACCCGGCGCGCGACATCACCCTGATTGAAAACACCCCCATCGACTATCTCGACTTCGCCTCCCCCGCCCCCGCGCTCGGCTCAAAAATCGGCCTCGACGCCACCAACAAGATCGGCGCGGAGACCTCGCGCGAATGGGGCCGCGAACTGGCGATGGATGCGGAGGTGGTGCGAAAGGTGGATGAGATTTGGGGGAGAATAAGCAATCTTTAATGCTCATATACTCCCAACCAGTCGGTATTCTCCGCGCCCGATAAACTCGAGATATCCGTTATCCCGCAGCACCTGTAGCTGCTGCCGGATTTTCGGCCGCACATTGTTATTGCCGGGATAGATGCGCGAGAGCCGGTCCTCGAACGCATAAACATCGGCCAGCGTGAATTCAGATCGCCCAATCATCTCGACGCACTTCATCACTTCGATCAGCCAGCCTCGCGCCTCCAGCCTTTCGTCGCGCAGGAACAGGGTGCGCCGCCACTGCTCCAGCACGTCATCCTTCGGCGCCAGTTCTCCGTTGCGGACAAGGAATATCTTTCCTGCATCCGGCACGGCGTTGAGCAGGATGTTGCACCCCACCCAACCGGCGCGGCGCGCTGTCGGGGCCAGAGGCTTCCGCCGTTCGATGATCTCCGGCACGAAAAAATGCTTCGGCACGACGAGTAGATTCGTCACCGCCAGCCGCGCGGGGTGATAGCTCATCAGGATCAGGTTCGGATTATTTGTCGCCGCCATGCGCTCAAGCATCGTGCGATGGGCGCCGTCCACGACCTTCGCGCCAATGCGTGTCTTTTGACTCTTGAGTTCAAATTCCTCCGCGCACGCTACGCACTGAAAGTCGGCGACCGGCGAATTGTTGATGAATTTGGAGAGACTGGCCGCGCCGCAACTCGGGCAATAAAGCCGCTGGCTGACCCAACCTTCGGTCCACACGCGCGCATTTTGCGACGCGCTTGTGAAGAGTGCCCGCGGCTCTTCAAAACCGAGAAAATCGTCGTTGTCCCCCATCAGGAAACAGTCTGACGGATTACCAGTCTAATGGAAGTCGCCGCGCGCGGTCGCCTCAATCTCGTTGCCATCCGAATCCAGCGCCACGACATGACGCGCCTGAAACTCTGTGACGCCGCATTCTTCCCATTTAACGCCGATATGACCGCCATAAGCCAGCTCGGCTGCCTCTTCGGGCGTGTCAGCCTCCACTTCGGCGACGTAATCGACAAAGGCGTCAACTCGGGAAAGCACTTTATACTTGGCCATCTATTGCTCCTCACTCAGGGCCCCTGTGTCGCGAGATGGTCGGTCCCGCCGATTACCTCGGTCAAATCGTCCGCGCACTCGTGAAGTGCGTCGAGATAAGGGCGGAAGGCGAAAATTCGGTGCCGCCGTCCCTGCGTGAGGCGCTCCAGGTAGCCAGCCTCTTCATAGGAAGCGATCAGCGCATTGCCCGTTGGAAACGTAACCCCCAGACTGGTCTGCGCTATCTTCGCAGTGATGTACGGTCGCCGGAATAGAAGCTCACCGAATTTTATGGCATGTGAGCTTCCCGAAACATTGGCAGCGTTTTCAATCATCGTTTCACGCAGCGATCTGATCTTCCGCGCCGCGACCAGAGCGGATCGCGACGTGTTGGTGACGCCACGCAGAAAAAACAACACCCATCGTTCCCAGTCGCCAGTATCGCGAACGGATTGTAGACAGGCGTAGTATTCCTCGAGGTTCGTTTTGAAATACAGACTAAGATAGAGTACCGGCAATTCAAGGATGCCGCGTTCGCACAGCATAAGCGTGATCAGCATCCGGCCTATGCGACCGTTGCCATCCCAAAACGGGTGGATTGTTTCGAACTGCGCATGGACAAGCGCGCATCGGATCAACTCCGGCATTCGGTTCTGTGCATGAATGAACGATTCGAGGTTGGCGAGCGCCGCATGCATGTCTGGCACAGCGGGGGGTACGAAGCTCGCCTCCTCGATCTGACATCCGGGAGGACCGATCCAGTTTTGCGCCCTGCGGAATTCTCCGGGGCCCCTTTGCGATCCTCTTCCATGGGAAAGCAGCATCGCGTGAGCTTCCCGGATCAATCGCAGACTGATGGGGCGAGCCTTCAGTTCTTCGATGGCCCATTTCATCGCCTCGAGATACCGAACGATATCCACCACGTCGGCTTCGGCGGCGGCGGGCGTGCCGTCCAGTTCATACTCAAACAAGTCTTCGAGCGAGGCTTGCGTGCCCTCGATCTGGGAGCTCAATACCGCTTCCTGCCGCATGAAGGCATAGACAAGCAGTTCAGGCTCCGGGATCGTGCCAACGGCGCCATCGAGCCGCGCCAGCGCACGGTCCGCCAGCGACAAATTATAGGCGATATCCGCATTCATGCTTATCGCAGGTTGCGGCGGCAGGGGCGCTGGCATGAAGGCTCGATAGCCCCCTCGCGTCATATATTCGCCGGCCCGGCTCATATCCATTCCCTCGTTTAAGCCCTTTATCATTAACTCGCTCAAATTAAAAAAATCTACCTGATTTTTTAATTTTGGAGGCCGGGTCGTCATTCCAGATCGTTCGCGCCCGCTGCTCCCCGAACCTCCGGTTCAGAAACCTCTGCGATGGGCCAACCGAGCGGGCGGGTGCGTCTCGAAGCAAGGCGTGAACCCCGTGCACACTCCCCGCCCTGCCTGAGCGCCCGCAAGGGCGCGCGGGACAAAATGCGGGGAAGCTCCGCAAAATCTCCACCCCCTGCGCGCTGCGCGTATTCTGCGCCCGGTCCCGCCGCCGGGGGAAGATGGCCATCACCATTGGCGGCGGGGCGTGCGTGGCGCGTCCGGCGAAGGGATGGGCGCGGGCTGACGGCGGATCAAACGCCTTGTGCGTCGAGGGTCGGATAAAAACGACCCGTTCCGCCGCCGGTCCGCACCGTGGTGGCCCCTTCCGCCCGGCGCGGCCTTCAGGGCGGCGAGCGGCACTACACGACCGACCGCGTCAAAACCCTGGACTGGAATCGGGACGGAGACGTTCCGGCAAATCCACGCGCGGGGCGTTCGCAGGGACGCACCAACGTACCAAAGGACAGGACACCGGCGTCCCCGGTGAACGCCCCGCTTCCCCCGCTTTCCCGGGAAAACGCCAACCGGGCGAACGCGCCCGCATGTCTGGCGAACAGCGGCGCTATCGCGCCGGAGGCCGCGAAATCCATAAAACTCGAACGGTCCGGTTCAGGGAACGTCCAGCCTTCTGTGGTTTCATCCGCTCTGGGTGCGCGGGGCGGGGCTTTGCCCTGGCAAATCAGGCCGCGCGCGCCGGAACAGGAGAGACGAGCCATTTTTGTGAAATGCGGACTCGCGAAACGCGGGTTCGTGAAACACGGGACGAGCGGAACAGATAAATGACAAACCATGCGCCCTTCCTGAAACGCCTGGCGGAGCTGACCCGCAACGGCACGGTGAGCTGGCAGCAATCGCCGGAGGGCGAGGAATTCACCGCCCAGGTCGATAATTACACCGCGCGCCTGAGCTTCGCCGGCGCGGGCGGCGTCCGGCCCACGGCCTCGGCGCTGCGCTTCGCGCTCTATAGCCGCGATGAAAAAATGGTGGAGATCGGCGCGCGCCGCACCAATGGCGCGGCCCCGGACGAGAGCGCCTATTGCCTCAAGACGCTCTACGACGCCGTGGAGCGCCAGCAGGCCGGCCGCGAAACCGCGGCCTTTGAGGATTTCTTCTCCCGCGCCGAAGCCTCCTGAGCCTCCGCGCCCCTGAATCTCAGCTCAGAATGCCGCGGATAAAGGCCTCGACCTTGCGCACCTCGGGGCTGCGCGGGCGGTCCAGGCGGAACAGCGTGCGATAACGCGGCGGCAGTTCGAGATCGAATTTGATCAGCTCGCCGCGTCTCACCTCTTCCTCCACCATCGTGTCGAACAGCGGCGCGACGCCGATGCCGCGCACGGCCAGATTGACGACCACCTCGTTGAACTGGGCCCGCGCCACAACATTCGAGGGCCAGATATCGGCCTTGCGCAGGGCTTCCTGGGTGATGGCGTCGAACGGCGCGCCGGCATTGCGCAGCACAAAGGGCAGAGCCGATATCTCCGCGGCGGAGGCGGCTTTCCACTGTGCGAAGGCCGGGCTGGCGTAAAGGCCAAAGCCGATGACGCGGATCAGGCCGGCGTGCAGGCCAGGCTCGGACGGCGAGGCGGCGGCGACCACCAGCATGTCGGCCTGGCCCGCGCGCACCATGCGAAAGCCGGCGGAAAAATCGGTGATCGGGATGCACTCGATCAGAATGTCCGGGTGCTGCTGATACAGCTCGTGCAGCCGCGGCTTGATGGAATCTTCCATCACATGCACGCCGGCCGCCAGCCGCACGCGCGCCGCGCTCCCGGCCTTGTCCGGGCCGCGGAACCGGCTGATGGATTCGCCCATCTCCAGCATCTGGCGCGACTGTTTCAGAAAGGCGAAGCCATCGGCCGAAAGCAGCGGCGTGGTGCCCCGGCGCCGGACAAAGAGCTGCTTCCCCAGCTGCTGTTCCAGTGTCAGGATATGATGCGTCACCGCGGGCTGCGAAATGCCGAGCCGGTTGGCCGTGCGCGCGAAATGGCAGTCCTCGGCCGCCGCCACGAAAATCTCGATCTGCCGGAACGTGCAGGGGATCATTGCGCCCTCCCCCGCAGGGTCACATCCCCGGCCCGTTTATCTCCGGTCCGTTTCATTGCGCCGCCCTCCCCGCGAACGCGCTCCGAACCTGCGCCTTTAGCGGCGGCGGCCCGGTCATTATCATCCTGTTATAACCGATCCGCCAGGCCGGCGCCCCTGCGCCCGCCGCCGTATCGGAAAACAAGGCTCCCTTCCCCGCCGCGATTTTTCGCGATCTGTACCGGACGGCCATTTCTGGCCCAGCCTTGCGCATGACAGAAAATTCATCTGCCCGGCCGATAGCAATCCAGTTCCAGATTATTGCCGGTCATAAGCCCCGACTTATCTCCCACCCGCCGCGCCCTGGGCCGCCGCGCCCCGGCGCAAGAAAAAAGGGGCATGCTCGCGCATGCCCCTGAATATCTCCGCGGACCAGCCTGACGGCCCGCGGAGAAGGGAGGACTCTTCTAGAACCGCGCCCGCAGGCCGGCCGTGTAGCGGCGGCCGAGCCGGTCGAACTGCCCCAGCGTCTGTTGCGAGTTGGCGCCGAAATTCGCGAAATTCGCGACCACCGGCGGATCCTTGTCGAACAAATTGCTGACATTGAAGAACACCGTCCAGTCGCCGCCCCGCTGCGCGAAGTCGTAACTGACATTGAGATCGGTGTACCAGACAGAGCTGACCGAGTTGTCGTCGATATCCACGCCCTCGACCCAGAAATTCTCCCGGTTCGTGGACGAGGTGAAACGCTCCTGAAGGTAGATGGTCAGCGGGCCGCGGATATAGGTCAGGCCCGCGGTCAGCTTCCATTTCGGGAACAGATAGTTGCCCGCGTTCTCCACCTTGGCGGCGCCAAAACTGGTGCGGGAGTTTTCATACTGATAGCCCGCGAACAGACGCATGCCGAGCATCTCGCCGCCGCCGAACATATTGACCGACGTGCGGTAGCCGGCCTCGATATCGACGCCGCTCACGCGCGCTTCGTTGATGTTCAGCACCGACATGTTCACCAGCTGCGGCTGGCCGTTTCCGTCCAGCTGGATACGCGCGCACAGCGTCGCATCGCCAGCGATACATTCGTCGACGATCTGCTGCGCGGTCAGGGCCGCGATCGCGTCCTGAAGCTGGATGTCATACCAGTCGACAGACAGAGAAAACCCGTCGAACCACAGCGGCTGGTACACAGCGCCCAGCGTCAGCGTATCGGCCTTTTCCGGCTGCACCGCCGGGTCGCCGCCCGAAACGGTGAAGATCGGGCACGAGATTACGTTGCCGCCGCCATCGGTGCAGGGCGGGTTCCAGTTATTCACCGTGGCGAAGCCGCCGGTGCGGTCAAACCGCTCGGACAGCGTCGCCGCCCGCACGTCGCGCGAGCGCGTCGCCCGGAACCGGAACTCGTCGGTGATCTGCGCGTCACCGCCCAGTTTCCACGCCCAGATGACGCCGCTGCCGGAATAATCCGCCATCCGCGCCTGCCAGCTTGTGGTCAGCTGCCGCATCCAGGGCTGATTGGCGATGACGGGAACCAGAAGTTCGCCAAACACCTCGGTGGTATGCAGCTTGCCCCGAATGTTCGGCACTTTGGAAAACTGGATCGCCACCGAGTTGTTGATGCTGCTTGGCGGAACGCCGCGCACGCCCAGCGCCGCATCGTTTGGCGGCACCGGCCGGCCGCTGTCGGCATTGTCCGGATTGGCGGGATCCCGCACGATCTGGTTGATCCGCTCGTCCCGATAATGAACGCCGAACGCCGCGGAAACCGGGCCAGCGCCCCAGCCGCTCCACAAATCGCCGTCGAAGCTGAGTTCATAGACGTTCTGGACAATCCGGCCGTGAGAGATTTTGTCCGCCACGGATGTATAGCTGTCGGTCAGGCCCAGCGATGTGCCGGAGTCTGTATATTCCAGCACGGTGTTGATCTGCTGGCCCTCGTCATAGCCGATCACCCAGTCCAGCGCCGCGTCGGAGGCGTTGCCACGGCCGAACAGATTGAGCGGCTGGCAGTCCGACCACTGGCCGCCATTGGCGGCCAGGAAAGGCTGGCTGTTCACACGGCAGACGATGTTGCCGCCATCCATCACCGCGTCTACCGCCAGCGGAACGCGGTCAAGCCGGACGCCGCCGCGCTGGATCGAATTGTAACGGGTTTCGCCGCGCTGATAGTAGCCGTGCGCCTGCCAGCCGCTGAGCCAGTCGCCGCCGGAATCGGACAGGGTCCAGTCAAACCCGCCGGTGAGCGACCACATTTCGTTCTTTACGATGTCGACCCGCTCGCGCGCCGTGTCCAGTTCGCTACCGATCCGGCTGAGCTCGAACGAAGCAATGTTGTTCGCCGCCATTGCATCCGCGATGTTCTGCGGAATGAACGGGTTGCCCTCATAGATGGTGATCGTGCCGAACGGCGCGGAGAAGAAACCGCCGAGATTGGATGTGTGGGTCTCGTTCTTGCCGAAGATCCCCTGCGCAAACACGGTCAGGGAGTCTGTCAGATCGTAATCGGCATAGCCGAAAAAGCTCTGCCGCTCTGTCTTCGGCTGAAGATAGGGCCGCACATTGTTATCAGTGCCGCTGATGCCCGCGCCAGTGACAGTATGCGATGCATAGGGGCCTCCGGTGGCGCCTTCAGGGCCCAGGACAAAGGGCCGGGTCGATCCATCGGGCAGAAACTCCATCCGGTGGATCGGCGTGCCCGGCGCCAGAATTACGCCATCCTGCGTGACGACCGAAGAGCGCACATTAGGCCGCACCAGCCGCGCCGGCTGCCCCGCCTGACCCGAGACGATGCCCCACTCCTGATACCAGTCCCGGCCCTGATAGCCCCGGATGCCTTCCTGTTTGAACATCTCGCCCGAGAGCAGCAGATGGCCGCGCTGGCCGATATTCGTTCCGAAGGAAACGCCCGCTTCCCAGTTTTCATTGTCGCCGCGGTCGGTGATCCCGAACTGGCCATGGGCGCGAACGCCCGTGAAATCCGTATCGAGAATGAAGTTGACCACGCCGGCGATTGCGTCCGTGCCATAGGCGGCGGAGGCGCCGCCGGTCACCGCCTCAACCGAGCGGATCATCGCTTCGGGGAACGTGCTGATGTCGGTGCCGCCATAGCGGGTGGAGGACACGACACGCCTTCCGTTCAGCAGAACCAGCGTGCGGTCCGTCGCCAGACCGCGCAAATTCAGATTGCCCGCGCCCGGCGACTGGAAAAACCCGCCGGTGGGATCGGATGTGGTGGACGAATTGAAGAATTGCGGCAGCCGGACCAGCGCCGTGACCATGTTGCCCGGATCGATTTGCGACAGCTCCTCCGCCGACACCACAGTGACGGGCGTTGGCGTATTAAAGCCGCTGGCGCGGATACGTGACCCGGTGACAACGACGCGGTCGCTGCTTGCGCCCTGGCCGTCTCCATCCTGGGCGAACGCCGGCGCGCCTCCGCTGGCGACAGCCGCCATCGCGGCGCCGGCCAGCAGCGCCCCCCGAAAACCTGTTTTCATAAGTCTCCCCCTGAAACCGATTGGGCGCGGCCTTGCTCTGGTCTGATCACCGCGCATGACGAAAAATTCATGCGGCAGGGGCGATAGCAATCGGACGGCGGATTATCGGTGGTTATAAACCGGGCTTATGACCAGCGGCGCGCTGGGGTCAGGAATTGGCGGCCACGAGCCACCGGGATGGCGCGATGCGCGGAAACGCCTATATAGAGCCGTGGTCAGACGGCTGGACGGCCGCGCCCCCATGTCCCGAAAGGGCGGGGGCGAGGAAAGTCCGGGCTCCACGGAGGCAGGGCGCCGGGTAACACCCGGCAGGAGCGATCCTCGGGATAGCGCCACAGAGAATGGACCGCCTCTCCGGTTCGCTGGCGAGGTAAGGGTGAAAAGGTGCGGTAAGAGCGCACCGGGCCGTCAGCAATGGGGGCCGCATGGCAAGCCCCGCCTGGAGCAAGACCGAATAGGGACGGCGCGTCAGCCGCAAGGCTGACAGGCGGGCCTCCGCGCCGCTGTCCGGGTGGGTCGCGAGAGGCGCGCAGCGATGCGCGTCCCAGAGGAATGGCCGTCCTCGACAGAACCCGGCTTATAGGCCGTCTGACCACGCTTTCTTCTTTCGCTCCGCCGGGCGATGAATGCGGCATGGAAAAGCCGCGACTCTGCTGGGCCGTACATGACGGGCGCGCGGGCAACCGCAATCAGGCGCTAAGCCTAGCCGAAGCCGCCGCCGCGTTCGGTCATATGCGGGTGGAAGAGCGCATTCTGACCGCGCCGGGCGGCGCGGCGGGACCGGCCCGGCGGCTGGGCCTGCGCCTGGGCCTGACGCGCGACCCGGCTCTGACCCCGCCCTGGCCGCATGTCTGGATCGCCTGCGGCGCGGCCGTGGTGGGCGCCAGCGCGGCCATGCGGCGCTGGTCCGGCGGCCGGACGTTCACCGTGCAGATTCTGAATCCGCACCGCAGCCTGCGCGATTTCGATCTGGTGGTCGCACCAGCGCATGACGGGCTTTCCGGCCCCAATGTCATCTCCATGCTCGGCGCGCCGAACCGCGTGACGCCGGAGCGGCTGAAAGACGCGGAGGCGCACTTCGCAGCGGAGCTGGCCCGCCTGCCCGCGCCGCGCGCGGCGGTGCTGATTGGCGGCAAATCGAAACGCCACCGGATGGACCGCGCATCCCTGGCCACACTCGCGGATGCGCTATCCGTGCTGCGCGATCAGGGCGCCAGCCTGCTGGTGACAACATCGCGCCGCACGCCAGCCGCCGCGCACGAAATTCTCTCCGGCCTGAGAGGACGGGACCGGGTCTGGCTGCACGATCCGGAGGACTCTTCCATCAAAGGCGGCGAAAATCCGTATTTCGCCTTTCTTGCAGCGGCGGATGTGGTGCTGGCGACGCGCGATTCCGTGAACATGCTGACCGAGGCGGCCAGCGCCGGAAAGCCCGTGCTGACCCTGCCCGCAGCCGGGCGCGACGGGAAACTCGCCGCCCTCTATCGTTCGCTGGAACAGCGCGGCCATGCCCGTCCCTTCGTCGGAAAACTGGAAATATGGGACGCCCCCGTGCTGGACGAGACCGCGCGCACGGCGCGCGAGATCGTCGACCGCGCCTCAATTTTGTGATGAAATGTCGCAAATCCGGGAGGCCCTGCCATGAAACGCCTGCTGATCGCCGCTATCGCCTGTTGCCTTGCTTTGCCGACCGCCGCGCAGGACGTGATGCGCAACATCGCGGATGTCACGGGACAGCCAGACACCGCCCTGCTGGAGCAATGGAAGGCCCAGGGTGTCGCCACCGTCATAAACATGCGCACGCCAGAGGAGATGGCGGCGCTGGATTATGACGAAGAGGCCGCCGTGCGCGCGCTGGGCATGGAGTATGTCAGCATTCCGCTCAGCCCCGGCGCCCCAACGCCGGAGATCGCAGCGGCGCTCGCCGCCGCGCTGGACGCCGCCGAGGGCCCCGTGGCGCTGCATTGCGCCTCTGGCAATCGCGCCGCCAATGCGCTGGCCGCCATCGAAATCGAACGCGGGGCGGACCCGCAGAGTATGGAAAGCCTGGTTGAAGGGATCGGGCTGAACCCCGGCCTGCTGCGCGGCCTGTCGCCCCGCTACGCCGAGGCCATGTCTTCCGCGCCTGCCGAATAAAGCGGATCACAAACGCGGCACCCCGACGCACGCCGGAAACCCTCTGGTTTCGCGCCCGTTTCCTCCCATCTCTATGGGATAGAGACCCTAGGAAAGGAGGAACGACAATGCGCCTGTTCATTCCCGTTCTGGCCGGCGCGGCGGTTTTCGCCTTCGCCGCTTGCGGCCCCGCCGACAGGGTTTCTGAAGCGCCCGCCCCCGCCCCCGCCCCCGCGCGCGATTACGATTACGCGCTGGACCGGGCGCTGATCGAGGATCTGCTCGGGCGCTACGCCTTCGCTGTGGATTTCAACGACGCCGAATCCTATGGCGCGACCTTCGCGCCGGATGGCGTGCTGATCCATGCCGGCGGCGTGGAGGAAGGCCGCGAGGCCATTATCGCCTTCGCCAGCGACTACACGCCCGCAGCCGATGACGGCGCGCGGCCCAGCCGCTGGGGCCACAATATCATGAACCTGGTGCTGGAGATCGACGGCGACCGCGCGCACGGCGCAGCCTATTGGGTGCAGGTGACGAACGAAACGCCGGACCGCCAGCCCCGACTCGGCTATTTCGGTCATTCGGAGGACGAATATGTGAGGATTGACGGCCAGTGGCATTTCGCCCGGCGTGAGATTTTCAACGAAGCGTTCGAGCCGCGCGCCGCGGCCGGCGGTGAAAACCCGGTGCGCGGACTTTGGACGGACAGGCCGGCCCCGGCTTCAGCTATGGAAGAACCTGCCGAATAGGCTTCTCTATTCCGCTACACGCTGCTCGCTGCAGGAAATCCGACCAGGCGTCCAGCACGAACGGGAAGTGTTGGTGATAGAGCAACTGTCCTGCGCCCTCGATCTCCATCACGGGCAAGCCGCCGAGCGACCGCGCCAGCGCACGCACATCACCGATGGAATGAATGAAGTCACGTCCGCCGTGAATAAAAGCGACCGGAAACCGGCCCGCCGGCAAGCGGTCCCAGCGCGGCGCCATCTGATGATGGAAATCGTGCGTCATCGATTCCATTGAGGATGAAAACAGCTTGCGGCCGCGTTCGCCGCCATGGCCCGACGCATATTCCGCCTCCACAATGGCGAGATCGGCCGGACACGGACGATAGTGTTCGTACATCAACCGCCGGAATGTTTCCGGCTGTCTGATGCGCCGCCCGTAAAAGGCGAGAGCCGAGGAGAACAAGCCCCAGTTCACCGCCGCCAGTGAAAACAGGCCAGAGCGCAGCCGCCCGGCCACGTTTCTGCTGGTCGCCGGCCGCACGCAGGCGCCAATGAATACCAGCGAGCGCACATGGTCGGGGTTCCGGCGCGCATACTCGGCGCCATAGGCGCAGCCGCTGATGCACGCCATGATGTCCAGCCGGTCTCCGGCAAAATGCGTGCGCACAAGGTCGATGCCCTCACAGGCATGATCGAGATGGGCGGCGACGCCAAGCCGCCTGGCCGCTCGCGACATGGCGCCGTTTCGCAAGGGAACGATGAGGCGCACGTCCCGCTCTTCCAGAAGCGCGATGTCGGCCGGCCGCGCATCGGACAATATCTGGGCATGGACAAGAGCGACGGGCCGCCCCGACACCGGGCCGATGTCGACAAAACGATGCCGGACGCCCCCCGCGCTCGTAAGCTGGAAACACCGGGCGGCGGGAATGAATTCGCGCATCAGCGCGATGAAATCATCGTCCGCGCCATCGACCGGCGGCGGCGCGGCGCCGTTGTCATCGGCCAGAAGACGCGTCAGCACACGGTTGGCCAGCTCGTTCTGCGAGCGGGCGGCCAGCTTGCGGGACAGCGATTTGTACTGGCTGCGCCGGGTTTCATGGCTGACGCCGTCGGCCCGCGCGGCCTCCGCCAGGCTGCGACCGCAGATCAGATGCTTCAGAAGCCGCAATTCCGATCCGGTTACCGATTCCGGCGCTATTATATCACGCAGCGCACGCAGAATATGCCGGTCCGGGATGGCGATAATCCGGCCCGGACGCTCCGCGCCCGGCTCAACAAACAAGGCGAGGTGATCGTCCAGCGTATAAGCGGCGCGCGGCGCGCCTTCCTGCACCATCACGGACAGGATGCGCCGCAAAACCGGATGCGCGGCGTCGGCGGGTTTCAGGGGTTCGGGCAGGCTGTCCGCCATCCGGCAGTCAAAGAAAAGCCAGCCTTCGTGCGCGCCGGCGTCGTCATGAAACGCCCTGAGGGCGCCTTCATCCAGCGTACCCATGACATCCGCCAGCGCGGCCTGCGTTTCCCTGTCCCCGTCCGGCCCGGCGCCGTTCACCGTCATGTGTAAAGACCGCCCCCGTCAGCGGGCGCCACATGCGCCCTTCACCCAATTGGGTGATTTCCAGAGCGTAAAAGCCAACCTATCCGCTGGAAAGGGAAAACGGCCCGCTCGCGGGGCTCGACATACGAGGGGCATCATGAAAACAGGCTATTTGAAATCCGCCGCCGTTCTTCTGTCCGCTGGCATGTTGTCCGGCTGCGTGGCCGCCTATGCCATTCCGATGGCCGCCGGCGGCATCGCGGGAGGCCTCGGAACCAGTATGCTCATTGACTCCCTTGAGGGTTCCGGCGGCGGTCTCACGTTCAACCCCGCCATGAAACGCCACCCCGATCTGGGCGATCCGGAACTTTCCGCATGGCATGACCGGCTGGTGGCCGAGCTGCCCGCTTTCGCCGCCAACGCCAATGCGCGCCTGTCCACATCCGATCCGGTCTGCACGCTGCGCGAAGACGCCATCTGGCCCATCGCGATGGGTATGAGCGAAGACGAATACAGGCGCGCCCAGCCGACGGGCGCCGCCAGCCTGAACGAGCAGGTCGAGGCCGTGCTGATCGAAGGCGAATGCCGCGACGGCGCGCCGGAAGGCCCCTTCGTCGCCATTAGCTCGTTTCGGTCAGACGCCTTCACATTGCGCGCACGCGTGACCGGCGAGATGCGCGACGGCCAACTGGTGGGCGAGCGGACCGAATACAGGCAAAGCCAAAGCCATCTCTCAGGCGGGATCAGCCGCTATGTGGAAGGCCGGGCGACACGATCGCTCTCCCTCGCTCCATCGAGAGACGACAGCCCTGTTCATATCGTTACTGTTACGGATCGCACCGACCCCGAGACCGGAAGCGGCAGAGTCTGGTACGGCGAGATACTCCAGGCGTCCTCACAGCAGAACAGGGACGGTCAGCATCATGGCTGGACGATCTACTACCCCGTCCAGATGTTTCAGGAGATACCCCCCAACCCGGCTGCGCCCACATGCTTTCAGAACGGCCTGCAGGCCGACGACAGCCTGTGCGGTCCAAGACCCGCCGGATCATGATCTGAAAACGCGCCGGAGGCTGTGCGCTTCCGGCGCGTTCTCCCTATAATGGGCCGGGCGGCGGCAAGCCGCCGGTTCATGAATTGGGAGGACATCATGCGCGGACTGATGCTGGCCGCTGTTTCTGTATCGCTCGCCGCTGGCCTCGCGGCGCCGTCTCTGGCGCGCAATCCCACGGCGGAGGAACGCGCCGATATCGAAAATCTGGCCTATCGCTATATTTTCGCGCTCGACTGGCGCGACGCCGAAACCTACGCAAACACCTTTGCTCCGGACGGCGTTCTGAATTATGGCGGCGGCCAGGCCGTGGGCCGCGACGAAATCCGCGCCGTGGTCGAAACGATCCGCGAGCGCGAGGCGGCCCGGATCGAGGCCGGAGAGGCGGGACAGGGCTCGCAGGGCCAGCATTTTGTCAGCTCGATGGTGATCGACGTTGCGGAGGACGGCCAGAGCGCGGTGGCGCAGGCCTACTGGATCAGCGTCATCGGCACGGAGCCGCGCATTAGCGCCTATGGCCATTATGTCGACCAGCTCGCGAAAGTGGATGGCGAATGGCTCTACACATCGCGCCGCACCTATAATGAACAATCGCCGGGGCGCGGCACGACCCCGCTGGTCAATCCGGTGACGAACCCGGAGCATTACGGAATCCCTGCTCAATAGACCGCCGCCGCCCGGCTAGGTGGCCAGGAGAAACTTCGGAACGGATGGCGGGCGCAGCCGTTAACACCTCCGACGCGGCGACAGGCGGCGCGTCGGATTCCCTTGGCTTTCCGGGAGGGCTGCATGCTCCGTTGGGCGATTATCTTTCTGGTGGTGGCGATCATCGCCGCCATTCTCGGCTTTGGCGGAATTGCCGGCGCCGCGACGCAGATTGCGCTGATCCTGTTCTGGATTTTCGTGATCCTGTTTGTCATCGCGTTGATTATGGGCCTGGTGCGACGATAGACGCGCCACAACAGACATAGCCGAACACAAAAGGGCGTCCCCGGCGGGGCGCCCTTTTCTATGGTGGGCTTTCCTGCGAGAAACCCGGCATGGCCGAGCCCGATACAAAGACGCTGCGCCAGCTTGGCGCCCAGAGCCCCCTGCCCGCCTCGCCCGGCGAGGCGATGCTGGAGCGCGTGGCCAATCCGCACCCGGAGCATCCCTATCTGGCGCGCTTCGCCTGCCCGGAATTCACCTCTCTGTGCCCGGTAACGGGCCAGCCGGACTTCGCCCATCTGGTGATCGACTATGCGCCGAAGGGCTGGATTCTGGAGTCCAAGAGCCTGAAGCTCTATCTGGCCAGCTTCCGCGATCACGGCGCCTTTCATGAAGCCTGCACCACGATGATCGGCGCGCGGCTGTGGGACACGCTGGCCCCGCATTTTCTGCGCATCGGCGGATACTGGTATCCGCGCGGCGGCATTCCTATCGACGTGTTCTGGCAGAAGGGAACCCCGCCCGAGGGTTTGTGGCTGCCCGATCAGGGCGTTCCGCCCTATCGCGGCCGATGAACGAAGACGGCGGCGCAAGACGCAATCCGTGGCGGACGCTGGGTTCGCGGATCGTCTATGACAATCCCTGGCTGAGCCTGCGCGAGGATGAGGCTGTTTCGCCCGGCGGCGAGGATGCGCGTTACGCGGTGGTGGGCTTCAAGAATCTCGCCATCGGCGTCGTTCCGCTGGAGCCGGACGGAACGCTGCATCTGGTTGGCCAGTGGCGCTATCCGCTCGGCCGGTTTTCCTGGGAGATTCCCGAAGGCGGCGGCGACCCGGACGCCCCGCTGGACGAAGCAAAGCGCGAACTGCGCGAGGAAACGGGGCTGGAGGCCGCGCACTGGCGCGAGATTCTGCGCCTGCATCTCTCCAATTCTGTCACCGACGAGGCCGGCGTAATCTATCTGGCCACGGGGCTGACGCACGCGGGCCCGCCGGACCGGGACCATAGCGAAGCGGATATGGAGCAGGTCCGGATACCCTTCGCGAAAGCGCTGAACCGCGCCCTGCATGGAGACATTACCGACGCCCTGACGGTTGCGGCCTTATTGCGGATTCACCACATGGCCGTAGAAGGGGAGCTGGAGCCCGGCCTGGCTTCGGCGGTTCTTGGAGGAAGGCCATGAGTACAGCAAAACCGGCACAGAGCGAGCCGCTGACCTCGACCTGGGACCGGCTGCGTGGCGAGGCCGAAAACGCCGCGTCGCATGAGCCAATCCTGGCCGGGTATCTGAACGCCTCGATTCTCAGCCATTCCAGCCTCGCGGCGGCGCTGGCCTATCATCTGGCGCGCAAGCTGGGCGACGGCGATCTGAACGCACTGCAATTGCGCACCGTGTTTCAGGACACGTTCGCCGACGACCCGCATATCGTCGCGCGCGCCGACCGCGACATGGCCGCGGTTTACGAACGCGACCCGGCCTGCCTCTCCTATCTCCAGCCCTTCCTTTATTTCAAAGGCTATCAGGCGCTACAGGCGTGGCGCGCGGCGCATCATCTGTGGACGACCGGGCGCCAAACGCTGGCGATGCATCTGCAAAGTCTGGTTTCGGAACGCTTCAATGTGGACATCCATCCGGGCGCGAAAATCGGCGCCGGAGTGATGATCGACCATGCCAGCGGCGTGGTGGTCGGCGAGACGGCGGAGATCGGCGACGACTGCTCGCTGCTGCACAGCGTCACGCTGGGCGGGACCGGCGCGGAAGGCGGCGACCGTCACCCCAAAATCGGGCGCGGCGTGATGATCGGCGCGGGCGCCAAGGTGCTGGGCAATATCCGTATCGGCGACGAGGCGCGCATCGCCGCGGGTTCCGTGGTGCTGCACGATGTGCGCGCGCGCTGCACCGTGGCCGGCGTGCCGGCGCGACCGGTGGGCGATTGCGCACCGGAGCCGGCGAAGCGCATGGACCAGCTTATCGAGGACTCGGACTGACGGGCATTGGCGCCTTTCGCACGCATATCTTGAGCGCATTTTGGGTTTCCCCGGCGCGCGAACATGTTAGACGGACCCCCATGAGAGACGATGAAATCCTGCGCCTGGAAACCTATCTGAAGCAGAAGCTGAGTCCGCTGCTGGAGGTGCGCAAGCGCCCGGGCGGCGACGACGCGGTGGAAGTCTATCGGGACGACGAGTTCCTCGGCGTCATCTTCAAGGATGACGAAGACCCGAAGGATATTTCCTACGACTTCAATATGGCGATCCTGGAGATGGACCTGCCGCGCAGGGGTTGAAGCACGCGTCTGGCCGCCTGCTCAGGCGCCACCGTCTTCTCCTGTCATCATCGCGATAAATTCCGCGCCGGTGAGCCGCGCGTGGTCTCCGGCGAAGACGTAACTCTTCGGCTGTTCATCGACATAGATTTCGCCTGTCAGACGAAGCGCATCCGCCTGGTCCAGCGCGGCGGCGAAGGCGATTGTCATCGACCCGTCGCGCATCCGCCAGAAAACATGCGAACCGCAAATGCGGCAGAAGACGCGCTCTGCCCAGTCCGATGAGGTGTAGGCGGAGAGGGAGTGCTCTCCGGTGATGGCGACCTCGCGGATCGGGACGCCCAGCGCCGGTCCGCCATTCCAGGTCCGGCACTGACTGCAATGGCAAGCGTGGAACTCGCCGTCGCCTTCACCCTCGAAGGACACCGCGCCGCACAGGCATTTGCCGCTGAGTTTCATGGCTTCTCTCTCCGCTCCGCCGCTGCGCCTCTTTCCCGATCATCCGGCGCAGGCATGACCGGGGCAAGACGTCACGGACGATACGGGGGCGAGACGCCCCCTCCACAGCCCCGATGCGTTGACTCACAAGCCGGTCCGGGCCATATGCCCGCCTTCCCCGGCCCCGGGCCGGAACATCATCCAGACGGGTGACGTGAGCGCCGCCGTTGCGATTGCGCTGTCCATTGGGGACCGCGCCGGACCACGTCAAAGCGAGGAAGTCATGAGCAAGCGCGAAGCCGCAAAGTACAAGATCGACCGCCGGATGGGCGAAAACATCTGGGGCCGCCCGAAAAGCCCGGTCAACAAGCGCGCCTACGGGCCCGGCGAGCACGGCCAGCGCCGCCGCACCAAGCTTTCCGATTTTGGCCTGCAACTGCGCGCCAAGCAAAAACTGAAGGGCTATTACGGCAATATCACCGAGAAGCAGTTCCGCCTGATCTACCAGGAAGCGGCGCGCCGCCGCGGCAACACCGCCGAGCTTCTGATCGGCCTGCTGGAATCGCGTCTCGACGCGCTGGTCTATCGCGCCAAATTCGTGCCGACCGTGTTCGCGGCGCGCCAGTTCGTCAATCACGGCCATGTCACGGTGAACGGCAAGAAAGCCCGCACCCCCTCGATGCGGGTGCAGCCGGGCGACGTGGTGCAGGTGTGCGAAAAGTCGCGCACCATGGCGCTGGTGCTGGAGGCGCTGGAAAGCCCCGAGCGCGACGTGCCGGACTATATCGAGATCGACCTGAAGGGGATGACGGCGAAACTGACCCGCACGCCCGAGCTGGCCGAGGTTCCCTATCCGGTGAAGATGGAGCCGAACCTGGTGGTCGAGTTCTACGCCTCGTAAACAAGCCATCATCGCGAATGTGCAAAAGGGAGCGCCCGCACGGCGCTCCCTTTTTTGTTGGGCCGCGCTAGATTGCAGGCATGACCGGAGCCGCCCGCGACACTCGCCCGCCTGTGATCGCGCCCCTGATCGCCGCGTCCGGCTTTGCCGTGTTCGTCCTGCTCAGCATCCTGATCGCCCGGGACGCGACGCACGGCTTCGATCTGATGATGCTGGAGGCGCTGCGCGGCGGTGAACCGGGCCTGCTGACCGGTCCGGGCTGGCTGCCGGAGACGGCGCGCGATCTTACCGCGCTCGGCGGTACACCGATGCTGGTCGTCATGGCCGTTATCGCCGGATCGTGGCTGATCCTGATCCGCCGGCCGGGCGCGGCGCTGTTCTATACCGGGGCGCTGATCGGCGGCTCCGCCCTCTCCAATTCCATGAAGGCGCTGATCGGCCGCATCCGGCCAGACGAGCTGTATCAGGCCGCGCCGGTGCTGGGGCACAGCTTTCCCAGCGGCCATGCGCTGCTGTCCACGGTTGGCTGGGTCGTGCTGGCTCTATTGCTGATGCAGACGCAACAGAGCCGGAGCGCACGCGGCTTCATCATGGTTATGGCGGCGGCGATTGTGCTGATTGTCGGGCTGACGCGCATCTATCTGGGCGCGCACTGGGCCACAGACGTGATCGCGGGCTGGGCGCTGGGCGCGGCCTGGACGGCGTTGTGCTGGATGGGCTGGGCCCGCCTCCGGCGTCCGCCTCTTACGCCGCCGCGATGACGCCCTTTTCGGCGAGATAGGGCTTCAGCTCGCCGGTCTCGAACATTTCCTTGACGATGTCGCAGCCGCCGAGGAATTCGCCCTTCACATAGAGCTGCGGAATGGTCGGCCAGTCGGAGAAGGCTTTGATCCCTTCGCGGATTTCCTGACGCTCCAGCACATTCACCGCGTGCGGCTGCACGCCGAGATAATTCAGGATCTGGGCCACGACCGAGGAAAACCCGCATTGCGGCAATTGCGGCGTGCCCTTCATGAACAGCACCACATCGTGGCTGTCGATCATGGACTGGATTTCGCCGGAAACGGCGGGGGCGGGGGCAGCGGAATTGGACATAACGGCTCTCCTCGGGAATGCCCCCCACAGCTAGGAAGCCGCGGCGTCGCGGTCAAGCGCGGGGGGCGGCAGGTGGACGCGCTATGGCGCGGAGGTTTCCAGCGCCAGCGCGTGCAGCACGCCGCCCATTTTGCCCTTCAGCGCGGCATAGACCATCTGATGCTGGGCCACGCGCGGCCTGCCCTTGAAGGCGGCGCTGACGATGCGGGCGCGATAGTGGTTTTCGTCACCGGCCAGATCGGTGATTTCGATCTCGGCGTCCGGGAACGCCTCCCGCAGCATGGTTTCCAGTTCGTGTTGGGGCATACCCATAAGATTACTCCGCTGCCTGTCTCAGCCCGCCAGCCATATAGGACGGCAGCCAGTTTTCATGCGCCGCGCGCAGTTCGGCCAGCGCCACATCCAGCCTGTCCGCGACCGTCACACGATCTCCGCCAAACACGCCGACGCGGGAAAGGGAGACACCGTGCTTGCCGGCCAATAATTCCAGCGCCGCCGCATCCGGCGCCGCGAGCAGATAGCGGCCCTGATCCTCGCCGAACAGCGTGGCCAGCGGCGCCGCGTCCAGCGCAACGCCAAGATCGCCGGCCAGCGCCATGTCCGCGGCGGCGCACAGCATTCCGCCCTCGGAGACATCGTGCGCGGCGCGGATAAGGCCAGACTGGATCGCGGCGCGCACAAAGGCGGCGTTGCGCTTTTCTGTCTCAAGGTCCACCGGCGGCGGTGCGCCGGCGGCGGCGCCTTCCAGCCCGAGAATCTCGCGCGCATAGAGCGAGGCGCCCAGATGGCCGCGCGTCTCGCCGGTCAGGATCAGCACATCGCCCGCCTGCGCGCCGCTGATCGTGGCGAAATGCGACAGGTCTTCGATCAAGCCAAGGCCGCCGACGACCGGCGTTGGCGGAATGCCGACGCCGTCTGTCTCGTTATAGAGGCTGACATTGCCGCTCACGACCGGGAAGTCGAGTTCGCGGCACGCCTCCGCCATGCCTTCGATAGCGCGGACAATGACGCCCATCGTGGCGGGCTTTTCCGGATTGCCGAAATTGAGATTGTCAGTGATGGCGATGGGCGTTGCGCCGACGGCGCTGAGATTGCGATACGCCTCGGCCACCGCCTGCTTGCCGCCCTCATAGGGGTCAGCCGCCACATAATGCGGATTGCAGTCGGAGCAGATCGCCAGCGCTTTGTTCGTGCCATGCACGCGCACAATGGCGGCGTCGCCGCCAGACTGGGAAGAGTCCACCGTGTCGGCCATCACGTGGCGGTCATATTGCTCCCACACCCAGCGCTTGGACGCCATGTCGGGCGAGGCCATCAGTTTCAGCAGCACCGCGCCGTAATCCGCGGGCTCTGGGACGGAGGCCGGGTCCAGCGGCGCGGGCGTCTCCGGGGCCACCCAGGGCCGGTCGTAATTGGGCGCATCGTTTGCCAGCGGCGCGACCGGGATGTCGCACACCACCTCCCCATGCTGGCGCAGCACAATGCGGCCGGTATCGGTGGTGCGGCCGATGACCCCGGCGTCCAGTTCCCATTTATCGAAGATCGCCTGGGCCACATGCTCCCGCCCCGGCTTCAGGATGATGAGCATCCGCTCCTGACTTTCGGAGAGCATGATCTCATAGGCGGTCATGTTCTCTTCGCGCTGGGGCACGGCGTCGATATCCATGTCGATGCCGACCCCGCCTTTGTCCGCGATCTCGATCGAGGAGCTGGTGAGGCCCGCCGCGCCCATGTCCTGGATCGACTGGATGGCGTCGGTTTCCATCAGTTCCAGACACGCCTCGATCAGCAGCTTTTCGGTGAACGGGTCGCCGACCTGCACGGTGGGGCGCTTTTCCTCGGAATCCTGATCGAATTCCGCGCTGGCCATCGTGGCGCCGTGGATGCCGTCGCGTCCGGTCTTGGAGCCGACATAGAAAATGCTCAGCCCCGGCTCGGCGCCGCGTGAATAGAAAATCCTGTCCTGCTCCGCCAGGCCGACCGCCATGGCGTTGACCAGAATGTTGCCGTTATAGCCGCGATGAAACTGGGTCTCGCCGGCCACGGTCGGCACGCCGACACAATTGCCATAGCCGCCAATGCCCGCCACCACGCCCGCGACCAGGCTGCGCGTCTTCGGATGCGCCGGGTCGCCGAAGCGCAGCGCATTGACCAGCGCCACCGGCCGCGCGCCCATGGTGAACACATCGCGCAGAATGCCGCCAACGCCCGTGGCCGCGCCCTGATAGGGCTCGATAAAGGACGGGTGGTTGTGGCTCTCCATCTTGAAGATCGCCGCCATTTTCCGTCCATCGGGGCCATCGCCAATATCCACCACCCCGGCGTTTTCGCCCGGCCCCTGGATCACGCGGGGGCCCTTGGTGGGGAATTTGGAAAGATGCCGCCGCGTGGATTTGTAGGAGCAATGCTCCGACCACATGACGGAGAAGAGGCCCAGCTCCACCAGATTCGGGGGCCGGCCGAGCCTGTCCAGGATCACCTGGTATTCTTCCGGCTTCAGGCCGTGTTCCTTTACGGCCCCGGCGTCGATTCCATCTGCGTACTGGGTCATGGGCAGCGCTACGAAGCCTTTTTTCGTGGCGCTGGCTCCGCGGCATAGGCCGTGACAAGGAGCCGCGCCGTCTCCTGTGCGCCCGGTTCGGGGTGAATGTCGGCAAGATCGGATGGCTCTGGAACGCGCAGACCTTCCGCCATCAGACCCTCGACGTGCAGCATCAGAGCCTCCGCGGCGTTCAGCGCGGCTTCCGTGGCGGAATCCCCGGCCGATACGCAACCGGGAAGGTCCGGGAAATACAGGCTGAAACCGGCTCTCGCGTCACCCTCAAGGATCGCAGGATAGACATGCAGCGACATAATGTTCAGTCCTCCACCAGCCGGACGCCGCTGGCGCGCTCAATACTCTTCAACGTGCCTCTTTTAAGGTCTTTACGCGGATGCGGCACGGTGACAAGCGCAGCCACGCCGGATTTTTTGAACTGCACATGGCTGCCGCGGCGCCGCACCTGACGCCATCCATTGGCTTCCAGCCGCGCGATCACCTCGCGGCTGGTCAGCATCACGCCGCGCCCAGCAGGCTTTCGAACACGGCGCGGCCGCCGGCGCCGCCATGCAGCGCATCCACCGCGCGCTCCGGGTGAGGCATCATGCCCAGCACATTACCCGCCTCGTTCAACACGCCAGCGATGCCGCGCGCCGAACCATTGATATTTTCGGCGTAGCGGAAGGCGACGCGGCCCTCCCCTTCCAGCCGGTCCAGAGTTGCTTCGTCTGCGAAGTAATTTCCGTCGTGATGGGCGACCGGAATGGCGGCCGTTCGCGTCCCGGCGCCATAGGCGGCGGTGAACCGGGTCTGGGCGTTAGCCACTTCCAGCGGAACTACTTTGCATACGAAATTCAGCCCGGAATTACGCAGCAGCGCGCCGGGCAGCAGGCCCGTCTCGGTCAGAATCTGGAAGCCGTTGCAGACGCCCAGCACCGGCGTTCCACCCTCAGCAGCCTTTACCACCTCGCGCATGATCGGGCTGCGCCCGGCGATGGCGCCGCTGCGCAGATAGTCGCCATAGGAAAACCCGCCCGGGACCATGATGAGGTCGAGCCCGGCGGGCAGCGCGGTCTCGCGATGCCAGACCATCTCCGGCGCGCGGCCCGTGACCAGGCGCAGCGCGTCGTGCGCGTCGCGGTCGCAGTTCGATCCGGGAAAGACGATGACGGCGGATTTCATTCGGCGGGCGTTAATTCAAGCCGTTTTTCGACACGCCGGCTCCAGGCTTCCAGGCTATCCAGACGGACATAGATGTTGTGGATGTCAGTTTGCGTGGACAGTTGATGGCCTCGCATGGCCTGAAGCTCCTCCCGGATCGCGCGCTGGCCATCCTCAAGACCGCCGAGCCGGGTCTGAATTTGCTTCAGAACTTCGTAGATGAGTTCTGGCGTGACATCGGCCATGGCTTACCCCTCAATCTCCACGCGATAACGTTCGATCACGGTGTTGGCGAGCAGCTTTTCACACATCTGGATCACTTCGGCCTCAGCCGCCGCGGGATCGCTGGCCGCGATGTCCAGCGTGATGACCTTGCCGACCCGCGCGCCGGCGACGCCCTCGAAGCCCAGCCCGTTCAGCGCGTGGGCGATGGCCTTGCCCTGGGGGTCCAGCACGCCGGGCTTCAGCTCTACATGCACCACAGCCTTCACGCGCCGCCCTCCTCGACCAGCCGCAGCGAGGGCTGGTCCTTCATCACGCCCAGGCGCCGCGCCACCTCGGCATAGGCCTCGGTCACCCCGCCCAGATCGCGGCGGAAGCGGTCCTTGTCCATCTTCTCATTGGTGTCGAGATCCCAGAGCCGGCAGGAATCCGGGCTGATCTCGTCGGCCAGGATCACCCGGACCATGTCGTTTTCATAATGCCGGCCGAATTCCAGCTTGAAGTCGATCAGGCGGATGCCGACGGCGGCGAACATGCCGGAGAGGAAATCATTGACCCGCAGGGTCATGGCCATGATGTCGTCGATCTCCTGGGTCGTGGCCCAGTTAAAGGCGGTGATATGCTCCTCGGCCACCATCGGGTCGCCCAGCTCGTCGTTCTTGTAATAAAATTCGACGATGGAACGGGGCAGCGGATCGCCCTCGGCAATGCCCAGACGCTGGGACAGGCTGCCAGCCGCCACATTCCGGCACACCACCTCCAGCGGGATGATCTCCACCTCGCGGATAAGCTGTTCGCGCATATTGATGCGGCGGATGAAATGGGTCGGCAGGCCGGCGCGCTCCAGGCCCGAGAAAACGAACTCGGAAATCCGGTTATTGAGCACGCCCTTGCCTTCCAGCGTTCCGCGCTTCTGGTTGTTGAAGGCGGTGGCGTCGTCCTTGAAATGCTGGATCAGCGTTCCCGGGTCAGGCCCCTCATAAAGGATTTTGGCCTTGCCCTCGTAAATTTTCTTGCGGCGAGACATCGGGCGCTCCTGCGGGCCCCTGCAAGGCCCTGAAACAAAAGCGGTCCGACCGCGCGAAACTGGCGAGTCGGACCGGTCTGAAGCAGGCCCATAGGTAGCGATAAAGCCGCCCCGCCGCAATGTCCGGACTTGAAGTCTGCGCGTCCGCGGCCGCCCGCGATTGATTTGCCGCCGGGGGACGCTACACAGGACCGGAGCCGGACCCCGAAAAAGCCACGGAAACACGCCTGCAATGTCTATTTTCGACGACAATAAAAAAGCCCACGAATCCAAATTCGCCCACGACCAGGAACTGGCATTCAAGGCCAACGCCCGGCGCAACAAGCTTCTGGGCCTGTGGGCGGCGGCTCTGCTGGGCAAGACCGGCGCGGACGCCGACGCCTATGCAAAAGACGTCGTCGTGGCCGACTTCGAAGAGGCGGGGGACGGCGACGTGTTTCGCAAGCTGCGCGCCGATTTCGACGCCGCCGGGGTCGAGATGTCCGACCACCAGCTCCGCCGCCGGATGGACGAATTGCTGGAAGAAGCCCGGGCGCAGGTGAAGGCCGAATAGGATCGTTGGCGCTTACGCCGTCTCGTCGATACGGGTCTGCTGGTGAAAGGCCATTTTCCAGCCGCCCTCGCGTTTGACGTAACCGGTCGAACATAGCGCCCGATATGGCGCGTCATCCCGCATGGCCAAAGCACGATAGGTCAGGATCGCCGCGCCGGCGGTCATTTCCACGACCCCGACAGGGTTTATCTCCACGTCCTTCCAGCGGGCGCCTTCGACGGACTTCGCAATAGCGGCGTTGCCATAGATTCCTGTCATCCCGGAAAACGCCAGCAGGCAGATCTCATCGACATGAGTCCGGTAATACTCTGGCCCCCCCGTCCAGAAACCGCGCTCAATTTCCAGAAGCTCGTTCTGCAAAACCATGGTGTCTCCGCGGACCGCGGAGGATCGAACGCCTGGCGCATAAGCCCGTTCCGGCTCAGTCGGGGTGGTCCTCCGTCTTCCGCCCGGCGTCGCCGAACACGGCGCGCTCCAGCAATCTGAGCGCGGCAATGATGATAAACCCCAGAGCTGTGGCCAGCAGCGCCACGCCATAGAAGCCGGCGCCAGCCGAAACGCCGATCGCGCCGCCAAGCCATAGCCCGGCCGCCGTGGTCAGCCCCCTGACCCGGGCGCGGCTCTGGATAATCGCGCCGGCGCCGAGAAAGGCGACGCCCGCCGTCACCGCCTCGACGATGCGCAGCGTATCGGTCTGGATCGTCTCGCCGCCGCCGCGCGACATGGCCGTCAGCTCCAGCGTGACGATGGTGAACACCGCCGCGGCCAGCGTCACCAGCATATGCGTCCGCAGGCCGGCGGCGCTGCGATGCTTTTCCCGCTCCCAGCCCAGCGCCGCGCCGGCCAGCGCGGCGATAACCATGCGCAGCGCGATCTCGGGGAACGGAATAAAAGTGGCGAACAGTCCGGCGGCCATGATGCAAGACTACAGCATGATTCAGCTTCGTGGATATTGCTGTACATTTCGGGGCCGGCCGGGGGCGCACGCGGCCCTGAAACAGCCCTCAGGAGGGCGCCCGGCGCTTATGGCCTGGGGCCGGGAGAGCGCCTAAAAGGGGCCCGGCAGACATCCGGACAGGCATAAAACCAAGCGAGGAAACGGTGGATTATCCTGAGCTGAAACTTCTGATCGGCGGCGAATGGCGCGGCAAGGAAGGGCGGGAGACCGTTCCCGTCATCAATCCCGCGACCGAAGAGGTGCTGGGCGAGCTGCCGCTGGCGACGCCGCGCGATCTCGACGACGCGCTGGCCGAGGCGGAAAAAGGGTTTCAGGTGTGGCGCGCGGTCTCACCGCCGGAGCGGTCGAAAGTGCTGCGCCGCGCCGCTGCTCTGCTGCGCGAGCGGGCCGGCCCCATCGCCCGCATCGCCACGATGGAGGAAGGCAAGCCCTTCCCCCAGGCGAAAATCGAACTGGAAATGTCGGCGGAGATTTTCGAGTGGTACGCGGAGGAAGGCCGCAGGGCCTATGGCCGCGTGCTGCTGCCCCACCATGCCGGAACCCGCATGACGGTGCGGAAAGAGCCGGTCGGCCCGGTGGCGGGCTTCGCGCCGTGGAATTTCCCGCTCGGCAATCCGGCGCGCAAGCTGGGCGCGCCGCTGGGCGCGGGATGCAGCACGATTTTGAAGCCAGCGGAGGAAACCCCCGGCAGCGCGCTGGAAGTGGCGCGCGCGCTGATCGATGCCGGCCTGCCGAAGGGGGTGATGTCGGTGGTGTTCGGTGTTCCGCAGCAGGTTTCGGAACATCTGATCGGCAGCCCGATTATCCGCGCCGTCCATTTCACCGGCTCGATCCCTGTCGGCAAGGCGCTGATGAAGCTGGCGGCCGAGACCTGCGCCCGCACCACGATGGAGTTGGGCGGCCATGCGCCGGTTCTGGTGTTTGACGACGTGGATCTGGACAAGGTGCTGGATCTGGCCGTGGCGACCAAATACCGCAACGCCGGTCAGGTCTGCGTCAGCCCGACGCGCTTTCTGGTCCAGCAGAAAATCTATGACCGTTTTGTCGACGGCTTCGTGGAGCGCGCCGGGCGGATCAATGTGGGCGACGGTCTGGAGCCCGGCGTGCAGATGGGGCCGCTGGCGCATGAGCGGCGCATCGCGGCGATGGAAAACCTGATGGCGCGCTCGAAGGCCGAAGGCGGAAACATCCGCATCGGCGGCTCGCGCAGCAACCGCAAGGGCTATTTCTTCGAGCCGACGGTCATCACCGACCTGCCCGACGACTCTTTCGGAATGACGGAGGAGCCCTTCGGCCCCGCCGCCCTGCTGCGCCCGTTCACCGAGTATGAGGAGGCGGTGACCATCGCCAACCGCCTGCCCTATGGGCTGGCCGCCTACGCCTTCACCAATCAGGCGCAGCGCGCCACACGACTGGGCGACGACATCGAGTCCGGCATGGTCGGGATCAACACCTTCCACATCAATGTGCCGGAATCGCCGTTTGGCGGGGTGAAACAGTCCGGCCACGGTTCGGAGGAAGGCATCGAGGGGCTGGAATCCTGCCTTGTCACGAAATTCGTCAGCGAGGCGTGAGCCGGCAGACCGGTGAAAAATAACGGGCAAAAATAACGGGAGGGGAAAACATGGCCGAGATCGCGCCGAACCCGGACTATAAGCGCATCGCCACGGAAGAGGCGTGGGGCCCGCCGGAAATGTTCCAGGCCTATGAGCGCCTGCTGTCGGAGGGGATCGACGACCCCGGCTTTCAGAGCCTGTGGGGGTTTTACTGGCGCCACCCAAGCGAGCGCGCGAGCTTTATCCGCAACCGGCTTCAGGATCTGGGCGATCAGCGCCTTGCCGACATGAAGGCGGCGGGCGTGGACCATGCCGTGCTGGGCCTGACCGCGCCGGGCGTGCAGATTTTCCAGCGTGACGAGGCGGTGGAGATGGCGGCGCTCAGCAATGACAGGCTGGCCGAGGCCTGCCGCAAACACCCGGACAAATATACCGGCATGGCCGCCGTCGCGCCGCAGGATCCGGAATGGTCGGCAAAGGAGCTGGAGCGGGCGGTGACAAAGCTCGGCATGAAGGCCGCTGTCATCAATTCCCACACCCATGACGAATATCTCAGCGACCAGAAATTCTGGCCGATCCTGGAAGCGGCGGAATCGCTCGGCGTGCCGATCTATCTGCATCCGCAGGGGCCGTCGCGCGGCTTTATCCAGCCGCTGCTGGAGGCGGGGCTGGACGGCGCGGTGTTCGGCTTTGGCGTCGACACCGGCTTCCACGCGCTGCGCATTATCACATCCGGCGCGTTCGACCGTTTCCCGAAGCTGCAACTGATCCTGGGCCATATGGGCGAGGCGCTGCCGTTCTGGCTCTACCGGCTGGATTACATGCACGCCGCCGGCATCCGCGCGAAACGCTATCCCTTCATGCCGGAGCTGAAGAAGAAGGTCAGCGACTATATGCGCGAGAACGTGATTGTGACCTCCAGCGGGATGCCCGCCGAGGCTCCGATCCGCTACTCCCAGGAGGTGCTGGGCGAAGACCGGGTGATGTACGCGATGGACTATCCCTATCAGTATGTGCCCGAGGAAGTGACCATGCAGGACGCGATGCGGATCCCGCTGGAGACCAAGAGAAAGTTTTTCCAGACGAACGCGGAGCGGGTGTTTAACATCAAGTTGTAGGCCATTCGGAAACCAGGATCGCTCTGGAAGCGAAGGAGGACGGGGAATGTTCGGATTGGGCAAGAACCGCTCCGGAGACCGGGCGAAAAACCAGACGCAACAACAGGCTGCGCAACAGACGCAGCCGCGGGGAAAAGGTGAGGCGATGTTCGAAACGAAACTTCTGATCGGCGGCAAGGCTGTGGACGCCGAGGGCGGCGCTACGTTCGAGCGGATCGACCCGGTGACCGGAAAGGTCGCCACGCGGGCGGCGGCGGCCAGCCCCGCCGACGCGGTGAAAGCGGTCGAGGCGGCGCAGGCCGCCTTTCCGGCCTGGTCGGCGATGGGGCCGAATGCGCGGCGCGCATTGCTGCTGAAGGCGGTGGATATTCTGAAATCCAAGGCCCCGGACTGGGCCGAGCGCCATCGCGCCGAGACCGGCTCCACCAAAGGCTGGGGCATGTTCAACACCATGTTCGCCGCCGGCCTGCTGACCGAGGCCGCCGCCATCACCACGCAGGTGAACGGCGAAGTGATCCCCAGCGACTATGCCGGCACGTTCTCGATGGCGGTGCGTCAGCCCTGCGGCGTGGTGCTGGGCATCGCGCCGTGGAATGCGCCCGGCATTCTGGGCATGCGCGCCGTCGCCGTGCCGATTGCGGTCGGCAACACGGCGGTTCTGAAATCGTCGGAAATCTGCCCGGCGACGCACGCGCTGATCGGCGAAGTGTTCCAGGAGGCGGGCATTCCCGACGGCGTGCTGAACGTCATCTCCCACAAGGCGGAAGACGCCGCCGGGGTGGTGGAGGCGATGATCGGCCACAAGGCGGTGCGCCGGGTGAACTTCACCGGCTCCACGCGCGTCGGCAAGCTGATCGCCCAGACATCGGCGAAATATCTGAAGCCGGTGGTGCTGGAGCTGGGCGGCAAGGCGCCGCTGGTGGTTCTGGACGACGCCGATCTGGACGCCGCCGTGGCCGCCGCGGCCTTCGGCGCCTTTATGCATCAAGGCCAGATCTGCATGTCGACCGAGCGGGTCATCGTCGCGGCTTCCATCGCCGATGATTTCATCGCCAAATTCAAGACCAAGGCGGAGTCGCTAAAAGCCGGCAATCCGCATACCGAGGAAACGCCGCTGGGCGGCGTGGTCGATCTGGGCACGGTCTCACGCGTGAACGAGCTGATCGAGGACGCCCTCGGCAAAGGCGCCGTGACGCCGGTGCGCAACAAGGCGGACGGCGTGGTCATGGGCCCGAGCATCGTCGACAAGGTGAGTCAGGACATGCGCATCTGGCGCGAGGAATCGTTCGGCCCCGTGGTCTCTGTGATCCGGGCGCGCGACGACGACCATGCGGTGGAGCTGGCCAACGACACCGATTATGGCCTCAGCGCCGCGGTGTTCAGCCGCGACATCGGCCGGGCGCTGGGCGTGGCCAAGCGAATCGATTCCGGCATCTGCCACATCAACAGCTCCACGGTGCAGGACGAAGGCCAGATGCCGTTCGGCGGGGTGAAGGACAGCGGCTATGGCCGCTTTGGCGGCCGCTACGGGATCGAAGCGTTCACCGAAACGCGCTGGATCTCGATCAACACCCAGCCGCGCAAATATCCGATCTGATCTTTTGAAGTCTGGCAGAGGGGGCGGAAGCAGCAGGTCTGCATCCGCCCCCCCCCCCTCGCCGCCTGCCGGTTTCCGGGCCCTGGATGCGCGGATGCGCCGTTTCCGGGGAATAGTGCTGGCATTTTCCAGGCATACAGGATTCCGGGCGCGCGGCTTTGGCGCCGCGCGGTTTGGCCGCCGGGGTCATGAAAGCGAAGGGAAGCGGGGCGCCCGCGGGGACGCGGGTGTCCTGTCCTTGGTACGTGGTGGTGCGTCCCAATGAACGCCCCGCGCAGGGATTTCCCGGAACGTCTCCGTCCCGATTCCAGCGTGGGATTG
>JBJHDH010000019.1:0-59937 GCA_050486445.1 Euryhalocaulis sp.
CTGTTCTGGACATGTATGATTTTCTGGCTGGAAACGTTGCTGTACGGGATGGAGTAGAGCGTTATCCGCCTGCGCGTATCACGCTCTACACTTTGATGACGAGCAATTTCATCGGTTTGAATGGCATCTGCGATTCCATTCAAACCGATATTGCTCTAGAAACCTTGCGTCAGAACCAGGCGCGCACGCCCAGAACCAGCGCGGTTTCGCTGGCGTCGTTCCCGGCGGCGCGAGCGATGCGGGCCGTGCCGCCAAGATGGCGCGACCATTCCACGCCGATATAGGGTGCGAATTCGCGTGCGAATTCGTAGCGCAGGCGCGCACCAACGGTGATTTCGGTAAAGCCCGAAGCCAGATCGCGCTCTGCGATGTCCTGAAACGCCAGATGCGCCTCTATCTCTGGCTGGAGGATCAGGCGCTGGGTCAACAGCAGGTCATACTCCACCGAAGCGGACGCCGTGACATCGCCGGAATGGCTGAGAAACGCCCTGGCGTCGATATCGAACCAATAGGGCGCCAGCCCATGCACGCCCAGCATGGCGCTGGTGCGGCCGCGCGGCTCAAAATCCTGGCGCAGCCCGGCCTTCAGGTCGAAAAACGGCGTGATCGCGCGGCCCCATGCGACGCTGAGCGACGCCTCTTCCGCGCCGCCGCCATCCAGCCGCGCCGCACCCTCGCTTTCGATCCACAACCGATTCAGATCGCCGCCGGTCCAGACCGATCCGTCCCAGACGAACAGATCGGCGCCGTCGCGCACATGAATCTCCGCCCGGTCGAGCGAGATCATGGTGATCGTCCGCCCGCCCATTGCATGGGAGTCCTGACCGGTCTGCGCCATGGAAGGCGCAGCGAACAGAAGCGGAAGGGCGAACGCCAGGCCGCGCATGGTCAATGGCCCTCATGCCCGGAATGATCGGACGGCGGCGCGGGATCGGGCGCGGCGGAGGACGCATCGTGTTCATGCGCGCCTTGCTGGCCGTGATCGTCGTGACCGTGATGATCGTGGGCGGCGCCGTCCGTCTGCGCCACGCGCACCACGCGCATCATGCCCGCCTCCATATGGAACAGCAGGTGGCAATGCAGCGCCCAGTCGCCCGGCTCGTCCGCCGTGACCAGCAGGCTGAGCCGCTCGGCGGGCTTCACATTGATCGTGTGTTTCAGCGGGCGCTGCGCCGCGCCGTTTTCCAGCTCCATGAACATGCCGTGCAGATGCATGGGATGTTCCATCATCGTGTCGTTGACGAAGATGAGCCGCAGCCGCTCGCCATAGCGCCACGGGATCGGTTCGGGCGCCTCGCTGTGCTTGTGTCCGTCGAACGA
Source organism: Euryhalocaulis sp. (assembly GCA_050486445.1). Classification (GTDB taxonomy): domain Bacteria; phylum Pseudomonadota; class Alphaproteobacteria; order Caulobacterales; family Maricaulaceae; genus Euryhalocaulis. Next base: position 1,321 of record JBJHDH010000019.1, read on the forward strand.
CCACATGAAGCGCTCCATGTTGCCGGTCAGATGCAATTCGATCTCGCGTTCAGGCGGGCGCGGATCGCGATTGGGAAGGGCGGATTCAAGCTGGGCGTAGGTCAGCACGCGCCAGCCGTCTTCGCCGAGCCCGATTCCCGGCTCGTGCAGCCGGTTCATCGTCATGTCCGGAACGGCGTCCACGCCCGGCCCCATCGGATGATCATGCGCCTGCAGCTGCGGACCCTGAAGCGCCGCGGGAATCACCGCCGCGCCATGATCGTTATGACCGGCATGGGGGTCGGGCGCGGCGGGCGCGTTGTGCGCATCGTGATCCGCATCGGCGCCGTCATTCCCGTGAGTCGCATGATCGCCATGATCGCCGTGCCCCATATCGGCCATGGAGCGCAGCGGCCGGGGGCGCAGCGCGGGCACGGGCGCGATCAGCCCGGCGCGCGGGGTCAGGGCGCCGCGCGCAAAACCGGAACGGTCCAGCGCCTCGGCGAAGATCGTATATGCGCCATCGCCCGGCGTGACGATCACATCATAGGTCTCCGCCGTGGCGATGCGCAGCTCGTCAGTCTCAACCGGGCGCACATCGATCCCGTCGGCGGACACGACCGTCATTGGCAGGCCGGGAATGCGCAGATCGAAAATGCTCATCGCCGAGGCGTTGATGATGCGCAGGCGCACGCGTTCACCCGGGGTGAACAGGCCGGTCCAGTTTTCTTCCGGCCCCAGCCCGTTCATCAGGAAGGTGTAGGTCGCGCCGGTGACATCGGCGAGGTCGGCGCGGCTCATCCGCATCCGCCCCCATCTCGCGCGCTCGGCCAGAGCGGCGCCGAGGCCAACATCGCGCGCCTCGCGGAACAGATCGAACAGGGTCGGAGTCTTGCGGTTGAAATAATGCGGCTCTTTTTTCAGCACGTCGAAGATTCGGGTTGGGGCCATAAAGCTCCAGTCCGACAGCACGATGACATGCTCGCGCTCATAGGGCGCACGCTCCGGCCCGGCGGGCTCGATGACGATGGGGCCATAGACCCCGGCCTGTTCCTGAAACCCTGAATGGGAGTGGTACCAGTAGGTTCCGCTCTGCCGGATCGGGAAGCGGTATTCGAATGTCTCACCCGGCGCGATTCCGTCGAACGTCACGCCCGGCACGCCGTCCATATCGTTTGGCACAAGCAGGCCGTGCCAGTGCAGCGAGGTTGTTTCGCGCAAATGGTTGGAGACGCGCAGCACCGCCTGCTCTCCCTCGCGCCAGCGCAGCAGCGGGCCGGGGACGGTTCCGTTGATCGTCATGGCGGCGCCGGCGCGGCCGCCCACCGTATGGCTCGCCGGCCCGATGGACAGATCGAATACGCGCGGCGCGGCCTGGGTATCGAGCGCGGCGGCGGCGTGAGCGGAATGATCGTGCGCCAGACCCTGACCCCGCGCCCAGACCGGCAGGCAGAGCGGCAGCGCGGACGCAAGCCCCGCCGCGCCGGCTCTTTTCAGGACGGCGCGGCGCGAGATCATGGTCCCTGCCTTTTGCCGGGGGCCAGCACATCCATCAGCTCGTCCACCTTGCGGCGGCGGTCGGCCGGATCGTCAGAGTCCAGCGCGTGCTGCACACAGGTCTCGACATGGTCTTGCAGGATCAGCGCCTCGACCCTGGCGAGCGCGGCGCGCGCGGCCTGGGACTGGGTTACGATGTCGATACAATAGCGGTCTTCCGCCGCCATGCCGGCAAGGCCCCTGATCTGGCCCTCAATGCGCGCCAGACGGCGCAGCACATCCTTGCGCAGATTTTCCCGCATCAGGCGCCTCCTGCCGCATACCCCCTAGGGGTATTTTAGGGCGAGGTCAAACCCGGCGCGCAGTGAGCTGAATCAACCGATTTTTTCCACGGTCAGGGAGTCGTTGGTATAGACGCAGATCTCGGCGGCGATGCCCATGGCGCGGCGCGCAATGGTTTCGGAATCGTCCAGAACGTCATAGAGCGCGCGCGCGGCGGCCAGCGCGTAATTGCCGCCCGAGCCGATGCCGATCACGCCGTGCTGAGGCTCCAGCACATCGCCCGCGCCGGTGAGCAGCAAAGTCTGTTCGTGGTCGCCGACCACAATCATCGCCTCCAGCCGCCGTAGATAGCGATCGGTGCGCCAGTCCTTGGCCAACTCCACACAGGCGCGCGCGAGCTGGGTTGGATATTGTTCCAGCTTGCTTTCCAGCCGCTCGAACAGCGCCAGCGCATCGGCGGTGGAGCCGGCGAAGCCGGCGATCACGTCGCCGCCGGCCAGACGCCGCACCTTGCGCGCATTGGCCTTCACCACTGTCTGGCCGATCGAGACCTGGCCGTCCCCGGCGATGACCAGCACGCCGTTCTTGCGCACCGCGAGGATCGTCGTACCGTGCATGTCTTTCTCGCTCACTGTGGCGTCTCCCTTTCGCGCCCTCTCCTCGCCCGCGCCGGGCGCCGGATCAAGTTTTGAGCGGCGTTCCGTCCTTGCGCATATAATTTCCCCCGGCGCGATAGCGGCCCGTTCCGAACTTCATGTCGATATCGGAATATTCGCCCCAATCGGATTCGCTGCGCGACCCCACCGCCAGAACCACCGCATCGGCGTCGGTGCGATTCTGTAGATGATGGCCGTCGCGCCGGCCTGCCGGGAAACCGGCGCAGTCGCCCGCGCGCAGAATCGTCTCGCCCGCATCGGTGACCAGAACCAGCTCGCCCTCCAGCACATAGACGAACTCATCCTCCTCCGCGTGCCAGTGGCGCTGGCTGGACCATGCGCCGGGCGCCAGCCGCGTCAGATTGACGCCAAACTGGGTGAGACCGGCGGCGTCGGACAGCAGATGCGCCTCGCGTCCCTGACACGGCGTGTCGTAGGGGGCGGGATAGCGGCTGCCGCGCCGCACCGTCACGCCCGCGAGATCAATCCTGGCCATCCGCCACCTCCCTCTTTGGTGTCCGGCCGGTTATCCGGCCCCCGTTATCCAGCAACTATAGCGGTGCAAATGCGCATGCGCGCCTTCCCCCGCTATGCGCAAGGCGATACGTCTTTTGCATGACCGCCGCCCCCGCCCCCGAGACGCCTGCGTCACTCGACCCGGTCGTGCTGGCGCAGGCGCTGATCCGCTGCCCCAGCGTGACGCCGCTGGAGGCCGGGGCGCTGGACGCGCTGGAACAGGCGCTGCGCCCGCTCGGCTTTGCCTGCGAGCGGATGGTGTTCGGCCCCCCGGAAAACCCTGTGGATAATCTGTGGGCAAGGCTGGGGACAGGCGCGCCGCATCTGTGTTTCGCCGGCCATGTCGATGTGGTGCCGCCAGGCGACGAGAGCGGCTGGACCCGCCCGCCATTCGGAGCCGAGATCGCGCCCGGCCCGGAAACGGGGGAGGAGACGCTGTGGGGACGGGGCGCGCGCGACATGAAGGGGGCGGTGGCCGCCTTCGCCGCCGCCTGCGCCGGTTTTCTGGCCCGCAGCGGGCCGCCGACGGGGTCTATCAGCCTGCTCATCACCTGCGACGAGGAAGGGCCCGGCGTGGACGGCACGAAGAGGGTGCTGGAGACGCTGGCGGCGCGCGGCGAGAGCATTGACCATTGTATCGTCGGCGAGCCGACCAATCCGGCGCATCTGGGCGAGACAATCAAGATCGGCCGCCGCGGCTCGCTCAACGCGCAGATCGCGGTGCGCGGCGTACAAGGCCACGCAGCCTATCCACACGAGGCCGCCAATCCTGTGCCCGTGCTGCTGGATATTCTGGCGGCGCTGCGCACGCGGACTCTGGATAAGGGGGCGGAGGGATTCCAGCCCTCCAATCTGGAGATCACCAGCATCGATGTCGGCAATCCGGCGACCAATGTGATCCCGGCGCGGGCCGAGGCGCGGCTGAATATCCGCTTCAACACCCATCATACGGGCGCCGCGCTGCGGGACTGGATCGAGGAGACGGCGCGGGCGGCGATTCCGCCGGGCTTTCCGGGTGGGGCGGAGGCGCAAATCCATATTTCCGGCGAGCCGTTCTTCTGCGGCGCGGGGATTCTGGCCAGGCTGGTGGGCGCGGCGGCCGAAGCCGAGACCGGGCGGCGGCCGGACTATTCCACCAGCGGCGGCACGTCGGACGCCCGCTTCATCGCCAACTATGCAGAGGTCTGCGAGTTTGGCCTGGTCGGGCGCACCATCCATCAGGTGGACGAGCGCGCGCCGACAGCCGAAATCCGGGCGCTGGCGCGCATCTATGAGGATGTGCTGGTCCGCTATTTCGCCACGGACCAAGGCGGGGCGGGAAGCCCGTGATGGAACCGGCGGCGCAGCGCCTGCGCGGCGTGGCCCGGATGCTGGCCTTCCGGCCCGGCTGGCGCGCCTGTTTCGATGTCTCGCCCGAGGGATTCTGGCGCTCTTTCACCGCCGCGCTTTACGCCGCGCCCTTTTTTGTGCTGGCCGTGGCGGGGCAGAACGCGGTCTCGCGCGCCATTTCTCCGCTTGAAAGCGCTGCCCGCACCGTGGAGCTGGCGCACGGCTTTATCCTCTATGCGTGCCTGTGGGCCTATTTCCCGCTGGTTGCGCGAATATTTGTTCGCATGTTTCGCGCCGAATCCTCATTCGCTCCCTGGGTCGTGGTCCATAACTGGGCGCTGTTGCTGCTCTTGATGATGCAGGCGGTGCTCGGCGGCCTCCTGCTGCTCGGCGTGCTAACGCCCGCCGCCTATATGGGATTAAGCGAACTTTATTTCATATTCGCAATTTATACGCATTGCCGGGTGGCCCTGGGGGCGCTGGACCTGTCATGGCCGGCGGCGTTGGGCGGCGCCTGCGCGGCGCTGCTAGCCTGGCTGGTGTTGCAATTATTGCTGGTGTCCGTCTTCGCCGGGGCGGCGGTGCAGGCCTGATCGGGCAGGGCCGCGCGGTATGCCCCGGACGGTATGACCGGCCAGTCCTACCCGGGATAGAGAACCCGGACGAGATACAGCCCGTCCGGCGGGGCGACGGGACCACAGGCGGCGCGGTCGGCGGCCTCCAGCGCCGCGTGCAGATCGCCCGCGCTCCAGCGCCCCAGCCCAACCTCGACCAGCGATCCGGCCATCGACCGCACCTGACGGTGCAAAAAGCTGCGCGCCGCGCATTCAATGCGAATCTCTGTTTCTGTTTCGCTCGTGATTTCGCGCACGGAGATGCTCTCCAGCGTCTTTACCGGGCTTTTGGCCTGACACTCGGCGGCGCGGAAGGTGGTGAAATCGTGCATCCCCACCAGCGCCTGCGCCGCCGCGTGCATGGCGGCGGCGTCCAGCGGGCGGGAAAGGCGCCAGGCCCGGCCGGCATCCAGCGCCAGCGGCGCGCGCCGCGCCACGATGCGATAGCGGTATTCGCGCCGGATCGCGTCGAAGCGGGCGTGGAAATCCGGCGCGGCCTCTGCCGCCGCCAGCACTGCGACCGGATCTGGCCGCAGATGTGCGTTCAGCGCGTCGCGCACCGTATCCGGCGGCAAAGACTTGGCGAGGTCCAGATGCGCGGCCTGGCCCAGCGCATGGACGCCGGAATCGGTGCGCCCCGCGCCCGTGACGCCCGAGGCGCCGGGATCCAGCGCCAGCGCCGCGCGCTCCAGCGCCGCCTGCACGCTCGGCCCGTTTTCCTGCGCCTGCCAGCCGACAAAGGGCCGGCCATCATATTCGATGGTGAGCCTGTAGCGCGGCATCTCAACGCCGCGTCCGGTAGGCCGCCCGTTCGGTGACGATCCAGTCAAGACGCTGATCGTGGCGGCCGGTGGGCACGCGCCGCACTTTCTGCGCGTCAAAACCGATCCCCGCGACGGTCACGCCGGGGCCGCTGGCGCGCAGGCGCGCGATCTCGCGGTCATAGAAGCCTGCCCCCCAGCCGAGCCGCCGCCCTTTCAGGTCGAAAGCCAGAAGCGGGGCCAGAATCAGGGCCGGCTGCACCGGCTCGGCGTCCGGCCCTGGCTGGCTGAGCCCGAACCCGGCCTTGACCAGCGGATCGCCCGGCCGCCAGACGCGGAATTCCAGCACCCCGCCCTCTTTGGTCACGGGAAGCGCGGTGACCGCGCCATCGCAGGCGAACTGGCCAAGCAGTTTCAGCACGTCGATTTCGCCGGCGATGGGAATAAAGCCTGAAACCACCGCCCCGATCCGGGGCCAGATTTCGTCCGGGAAATTGCGGCACAGCGCATCGGCCGCATCCGGATCGGAGGGAAGGGCTTTGCGCAGGGCGCTCATGCGCGTGCGCAGCGCGGTCTTGCGGCGTTTCAGGAAAATCATGCGGCGGCTCCGCGCGGACCGTGGGCGCCTAAGCCTCCCTGGGACCTGGCTAACCAGGTGGGCGCCGTATGTCCCCCGCCTCGGCCGGGGACAGGAACAGCTCCCGCTTCAGAAAGGTACGGTCGCCGGGAATGTAGGCCCACACGCGAGGCGCAGAAACCGCCGCTCCCATATCTGGGGCCAAAAACCGGGATTCTCAAGAGAGGCATGCGTTCAGGCGGTCGCGATCCGCGCCGCCAGCGCCTCGACCCGCTCGGCCGCGCGCGTCACCAGCGCCGCCGCCCGAGAGTCCGCGGAGCCTGACGCCCCGCCGCCCGAACCGGCTTTGGCCGCGCTTTTGGCGGCGGTGGTTTCCGCCTCGTCCAGCGCGTCGCACATCACCAGCCCGGCCATCAGAAACAGGCGCAGATCGCCGATCTGCCCCACCCGTTCGGCCAGGCCCGAGACCTCATTATCGAAGCGTTGCGCCAGACGCGTCAGCCGCTCCTCCTGCCCGTCCTCGCAACCGATCGCATAGGCGCGGCCATTGACCGCGATCTCAACCCTGGCCATCGGCCGCCTCCTCCCCCGCCGCCGTTTCGCCCGCCGTTTCGGCTGAGCGGATCGCCTCGCGCACCTCGGCGATTAGCGCGCCCATCGTCTCGCTGGCCTCTTTCAGGGCCGCTTCCAGCGCCGCCTCGCGCGGCGCCGGATTCGCTGCGCCGCCGTCTTCCGCGCGCCGCGCCAGACCATTCATGCCGGCCTCCAGCCGCGCCAAAGCCGCGTCCAGCCGCTTTCCGGCAATGGCGAGGGCGGCGTCTTCCGCCACGATTTCCTGCGAGTCCGTCATCATCCTGACACCAAGCATAAAGTGGCGCGGGGCCGGATAGAAGCGCGGCGGAGAGCGTTTTCCAGAGCATCCTGCGAACAGGCGCCCCGGGCCCCCTCGCGCCGGGACGCGCGATCCCATAAAAGGCGCCCCATGAGCACGATCAGCCAGACCAGCCCGGCCCCCGCGCAGCAAAAACGCATGGCCGACGCCATCCGCGTCCTTGCCATGGACGCCGTGGAGCGCGCCGCCTCCGGCCATCCCGGCATGCCCATGGGCATGGCCGACGCCGCCACAACGCTGTGGACGCGCTTTCTGAAATACGATCCGGCCGACCCGGCCTGGCCGGACCGCGACCGCTTCGTGCTCAGCGCCGGGCACGGCTCGATGCTGCTCTATTCGCTGCTGTATCTCAGCGGCGTTCCGGGCGTGGGGATCGAGGATCTGAAATCCTTCCGCCAGCTCCACTCAAAGACGCCGGGCCACCCGGAATATGGCGAGACGCCGGGCGTGGAGACCACGACCGGGCCGCTGGGCCAGGGCATCGCCACCGCCGTCGGCATGGCGCTGGCCGAGCGGCTGATGGCCGCGCGCTATGGCGACGATCTGGTGGATCACCGCACATGGGTCATCGCGTCGGACGGCGATCTGATGGAAGGGATCAGCCACGAGGCGGTCTCGCTGGCCGGGCATCTGCGCCTGCGCAAGCTCTGCGTTCTGTTCGACGACAACCGCATCACCATCGACGGCCCGCTGGAGCTGTCCGAATCCGGCGACATGCGCAAACGCTTCGAGGCCGCCGGCTGGGCCACCGACGCGGTGGACGGCCATGACGCGGCGGCCGTCGCCGCGGCGCTGGAACGCGCCAGCGCCTCGGACCGGCCGAGCCTGATCGCCTGCCGCACCCAGATCGGCTATGGCGCGCCGAACAAGCAGGGCTCTTCGGATTGTCACGGCGCGGCGCTGGGCGCCGACGAGGTGGCCGCCACGCGCGCGGCGCTGGGCTGGGAGCAGGCGCCCTTCGAGATTCCCGAGGACATTCTTGCCGCCTGGCGCGGATCGTTCGCCGGAGCCGCCGAGGCCCATGCGGACTGGGAAAAGCGGCTGGACGCATCGCCCCGGCGCGCCGAATTCGCCGCCGCGGTGAAGGGCGAGCTGCCGCGCGGCTGGCGCGAGACCATCCGCGCCCATGCCCGCACGATGGCCGAGACCGCGCCCGCGATGGCGACGCGCCAGTCCAGCGGCGCGGCGCTGGAGGCGCTGATCCCCGTCATTCCGCAACTGACCGGCGGCAGCGCCGACCTCACCGGCTCGAACAACACCCGGGTCAAGGGGATGGCGCATGTGACGGCGGAGGATTTTTCCGGCCGCTATATCAATTACGGCGTGCGCGAACACGGCATGGCGGCGGCGATGAACGGCATGGCGCTGCATGGCGGGATCGTGCCCTATGCCGGCACATTCCTGGTGTTTTCCGATTATGCGCGGCCGGCGATGCGGCTGGCGGCGCTGATGCGCCAGCGCGTGATCCATGTGATGACGCACGATTCCATCGGCCTTGGCGAGGACGGGCCGACGCACCAGCCGGTGGAGCATCTGGCCGCGCTGCGCGCCATGCCGAACCTGCTGCTGTTCCGCCCCGCCGACGCCGTGGAGGCCGCCGAATGCTGGGAAGCGGCGCTGGACCATGCGCACGGGCCGAGCGTGCTGGCTCTGTCGCGCCAGAAACTGCCGGCCATGCGCACCCATGCCTCTGACGAAAACCTCTCCGCGCGCGGCGCCTATGTGCTGAAAAGCGGCGCCAATGGCGCGCCCGAACAAATTGTGCTGATCGCCACCGGCTCGGAAGTGCATCTGGCGGTGAAAGCGGCGGAGATGCTGGGCCAGGACGGGATCGGCGCGCGCGTCGTCTCGATGCCGTGCCATGAGCTGTTCGCGGCGCAGGACCAAGCGTATCGCGACGAGGTTCTGCCGCCTGAGTTGAAGCGTGTCGCGGTGGAGGCGGCGGTGCGCTTTGGCTGGGACCGCTGGATCGGCGCGGACGGCGGTTTTATCGGCATGGAAGGCTTTGGCGCCAGCGCCCCGGCCGAGAAGCTCTATACGCATTTCGGCGTCACCGCCGAGGCCGTGGCCGACGCGGCGAAATTGCTGATTTCCTAGGCTGCGCCGCGCCGCCGCACTGGATTTCGCGGCCCCTGCGCGCTAAGACCCGCGCAGGCTTCACGGGCCGCCGCGATCACCGCGCGCGGCCCCGGAATCATAGAGAAATCATAGAAGGATCAAGGACATGGCGCTTCGGGTCGCGATCAACGGATTTGGGCGGATTGGCCGGCTGGCGCTGCGCTCCATCGTCGAGACCGGCCGCAAGGACGTCACGGTCGTAGGGATCAACGATCTGGGTCCGGTCGAGACCAATGCGCATCTGCTGCGCTATGACTCGGTGCATGGCCGTTTCCCCGGCGAGGTTTCGACCGGCGAGACTTCCATGACCGTGAACGGCATGCAGATGCGCGTGACGGCGGAGCGCGATCCGGCGAACCTGCCCTGGGGCGAGCTGGGCGTGGACGTGGTGTTCGAATGCACCGGCGTGTTCACCGACGGCGAGAAGGCGAAGGCGCATCTGAGCGCCGGCGCAAAGCGCGTGCTGATCTCCGCGCCCGCGACCAATGTTCCCAAGACCATCGTCTATGGCGTCAACCATGACACGCTGACGAAGGACGACACCATTGTCTCCAACGCCTCTTGCACCACCAACTGCCTCGCGCCCGTCGCCAAGGTGCTGCACGAGACGGTGGGGATCGAGCGCGGCTATATGACCACGGTGCACGCCTATACGGGCGACCAGCCGACGCTGGATACGATGCACAAGGATCTGTATCGCGCGCGCGGCGCATCGCTGTCCATCATCCCGACCACGACCGGCGCGGCCAAGGCCGTTGGCCTGGTGCTGCCGGAACTGAAAGGCAAGCTGGACGGTTCGTCCGTGCGCGTGCCGACGCCGAACGTCTCGATGATCGACCTGGTGTTCGATGCCGGGCGCGACACGACGGCCGACGAGATCAACGCCGCGATCAAGGCGGCGGCGGACGGCCCGATGAAGGGCGTTCTCGGTTATACCACGCACAAGAATGTCTCGATCGACTTCAATCACGATTCCCGCTCCTCGATCTTCGCGCTCGACCAGACGCAGGTGATCGAGGGCCGTCTGGTGCGCGTGCTGGCCTGGTATGATAATGAATGGGGCTTCGCCACGCGCATGAGCGACACCGCGCTGGCGATGGGGAAATTCCTCTAGGCCGCGGGCGGAGACGCGCCGATGGCCGCGCTGCGCCGCATTCAGGACGTGGGCGATCTGGCCGGCAAGACCGTGCTGGTCCGCGCCGATTTCAACGTGCCGCTGAAGGATGGCGAGGACGGCGGCAAACAGGTCGCCGATGACAGCCGCATCCGCGCCGCGCTGCCGACCATCGCAATACTGCGCAAGGCGGGCGCGAAGATCGTGCTGATCTCGCATCTGGGCCGGCCGAAGGGCGAGGTGAAACCGGCGGACTCGCTGGCCCCGCTCGCCGGACCGCTGGGCGCGTTGCTGAATACGCCTGTGATCTTCGCCGAAGACTGTATCGGCGCGGCGGCGGCGAAGGCCGTGGCGGGCCTGCCCGAAGGCGGCGTCGCGCTGCTGGAAAACCTGCGCTTTCACAAAGGCGAAGAGAAGAACGACGCGGACTTCGCGCAGGCGCTGGCGGCGAACGCCGAGCTTTATGTGAACGATGGCTTTTCCGTCTCGCACCGCGCGCACGCCTCGACCGAGGCGGTGGCCAGGATTCTGCCCGCCTATGCGGGCCTCGCCATGCAGCGCGAGCTGGATCATCTGTCGCAGGTTCTGGAAAGCCCGGCGCGTCCGCTCGTCGCCATTGTCGGCGGCGCCAAAATCTCCACCAAGATCGACGTGCTGAAGGCGCTGGCCGCCAAGGCCGATACGCTGGTGATCGGCGGCGCGATGGCCAACACATTTCTGCACGCGCAGGGCGTCGATACCGGCGCCTCGCTGGCCGAGCGCGACGCGGCGACCCAAGCCGTGGCGCAGGAGATTCTGGCCATCGCCGAGCGTGCGGGCCACCGCATCCTGCTGCCCGAAGACGTGGTGGTCGCCAAGACATTCGCGGCGCACGCGCCGCACCGCAATGTGGCGCTGGACGCTATCGAGAGCGACGACATGATTCTGGACGCCGGGGTCGCGGCCGTGGACGCCGTAGCGGCGGCGCTGGAAGGCGCGCGCACGCTGCTGTGGAACGGGCCACTGGGCGCATTCGAGACGCCGCCCTTTGACACCGCGACGATGGAGATCGCGCATTTCGCCGCCGGTCGGGCGAAGTCCGGCGCGCTGACCGCCGTGGCCGGGGGCGGCGATACGGTTGCTGCGCTGCGCCAGGCCGGGGTCTATGATGATTTCACCTATGTCTCCAACGCCGGCGGCGCCTTCCTCGAATGGGTGGAAGGCCGCGCTTTGCCGGGCGTCGAGGCGCTGAAGGGCTGATGGGTTCGGAAAAGTTCGGGAAGGGTTGGGGAGCACGCATGTCGAACGCGGAAATGAAAGCGAAAATCGCCAAGGGAGACGGCTTTATCGCCGCGCTGGACCAGTCCGGCGGCTCCACGCCCAAGGCGCTGCGCCTCTATGGCGTCGCGGAGAGCGAATATTCCGGCGAGGCCGAGATGTTCGACCTGATCCACAAAATGCGCGCGCGCATCATCACCGCGCCGGCCTTTTCCTCTGGCAAGGTGATCGGCGCGATCCTGTTCGAACAGACAATGGACCGCGAGGTGAACGGAATCCCAACCGCCAAATATCTCTGGGACGAGTGCGGCGTGGTTCCGTTTCTGAAGATCGACAAGGGCCTGGAAGCCGAGGCCAACGGTGCGCAGCTGATGAAGCCGATCCCGGAGCTGGACGCGCTGCTCGCCCGCGCCGCGAAGGCCGGAATTTTCGGCACCAAGGAACGCTCTGTCATCAATGCCGCGAACGCGGCGGGCATCGCGGCGGCGGTCAAACAGCAATTTGACCTTGGCAAGCAGGTTCTGGCCCATGGCCTTGTCCCGATTCTGGAGCCGGAGATCACCATCTCCATCCCCGACAAGGCGGAGGCGGAGCAGATTCTGCGCGACGAGCTTTTGAAGGGCCTCGACGCGCTGCCCGAGGGCCAGCAAGTGATGCTGAAACTCACGTTGCCCAACGCAGCGAATTTCTACAAAGCCGTGGTGGATCATCCGCGCGTGCTGAAAGTTGTGGCGCTGTCTGGCGGCTATTCACGCGAAGAGGCCAATGCGCTGCTGGCGAAGAACGCCGGGGTGATCGCCTCGTTCTCGCGCGCGCTGACCGAGGGGCTTTCGGCGCAGCAGAGCGACGACGAGTTTAACGCCACGCTGGCCGAATCCATCGGCGGCATTCACGCGGCGTCCGTGGCGGGCTAGGCGCGGATGCGGAACGGGATGGAGAGCTGATCTTGGCGATCCTGCCCGGCCAGAGCATCGCAGAGCTGATCGCATCGGGCGCTGTCGCGGCCGATCCGCCCGTTTCCCCGGATCAGATTCAGCCGGCCAGCCTGGATCTGCGGCTGGGCGATACGGCGTATCGCCTGCGCGCCAGCTTCCTGCCGGGCGCCGGGGCCAGCGTGGCGGCGCGGCTGGAAGACAGCGATCTGGTGATGCATCGTCTGTCTCTGGAGGGCGGGGCCGCGCTGGAGACCGGCTGCGTCTATCTGGTTCCGCTGGCCGAGCGGCTCGCTCTGCCGCCAAACATGGCGGCGGCGGCCAATCCGAAAAGCTCGACCGGGCGGCTCGATGTCTTCACGCGTTTGATTACGGATTTCGGCGCGCGTTTCGACGCGGTTCCGGCGGGCTATGCCGGACCGCTCTGGCTGGAAATCTCGCCGCGCACGTTTTCGGTGCTGGCGCGGCCCGGCGACCGGCTGGCGCAGCTGCGCTTTCGCGACGGTCCCCAAACTACAGAGCGTGAAATCGTGCTCGGCGTCGATCTCGCCGCGCCGGAAGGACAGATCGCCGGCTATCGCGCGCGGCGTCATTCGCGGCTGATCGATCTTGCGGGCGTGGGCGCACACGATCCTGCCGATTACTGGCAGCCGCTATTCGCCCGCCACGGGCGGCTGGTGCTGGACCCGGAAGAATTTTACATCCTGGCCTCCAGCGAGACCGTGGAGATCGGCCCGGATGAGGCCGCCGAGATGGCGCCCGTCGCGCCGGAGATTGGCGAGTTCCGCGCCCATTATGCCGGGTTTTTCGATCCGGGATTTGGCATGGGCGCGCCCTCGCGCGCGGTGCTGGAAGTGCGCGGCCGCGACGTGCCCTTTGTGCTGGAACACGGCCAGCCCGTCGCAAGACTGGTCTACGAATCTATGCAGTCCAGACCCGCCACGCTCTATGGCGCCGCCGGCTCGCACTATCAGGCGCAGGGCCTGAAGCTGGGCAAGCATTTCGCTGAATGGCAATTGCCGCTCTGGCCCGGCGCGCAGCGCTGATTTCGCTTTCCTCCGCGCCCGGTCCAGCGGGTGAGCGTAAACGGACTGGCGTAAAGAGCTCTTGACATCGCGCCGCGCCTCAAAGTAAAGACCTCTTGACATCCGGCGGACGGGGCCGGACACGGAGATGGAGGGACGGGATGGCGCCTGCGATGCAAACACCGATTGACGCGCCGCTGGTGCGGGCCTGGTATTTCCTGCCGATCTTCATGCTGGCGGTGTTCGGCATGATGCTGGGCGGCCTGGTCGGCGGCGTAGCCCGCGGCCAGCCTCTCCCCTTCCCGGTGCGCGCCGGCGCCGCGCTCGCGGCCTGGCTGCTTCCGATGGCGGGCCTGATTCTGTTGCGGCCGTGGATGAACCGGCTGGACGAATTCCAGAAACAGATTGTCTCGCAAAGCGTCGCATGGGCCGGAATCTGGACGGTGCTCTATATCGTCGCGATGGCGTTTTATTTCACGCTGATGTTGCCGGGGATTCACGGCGCGCTGGTGATGATCGGCGGCGCGCCCGGCGCCTGTGCGTTCGCCGCCGCCGGGATGATCTGGATGCTGGAGCGCCGGGCGCGGCGCAAGACCGCGGGGGCGCGGGAATGAAGGCCGTCATCGCCGCCGGCAAACCGCGCAGACCGGTCGAAGATTCGTTGGTGCGACTGTGGCATTTGCCGCTTTTGTTTCTTCTGATCCCGCTCGGCGCGCTGCTGGGGCAGATCGCCGGCAACGTTCATTTTTCGCTGCTGGAGCGGAGCATCGCCGCTTTCATTGCATGGCTGATTCTGCTGGGGGCTCTGGGGCTGGCGATCCCGTGGCTGAACCGGCTGGACGAGTTTCAGCAAAAGATCGTCTGGCAAGGCGCCGGCATGGCCGGGTTCCTGGCGCTTTCCCATGTCGTTGGGTTCGGACTCTATCTCGCGGTCAGCGAACAAAGCGGCGCGCTGGCGCCCTTGCTCGGCAGCGCGCCCGGCGTCGGCGCATGGGCCGCCGCGCTGATGATCTGGGGGCTGGAGCGCCGGGCGCGGCGCGTGACGCGCGGCGCGCGCGAATGAAGAACGCGGTGCGCGCGCTGCGCAATGCGCGCGGCTGGACCCAGGCCGAGCTGGCGCAGCGGCTTGGCGTTTCGCGCCAGACCGTGATCGCCATCGAGGGCGATTATTATGACGCCTCGCTGAAACTGGCGCTGAAAATCGCGCGTCTGTTCGAGACCCCGGTCGAGCGGATTTTCGACGATAGCGGCGAGACCGGCGCCTAAGCGTTCGGGCTTAAAGTTGAACGCGCCCCGGCCCGGCGGGGTCTGCTGGACGGCGGACGCAGCGGCGTGATATTGGCGCGGCTTCGCCTGAGGCGGACGTCGCGCGGACTTTTGGACCCGGCGCGGGTGTAGCTCAATGGTAGAGCAGAAGCTTCCCAAGCTTAAGACGAGGGTTCGATTCCCTTCACCCGCTCCAGCTTTCGCGAGCGATAGCGGGCAAAGGCCGCCGCGCCGGAAGAACAGAGGCGGCGGCGCGTTTCACCCCTCCGCCAAATGTGACGGGCGCGCGGCTTGTGGCGGCGGGGCGCTTTTTGCATTGTCATGCGACATTTGACCGCCATGAGGATGCATCCATGACCCGTCTGACCCGCCGCCATTTCGGTTTCGCCGCCGCCGCGCTGTCGCTGACCCTCGCGGGCGCAGGCTTTGCCGCCAAGGCTGATGACGGCGCAATCATCGGCGTGACCGGCGCGGCGGGCCAGCTCGGCGGCCTTACGGTCGATGCGCTGCTGGAGCAGGTTCCGCCCGAGCGTATCGTCGCGCTGGCGCGCACGCCGGATGCGCGGTCCGAGGCGCTGGCGGCGAAGGGCGTCACGGTGCGCTTTGCCGACTATACCGATCCGGCCGCGCTGAACGCCGCGCTGGAAGGGGTCGACCGCCTGTTACTGGTTTCGTCGACGGGCGGGAATCGCGTGACCCAGCACGGCAACGTCATCGAGGCGGCCCAGGCGCAGGGCGTCCAGTTCATGGCCTATACCGGTTTTCTGCACGGGGCGGCCTCGCCGATGCCGGTCGGCGCCGATCATGCGGCGACCGAGGAATTGCTGGCGCAATCGGGCCTGCGCCACGCCGTGCTGCGCAACAGCTTCTATACCGAAGCCTATGTGAACGAGGCGCTGAACGCCGCTCGCAACGGCGAGATCGCGGGCGCCTATGGCGAGGGCCGCATCGCGCCCGCCACGCGCGCCGATCTGGCGGCGGCGACGGCGGCGGTTCTGCTGAACCCGGACATGGAACAAGACCGCATCTATGAGCTGGCGGGCGACGACAGTTTCAGCATGGCGGAGCTGGCAGAAGAAGTCGCGCGCCTGACCGGCCGGGATGTCGCCTATCGCGACCTTTCGGCCGGGGCGGCGGGACCCGCGGCGGGGATGCAGACCGCCATTGCTCAGGGCGCGCTCTATGACGACAGCCGCACGATCAGCCGCCTGACCGGGCGGCCGACCACATCATGGCGCGAGGTGATTGGAGACGCCTTGCGCGAGGCCGGCCTGACGCAGGATTGAGCGGAAGGCGGGCCGCGCCCTAGCGGAACCGGCCGCCGGTTTCGATGCCGGCCATATTGACCAGATGCGTCAGCAGCATCAGCGACAGAACCGCGCCGAACAGGCCGAGCGGCACCCAGGGAATCAGCCGCACGCGCCCGATCTTTGTCGCCTGAAGCCCGCGCCACAGGCTGAATGCCGTAAAGACCAGCGAGCCGGCCAGCAGGCCGAGCGTCAGTCCCGTGCTCACCCTTGCGCCTTGCGATGCGCGATCAGCGAATCGACCACCTCAGGCGCGGCCAGCGTCGTTGTGTCGCCCAGACTGTCGAATTCGCGCGCCGCGATCTTGCGCAGCAGGCGGCGCATGATCTTGCCGGAGCGCGTCTTGGGCAGGTCTGGCGTGAAATGGATGAAATCCGGCGCGGCGATTGGGCCGATCTCGCTGCGCACATGCCCGATCAGCTCGGCGTTCAGCGCCCTATCCGGCTGCGCGCCGGTCATCAGCGTGACATAGGCATAGATGCCCTGGCCCTTGATGTCGTGCGGATAGCCGACCACCGCCGCCTCGGCCACTTTGGGATGCGACACCAGCGCCGATTCGATCTCCGCCGTGCCCATGCGGTGGCCCGAGACATTCAGCACGTCATCGACCCGGCCGGTGATCCAGTAATAGCCGTCTTCATCCCGCCGCGCGCCGTCTCCGGTGAAATACATGCCGGGAAATGTGGTGAAATAGGTCTGGATGAATCGCTCGTGATCGCCATAGACGGTGCGCATCTGGCCGGGCCATGAGCGTGTGATGACCAGATTGCCCTCCGCCGCGCCCTCCAGGACTGTCCCTTCGTGATCGACCATGGCCGGCTCGATCCCCGGCAGCGGCAGCGTCGCCGAGCCCGGCTTCAGGGGCGTGGCCCCGGGCAGCGGGCTGATGAGATGGCCGCCGGTCTCGGTCTGCCACCACGTATCCATGACCGGGCAGCGCGCATCGCCGACTACGCGCCAGTACCACATCCAGGCCTCAGGGTTGATCGGCTCGCCCACGGTGCCGAGCAGGCGCAGCGAGGCGCGGCTGGTTGACGTCACCGGCGCATCGCCCTTGGCCATCAGCGCCCGGATGGCGGTCGGCGCGGTGTAGAAACTGTTGACCTGATATTTGTCTACCACCTGCCAGAAGCGCGAAGCATCGGGATATGTCGGCACGCCCTCGAACATCAGCGTCGTCGCGCCATTGGCGAGCGGGCCGTATAGAATATAGGTGTGGCCCGTGACCCAGCCGATATCGGCGGCGCACCAGTAAATTTCGCCGTCGCGATAATCGAACACCCATTCATGCGTAAGCGCGGCCCATGTGAGATAGCCGCCGGTGGTATGCAGCACGCCTTTAGGCTTTCCGGTTGAGCCGGACGTATAGAGGATGAAGAGCGGATCCTCCGCGCCCATCGGCTCGGGTTCGCAATGCGGCGAGACCTGCTGCCGGCTCTCGCGCCAGGACAGGTCGCGGCCCGCGAGCATGTTCACATCCGCGCCGGTGCGCTCGATCACCAGAACGGTGCGCACGTCCGGGCATTTTTCCAGCGCCTTGTCGGCGTTGGCCTTCAGCGGAACCGTGCGGCCGGCGCGCACGCCCTCATCGGCGGTGATGAGAAAGCGGGAGTCACAATCCAGAATGCGCCCGGCCAGACTTTCCGGTGAGAAGCCCGCGAACACGACCGAATGCACCGCGCCGATGCGTGCACAGGCCAGCAGCGCATAGGCGGCCTCCGGGATCATTGGCAGATAGATGGTCACCCGGTCGCCGCGTTGCACACCGCGCGCGCGCAGCATATTGGCCATCAGGCAGACTTCAGCATGCAGCTCCCGGTATGTGATGGCGCGGCTCTGGCCCGGCTCGTCGCCTTCCCACAGGATCGCCGTCTGATGGCCGCGGGTTTCCAGATGGCGGTCCACACAATTCACGCAGGCGTTCAGCACGCCGTCGGCATACCAGCGAATATGCAGGTCCGATGCATCCCAGGAGACATCGGAAATCTCTGTTGGCGGACGCATCCAGTCCAGCCGCTTTGCCTGTTCGGCCCAGAAGGCATCCGGGTCGCGCCGCGCATGGTCGCGCAGCGCGGCGTAGCGTTCGGCGTTCACATGGGCGCGCGCGGCGATCTCCGCCGGGGGAGCAATCGTGCTGTCGGTCATTGGGGTTTCTTCCGGGCGTTTCCGTTGTTTTCGGCAGTCTATTGAGACCGGTCTGCGCGTCCAAGCGTCCGGTTCGATCCGTCCCATTCGGGTTTTCTGTCATTGCGCCTAGCTATTCCGTCTAGATTACGATCATGTCACATTATCAGAATGGCCGCCGGGGAGGGCGGCCCGCCGGACGCCGCTCGCCTGGGGAGGAGGGGGCCGCCGGTCCCGGGGGGTATAAACATGACCGATCTCGCAGATGCTTCGGCCAGCGGCTATGTAGCTTCTTCCGTCCTGCGCGAAGCCGGGGCGCTGGACGCCGCCGGGCGGCGCCGGGAATCGCTGGCGCTGCTGTCACGGGCCGCCGGCGCGGGCGATCTGGCGGCCATGCGCACAGTCGGCCTGCGCATCCTGCTGGGTGACGGCGCCCCGGCGCTGGGCGTCCAGGGCGTGGGCCTGATTCAGGATGCGGCCAGAGGCGGCGATGCAGAGGCCGCA
The DNA here is from genome assembly GCA_050486445.1 of Euryhalocaulis sp. Lineage (GTDB taxonomy): Bacteria > Pseudomonadota > Alphaproteobacteria > Caulobacterales > Maricaulaceae > Euryhalocaulis. The sequence goes on from JBJHDH010000019.1 coordinate 20,071, forward strand.
GGACTTGCCGCTGTGCTGGCCGGCGCCGGAATTTATCGTCCGCAGGACTGGGACGAGGCGCTGGACTGGCTTGTTCGCGCCGCCGAGCTGGGCTCGGCGCGGGCGCGCGGCGCGCTGGGCGTGCTGTGCGCCGACGCTGCTTTGGGCGCGGACGCGGACGCGCCGGATGCATCCGCGGACCTGTGGCGCCGTCTGCGCGAGAGCGTGGACATTGCGGCGTTGACCACACCGCCGTCCGCCCGGATACTGCATGACGATCCATCTATCCGCGCCTTTTCCGACTTCGCCAGCCCGCGTATGTGCGCCTGGATCACCGGACGCGCGGGCGGGCGGCTGTCTCGCGCCGAGGTTTATGACGCTGTGACCCAGACCGTGCAGGCCCATGAAACGCGCACCAACAGCGCCGCCCGGTTCGCTCTGGCCGACACCGATCTGGTGCAGATTATCCTTCAAGCGCGGATCGCAGCCGCCGTTGATACGCCGTTCGGCCATCTGGAGGCCTCGGCCGTGCTGCATTACGCCGAGGGCGAACAGATCACCGAGCATTTCGATTTTATCGACCCCGATGCGCCCGATCATGATCTGCAAGTGGCGCGGGACGGCCAGCGCATGGCGACCTTTCTGGTCTATCTGAACGACGATTATGAAAGCGGCGAGACCGAATTTCCGCGTCTGGGCGTCAGCCACAAGGGCGAGGCGGGCGAGGCGCTTGTCTTCGTCAACGCGCTTCCGAACGGCAAGGCGGATGTGCGCACTGTTCATGCCGGGCGGCCGCCGCGCAATGGCGAAAAATGGATCGTCTCACAATTCATCCGCAACCGGCCGAGCCTGCCGGGAACGGCGGCGGCGGGGCCGTTCAACCATCCTGCCCCGGCGTGACTGAACAGGATTCCGGCGCAGGGCCGCGCGGCGGTTCGTCTTCGCACGCTGTGCAGGAGGCGGATTCGCTGGATGGCGCCGGGCGGCGCCTGGAATCGCTGGAACTGCTGTCGCGCGCCGCCGCGGCCGGCGATCTCGCGGCCAAGCGCATGGTCGGGCTGCGTATCCTGACCGGCGACGGCGCGCCGCCGCTGGGCCCGCAAGGCGCCGGTCTGATTGAGGATGCGGCCAAAGAGGGCGACGCCGATTCCGCTGCGCTGACCGCCATGCTGGCGGGAGCGGGAGTCCATCGCCGGCAAAGCTGGGACGAGGCGCTGGACTGGCTCTTGCGCGCCGCGCAAATGGGCCATGCGGGCGCGCAGGGCCAGTTGCGCGTGCTGACGGCGCCCGAAGCATCGGCGGAAACGCCGGATGATTGGCTCCGCCTGCGCGCGGCGTGCGACCTGGATGCATTGCTCGCCATTCCCGCGCCGCGCACGCTATCGGCCGATCCGGAGATTCTGACCTGGCCTGACTTCGCGGACCCGGCTTTGCGCGGCTGGTTGATGGCGCGCGCCCAAACACGGCTCCGCCGGGCAGAGGTTTATAATCCGCTGGCCCGCCGCGACGTGATTGACGAGGGGCGCACCAACACGACGGCCACTTTCCCGCTCGCGGAAAGCGATCTTGCGCAGGTCGTGTTGCAGGCGCGGATTGCGCGGGCCTGCGATCTGCCCTTTGCAAATCTGGAGGCGCTGGGCGTGCTGCGCTACGAGCCCGGCCAGGAATTCGGCGATCACTATGATTTCGTCGATCCCGAAACGCCCAATTATGCGCAGGAGATTGCGCACAACGGCCAGCGTCTTGCGACCTTCCTTGTTTATTTGAGTGATGGCTATGACGGCGGCGAGACGGACTTTCCGGATCTTGGCGTCACCCATCGCGGGGCGGCAGGCGAGGGCCTGATGTTCCGCAACGCCCTGCAAGATGGCGCGCCAGACACGCGCATGCTCCACGCCGGGCGCCCGCCGCGCAGCGGCGAAAAATGGGTGGTCAGCCAGTGGCTGCGCAATCGCCCGGTCGCTCCCGGAATCGCGCCCGCCTGGCGGCCATAACGCGGTTTCGCCGGATACCCCGGATCGAGTCCGTGATTGCGTCCGCCGCTGTTTCTAAAATGAAGCCTTATCCCAAAAAGAAAGCGGCGGGCCCTGGGGCCCGCCGCGAGATACGCGATACGTCTGTGGTTCGGTGCGTTGTCTCTTAGAAGGAGACGTTCGCGCCGGCGAAGAAGCGCCGTCCGAACGGATCGTAGGTGCCGCCGCCGCCACGGGTCGGAGGCGACGCAAAGTTGGCCTGGTTCGGGTTGCCGCCCGACAGAGGCGGCTTTTTGTTGAACAGGTTTTCGATACCGGCCCGGATCAGCACATTATCCGTGACCCAGTAGCCACCAGTCAGCGCGAACAGATTATAGGCGCTCGGCTGCACAACGCCCGCCGCGGTGACGGTGGTCGGGTTGAAGTCGATCGACGGATAGTGCTGCCAGCGCAGCGAAGCGTTCCACGGACCGGTGAAGTAGTTCAGGGTCGAGAAGACGCGGTACTTGTAGTGGCCTGCGCTGACGCCTTGAACCGGGGTAGCGTTGTAGCCGACATAGTTCGGACTGACGACGCCAAGAGGATTGGTGTAGCGCACCTCGACCGGGATCGTCGCCAGCACATTCAGAGCGACGCCGCCCGGCAGGCCGAGGCCCAGATCGGCAAGCTGCGCCGACCAGTCGACCTGAACGTCGATGCCCGACATCTTGACCGTGCCGGTGTTGGTGTAACCAGCCTCGGCGAAGATACCGGTGCCGTTGCTGGGGCTACGCTGCAACGCCTGACACGAAGGATGCAGGATGCTGCCCGTCGGATTGCTGTTGAGACCCAGACATTCCTGATAGGTCAGGTCCATTGGCTTGTTGCCGATCCAGTCCGTTACCTTGATCTGGAAGTAATCGACAGACAGCCGCAGCCCGCGCACCAGAGCCTGCTCGAACGGAGACGTCAGCACCAGACCGACCGTCCAGGTATCGGCGACTTCCGGATCCAGGAACGGATTGCCGACCTGCAGAACCTGGCTGGCGTCGCCCACCGCACCGTTCGCGCCGGGCGCCGGAGGCGTGGCCTGGCCGTAATAGACCGCGGCGCCCGGGCCCATTAAGGCTTCGCAGATGGCCCGTGCGTGGGCGATACCGGCGGCGCCATCCTGGTTGCTGGGCGGACGGAAGGCAGGGTTTGGATCCGTCGCAGTGGCTGGCGGCTGGTAACCTGTGCTCACGCTCACAGGGCTGGCCGTGTTATTGACCGCGCAGGGGTCACCCTGGGCAGGCGCAACGCCCGCCGGCGGGAAAGCCTGCGTGGTGCGGGACTGGAACAACTCGCCAATGTTCGGTGCGCGGCTGGCGCGGTTATAGCCGCCGCGGACCCGAGCGAAGCTGGTGACGCCCCAGTCGAGCAGGGCCTTGTAGGTGAGCACGCTGCCAGTCACATTATAGTCCGAATAGCGGCCGCCCAGTTCCAGCTCCAGATGCTGGATGAAGGGCAGATCGCGCACGATCGGGACCAGCAATTCCCCGTAGATTTCAGCCGCCTGGATTCCGCCTTTGGTGCTGCCGGCCGGGAAAATACCGATGGCTTGGTCGACGATATTGCCGATGTCCTTCATCGGGTCTGTGCGGAACTCGTACTCATTCTCGCGGTAAGAGGCGCCGAGAGCGAAGCCAACATCGCCGGCCGGCAGGGCGAACAGATCGCCCGTGATATTGCCGTCCACCGTGGTCTGCCGCATCAGCGAGGTTTCCTGCATGTTGCGGGAAACCGCCGTGATACAGTCCGGGGTCACGACAAAATCCTGGATCAGCGGCAAGCCGGTAGTGCAGCTCGCGGATCCCGCGGCGAACGTACCGTAGTTAAACGGATCAGTTCCCTGACCCGGCTGCGGAAGCTGCCGATTCTGCTGGTAGAAGAAGTTGCGGCCATAATTTGGCGACGAGGCGATGGCGCGATAGGCCCCCAGCGAGCCGAAGCCGACAGACTGGATCAGGCTTTCCGCCTGACCGTGACTGACCGCCACATCCCAGAACCAGTTATTCGCCAACCGGCCTTCGAAACCCGCGATGATCTGGAAGGTCGTGCTGCGATTCTCGGTCTGTCGCGGCGGCAGGAAGTCGAGGTTCCGGCTCAAGTGCCATGCCTCGTTCGGATCCGGCCGACTGTCGAGCAGAACAGCCAGTTCAGCGGGGACCGGGAAGACTTGGCTGTTGGTGCAGCCGCCCGTCGCCGGGCAGTCCAGCCCGTAGCGGCCACCGGCCAGATAATCGGTGTGTGTGTCGCCATTGCCCAGCAACGATGGCGCATAGATTTCTGTGCCGTAGGGAATGCTGACGCCCCAACCGTTGTTGGCCGGGGAGAATTGCAGCAGCGTATTCGTGCGGGTGCGGGCGAACGTGGCGCTGACGAACGCCGTGATGTTGTCGTTCAGGTCGAAATCGGCCGAACCGAACATCGAATACCGTTCCAGCGGGGTGGAGATATAGTTGGCCTGCTGCATCTCGACCCATTCACCGTTCGGGCGCTGCTTGCGCCACAGCTGGTCCGGGTAGTCCGGATGGACGGTCGGCCCGTTATATTTGTATCCACCGGTGGCATTGTTGCCGAAAAGACCCGCGGGGGTGCCCGGTGTATGCGGGGCGGACAGGAAGATCAGACCGCCCGTGAAGATCGTGCCCGTGCCGTCAGACGTGGGGTTGATATAGAAAGCGGAGCCCGGCGAAACGGAACCCGGCGGCAATTCGGGGAAGATGGAATCAACAGCCGCCTGGCTCGGCGAACCCACCCCACCGGCGCGCCCGGCCCAAGGGCCCGGCGAGAAATAGGTTTCAGAGAACCAGAATTCACCATTGGTCGTGGTTGTCGGATCGGAGACCTGGGCGAGCCACCAGTCACGGTCGAACCAGGAGGCGTAACCACGCGTGGAATGCTCCACGCCCAGGGTCACATTGCCGCGGCCATTGGCGAGGTTCGCGCCGAACAGGCCGGAAATGCGGAATTCCTTGTTATCGCCCAGTTCGGTCATGCCGTACTGGGTGTCGATGGTCAGACCTTCGTAATTGTCCTTCAGGATGAAGTTCACCACGCCGGCCATGGCGTCCGCGCCATACACGGCCGAGGCGCCGCCGGAGATGATTTCCACCCGCTGGATGGCGGCCGAGGGAATAGAGTTTGTGTCGGTCACCATCAGCGCGTTCAGCGGCACCGCGCGGCGGCCATTGACCAGCGTGAGGGTCCGGCCCACGCCAAGACCGCGCAAATTGACGTTGGAGGCACCAGGCGTCTGGTACGGGTTCGGTTCCACCGCGCCAGAGGTGAACTGCGTGAACGCCGCCGGAATGAATTGCGGCAGCTGGTTCAGCACCGTCTCGATGCCCACCGTGCTGGTGTTTTCGAACGTGGCCGTATCGACCGTGACCAGCGGGCTGTTGGCCTGAAAGTCACGGCGCGCGATCCGCGAACCGGTAACCACCACACGGTCGCTGGCTTCCTGCGCCAAAGCGGGCGCGGCGGCCGAAACGGAGAGCGCGGCGCCAATGACGGCGACGCTGGACGTCGCGAGCACGCACGACTTCAGGCTGTTACGATTGGACATCGAGATTTCCTCCCTCAAAAATAATTGGGCCCGACGAAAGGCGCTCCCTTGCCGGGTTATGCGCCGAACGCCGGGCGGGCCTGCTTTATTCGCAGAGTCCCCCTAACCGTGCTGTAATGGTGCGGGATGAAAGGAGAAAGCGTCAAGCCGCCGCTGTCCCTGCGGCGAAACTTTGTTTAGGCCTGATGCGCATTTGCCGCAGTTGGGCCGCACTTGGACCGCAAATTCGCCTCAAGAGCGGCGTTTTTGTTGCGTGTGCGAAAAGACAAGATTCGCCCGCACCCCGCAGCCTGCCTGATTAACAGGGGAAGCGGGGGAGGCTCCGGCAAAACCGGAGAAACGGAAATGTAATAATGAAAGTGTGGGGCGCGTGGGCCTACTGGACCCGCCGCACCATCATAATATGGCCTGTATCGACCACCCGCATGCGATAGCCGGCGGACCAGTGCTGCCACATTTCCACCTCGGCCGGCCTGCCGTGGGGAAGCTGGAGCCGCCGGGAGGCGCCAGTGGCGTTCTGCCGCCAGATCTGACCGTTATCCAGCTCGAACTGATACAGATTCGGCGCGTATTCGCGGAACGAAACGATGGAAGCGCGCACCATCGGCGTTTCTTCCCGCGCGCTGCGCTCGCTGTCGCTCCGGCGGGCGATCTGCTCTGAGCCCAGCCCCTCGGCGACCGGCGAATCGGAATCATAAAGATCGCCGCCGCCCCGGCCGCCCAGAATGCCCAGTCCCAGGAGGCCGCCGCCGCCCTCCCGCCGCTCACGCGGCTGCGCCGCCTCCAGCGCCGCCTCGGCGGCGGCCAGCGCCTCTTCCATACAGGCGAACCGCTCGACGTCCGTCGGCAGAGCGCGGCACCGCTCCGCCGCGCCAGCGGTCTGGGCCAGAGCCGGAGCGGGCGCGGCGAACATCAGGCCGCCAGCCAGCAGCACAGCAAAAACCTTCAAATCCATGATGCGCGCGTGCATTTCCCGCTCCATTATCAAGGCCCTGCGAAGCCGCGTCCCCTGCGCCGCCACCATGGCGCCGCGCGCCCGGCGCTGGCAAGCGGCAAGCGGAGAAGGCGCGCCAAAAGAAACCCCTCCCTTTTCAGGGAGGGGGAGGAGGAAATATTCCGGCGCCCGGCCGGGCAGGCCGCAACCGGATCAGAACCGCGCGGTGGCGCCGATATAGAAGCGGCGTCCAATTGTGTCGTAGTTCTGATTGGTTGTGCTCAGAGCGTTGTTGGTCGCCGTGCTGCCAACGATGTTCGGCTTCCTGTCAAACAGGTTATCAACGCCGGCGCGAACCTCATATGTGTCGCTCAGCCGGTAGCGGGCGAACATATCCCAGAGGGTGTAGCTGCTTGCGCCCGTGGTGCCCGGCGCCGCCGTCGGCGCAGGATTGATCGACGGCAGATAACGTGTCCGCAGACCGAGATTGGCGTCCCCAAAGAACCAGTTAAAGGTCGACAGCACCTGATATTTATAGGCGGAGTTCACGACCGTGCCCTTGTAGTCGATGAAGGGAGCGCCCGGGAGCGCCGCCTCCTTGAAGCCCAGCAGGATGCTGGTGACGACGTTCCAGTTGAACCCGCCAGGGATGAAGCCCAGACCCACATCTTCGAATTCAGCGCCCCAGTTGACTTGAATGTCGATACCGGAGGTCTTGATGCCGCCCTGGTTGACGAAGGTGGCCCTGTATTGGCGGTCCCGGCCGCTGCCCGGAGCGATGGCGCCGAATTCGTTCTGCGCCTGGCGCATGATCAGATCGCAGAACGGGCTGTTGGCCAGAATCGCCGCACCGGTCACGGAACCCGCGGGTGCGGCGACCAGTTCATTATATTGTGGATCCAGACACTGAGAATACGCCTGGTTGAAACCAACCCTCGCGATCGCGCCGCTCAGGTCGATGGAGTACCAGTCCACCGAGAGGCTCAACCGGTCAAGCAGCGCGTGCTGGAACGGCGAGGTGATCACCGTGCCCAGCGTCCAGGTTTCGGCCTCTTCCGATTCCAGGTTCGGGTTGCCCTGCTCCAGAGCCAAAGTCAGGGGGAAGTTGACGTTATAGCCCAACACCGACCAACGGAAGTTGGATATGTGCGTCTCGTCCACCGGACCGGCCGTCAGATCGTCGGCGGGGCTCGGATCGTCGGCCAGCGTCTGATAGGCATAGCCGCCGTCACGTACGATCAGCTCGGCGCACGCCAGTTGCAGGTTCACCCGGTTCGGGTTCCCCGCCACATTGCCATAGGCCGGAGTGGTCGCGAAATTCGAGCACGGATCGCCACTATGGAACTCGATAGCAGAGAAGGCCGGCGCGAATAGCTCATACACATTGGGCGCGCGGTTGGCGCGCTGATAGCCGCCGCGGAAACGCAACCAGTCGTTCACCGACCAGTCGCCCAGGACTTTGAAGGTCTTTACGCCGCCAGCGGTGTTGTAGTCCGAATAGCGGCCGCCGAGCTCCACATTGAACTGCTGGATGAGCGGCACGTCGCGGATCACCGGGATCAACAATTCGCCGAAGACTTCTTTCACCGAGACATAGCCCTCCCCGTACTGCGGAAGCGAGATCAGGCCGACGACATCGGCTCGGTTCTGTTGTGCGCTATAGGCAGCGTCGGGATTGAACCAGAAATCGACCTCCCGGTACGTGGCGCCGGCCGCGAAGCGCACCTCACCGGCGGGCAGATCGAACACCCCGCCCTCCAGCGTTCCCTCGACGATGTTCTGAGACAGGCTGGTGACGTTGTTCATCCGCAGGCCCGCCCATTCGATACAGTCTTGGCTGACCTGAATTTGCGCCTGCGGCACGCTGCCGTCCGGATTGAACAGCGGAATGCCGGACGTGCAACTGCCGGACACGGCGATCTGGCCGGCGCCGACGTTCCAGCCCTGCATCCACGGACCCATGGAGGTGACGGTGACCCCGTCCGACCCGATGCCGTTCAGCAGTTGCTGCAACTTGGCCTGAGAGACGCCCCAGTTCCCGGCGTTCACCGTGGTCTGACCGTGCGAGCCATAGACCTCCCATGTCCAGTCGCGAACCGGCAGATTGCCCCGGAAGCCCGAGGTGATCTGATAGATCGTGGTGGTCGTGATGGTGCGCAACTGACCGAGGAAATCCAGGCCAATGCTGAGGTTCCAGGGCGCGTCCGGTACGCCGCGTGAGTTCAACAGAGCCGCCAGTTCCGCGCTGACCGGACGATGTGTCGTCGGGTCGTTACCGAAGGTTGGCGAGGCCGGGTCATCGTTAGCCGGATCGTAGGGCACGGTCACCGTCCAGAAATCGATGGTCTGCGGCACCAGGCTCTGCGCCTCGGTGCGGGTCTCGGTGAAATTGCCCTCGAGGAAAAAATTGATGTTATCGTTGATTTGATAATGGGCTGAGCCGAACGCCGAATAGCGGGTCAGCGGGACAGTGAGCTCCCGGTTCGGATCGTTGTAGCCAACCGCGCCGAAACCGACGCCCCCCGGCTGCTCCGCAAAGCCGGAGCCCGCCGGACCTGCGTTCAGCGGCCACTTAAAGGGCGCAGCCGGATCGAAGGGCCTGTCACTCAGGAACAGCGTGCCGTCCGGATTGACGCCACGGGTCCCGCCCGCAATCCCGGTTATCCGGATGATGCTGACATTCTGGAGACCGCCATCATTAGTCGTGCCGGGGTCGTTCCAGGCGCGAGTGTAGAATTCGCGTTTGCGGGCATAGGTTAGACCACGATCCGACCAACTCGCGCCAAACATGGCGTTGCCGCGGCCGCTGGCGAAATTGCCGCCGATCAGCGCGCTGATCTGGGCGGTTTTGTTGTCGCCAACTTCCGCAATGCCGTACTGGGCGTCGATTTCCACACCCTCGAAGTCGCGGCGCAAAATGAAGTTCACAACGCCGGCGACGGCGTCCGCGCCATACACCGAGGCGGCGCCGCCGGTGATCACCTCTACGTTCTGGATCGCCGCAGAGGGAATCGAGTTGATGTCCACCAGCATCGTCGCGCTGACTGGCTGGGCGCGGCGGCCATTAACCAGGATCAGGTTGCGGTTGGCGCCCAGGCCGCGCAGGTTCAGCGTCGCCGCGCCCGGCGCGGCCGAAGCCACCGGGAACGGCGTGCCTGCCGAACTTGCCAGACTTTCCGAACCGGCCGCCGTGAATTGTGGCAGCTGATTCAGCGCCGCCTCGACAGCAAAGCTGGAACGGTTCTCGAATTCTGTGCTGTCCAGCGTCACAATCGGGCTGTTGGCTTGGAAGTCGCGGCGCGCGATGCGCGAGCCGGTCACCACCACCCGGTCCTGGACCAAGGACTCATTCTGCGCCAGCGCCGGCGCGCCGGAACCGGTGGCCAGCGAAAAGCCCAATGCGCCAAGGCTGGCCGCGCTGAGCATAACGGCGCGAATCGATTGGCTTTGCATGTCTGTGTTCCCCCTCCATCCGGTTCCCGCCGGTTACAGGGGTTAAATTCAGTTAACTTTCCTTTTTGGTCAACAAAATTGTTAGTCATAAAACAATATGTTTTGCTGATGTGATTTTAGCAGTCTAAAGATCATTCAAATTGACTCTGGTGGGCGCCATCATATTGAAAAATAAAGTTATTCCAGAAATTACGCGCGCGGAGCAGCGAAGCGCGATGCGAAAGCATGGAGATGCGCAGACCATATTGGCCGCACGGAAAACAGCCTAATAGGGAAGAGCGGGGCGAATCAGGACAGTTGGCCCGAATCAGCACGCCAATGGGGGGCGATGGTCTCTAGCGCACCCTCTGCACCCTGATGCGGCGGTCAGAGGCCAGCAGCAGCATGCGATAGCCGCCAAAGCCGGATTCGGAAATCTCCACCGGCTCAGCCCGGCTGAGATCGATATTGACGGGAAAGCGCTCACGCTCAGTCTGGCGCCAGACCTGGCCGTTATCCAGTTGCATGACCAGCAGGCCCCGCGCATCGGTCTGCACCACCGTGATCTGGCCAGTCATGTTGCGTGGCGGCTGGCGCATAAAGGCCCCGCTCTCGGCGGTGACCTGTTCGGCGCCGAACAAGGCCGCCTCCGGCGCATCCGATGTTATGGACTCTGCGCCGGCGGCGCGATCCCCGCCGCCGACAAACGGAATGGGAATGCGCAGCCCGCCGCCGCGCGGCGGCTGCTCCTGCGTCGCGCCGGGACCGGTCAGCGCGGCCTCCAGACAGGCGATGCGCTCGGCGTCGCTGGGCATGGCGCGGCAAGCGTCCACTGCCGATTGCTGCGCCCCGGCCGGAACGGCGGCGGCCAGCAGGACCAGCGCCATGCCCAGTGCGGCGGCGGATCGGGTAATTCGGCATGCAAGATGATGGCGGATCATGGCGCGTCCCCTCCCCGGTGCGGCCCTTCCGCCGGAAGCATGGCGCCGCGCGGCGGATGCTGGCAAGCGGCAAGCGCGCTTAGCCGCGCCTCAGCCCTGCTCGCGCGCCGCTTTCAGCGCCCCGGCCCACCAGACCAGATTGTCGAACAATTGCGTCCGGCTGTCGTCGAGGAACGGATAGTCCGACATCTGCTTGTCATGCAGCAAGAGGCCCAGAAACGGCTCGCCGCCAATATTCACCTCGTGCTTCAGCGGCGCCATTTGCAGCTCGATAGCGACGCCGCGCATCACCTCGATGGCGCGCGCGCCGCCGACCCCGCCATAACCGACAAAGCCGACCGGCTTGCGGAACCATTCGAAATAGGCGCTGTCGAAGGCGTTTTTCAGCGCCGCCGTCGGGCCGTGATTATATTCGGCCACGGTGGCGATATAGCCGTCATAGGCTCCGATCTTCTGCCGCCAGGCCTCGGCGGCGGGTTCGGAATAGGAGCCGCCGGTGAAGAGCGGCGAGGCCGGCTCGTTGAAAAAGGGGAGATTGGCGTCCCGCAGATCCAGCACATCCAGCGTGAAATCGTCGCGCGCTTTGGCGCCCTCTGCGACCCAGGGCGCGACTTTATCCGCCAGCCGGTTTGGCCGGGTCGATCCGATGATGAGCGCGAATTTCAGCATGGCGGGCGTTCCTTTTCGTCAGTTGTGTGCGTCAGTTGTGTGCGTCAGTTTTGGTCACGTCAGGGCGGGGCGCTGAATATAGATACGGCCCGCCATGAAACCATGACGGGCCGCTCCATTCCATCGCTGTCGCGTCACATCGCAAGCGCGCCGCGCTTTAGTTGCTTCCCATTCTAGTTATTCCCCAATTTAGTTATTCCCCAGGGGCGCCGGCATTCCATAGGTGAGGAAGGCCGAGACGCCCTCGACACGCGCGATGGCCCCATTCTCGATGCGGAAAATGTCCAGCACGCCGGTCGTGTAGGGATAGCGGATTTCCAGCCCTTCCGCCGCGTTCTCCATCGGCCGGTCGAGCATGGCGATGGCGGCGACCAGACCGCGCGCCTCGTCCACGGCGAGCACGCGCACATCGCGCGCGCGCTCCACAAGCTCCCACCCGCCGCCTGCGAACAGCGACGCGCAATCCTCTGCGCCGTCCTGCGCCAGCGTCACGCCATTATGCACGACGCGGCAATCATCCGCGAAGCTCGCATCCGGCGAGCCGCCATTCTGGACGGCGGCATAATAGGCGTTCACCGCGCCGGTCATGTCCGCGCGCGGTGTGCGCGCATTTGCCGGCAGCGCGGCGCTGAAGACCGGGTCCATCCGGTATGCGCCGGCGTCGGCGAACGGGCCGGGATTTTCCCGCCGCCCGGCCAGCGTCTCGATATCGGCGATGCGGCCATTCTCGACCGTCAGGGCCATGCCGTAATAGGCGGGCTGGCCGTGATCCTCGATCACGCCGAACCAGACGGCCTTGCCGGTTTCGGGATCGGCCAGGGTCAGAGACGGCGCATGCACGGCGCGCACCGAGGCCCACTGCCCCTCGCCGATCCGTACCGGCACGTTCTGCTCGCTGAAGCGCACGCGCTCGGCCCAGGGCAAAGCCTGCTCGCCCGCCTTCAGAATCCCGTCCTCATAGGTTCGCGCGGCCAGCGCATCCATGTAATCCTGCGCCAGACCCGTCATACACACCGCGTCGCAATCGCCGGGACCGGCGCGCTCGCCCACAGGCGGCGGGGGATTGGCCACGGCCGCGAACGGGTTGTGCATGAAATAGGGCACATAGGTGAACACCGCGTCGATCAGATTGATGCGGCCCTCGCGAATGCGGAACGCCTCCAGCAGGCTGATCGAATTCGGCCATTTCAGCAGCGTCTGCATCGTGCGGCCGTCATTCAGCGGATATTCGGAATAATGGTTGTCGTGGTCGAAAAAGCCGCTGGCCACCACGATGCCGCGCTCTTCGTCGATCAGCGGATAGCGCCGCTCGCGGATGCGCTTGTTGATGTTGTAGATGCCAAAGCTCAGCTGCACCTCGCACGCCGCTTCGCCCGTGCCCGTCGTGGCGATGCCGTTTTCCAGCCGCTCGCACTCATCGTGGAAGAAGGTGAAAATCTGGCCGTCATTGCGCTCGACCGTATTGAAATAGCCGTCGGCGACGGCGCGCAGCCGCTCGCGCCCGCGGCGCTCTTCCTCCGGCAGGATGTCGTTCCATTGCGGCGTACGCACAATCACATCAGGGTCGCCGAACGGTTTGGGCGGCTCGGGCAGGCGGGTGACGACCTGTTCGATTTGGGTGATCTGGCCTGCTTTGACCTCCATGCGCAGCGCGTAATAAGCGGGATCGCCATTCTCCTCGATGATGCCGAACCAGGCCACATTGCCGGTCTGTGTGTCGGCGGCGCGCATCGGATCGTCGCGCACCGCGCTGATCGTGCGCCACAGGCCATCGCCCACAGGCAGGATGACGTTGTTTTCGGTCAGCACCACGCCGGGCGAGAGCGGCAGGCGCGACACGTCCCGCGCCAGCATCGCCTGCATATAATCCTCGGCATGGCCGAGCAGGCAGTCCCGGTCACAAGAGACGTCATGCAGCGCGCTCGGCTCGCCGGGCGCCTGGGCCAAAGCCGGCGCGGCTCCGAGACTCAGCGCGGAGGCACAGATCAGAATGGATGCGCGCATGATCGTCTTGCTCCTGTTTTCAGACATTACGTTTTCGGGGCCGCGTTTTCAGACATCACCGCGCGATCTCGCTCGGGATGACGTCCTGTTCGAGGATTCGCCCTTCCTGCTGGGCTTCGTAGGCGCGCCACGCCTCATCGATCAGATAGTCGCGGATGGCGTCCGATTCCGCCTCGCCCATAATGTCGTCCCATTGCGGCATGCCCGAAAGACGCATCGCGCCTTCCAGCACCACGGCGTTGAAACCGTCGCGCGAATGCAGCAGCGGTGAGCGGCGCAGGTCCGGCGTCGCGCTGGTCGCGGTATTGGCGTGGCATTGGCGGCAGCTTCCGAACAGGCGCGATCCCTGCGCCACCGTTTCGGCGTCCGCCGTGCGCGCCGGCGGCTCGGCGATCGGGCCAGGCCCTTCCTTTTCCGGCGGAACCGGAACCGCGCCGCCATCCAGACGGAAGGCGATGATGCGCCCGTCATTGCCGCGCTGCACCACGGCGCTGGTGTCGGCGGGCGCGAACCAGCCTCCGCCCCCCCAGCCGGCCATCAGCGCGATATATTGCACGCCATCCAGCTCATAGGTCATCGGCGCGGCGACGATGGAGGTTCCGATCTCGACCTCGAACACAGTCTCGCCGGTATCGGAATCGATGGCGCGGAACCAGCCGCGGTCATCGCCCTGAAAGACCAGCCCGGCGGCCGTGGCCAGCACGCCGCCACGATCCCAGTAATCGGTGGTGCGGCGCTCCCACGCCACCTCGCCGGTCAGCGGATCGAACGCCTTCAGCGCCGAATACGAGACATGCTCGCCGCTTTCCTGCACCTCGCGCAATTTCTCGCCCATCGGGCCGGGAAGCATGTCGGGATTGGCATAGAGCGAGTCGCCGAACAGAATCTGCAATCCCGAATTGGGCTGACGCGGACGGAACACATGGCCCTCCGTCGCGTCCCAGGTCACCGCGCCGCCTTCGATCGTGGGGATATAGACAAGGCCGCGCTCGGCGTCCCACGCCATCGGGTTCCAGGCATGACCGCCCATGCCCGAAGGCACGATCCATTGCGGCGTGTAGAGATCAAGCGCGTGGGGGCTGATCTGCGGACGGCCGGTTTCCATGTCGATCCCGGTCGCCCAGTTCACCGGCACATATTCATGCGCGCGCAGCAATTCGCCCGTCGCACGGTCCAGAACATAGAAATAGCCGGTCTTGGGCGCCTGCATCAGCACGCGGCGCATCTGGCCGTCGACTTCCAGATCGGTCAGGATCATCGGCTGGGTCGCAGTATAGTCCCAGCTATCCATCGGCGCCTGCTGATAGTGCCAGACCAGCCGGCCCGTATCGGGGTCGATGGCCAGAATCGAGGCCAGAAACAGATTGTCGCCGCCCGACGGGCTGCGCTCGGCCCAGTGGAACAGCGCCGAATTGCCGGTGCCGACATAGAGCAGGTTCAGCTCCGGATCATAGACCATGGCGTTCCACGGCGTGCCGCCGCCGCCGACATCCCAGCGCGACTCGGGATCCCAGGTCTCCAGCGCCATCTCCAGCTCTGGATGCTCTTGCGGGCCCAGCGCCGGGTCGCGCGGCACGACGAAAAAGCGCCAGGCGAACTCTCCGGTCTTGATGTCATAGGCCGAGACATAGCCGCGCGCATCGTAATCGCTGCCCGCATTGCCGATGGCGACCACGCCGCCGGCCACTTCCGGCGCGCCGGTGATGCTGTAGGCGCGGTCGGGATAGATGATGGTGTTCTGTTCCCACACCACCTCGCCGGTTTCGGCGTCGAGCCCGAACAGCCGCCCGTCGAGCGAGGCGACATAGACCATGCCGTCCCACACCGCGACGCCGCGATTGATCTCGTCGCAGCAGACATAACGGTTCACCTGACCGTCGCTCTGCGGGTCGAAGGCCCAGATTTCCTCGCCGGTGCGGGCGTCCAGCGCATAGGCGCGGCCCGTGGTGCCGGACGTGTACATCACCCCGTCAATAACGATGGGCGTGGCCTGAAGCCCGCGCGTGGTGCCCGTCTCGTATTGCCAGGCGAAGCCGAGGCGCGAGACCGTATCCTTATTGATCTGGTCCAGCGTGGAATAATGGGACTTGCCGGAATCGCGGCCGCTGGTCAGCCACTGGCCGGGCTCGGAATCGGCGGCCAGAACACGGTCGCGGCCGATGGCCGCGAAG
Source organism: Euryhalocaulis sp. (assembly GCA_050486445.1). Lineage (GTDB taxonomy): Bacteria > Pseudomonadota > Alphaproteobacteria > Caulobacterales > Maricaulaceae > Euryhalocaulis. Next base: position 35,763 of record JBJHDH010000019.1, read on the forward strand.
CTCTGTGGCGCGGCGGCGGAATCCCGCGCCGGATCCTGTCCCTGATCCTGCGCCTGATCTTGTACCTGCGGCGCGCCGCAGGCGGCGAGCAGGATCGCGGCCAGCACGGCCAGACATGAACGCGGAGTTCCTCCGCCAGAACCGGCGCTGTAACGCATCCCCGAAACCTCCCCGCATCGCTCCGGCCGCGCATTCCGCGCCGCCGGGCGATGATTATGCTTGTGCCGACCCCTGTCCTGCCCGATGCGGCCCGCCCGCGCAATATTTGCGCATCCGGGACCAGGGCGGAATTCCGTGGAGCAGCCGGGACGAAACTATTCCGCGACGTGCGCGGCGATGGTCTCCAGCCGCGCCTGAATCTCCGCCTCGGGCAGCCAGGCGCCGCGCACCATCACCCCGGCCCGGCGTTCCACATTCGCCAGATCGTCCAGCGGGTTGGCCTCCAGCAGGATCAGGTCGGCGCGGCGGCCGGGCGCGATGGTTCCGAAATCGTCCGGCGTTTCGAAATAGATCGCCGGATTGCGCGTGCCGGTGACCAGCACCTCGTAAGGCGTCAGGCCTGCATCCGCCATCATCCGCATCTCGTGATGGATCGAAAAGCCGGGCACGTTGAAGAATTGCGGCGCGTCGGAGCCAAGCGCGATCATCGCCCCGCCCTCGTGCAGCGCCAGGGTCAGCTTGCGGCGCAGATCGACAATGATTTCCGCGGCTTCCGGCTGGAAAGCCGGCCCGGCGCGGGTCTGGCGCTTGGCGTTGGCCCAGCCTTCCAGAACCTGGCGCGGCATATAGCGCATCTCCGGCCATTCGATCATGGCGCCGGGGTCTTCCGGCGAGGCCAGATGCTCGATCAGGCTCAGCGTCGGCATGTTCCAGGTTCCCGCCGCCACGGTGCGCGCCACGGCGTCCGGGATGCGCGATTCATCGGCCAGATGCGCGATGCCCGTTCCGAAGAAGCTGGTCGGAATGCCCGAAACATCCACATCATCGGGGATCAGAAACTCCACATATTGATCGTAATGGTCGATGGAGGCCTGACGCGCATCGAGCGCGACTTCCAGCCCGACATCGGCCGGCACATGGCCGGCGAAGGGAATGCCGGCCGCATGCGCGGCCTCGGCCATCGCCGCATAGGCGTCGCGGGGCAGATTGCCGATCTTGATAAGGTCGTAGCCCGCCTCGCTGTGCGCCTGCACGGCCGCGCGGGCGGCCTCCGGCGTATCGGCGGCGAGCCAGGGGCTGGCGGAATAGAGCGTGGGGCCGGTCACCTCGCCCGCCGCCAGCCGTTCGCGCAGCTCCAGATGCGCGGGGTGGCCCTGCATGCTGCGCACCGTGGTGACGCCGTTGGCGACATAGAGAAACAGCACGTTTTCCAGATACGCCGGATCGTCCGGCCCCGGCACATGGCCGTGCATCTCGGCAAGGCCCGGCATCAGATACTGCCCGGCGCCGTCGATCCGCAGCGCGGTTTCGGGAATCCCCGCCTCCGCCGCCGGGGCCACCGAAACGATGCGCCCGTCCGCCACCACCACGGTGTGGTTTTCCAGAATCCGCTCGCTGTCCATCGGGATCACGGTGACGCCGACAAAGGCGGCGGGACCATCCGTCTGCGCGGCGGCGGGCGCGGCGGCCATCGCCAGACCCGCCAGTGCGCCTGTCAGCACACGCGCCGGGATGCGCGTCATATTTCGTGCGATGCTGGAGAAAATTTGCGAATGGCGGCGGCTGAATTCGGGCATGGCGGCGCCTCCTCCTGCATGGGGCCGGACGCGCCTCGCCTCGCGTTCTGCGCCGGGACGCGCCGCACCCTGGATTCGTAACCTCCGCCTCGCAGAGGGGCCAGAAACAAAGGCGTGAGGGCGAGAGCCGGAAAATGAGAAGCCGAAAACGTGAAATAATGGCGCGCCCGAAGAGATTCGAACTCCTGACCCCCAGATTCGTAGTCTGGTGCTCTATCCAGCTGAGCTACGGGCGCGCGGTCCGGGCCCCAGGATCTGGCGGGGCGTCGCGGAGGCGCGGAACCTAGCGACGGGGCCCCGGTTTCGCAAGCATCCGGGCGCCATCCGGACGCGGCGCGCCGCAATTTGCGCATTCGCCCTGCGGCCATGGGAAATTTGCCATTTCACGGGCCGGGCAAATTCATTCGTCCTGCTGGCCTCTCTGGGCATTCGGACGAATTTTGCGCATTTTCGTGGCGGGCAAAGGAATTTGCCCTAGGCCCGGCGCGGCGCGGCTTTATGCTTGGCCCATGCACACCGGTTTTGACTCTCTTCCGCCCGCGCGCATGCGCGCCCAGTTCCGCGCCGCATGTCCGGCCGCCCTTCTGGCGGTCTGTCTGGCGCTGGCCGCCTGCGGCCCCGCCCAGACAGAAAACACCCAGACAGAAAGCACCCGCCCCGAGCCCGCCGCGCCGCATCCCGGCGGCGGCATGGCAGCCGCGGCGCATCCGCTGGCCGTGGAGGCCGGGCTGGAGATTCTGCGCGCAGGCGGCGGCGCCGTGGACGCCGCCGTGGCGGTGCAGGCCGCGCTGACGCTGGTGGAGCCGCAATCCAGCGGGCTGGGCGGCGGCGCCTTCCTGATCCATTACAGCGCGGCGACCGGCGACGTGACCGCCTATGACGGGCGCGAGACCGCGCCCGCGGGGGCAGGGCCGGACCTGTTTCTGGACGAGGATGGCGCGCCGCTCGGCTTTCTCGACGCCTGGACATCCGGCCGCGCCGCCGGCGTTCCGGGGGTCGTGGCCATGCTGGGCCTGGCGCATGCGGATCATGGGCGTCTCGGCTGGGGCGATCTGTTCGATGGCGCCATTGCGCTGGCGGAGGACGGGTTCGAAGTATCGCCACGCATGAGCGAATCCATCGCCCGCACGGCGGCGTTCGGCCCGCTGGACGAGCGCCCCGCCACACGCGCGTATTTCTTCACGGAAGACGGCGAGCCGCTGCCGCCCGGCCATGTGTTGAAGAATCCGGCCTATGCCCAGACGCTGCGGGCGCTGGCGCAAGGCGGGCCGGGCGCCTTTTATCGCGGCGAGATCGCAGAGGCCGTTATCGAGGCGGCGCGCGAAGCGCCGCTGGGCGGAACACTGAGCGCGGCGGACATGGAATCCTATGCGCCACGCCGGGCGCCTGCGATGTGCAGCCCGTATCGCATCTGGCTGGTCTGCTCGGCCCCGCCGCCCTCGTCCGGCGGCGTGATGCTGGCGCAGGTGCTGGCGTTGCTGGAGCCCTTTCCGCTTTCTGATCTGGGCCCCGATGACCCGCGGGCCTGGCATTTTCTGATCGAGGCGCTGCGCCTTTCCTATGCTGACCGCGACCTTTATGTCGCCGATCCGCACTATGCCGATGTGCCTGTGGAGGGCCTGCGCGATCCCGCCTATCTGGCGCAGCGCGCGGCGCTGATCGACCCTGAGCGCGCCATCGCCCACGCCGCGCCGGGAACGCCGCCGGGCGCGCCCGCGCGCGCCGCCGATGCGACGGACGAGGCGCCGGGCACCACGCATTTCACCATCGTCGACGCATGGGGCGATGTCGTCTCGATGACCAGCAGCATCGAGGCGGCGTTTGGCAGCCACCGCATGGCCGGCGGTTTTCTGCTCAATAACCAGCTCACCGATTTCGCGCGCGGGCCGGCCTCGCCGGACGGCGCGGCGCACGCCAACGCGCCGGAGGGCGGCAAGCGGCCGCGCAGTTCCATGTCGCCGGTGATCGTGCTGGAGCGCGAGAGCGGCGAATTTGTGCTGGCCACAGGCTCGCCCGGCGGCAATTCGATCCCGTCTTATGTGGCCAAGTCTCTGGCAGCGATGCTGGACTGGAATCTGACGGCGCAACAGGCGGCGGACCTGCCCAATATTGTGGCGCGCGGCGATACGACCCAGGCGGAAGCGGGGCTCAGCGACGCCATTGTCGAGACACTGCGCGACATGGGGCACGAAATCGTCACCACGCGCGGCGAGAATTCCGGCATCCATATCGTGCGCGCGCTGCCGGACGGATCGCTGGAGGGCGGCGCCGACCGCCGCCGCGAAGGCGTGGCCCGGACACCGTAAAAGCGGCGCCGCGACTGTATTTTCGCTTCGTTCAGAACAGGCGGCCGAAAACACGGCTGGAAGCGCCCGCCGATGCGCCCGCCCGCTCGCCGCCCTGCGGGCCATAGAAGAACACCCACACGGCGAAATCGGACGAGAATTGCTCGAACCGGTGCGTCTGTCCCGCGGGCACGAAGATGAATGTCCCCGCGCGCACAGAGCGGCGCGTGGCGCCGTTAAAAAACATCCCTTCGCCGCGCGCGACGACATAAATTTCATCACGCGTATGCGGCGTCTGAGGATCGTGGCCGCGCGGCGCATAGAATTCCGCCTCCAGCGAGCCATGCGCGAAGACCCGCGCGGCGAGCGCGCCCGGCGGCGCGCGCAAGGCAAGCGCGTCATCCAGACTGACAAGCGCGGCGCCTGCCACGCAGCTCATGGCGAATCCCCGGCGGCGAGTGCGAAGCCTTCGTCCAGCCACCCGGTCACGCCGCCCGTCATGATCTTCACCTTCCGGGCTAGCCGCGCGAGGCGCAGTGCGCCACGCGCCGCGCCGTTGCAGTGCGGGCCGGCGCAATAGACGACGAACAGCGCATCGTCCGGCCATATGCCCATCCGCGCGGCGGTGATCTTGCGGTGCGGCAGGCTGACCGCGCCCGGAACATGGCCGCGTGCATAAAGCTCGGGACCGCGCACATCGAGCAGCACGAAATCGGCCCCGGCGCGCAGCGCCTCATGCACGTCCCAGCAATCGGTCTCGAAGGCGAACAAAGCGGCGAAATGCGCCTCCGCCTCGGCCGGGCCGGCTGCGGGAATTTCGGCGACAAGGCTCGGCATCGCGGTCTCTCCTGACATTCGGGAGGCGGAACCTGCCGCTTTCCTTCGCCGCCCGCGAGTGGCAGAAGTGCCATCTATGAGCGAGATTTTGCCAAATCCGGCGTATGGCCCGCTGGTCGCGGCGCTGGCCTATGACGGGCTATGCACGTTCGAATACGGCATTGTCGCGGAAGTCTTCGGCCTGCCCCGGCCGGAACTGGGGCCGGACTGGTACCGTTTCGGCGTCTGCGCCCTGGAGCCCGGGCCGCTGCGCGCCCAGGGCGGACTCCGTTTCGAGGCCGAGGCTGGGGCGGAGTTGCTGGCGCGCGCCGATCTGATCGTCATTCCGGGCTGGAAGGGCGCGGACGTTCCCGTGCCGGATGCGCTCACCGCCGCCCTGCGCGCGGCGCATGCGCGCGGGGCGCGGATCGCCTCGCTGTGTTCGGGCGCGTTTGTGCTGGCGGCGGCGGGTCTGCTCGACGGACGGCGCGCCGCGACCCACTGGCGCTATGCCGAGGCGCTGCGGCGGGCGTATCCCGCGGTCACGGTCGACGCCGACGTTCTCTATGTCGCCGCGCCGGACGTGATGACCGCGGCGGGCAGCGCGGCCGGCATCGACCTGCTGCTGCACATCGTGCGCACCGATTTTGGCGCAGCGGCGGCGAACAGCGTGGCGCGGCGTATGGTGACGCCGCCCCATCGCAGCGGCGGACAGGCGCAGTTCGTCGAGCGTCCTGTGCCGCGCAGTCCGGCGAGCCGGCTGGCGCCGCTGATGGATGACATCCGCGCCGCGCCGGAGCGTCCGTGGAGCGTAGCGGAGATGGCGAGACGCGCGGCGATGAGCGAGCGCAGTTTTGTCCGCCGCTTTGTCGAGGCGACTGGCGTTCCCCCCGGAACCTGGCTGCATCTTGTCCGGGTCGAGGAGGCCCGCCGCCTGCTGGAAGAAACCGGACTCACGATCGAACAGATCGCGGCGCGCACCGGCTATGGCGGGGCCGCGGCGCTGCGGCTGCATTTCAGCCGGCGCACCGGCCTCGCCCCGCGCGACTATCGCGAACGCTTCGCCAGAGCGCCCGGCTGAAAATCCCGGAAGCGCCCTGACAGGGATTCAGGCCGCGGGCAGGTCCAGCTCGAACACCGCGCCGTCCGGGCCGCTATGGGCGAGGCGCAGATCGCCGCCATTGGCCCGCGCCAGATCGCGCGCGATGGCGAGGCCGAGCCCGACGCCTTCATGGCCGCCATTGCCGTTTCCGCCATTGTTCCCATTGCCGTTTCCGCCGCCGGAGAAAGGCTGGAACAAACGCTCCAGCGCCCGCTTCGGCAGGCCGGGCCCGGTATCGGCGACGGCGATGCGCACCATGCCGCCCGCGCGCACGGCGGTCACGGAAAGCCGCGCAGTCTCGCGTCCGTGCATCGCCGCGTCGGCGTTGCGGAACAGATTGAGCGCGATGCGGTGCAGATGTTCCGGGTCACAGCGCACGATCAGCGCCGGATCGGCGCTGTTGCGCCAGAGCGCCGCCATCGCGGCCTCGTCCGCCGCCTCATCCAGCGCGGCGCGCAGCGCGATCTCGCGCGGGTGCGGCTCGGCGTCCGCCGCCGCGCCGAAGCGCAGCGTCGCCTCGCACATGCGCACGGCGCGATTGATTGAGCGCAGGATGCGCGCACCCAGATCGCGCACGCGCGGATCCTGATCCGCCGCCAGCCGGTCGGAGATCAGGCTGGCCGAGGCGAGCGCGGCGCGCAGATCGTGGCTGATGCGCGAGACCGCCTCGCCCAGCGCCGCCAGGCGCCGCCGGTGACGCAATGTCTGGCCCAGATCGCGCTGCATCCGGGCGAGCGCCGCCTGCGCCTGGCCCAGCTCGTCCTGCCTCCGTGTTTCGCCCGCCGGCGGCGCGGCGTTTTCCGGCGCGGCGGCGAACGCGGTCATGGCGGCGATCAGCCGCCTTATCGGCCGCACCAGCACGATGTTCAGCGTCACATAGATCAGCGAGGCGACAATCAGCGAAATCAGCAGCGAGGCGACAAACACGCGGCCGGAATATTCGCGCAGTTCGCGCGCCAGCTTCTCCTGCCGCACCAGCGCCTCGATAAATTCCGCGCCCTCCATCCGCGCATCGCCGACGATGCGCATGTAAGAATCCGGCGCCGGGAAGAAGGCGCCCGGCGTATCCAGCATCGAGCGCAACCGGCTCTGGCCGCGCAGATCGGCGGTACGTTCCGCCGCGGCGCCCGGCGGCATGGCGTTCAGCACCAGCTCACGCACGCCTTCGCGCTTCACCGCCACGGCGGCAACCCCGGCCCCGGCCAGAAGCTCGGCCGCCAGCCGGTCATTCTCGCTGATATCGGGGGCGGCGCGCACCGCCAGCGAGGCAAGACGGGCGGCCTGGAGACGCTCTTCCATCCAGTCGCGGCGGAAATCAGCGGCGGAGGGAACGAAAATCAGCACTTCGGCCACCATCACGAACACGATGGTCAGCAGCAGCAGGCGCCCCGACATGCCAAGCAGCGCCAGGCGCGGGCGCGCTCGCGCGGCGGCGGCGCTGTCTGTGCGGGCGATGTCCAGGCTCATTTTCTTCTTGCCGGCTTGGAATCCCGAGGCTCCGCCGCCGATCCTAGCCCGGTTCGGGGCGGGGCGGAATTGGGCCCCGGCTCTGGCTTGACGGGCGCGGCGCTGGCGGCCACACCGCGCCCATGACAGACAACAACGAACAGCGGGGCGAACACGGCGCCCTCAGGGCCGCCATTGAGGCCGCGTGGGACGCCCGCGCGGAGCTTTCTCCGCAAACCATGGGCGCCCATCGCGAAGCGGTGGAGACCGCGCTCAGCCTGCTGGATTCCGGCAGCGCGCGCGTGGCGTCGCGCAGCCATAATGGCGTCTGGACCGTGCATGACTGGCTGAAAAAGGCCGTGCTGCTCAGCTTCCGCCTGGCGCCGAACGCACAGATTTCCGGCGCGCCCGGCGGCGCCGTCTGGTGGGACAAGGTTCCCTCAAAATTCGCCGGATGGGGCGATGCGGAATTTTCCAGCGCCGGATTCCGCGCCGTGCCTGGCGCCATTGTGCGCCGCGGCGCGCATGTCTCAAAAGACGTCGTGCTGATGCCGAGCTTCGTGAATATCGGCGCGTATGTGGGCGAAGGCACGATGATCGACACCTGGGTGACGGTCGGCTCCTGCGCCCAAATCGGCGCGCACTGCCATCTGAGCGGCGGCGTCGGCATTGGCGGCGTGCTGGAGCCGCTTCAGGCGGCGCCGACCATTATCGAGGACAATTGCTTTATCGGCGGACGCTGCGAGATCGCCGAGGGCTTTATCGTACGAGAAGGCGCGGTGATCGCGATGGGCACGTTCCTTTCCGCCTCCACCCGCATCGTCAACCGCGCCACCGGCGAGATCATCTATGGCGAGGTTCCGCCCTATAGCGTGGTGGTGCCGGGCGCGCTGCCCAACCCGAAAGGCGGGCCGTCGCTGGCCTGCGCCGTGATTGTGAAACAGGTCGACGAAAAAACCCGCGCCAAGACCGCGATCAACGACCTGCTGCGGGATTGAGGCTGGGACTTAAATCGCGGTGCGATTATCCGCGCTTCGCGCGGACCGCTATTGAGGCCTTCGATCAAACGCCCCCGGCCCTCGCCGAATCGGCTCGGGCGTTCAGGCCTCGAAACGTATACGTTTCGTCCCGGCTCCGCCGGGACCGGCCTTCACCCCTGCACCTCCGGCAGGTCGACGGTGAGGCCGTCAAGCTCGTCGCGCACCGGGATCTGGCACGACAGGCGCGAGTTTTCGCGCGGGGCGGCGGCGAAATCGAGCATGGAAAGCTCCATCTCTCCAGCCTCGCCGGTCTTTTCGCGCCATTCCTCGCGCACATAGACATGACAGGTGGCGCAGGCGCAGGCGCCGCCGCAATCGGCGTCGATGCCCGGCACCAGATTATGGATCGCCGCCTCCATCACCGACTGGCCGGGCGTGGCGTCCACCTCGTGCCGCTCGCCGGTGTGGCGGATATAGATGATCTTGACCATGGGGGCGCGATTAGCCGCTGGGGCGCCGTGGCGCAAGCGGAGCGGATGCGCGCGTCCGACACTTTACAGGCGCCTCGCTCCCGCGGGCGCACTTTTTAGGCGTCTCGCTCCCGCGGGCGCCATGCGCCTATCATGGCGCATGGATTCGCCCGCCCTGACGCTGGACCTGCCCGATCTGGCCGCGACGCTGGCGCTGGGCGCCAAACTGGGCGCACAGCTCGGCAGAGGCGATGTGGTGACGCTGGCCGGGCCGCTGGGCGCCGGCAAGACCATGCTGGCCCGCGCCGCCATCCGCGCCCGCACCGGCGCGCCGGAGCTGGAGATTCCCAGCCCCACCTTCACGCTGGTCCAGACCTATGAGGCGACGGATGATGGCCCAGATGACGTCTCGATCCCGGGCGGACTGGAAATCTGGCACGCCGATCTGTATCGGCTCGAACAGGCGTCCGGCGTCGCGGAGCTGGGGCTGGAAGAGGCGTTCGCGCAGGCCGCCGTGCTGGTCGAATGGCCGGACCGGCTGGGCCCGTTCCTGCCGCCGGAGCGGCTGGAGATAGACTTGGCGTATCTGGAGGAGGGCGCGCGCCGCGCCGTGCTGACGGGCCATGGCGGGCGCTGGAGAGGGCGGCTTGAGCAGCTTGGGGCTGAATTTGACCGGACCGGCTGAGCGCGAAGCGCGGATCGGCGATTTTCTGCGCGCCGCCGGCTGGGGCGATGCTGTGCGCGCGCCGCTGGCCGGCGACGCCTCGTCGCGCCGCTATCTGCGCCTCGTCCGTTCGTCAGAGCCTCGCGGGCCGGAGCGCGCCGTGCTGATGGACGCCCCGCCCGCCGCCGAATCCGCCGCCTGCCCGCCCGGGGCCAGCGAAGCCGAACGCCGGGCGCTGGGCTATAACGCGCTGGCGCGGCTGGCCGGGCCGGATGCGCGCGCCTTTATCGCGCTGGCGGAGCATCTGATCGCGCGCGGCCTGTCGGCGCCGCGTGTGCTGGCCGCCGATCCGGACGCCGGGCTGATCCTGCTGGAAGATTTTGGCGACGCGCTGTTCTCGCGCGTCATGGCCGGGGGCGCGCCGGAAGAGGCGCTCTATCGCGCCGCCATCGCGGCGCTGGCGCATCTGCACGCGCAGCCCGAGCCAGAAACCATCGGCGGGCGAAAGCTGCTTTCCTATGACCGGGCCGCGGCGCTGGCCGAGACCGGCCTGTTTCTGGACTGGTATATGGCGCGGCGTGGTAAGGTTTCAGACGCGGCGCGGGCGGAATGGGACGCGGCCTGGAGCGCGGCGCTGGAGGCGGCAAACCCGGCGCGCCCGGTTCTGGTGCTGCGCGACTATCACGCCGACAATCTGATCTGGCTGCCGGAGCGCGAAGGCCCGGCCCGCGCCGGCCTGCTGGATTTTCAGGACGCGCTGGCCGGTCACCCGGCCTATGATGTCGTCTCGCTGACCGAAGATGCGCGGCGCGATGTCGATCCCGCGCTCGCCGCGCGTCTGGTGGATCATTATCTTGATATGACCGGCGCGGACCGGGCGGCGTTCGAGACCGGCGCGGCGGTCTGGGCCGGTCAGCGCAACGCCAAGATTCTGGGCATTTTTGTGCGGCTGGCGGTGCGCGACGCCAAGCCGCGCTATCTCGACCTGCTGCCCCGGGTGGAACGCCTGTTCGCAAACGATCTGGCGCATAAGGCGCTGGCGCCGGTGCGCGGCTGGGTGCGGCTCTATGCCCCGGATCTGCTGGAAATGGCGGGATGACCGGCATGACTTCCGGCCCTACCCGCACGACCGCCAATGCTTCAACCAGCGGTATGACCGGTCTGACCGGCATGGCGCTGGCCGCCGGATTGGGCGCGCGGATGCGGCCTTTCACCGATTCGCGGCCAAAGCCGCTGATCGCCGTGGGCGGTATGACCCTGCTGGACCACGCCTTGAACCGTCTGGAGGCGGCCGGGGCGGCGCGCATCGTCGTCAATGTCCATTATCTGGCGGACCAGATTGAGGCGCATCTGCGAACCCGGATTCCGCCGCCGGAGATTCTGGTCTCTGACGAGCGCGCCCTGCTGCTGGAGACCGGCGGCGGTCTGGTGAAGGCGCGGCCGCTGTTCGGCGCGGGGCCGGTGATCGTCACCAATACGGACGCGATCTTCCTGCCCGACGCCGGGGCGCCGGACCCCTGGGCGGACCTGTTCGCCGGGTTCGATCCGGCGCGCGAAGATGCGCGGCTGATCCTTGTGCCCAAGGCGCGCGCCACCGGGCTGGCCGGATCGGGCGATTTCGATCTGGCGCCGGACGGGCGCCTGCGCCGGCGCGAGCCCGGCCGCGCGGCGGCGTATTTCTATACCGGCATCCAGATGCTCAACCCCGCCATTCTCGATGGATGGCCGGTGGAGCCCTTTTCGCTCAACCGTATCTGGGACCGCTCGCTGGCCGAAGGCCGATTGAGCGGCGCGGTGTTTCCCGGCGACTGGCTGCATGTCGGCGACCCGGCGGGCCTGGCCGCCGCCGGGGCGCGGCTCTCGGGCGGGGCGCGGTGAGCGGCCAGGACGCAGGAACGGGCGCAGGAATGGGCGCATCCGGCCTGTTCGCCCATCCCGCGCATGCGGGCGGGGCGCCGCGCGTCTTTACGGTTCCGCCGTCCGCGCCGTTTCTGCCGGCGCTGGCCGCCAGCCTGTGGGAGATCGCGGATGGCGATCCGCTCGCGCTTGCCGGGATTCAGGTCTTTCTGCCGACGCGGCGCGCGGCGCGGGCGCTGGCGGAGGCGCTGGCCGAAACCGCCCCGGCGGGGACAGGCGGCGCACTGCTGGCCCCCGCGATCCGGCCGCTGGGCGATCTGGACGCCGACGAGCCGCCCTTCGAACCGGCGGGCCCGGCGCTCGCCGCCGCGCCCGCCATCGGCGAGACGCGCCGCCTGTTCGAGCTGGCGAAACTGGCCGCGCGCTGGCGGCGCACAGGCGAGGCGATGGTGCTGGGCGAGGCCGCCGAAATCGCCCGCGTGCTGGACGAGCTGAGCACATCCGAAATCCCGGACATTGCCGGGCTGGACGCCGATCTGCGCGCGCGCCTGCCCGAACACCTCCAGCACGCCGCGATCTTTCTCGACATTATCGGCGCGCAATGGCCGCGCCATCTGAATGAACTTGGCGCGATGGACGAGTCCGCGCGCCGGGTGCTTCTGCTGCGCGCGCTGGCGGCGCAATGGGAGGAAAACCCGCCGCAAGGCCCGGTGATCGCCGCCGGATCCACCGGCACGGCGCCCGCCGTCGCCGGACTGCTCGCCGTCATCGCGCGCCTGCCCAAAGGCGCGGTGATCCTGCCCGGGCTCGACCGCGATCTGGAAGACGCCGCATGGCGCGAGATCGACGACCAGCATCCGCAGGCGGCGCTGAAGCGTCTTGCCGCCCGGCTCGGCGCGCAGCGCGCGCACGCGCCCGATCTTCCGGGAACGGAGGAGACGCGCGATTCCCGCCCGCGCCGGAGGCTGATCGCGCAGGCGCTGCTGCCGGCCGATGTCAGCGGCGGCATGCTGGACGGGGTGCGCGCCATCGCCGCGGCGCAGTCCATGACGCCGGACGATTTCGCCCGCGCCGCGCTTTCCGGGCTTTCCCTGATCGAGGCGCGCACGGAGGAGGAGGAGGCGCTGGCCTGCGCGCTGGCCATCCGCGCGGCGCTGGAGCCGGATACGCCGGACGCTCCCAATCCGCACGCCGCGCCCTCTGTCATGCTGGTGACGCCGGATTCCGGCCTCGCCGCGCGCATCCCGGCGCATCTGTCGCGCTGGGGAATCAAGGCCCAGTCCTCTGCCGGGCGGCCTTTGCCGGCGACGGCGCCGGGCGCGTTTCTGTCGCTGCTGCTCGATCTGGCGGCGGAGCCGGATTCGGCGCTGGCGCTCTGCGCGCTGTGGAAGCATCCGCTCTGCACGCTTGGCCGCGCGCGTCCTGAGCTGCGCGACCTGGCCGCCGAAATCGAGCGCCGCTGGCTGCGCGGGCCGCGCCCGGCCGATCTGCGCGCACGCATCGAGGAGAGCGAGCATCCCGGCCCCGCGTTCAAGGCGCGTCTGCTGGCGTTGATGGACGATACGCGCGCGGCGCTGGCGCCGCTGACGGCGCTGTCCGGCGCGCAGCCGGTCGCGGCGCGCGCGCTGGCGCTGGCCGAAGCGGCGGAGGCCTTCGCCCGCGCGCCGGAGCAGAGCGGCGCGCATCGCGTCTGGGCCGGAGAAGGCGGCGAGGCGGCGTCTCTCCTGGTCGCTGACCTGATGCGCGAGGGCGCGGCCCTGCCGGACATGGACGCGCACGATTTCACGCAGCTTTTCGCCGAACTGGCGCGGACCCGCATCGTGCGTCCGCGCGGCGGCGAGCATCCGCGCCTGCGCATTCTGGGTCCGCTGGAGGCGCGGCTGCAAAGCGCCGGTCTCACCATTCTGGCCGGGTTGAATGAGGGCGTCTGGCCCGCGCCGCATGGCGGCGAGCCGTTCCTGTCGCGCGCCATGCGCGCGCGCATCGGACTGGACGCGCCGGAGCGGCGCATCGGCCAGGCGGCGCACGACTTTGCGCAACTGGCGGGCGGGCGGCGCGTCATTCTCAGCCGGGCGCGGCGGCGCGACGGATCGCCCGCGACCGCGAGCCGCTTTTTGTGGCGGCTGAAAACGCTGGCCGCCGGGGCGCTGGACGTTCCGCCCGATGCGGCGATCCCGGCCCATCCCGCGCTCGCCTGGGCGCGCGCGCTGGATCATGTGGCGGCGGACGCGGCGCAGGCGGCGCCCGAGCCCGGACCCCGCCCGCCGCTGGCCGCCCGGCCGCGCCGCGCCAGCGCCACATCGCTGACGCTCTGGGTGCGCGATCCCTATTCCGTCTATGCGGAGAAAATCCTGAGACTGGAGGCGCTGGACCCGGTGGACGCGCCGCCCGGCGGGCGCGAACGCGGCACGGCTTTGCACGCGGCGCTGGAGCAATGCTTTGACGCGCTCGCCGCCAGCGGCGACGCGATGCTGGACGCGCTGGATACGCACGGCGCGGCGATGCTGCGCGACAGCGGGCTTGCGCCCGAACAGATCGCCTTCGCCCTGCCGCGCTTTCGCATCGCCGCGCGCTGGCTGGCGGCGCTGGAGACAGAGCGCCGCGCCGGAGGCTGGGCGCCCGCGGCGAACGAGGCCCGCGCCGAATGGACATTCGATGCGCCGGGCGGGCCCTTTACTGTGATCGCGCGCGCCGACCGCCTCGATCTCGGCCCCGATGGCGCGGCGATTATCGACTACAAGACCGGCGGCGCGCCATCGGTGAAAGAAGTGCGCGCCGGGTTCGATCTGCAAATGCCGGTGCAGGCGGCGATGCTGCGCGCCGGGCTGTTCGAGAACGCCAATGCGGGCCTTCCGGCCGCCGCGCCCGCCAGCCTGCTCTATCTGAAGCTTGGTGCGGGGGGGCAGGCGGTCGAGTTGGTAAAGGACGACTGGACCGGCGAGGACTATGCCGGTCTTGGCGAGGACACGGTGCGGCGGCTTGCGGCGTTTTTCGATAACGAGCAGAACCCGTATCGCAGCCAGCCGCGCGCCAAATACCGCAATGACCGGGGCGATTACGACCATCTGGCGCGGCGCGGCGAATGGGCCGAGGCCGGAGGAAGCGGCGATGGCGGCGACAGCAATGGGGGCGAATCGTGAGCCCGGCGGAACTGGCGCGCGCCGCCCAGGCGCGGGGCGCCGATCCGCGCGCCTCGGCCTTTGTCTCGGCGAACGCGGGCAGCGGCAAGACGCGCGTGCTGGTCGACCGCGCCGCGCGTCTGTTGCTGGCCGGGGCGCGGCCTTCGCGCATTCTCTGCCTCACCTTCACCAAGATCGCGGCGAGCGAGATGAAGGACCGGCTGTTCGCAACGCTCGGCGGCTGGGCCATCGCGCCGGACGAGACGCTGGACGCCGGTCTGCGCGCACTGACCGGCGAGGCGCAGGATCTGGCGCAGGCGCGCCATCTGTTCGCGCGCGCACTGGATACGCCAGGCGGGCTGAACGTGCAGACCATTCACGCCTTTTGCGAACGCCTGTTGCGCAATTTCCCGGTCGAGGCCGGGCTCGATCCCGGCTTCACCGTGCTGGAGGAGCCGGAATCGCAACGCCTGCTGCTGGAGGCGCGGCGCGACATCGCCATCGCCGCCCAGCGCGATCCGGACGGGGAGGAGGCGCACGCCTTCGCCACGCTGGCCGCGGCGCGCAGCGAACGCGCGCTCGGCGATCTGTTCGGCTGGATCATGCTGCGCCGGCATCGGCTGTCGAATCTGTTCGAAACCTCCGGCGGGCTGGACGGCGTGCTGCGCGCCATGCGCGCGCGGCTGGGCGCCGCGCCGAATGAGACGGCGGAAGCGATCAAGGCCGAAGCATGGGCGCGGGCGCCGCTGGACGATCTGCGCGCCAGTGTCGCGGCGGCGCTGGATCGCGGCAGCGATCCCGACAAGGCGCGCGCAACCGCGCTGGCCGCCGTGCTGGAAAACCCCGGGGCGCCCGATGCGTGGGATCACTATTTCACCGCCGTGCGCACGGAGAAGGGCGCGCGCCGCAGCGACGGTCTGTTCACAAAATCCGTGCGCGAGGCCGCGCCCATCGTTGAAGACCTGTTCGGCAGGCGCGGCGCGCCGGGCAGCGAATGCGCGCGCATCGACGCGGTGCAGGAAAGGCTGAGCGTGATCGCCTGCGCCGATCTCACCTGCGCGGCGCTGACTCTGGCGCATCGCCTGATCGCCGCCTATGGCGCGCACAAGGCGCGGGCGCGGGCGCTGGATTTTTCCGACCTGATTCATCGCGCACGCGCGCTGCTGATGGATTCGGCGGCGCGCGACTGGGTGCGCTACCGGCTTGATGGCGGCGTCGATCACATCCTGGTCGATGAAGCGCAGGATAACAGTCCCGAGCAATGGGACATTGTGGACGCGGCGGCGGCGGAGTTTTTCGCCGGGGCCGGCGCCGCTGAAACCGGCGCGGCGCGCACGCTGTTCGCCGTCGGCGACGAGAAACAGTCGATCTTCAGCTTTCAGGGCGCGGCCCCGGCGCTCTTCCGCCGCAAGATTCAGGAATACAGCACGCGGGCGCACGATGCGGGGCTGATCTTTCATGCGCCGCCGCTGGAAATGTCGTTCCGCTCGGCGCCTGTCATCCTGCGCGCCGTCGATGCGGTGTTCGCGTCTGAACAGGTTGCGACGAAACTTTATGCCGGCGCCGCGGAACAGGACGCCCCACCCCAGGGCGATATCATGCCCCATATCGCCTTTCGCGACGAAGCGATCATGCCCGGCTGCGTCGAATTGTGGCCGGCTTTGCCCGCCGCCGAAACCGCCGGGGATGGCGATCCGGCCGCGCCGGTGGACACGCCGGACGCCGCCAGCCCGTCCAGCCGCCTCGCCGCGCTGGTCGCGCGCCATATCGCGGACATGATCGGCGGCGGCGAGGGCGTGCAGGACCGGGAGACGGGCGCGGTCCGCGCCATGCGCCCGGACGATGTGCTGATCCTGGTGCGGCGGCGCGGCGCATTTTTCGAGGAGACAATCCGCCAGCTCAAGAAGATGGGCCTGCCGGTCGCGGGCGCCGACCGCATGGTGCTGACCGGACAGATTGCGGTGAAGGATCTGCTGGCGCTGGGGCGCTTCGCGCTGCTGCCGGAAGACGACCTGTCGCTCGCCGAATTGCTGCGCAGCCCGTTCTTTCAGCCATATGGCGGAGACGCCGTCATTACCGAGGATGCGCTGTTCGATCTGGCGCATCCGCGAACCGGCAGATTGTGGGATGCGCTGCGCGAGACGGGCGATCCGCGCTTCGCGGAAGCAAGGGACGTGCTGCAAGAGGTTCTGGGCGATGTCGGCGTCGCCGCGCCCTATGAATTCTTCGCGCAGTTTCTCAATCGCATCATGCCCGAGGGCGCCAGCATGATGCGCCGGTTGCGCGCGCGTCTGGGGCCCGAGGCCGAAGATCCGGTGGAGGAGTTTCTTTCCCGCGCGCTGGCGCATCAGCGGCGCGGCGCGCCTTCGCTGCAAGGCTTTCTTGCCGCCATCGAATCCGAATCCGCCGAGATCAAGCGCGAGATGGAGGTCCAATCCGGCGTGCGCGTGATGACGGTGCACGGCGCCAAGGGGCTGGAGGCGCCGGTGGTGATCCTGCCCGACACCACGTCTTACAAGCGCCGGCCCGGCGAGGCGGGCCTGCTGGACGATCCCGAATGCGGCCTGATCTGGTCGCCGAAAAAAGACGCCGACCCGCCCGCGGCGAGCGCCTTGCGCGTAGCGCGCGACGCGCAGGACGAGGCGGAATATCTGCGCCTGCTCTATGTGGCGCTGACGCGCGCGCGCGACCGGCTGATCGTGTGCGGCGGACGCATGGGACCGCGCGGCGGCAAGAATCCGCTGGGCCGGATGGACGAAGGCTGCTGGCACGAGCTGGTGGAGGCCGGAATGCGCCGGGCCGGGGCGCAGGAATGCGATACGCCCGCCGGAGCGGAGCCCGGCCCCGGCCTGCGCCTCGGCGCGCCGGCCGGTTCCGCCGCGAGCACGGAGCGCGCCATCGTTGCGGACATGACGCCGCCGGACTGGACGCGCGCGCCGGCGCCCATCGCGCGCGCGGCGCGCACGCTGGCGCCCTCGCATCTGCTGGACCCTGACGCGGAGCGCGCGCCGGCCGGATCGCCGCTGGGCGATGAGCGCGCCGTGCGGTTCCGGCGCGGATCGCTGATCCATAAATTGCTGGAGCTGCTGCCCGCGCTTCCGGCTCCCGAACGCGCAGCAGCCGGGCGCGCGTTTCTGGCGCGTTGCATGGAACTGGACGGCGCGGCGCGGGATGAAATGCTGGAAGCCGCGCTGCGGGTGCTGGAGCATCCGGACTTCGCGGAGGTGTTCGGTCCGGACAGCCGCGCGGAAATCGCGATCACGGGCGCGCTGCCGGACGGGCGGCGCATCGCCGGCGCCATCGACCGCCTGTATGTGGCGGCGGACGCGGTGCTGGCCGTGGACATCAAGACCAACCGGCCGCCGCCCGCGCGCATCGAGGACGCCGACCCCGCCTATCTTGCGCAGATGGCCGCCTATCGCGCCGCGCTGGCCGCGATCTTTCCGGGCCATCATGTGCGCTGCGCCTTGTTATGGACCGACGGACCGGCGCTGATGGAGGTTCCGGCGGCGATGATGGACGATGCATTGCAGCGCCTCTCCGATGCTTGACGCTGCGGGAGCCGGTCCATACCTGTGTGCGCTGGAGCCTTGCCGGTTTGCTGTTGAATCCGTGATGCGCGGCAAACCTATGCGATTGCTCGACAACGAAAGACAAGGGCGTGATGCGCGAGGCGGATCGCGCTCTGGTCCAGACCGGAGACCCGTGATGGCGACCAAGGCTGTAACCGACGATTCGTTCCAGAGCGACGTGCTGGAATCCGCGACGCCCGTGCTTGTGGATTTCTGGGCCGAATGGTGCGGTCCGTGCAAACAGATCGGTCCGGCGCTGGAAGACATCTCGGTCGAGAAGGCGGACCATATCGCCGTCGCCAAGGTCAATATCGACGAGAATCCCACCATTCCCGCCAAATACGGCGTGCGCGGCATCCCCACTTTGATGATCTTCCAGGGCGGACAGGTCGTGGCCACGAAAGTCGGCGCCATGCCCAAGAGCAAGATCGCCGAATGGGTGGACCAGACCGTCGCCTCCATGGCCGCGGCGTCCTGATCGTTCCACCCATTTATCGCTGACATCGCCGAAACGGCCGCCGCCCGGGACAGGGGAGGGAAGGCGGCGGCCGCTCGTGCGCGTCCGGACTGCGCCGGACACGTCCCACCATTCGCCGCACGCCTTTTCCGGCTGCGCGGTTATTGGTCTTCCACTGGTTTGGGCGGCGGAGTCCCGTATCCCGGCCTTGCCGGCCGGGCGCCGGACCCCTCTGCGCAAAGCCGCGCCCGTGCGCGGCTGAGCGCCAGCGCGGCCAGAAGATAGTGCAGCCTGGCCGCTTGTGTTGCTCCGCCCTGGTCCATCCGCCTCTCCGCCCCCGCACGGACGGGATTCGCGCGCGGGGAGAATCCGGTGGTTCACAGAATATGTAGGATATAGACCGTGGTTTAATAAAATCCTAACGAGCGACCCTGCGTCCCATCATGGACGGACGATCCCTTCTTGCCTGGAATCTGCGGCGGCTGCGCGCCGCGCGCGGCGTTTCCCAGGAAAACCTGGCGGCGGACGCCGGGGTCGACCGCGCCTATGTCAGCGCGCTGGAGACCGGCCAGGGCAACGCCACGGTCGATCTTTTGGAGCGGATCGCCCGCTCGCTCGGCGTAAAGATGGCCGAATTTTTCGAGATTCCGCAGCCGGGGGCGCAGCGTCCCCAGCCGCTGCCGCCCGGCCGGCGGCCCAAAATCGCCAGCGCCGGGCGCGGCTGAATCCCGCCGCCGCGCGCTGTTCCGGGAATTTCTTATCCACAGCATTCTATGAGAGCCGCGCGCCCGGACCCGGCGCCGCGCCGCGCAGAAACTCCTGCGCGCCCATCGCCGGCCGGCCCTCGCGCTGCAGCCGCGTGAGGCGCACCGCGCCCATGCCCGCCGCCACCATCAGCCCGTCTTCATCCGCCGCCAGCACCGCGCCCGGCGCGCCGGACAGCGACGGTTCAAAGGCCGAGCCCAGCGCCTTGACCCGCACAGGCCCCTTTTCTGTCTGCATCTCGAACCATGCGCCGGGCGCGGGCGACAGGCCGCGAATCCGCCGGTCGATGATCTCGCCCGGCTGTGACCAGTCGATGCGCGCCTCGGTCTTGGAGATTTTCGCCGCATAGACGGCGCCGGTTTCACTCTGCGGCGTTTCTTCCAGCGCGCCGCGCTCCAGCGCCGCCAGCGCGCGCGGCCACATCTGCGCGCCGATCCGCGCCAGACGCGCGGTCAGCGATCCGGCGGTCTCGTCCGGCGCGATGGTCACGCTCTCCGACAGCAGCACGGGACCGGTATCGAGGATCTCTTCCATGCGCATGATCTGCGCGGCGGTCCGCGCATCGCCCGCCATGATGGCGCGCTGGATGGGCGCCGCGCCGCGCCAGCGCGGCAGCAGCGAGGGATGCAGGTTGAGACAGCCAAAACGCGGCGCGTCCAGAATCGCGCGCGGCAGTTTCAGCCCGTAGGCGACGACAATGGCGGCGTCGAGACCCAGCGCCGCGAACGCCTCGATCTCTTCTGGCGCATTCAGACTTTCGGGCGTGCGCACCTCCAGGCCGAGCTGTTCGGCCAGAAGATGCACCGGCGTCTTGCGCGGCGCCTGTCCGCGCCCGGCGGGCCGGGGCTTTTGCGTATAGACGCACACGACATCGTGCCCGGCCGCCGCGATCTCGCTCAGCGACGGCGCCGCGAAGTCCGGCGTTCCCATAAAGGCGAGACGCAGCACCATCTCAGGCCGAGCCGAACAGGAAAATCAGCCCCGCCGCCAGCAGCAGCGCGCCCGCGATTCCGGCGATCAGTCTGGTTTTCACTTGCGTCTCCCTTTCCTCTTCCGGCCGTTCCCGGCTCGGAGGCCGGGACAAGTCCCGGTTCAAAGACCGGGACAAGCCTTTCTTTACGCGGTCCGACTATAAGCCGGCGGCATGATACGGGGAATTTGCATCGCCGCCGCGGTCTGTCTGGCCCTTGGCCCGGCCGCGGCCCATGCCGCAGGCGGGGAATCCGGCGACCGCGCCGTGTTTTCGGTCTCCGAGACCTATATCGCGCTCGACTCGCTGACCGCGATGATGGCGCGCGATGGCCGGATGCGCGCCACGCTGCAAATCGACGCCGGGCTGGAGATCAGGGATCCGGCGCTGCGCGCCCGCGCCAATGCGCTGCGCCCGCGCCTGCGCGACGCCTATGCCGCGGCGCTGGCCGAATATATCGGCAGCGAGCACAGGCCCGGCGCCGCGCCCGACGCCGGCCGGATCGGCGACATGCTGCAACAGGCGACCGACCGCACGCTGGGCCAGACCGGCGCGGACCTGCTGCTGGGCACAGTGATCCTGCACTGACCGCTTTATGCGTCTGCGATCCCGTCGAGATATTTGGCCAGTTCGACATCCAGCGCGGTGACGCCGCCGGCAGAATGGGTGGAGAGCGTCACCTCGACCCGGTTATAGACATTGAACCATTCGGGATGGTGATCCATCGCCTCGGCCCTGAGCGCCGCGCGCGACATGAAGGCCCAGGCCTCGCTGAAATCCTTGAAGGCGAAGCTCTTTTCGATGGCGTCGCGGCCATCGCTCGCGGCCCAGCCGCGAAGCTGCGCGATGGCCGCTTCCGCGCCGATCTTTTCCGGCCGGCTCATGCGGAAAGGACGGGTTCGGACGCGCGCGCCGGAGCCGGCTCCGCGCCCAGCATATCCAGCAGCGAAACATCGGCGTCGCCGGCGTTTGGCGCGGTCAGCAGCTTTTCGCCGATAAAGATCGAATTGGCGCCGGCGAGAAAACACATGGCCTGCATCGTCTCGCTCATCGTCTCGCGCCCGGCCGACAGGCGCACGACAGAGGCCGGCATCATGATGCGCGCCGTCGCAATGGCGCGCACGAAATCCAGATCATCAACCTTTGCCGCGTGCTCCAGCGGCGTGCCGGCGATGGGCGCCAGCCGGTTGACCGGCACGGATTCGGGATGCGGCGCGATATGCGACAGCTCGACCAGCAGGCCGACGCGATCATCCTTGGTTTCGCCCAGCCCCAGAATGCCGCCGCAACAGACCGAAACCCCGGCCTTGCGCACGCGGTCCAGCGTTTCCAGCCGGTCGTCATAGGTTCGGGTGCGGATCACCTGACCGTAGAATTCGCGGCTGGTGTCCAGATTATGATTATAGAAATCGAGACCGGCCTGTTTCAGCCGCTCGGCCTGGCCGTCCTTCAACATGCCGAGCGTGACGCAGGTTTCCAGCCCCTCGTCCTTCACGGTGGAGATCAGCGCGCAGACCTTGTCCACGTCGCGGTCTTTCAGATCGCGCCAGGCAGCGCCCATGCAGAAACGCTGCGCGCCGTTCTGCTTCGCCGCGCGCGCGGCGCTGCGCACCGAATCCACATCCATCAATTTGGTGGCCTGCGTGCCGGTCTCGTATTTCACCGACTGGCTGCAATAGCCGCAATCCTCGGGACAGCCGCCGGTCTTGATCGACAAAAGCTGCGCCTTTTCGATCACGCCCGGCGTGAAGCGGGCGCGATGCACCGAGGCAGCGAGCCAGATCAGTTCGCTGAATGGCAGGTCGTAGATGGCGCGCGCCTCGTCCAGCGTCCAGTCATGGCGGGGCGTGCGATAGGCGGCGGGGTCGAGCGATGGCGTCATGGCGCGGAAGCTAGGACAAATTCGGCGGCGGGGAAATTGGCAGAATGGCGCAGACGCCCGGCCGGGGGCAGATTGGCGCCATGATCGCCCACCCCGCCGCGCCCTTTCCGGACCGCCCGCCATACCGGCCGTTTCTGTCCGGCCCGCCGCGCTTCGCCCCGGCGCTTTCGCCAATCCCGGAATCGCTGTGGCTGCGCCCGGACCCGGAACACGCCGCCAATCTGGCCAACCGCGCCGCCGTGCTTTCCGCCCATCCCGAAGCGGCGCAATGGGATGCGGACAGTCTTCCGGCGCAGGAAGAGGCGCTGGGTCTGATTGAAGCGTCTCTCCCCCCGCCTGCGGGGGGAGAGGTTTTGCGTAGCGAAACCGAGGGGGACGACACCCCGATCCTGCGCGCCGGGTCGCTGCTCGCCGACGATCTGGTCGTCATGGAAAAGCGCGGCGCGAACAAGGGACCGGGCGTCTGGCGCGCCACGGCGCTGCTGCTGACCGCGCCGACGTTCTTCGATGCGGAAACCGCGTTCGGCCGCGATCTTTTCGCGCTGCACGAACCGGTGCCCGGCAACGCGCCGGATGATTTCGGCATTGGCCACACGACTTTGGGGCTTTCCGCCCGCATCGGCGCGCTGTTCGACCGCCTGCCCGATGATGCGGTGATGCAGCGCTTCAACTGGACCCTGCAATGCGGCGGCGCGCGTTTTGCGCGCGACGGCGCGGTGCAGCGTGCGCGCGCGGCAAGACTGGGACCGGAGCGCGCGGCGGCGGCGCTGCATCTGCGGGTGGAGCGCCAGACCATAAGGCGCCTGCCGCGAACGGGCGCGGTGCTGTTCACCATCCGCGTCGCGCTCGATCCGGTGTCCGCGCTGGCGCCGGATTTGCGCGCATTGCTGGGCGAAAGCTGGCGCGGCGCGGATGCGCGGGCGCGCGCCTATAAAAACTGGGACGCGCTGGAGCCCGCCGCACGGATCGCGTTCGCCGCTGTCTGATCCCGCGCGGCGCCGGGATTTCCATTCTCGCAGGCTCCCGGAGTAAAAATGGTCATGGACGAGATTCTCGCCGCCAAAGCCATCAGTTTGGGCTTTTCCAGTCCCGGCAAATACGGCGCAATCGAGCGCGAACGGCGCTGGCTGTGTGAGGATTTTCCCGGATCGCACGTAACCCGGACGTATTTGATCGAGGACATCTATGTCACCGGCTCCACTCTGCGTCTCCGGTCGATGCACGATATGGCGGCCGGCAAGATGGCGTGGAAACTCTCGCGCAAAGGCGACCTGTCGCCCGACAAGCGGATCATCACCACGCTCTATTTGACCGAGCCAGAATACCGCCTGATGGCCGGTTTCCCGGGGGCGCGCCTGCGCAAGACGCGCCACCGTCTCGACATTTCCGGCACCGACTCGTTCAGCGTCGATATATTTGACGGCGCCCTCGCCGGGTTGATCCTGGCCGAGGCCGAGTTCAAAACGGACGTCGCTATGGCGGCCTTCGCGCCCCCCGCCTTCCTCGGCGCTGAGGTGACGGGAGATGCGCGCTACACCGGCGGCTGGATGGCGCACAATGGTGCGCCGTGAAGGCGGAGGGCGGGGGAGGATGGCGCCCTCACGCACGTTGTCCGCATTCTGGGCGCGGTGATCTCCCCCTGCGAAGCGGGGGGAGTGGCAGCCCGAAGGGCTGACGAGGGGGGCGGATGCGCCCGGGTTTTTGATATCTATGCTGTGTCCGCCCCCTCCACCACGCTACGCGTGGTCCCCCTCCCCCGCTTCGCAGGGGAGGAACCAACCGCGCCTCGTTTTTCGACACGCAGAATTTCAGACACAATTATGCGTTCAGCCCGAGTGCGTTTTGGGAAGGATGGCCCGCCTTCGCCAAGGCTACGGCGGGTCACGTTTCATCAGCCGCGCCGGCTGACGCCGCGCGGGATGAAACTGTGAGGGAAGCGGGGCGCCCGCGGGGAACGCGGGTGTTCCTGTTCTGGTACGTATGGTGCGCCCCCTTTGAGCGCCCCGCGCGTGGATTTGCCGGAACGTCTCCGTCCCGATTCCAGTCCAGGGTTT
>JBJHDH010000020.1:0-58865 GCA_050486445.1 Euryhalocaulis sp.
CCGTGCCGACGGCGACGCCGATGTCGTAATAATTCTTGTAGATGATGTCGTCGCCGTCGATCTCGGCGTTGACGGCGGGAAATTCCCGCAGCGCGTGGACGCACGCCTTCACGAAAAAGCTCATGAATCCCAATTTCACGCCGTGCTTTTTCTCGAACAGGTCTTTGTACTTGCCGCGCGCGCCCATCACCGCGCTCATGTCCACGTCGTTGAACGTGGTGAGCATGGCGGCGGTGTCCTGCGCCTGTTTCAGGCGGCGGGCGATGGTGCGGCGCAGGCGGGTCATCTTCACCCGCTCCTCCCGGTCCTTCAGCGCGCGCGGCGCGGAGGGGGCGGGGGCAGGTTTTGTTTCCACCTTTGCCTGCGCGGCGCCGTCGATGGCGGCGAGCGCATCGCCCTTGGTGATGCGGCCGCCGCGGCCCGTGCCCGTGACGCCGGAGGGGTCCAGCCCATGCTCCTCCGCCACGCGGCGCGCGGCGGGCATGAGTTTGGGTTCGGCCGCTTCGGTCCTGGGCGCGGGCGCAGCGGCTTTGACAGCCGCCGCGGGTTTGGCCGAGGCGCCGCCGGCGTCCTCGCCCGGACGCAGGCGCGCAACCAATGCGCCGACCGCGACCGTATCGCCGGTCTTCACCAGAATTTCGGCCAGCACGCCGTTCGCCGGGGCGGGCAGCTCCACCGCCGCCTTGTCGGTTTCGATTTCGACCAGCGGGTCGCCTTCCTTCACCGCCGCGCCTTCTTTCACCAGCCAAGCGCCGATCTCGCCTTCGGCGACCGATTCGCCCATTTGCGGAATCAGGACGTCGATCAGGGCCGCGTCCTTGCGCGCCTCGCCGCCGCCGGGCGCGCCGCCCGAGACACGCGTGGCGGGATCCGGCATTTCGGCGGCGCGCGCGTTTTCCTTCTCGTCTTTACTGGCCGGTTCGGACGCTTTGGCGTCTTTCGATTCCTTGCCGCCGTCTTTGGCTTTTTTCGCCTTCTTGCCGGCTTTGGCGCCGCCCCCGGCGCCAATGGCGCCCAGCAGCGCGCCGACCGCGACCGTGTCGCCTTCCTGCGCGTGGATTTCCTCCAGCACGCCGTCCTCTGGCGCGTTCACCTCGATGGCGACCTTGTCGGTCTCCAGCTCCACCAGCGGCTCATCGCGCGCGACGGGCTCGCCTTCGCGTTTCAGCCATTTGCCCACCGTCGCCTCGGCCACCGATTCGCCGAGCTGGGGGACTACGATCTCTGCCATGCCGATCTCCCGCGCGATGCGCGCTAGTAGGAAAACACTTCGTTCATCAGGGTTTCGAGCTGGGCCAGATGTTTGGACATCAGCCCGGTGGCGGTGGACGCGGCCGCCGGACGCCCGGCATAGACCGGACGCGTGACCTTCGCTCCGGCCTGGGTCAGCACCCATTCCAGATTGGGCTCCATGAAATTCCAGGCGCCCATATTGCGCGGCTCTTCCTGACACCAGATTACATCAGCGTTCGGGAAGCGGCGCATCTCATGCAGCAGCGAGCGAGCGGGCACAGGATAGAATTGCTCGACGCGCAGCAGGTAGATGTCATCCAGCCCGCGTTTCTCCCGCTCTTCCAGCAGGTCGTAATAGACCTTGCCGGAGCAGACCACGACGCGCCTGATCTCCGCGTCCGGCTTCAGCACGGTTTCGGTCTTGCCGTCCTTCATCTCCGCGTCGTCCCACAGCACGCGGTGAAAGGAGCTGCCGCGCGCCATTTCTTCCAGCCGCGAGGTCGCGCGCTTGTGGCGCAGCAGCGATTTGGGCGTCATCAGCACCAGCGGCTTGCGGAAATTGCGGTGAATCTGCCGCCGCAGAATGTGGAAATAATTCGCCGGGGTGGAGCAATTGGCGACCTGCCAGTTGTCTTCCGCGCACATTTGAAGAAACCGCTCCAGCCGCGCGGAGCTGTGTTCCGGCCCCTGGCCCTCATAGCCATGCGGCAGCAGCATCACGAGACCGGACATGCGCAGCCATTTGCGCTCGCCCGACGAGATGAACTGGTCGAACAGCACCTGCGCGCCATTGGCGAAGTCGCCGAACTGCGCCTCCCACAGCACCAGCACGTTGGGCGCGGCGGTGGAATAGCCGTATTCGAAGCCCAGCACCGCCTCTTCCGACAGCATCGAGTCGATGACTTCGTAGGGGGCCTGGCCTTCGCGCAGATTATTGAGCGGGGTGTAGCGCTCTTCCGTATTCTGGTCGACGATATGCGAGTGGCGCTGGGAAAACGTGCCGCGCCCCGAATCCTGACCCGACAGGCGCACCGGGAAGCCTTCGTCCAGCAGGCTGGCGAAGGCCAGATGCTCGGCCGTCGCCCAGTCGATTCCCGCGCCCGATTCCACCGCCTCGCGACGCGCGCCGATCACCCGCGCCAGCGTCCTGTGCGCTGAAACCGAGTCCGGGATTTCGGTCATCTTGCGGCCAAGCTCGCGCAGCCGGCCGATATCGACGCCGGTGTCGCCGCGCCGCTCGTCGCCTTCCGGCAGGCCCAGGCCCTGCCAGTTGCCGTCCAGCCAGTCGGCCTCGTTCGCCTTGTAGCCAGACGCGCTCTGGAATTCCTCTTCCAGGAAATTCTCGAACTCGGCGGTCATTTCGTCGATTTCGGCGGCGGTCATCTCGCCGTCGCGCTCCAGGCGCTGCGCGTAGATTTCGCGCGTCGCCGGATGATCGCGGATGATCCGGTACATCAGCGGCTGGGTGAAGGTGGGGTCGTCGCCTTCATTATGGCCGAAGCGACGATAGCAGAAGATATCGACCACAACGTCCTTGGCGAAACGCTGGCGGTATTCGGTCGCCACCTTGGCGGCGAAGACCACCGCCTCGGGATCGTCGCCATTCACATGGAAGATCGGCGCCTCGACCATTTTCGCCACATCGGTCGGGTATGGCGAGGAACGCGAATAGCGCGGGCTGGTGGTGAAGCCGATCTGGTTGTTGACGATGAAATGCACGGTGCCGCCGGTGCGGTGGCCGGCCAGGCCCGAAAGGCCAAAACATTCGGCGACGATACCCTGGCCGGCGAAGGCGGCGTCGCCGTGCAGCAGCAGCGGCATGACGCGGGTGCGCGGCGCATCGGGATCCTGCATGTGATCGAAAAACTGCTTGGCGCGCGCCTTGCCGAGCACGACGGGATTGACCGCCTCAAGATGCGAGGGATTGGCGGTGAGCGACAGATGCACGCGATTGCCGTCGAACTCGCGATCCGACGAGCTGCCGAGATGGTATTTCACATCGCCGGAGCCGTAATCGTCGCCGCCCAGCGTCGAGCCGCCCTGGAATTCGTGGAAAATCTTGCGGTAGGGCTTGCCCATCACCGCGCCCAGAATGTTCAGCCGGCCGCGATGCGGCATGCCGATAATGATCTCGTCGACGCCGAGCGCGCCGCCGCGCTTGATGACCTGTTCCAGCGCCGGGACCAGCGCCTCGCCGCCGTCAATGCCAAAGCGCTTGGTGCCCGGATAGCGCCGGTGCAGGAAGCGCTCGAAGCTTTCGGTCTCGATCAGCTTGCGCAGGATGGCGCGGCGGCCTTCGGGGGTGAAATGGATTTCCTTGTCCGGGCCTTCGATGCGCTCCTGCAACCAGGCTTTTTCCTCCGGGTCGGAGATATGCATGAACTCGACGCCGAACCGGCCGCAATAGGTGCGGCGCAGGATGTCGACCATCTGGCGCGGGGTCGCGGTCTCCAGCCCCAGCACCTGGTCGATGAAAATCTCGCGGTCCATGTCCTGTGGCCCGAAGCCGTAGGTGGCCGGCTCCAGCTCCGGCTGCGGACCGAAATTCTCGATGCCCAGCGGATCGAGATCGGCGGCCAGATGGCCGCGGATGCGATAGGCGCGGATCATCATCAGCGCGCGGATGGAATCCAGCGTGGCGGAGCGCACCGCCTCAGCCGAGATGTCCGGCCGGCGCTGGGCGATGCGCGATTTCAGCCGCGCCTCGTCCTCCGGCCCGGCGAGATCGCCGAGCGCTCCGGTCAGTTCTCCATTGGCCGGACCTCCATTGAGACGCGGCGGCCAGTCGGTCCGGCGCCAGGACGGGCCATCGGCGGCGCGCGCCGCCGCCTCGCCGCCATCGCCAAGCCCGGCGAAAAAGCCGCGCCAGGCCGGCTCGACGCTGTTCGGGTCGCGCGCATAGCGGGCATAGAGCCGCTCGACATACGCCGCGTTGGCGCCGTCCAGAAACGTGGTTTCCAGCAGCGCCTCGTTGATGGAAGAGCGGCCGTTTCCGGCCCCTGAATCGGGCATCGCCCTATCCTTTCAGCACGTCTTTCAACGCCCGGCCCAGCAGCGCCGGACTGTCGGCGACCACGATTCCGGCGGATTTCATCGCCTCGATCTTGTCCCCGGCGCCGCCCTTGCCGCCGGAGATGATCGCCCCGGCATGGCCCATGCGGCGGCCCGGCGGCGCGGTGCGCCCGGCGATGAAGCCGACGACCGGCTTTTTACGTTTTTCCGATTTCAGGAAGGCGGCGGCCTCTTCTTCTGCGCTGCCGCCGATCTCGCCGATCATCACGATGGATTCGGTCGCGTCGTCGGCCAGAAACATTTCCAGACAGTCGATAAAATCGGTGCCGTTCACCGGATCGCCGCCAATGCCGATACAGGTCGACTGCCCCAAACCAACATCCGTGGTCTGCGCCACCGCCTCATAGGTGAGCGTGCCCGAGCGCGAGACCACGCCGACGCTGCCCTTTTTATGGATAGCGCCCGGCATGATGCCGATCTTGCATTCCTCCGGCGTGATGACGCCCGGGCAGTTTGGCCCGATCAGACGCGTCTTCGAGCCGCACAGCGCACGCTTCACCTGCACCATGTCCAGCACCGGCACGCCCTCGGTGATGCAGACGACCAGATCCAGCTCTGCGTCGATCGCCTCCAGAATCGCATCCGCGGCAAAGGGCGGCGGCACATAGATGACGCTCGCCGTCGCGCCCGTCGCACGCACCGCCTCGTCCAGCGTGTCGAACACCGGCAGGTCCAGATGCGTCATGCCGCCTTTTCCGGGCGTGACTCCAGCGACCATCTTCGTTCCGTATTCCAGCGCCTGTCTGGTGTGGAACGTGCCGGTGTCGCCGGTGATCCCCTGGGTGATGACTTTGGTGTTTTTATCGACGAGGACGCTCATTTCGCGCCCCCCGCTTCAACTGGTTCAGTTTCAACCACCCAGTGCCCGATTGCCTCATCAAAAAAGGTCACACGCCAGCGGTGTCCACGTTGATCGGGTTCCCAAGGAGCGGCGCTTTCGTAGCTAACGCCCGGCTCGCCCTGCACGATTACCACGTCGACCAGCCCGTCATATTCGGCCACGGCCTTTTTGAGGTGTTTAATCCTCTTCGAGTGGCCGGGCTTGTGGTTCCATTGCTCTATTGGATCGGCGTGAATTCGGGAATCGTGCCAAAGACGTTCGCCGTCCGCTCCCATTTCCTTCCGCCAAATCGTGACGCAGACGCCCTGTTCGTTGGCCGCAGACCAGTCGGTTCTATGCGCGTCAAGCTTATAACCAAGCTTCTTGAACGCCTCCGTGAACTGCATCAGTGCGCTCCGTTCACCGCGGCGACGATTTTTTGCGCCGCGCTGTCGAGATCGGCGGCGGGCGTGATGTCGAGATCGGATTCATCAAGCAGCGCGCGGCCCTCTTTCGCATTGGTGCCGGATAGACGCACGACCAGCGGCACGGCGAGCCCCGTCTCCTTCGCCGCTGCGATCACGCCCTTGGCGATGACGTCGCCCTTCATGATGCCGCCGAAAATATTGACCAGGATGCCTTTCACGTTCGGGTCGCGGGTGATGATGCGGAACGCCGCCGCCACCGTCTTTTCATCCGCGCCGCCGCCGACATCGAGGAAGTTCGCAGGCTCGGCGCCGTAGAGCTTGATGATGTCCATCGTCGCCATCGCAAGGCCCGCGCCGTTGACCATGCAGCCGATATTGCCGTCGAGCGCGACATAAGAGAGGCCGTGCGCCTTGGCGTCGCGCTCTTTGGGGTCTTCTTCGGTCTGGTCGCGCAGATCGGCGAATTCGGGATGGCGGAAGCCGGCATTGTCGTCGAACGAGACTTTCGCATCGAGACAGAGAAGCTGGCCTTTTTTTGTGACGATCAGCGGATTGATTTCCAGAAGGCTCATGTCCTTCTCGGTGAAGGCGCGATAGAGCGAGCGCAGCAGGCTGGCGACCTGCTTGGCGTATTCCTTTTCACGCAGGCCCAGCGCCACGGCGATCTTGCGCGCGTGGAAGGACTGCACGCCGGTGACCGGGTCGATGGAAAGCGTGAGGATTTTTTCTGGCGTTGTCGCCGCCACTTCCTCGATATCCATGCCGCCTTCGGTGGAGCAGATAATCGCCGGCCAGCCCGTGGCGCGGTCCACCAGCATGGAAAAATACAGTTCGCGGGCAATCTCCACGCCCTCCTCGACCAGGAGGCGGCGGACCTCCTTGCCCTCCGGCCCGGTCTGCGGCGTGACCAGCACCTTGCCGAGCAGCGCCGCGGCGGCGTCTTTCACCTCGGCGGCGGAGGTGACGACCTTCACCCCCCCGGCCTTGCCGCGGCCGCCGGCGTGAATCTGGGCCTTCACCACCCAGACCGGACCGCCAAGGGTCTCGGCGATGCGCGCCGCCTCGGCGGGCGAATAGGCGGCGAGACCGCGCGGAACCGGCGCGCCGAATTCCTTCAGCACGGCCTTGGCCTGATGTTCGTGGATATTCATGTGAACCGCGACTCTGACGGGCGTTGCGCCACCTTATAAAGCTTTCACTGATTCGGGCAACGCCAAGTTTGCCCTGAATGTGAACTCTGGTTCATACCGCCAGCCTGTGGAAATTCTGTGGAAAACCTGTGGATTTTGGCGGCGGCTCAGGAGGCGCGCGGGTCGATGACCGAGACGGCCGGGCTGGTGGTGCCGGTCGGCTCGAAGGGGGCTTTTTCCTCCGGCTCCGGCCCCGCGCGCATCCGGCGGCGCGCCAGCATGGCGGCGGCGAGCGCCAGCGTGACCAGCGCCACCCCGGCGAACATGCCGCGCGGCCCCAGAACCTGCATCAGCCAGCCGCTCATCGCCGGGCCGACAATGGCGCCGGCGGCCCAGATCAGCAGCACCAGCGCGATAGCGCGCTGGGTCTGGCCGGGCGCCACATCGGCGGCGTGCGCCACCGCCACGCCATAGATGGACAGCGCGCCCGCGCCCCAGATCGCGGCGAAGAGCAGCGCCAGCGGCAGCGGCGCCTGCGCGCCCAGAACCATCAGGCCAAAGGCGCCCAGACTTGCGATTCCGGCCAGGCCCGCGATCACCAGGCGGCGGTCGAGCCGGTCGCTGAGCCTGCCCGCCGGCCATTGCACCAGAATGCCGCCGATCCAGATCGCGGCGTTGAGCGCCGCCGCCACGCTGACGGCGGCGAGCATGTCGGCCTCCAGCCGCGCGGCATAGACCGGCAGCAGCGCCGTCACCCCGGCATTGGAGACCCCGACGACAAAGGCGGCCAGCACCGCCGCCGGCGCGGCGCGCCACAGCGCCATGAAGGGATAACGCTCCAGCGGCGGCGGCGCCGGCTCGACCTGGCGCGTGGCGCAGATGGGAATCAGCGACACGGCGATGATGGCGGCCGCGATCATGAAGGGGCCGGCGCTCTGCGGCGCGAGGCCGACAATCAGGAACGGCCCCAGCAGCAGGGTGACTTTGGTCGTCACATGATAAACGCCGATGATCGAGCCGCGGCTGGTCTGGGGCGCGGCGGCGGCGAGCCAGGATTCGGCGGCGCAGAACAGCACCACGAAGGCAAAGCCCTGCACCACGCGCAAAGCGGCCCAGACGGACGCGTCAATTTGCCAGTAAAAGGCCAAAGTGAGGGCGGCGCAGGCCGCCGCCGACGCCGAATAGGCGCGGATCGGCCCCATGCGCCGGATCAGAGGCGTGGCGACCAGCGCGCCGCCGATAAAGCCGACCGCGTAGGACGCCTGAACAAGGCCGATAGCCATCGGCCGCTCGCCCGCGGCGTCGAGCGCCAGCGGCAGCAGCACGGCCAGCACGCCGCCGCCGAGCTGAAGAATCGTGCCGGCGAGAATCAGCGAAAACAGATCGCGAAGCGAGCGCATGGCGAGGGTCCGGGTGGCGGGCGGAGAATGTTATCGCAAGCGGACGGCGCCCGCGCACGAGACGGTTGCTGGCGCCGCGATTCAGCCATTCAGCGCCCGCCCGACAAGAGCGTTCACCACGGCGATGACGATGGCGAGCAGCACGGCGGACCAGAAGCCCGCGACCATGAAACCGGGCGAAATCCAGGCCGCCAGGCTGATCATCAGCACGTTCAGAATAAGCGCGAACAGACCCAGCGTCAGGATGGTGATCGGCAGGGTCAGAATAAACAGCACGGGTTTCACGAACGCATTCAGCAGGCCGAGTATGGCGGCGGCGAGCAGGGTCGCGAACGCGCTTTCAATCTCCACCCCCGGGATCAGCGCCGCTCCGATCAGCAGCGCCAGCGCGGTCAGCGCCCAGGTGGCGAACAGGCTTTTCATGAATTTGATCCCCTTGTGGAGTTTTGTTGCAATATCCCGTTAATGCGCTCTATGGTTGTATTGGACGCGGCGGTGGAGCGGTCCTGGAATCAGCCCCAATTGGTCCCGGACCGCATACAGATCGCCGCCGCCGCGTCTCCCTTGCGGAGTCCGCCGCGCCCGGCCGCCCCTCTCCCAAAGAGCGGCCGGCGCGGCGCAGCCGCGCGCCGGAAGATCGCAAGGACTCCGGACCGCGCGCCCCGAACCGCTGCAAACATCAGAGCGTTTCAAAGCCGCCAAAGTCTGTTTCGCGTTGCGGGACATCAACCCCATCACCCGAATGTCGTCTCCCAATCATCCGCCTTGCGCGCCGCCGGAGCGGCGCGGACCGCCGCGCCGCCAGCCGCGCATCATAGACGGCGATTGTGGCGCGGGGATGGTTCACTCAACGCGCCGGGTCTGCTTCAGGTCCGGGCGCGATGCGCACCGCGCCGAGAAAACCGGTGAGATCGTCGGTGACGTAATGCGCGAAATCGGGCGCCGCGCCGGGACCGGCGGGCCGCGCCGCTTCCGGCTCGTGACTCCAGTCATAATGCGTACGCACCAGCACGGTGGTGAAGCCGAGCGCATGGGCCGGCGCGAGATTGCGCGGCAGATCCTCGAACATGGCGGCGCGGTCCGGCGCAACGCCGCAGACCTCGATCATGCGCGCGAACGCCGCCAACGCGGGCTTGGGCTCGTAACCGGCGGCGACGATGTCGAAACAATGCTCGAACAGGCCATCCAGGCCGCGCCGCGCCAGCACCCGTTCGGCATGAGCGCGCGAGCCATTGGTGAACACGATCTTGCGCCCCGGCAGCGCGGCAATGCGCGCGCGCAGCACGGCGTCGGGCGCCACGACGCCAAGGTCGATGTCGTGCACGAAATCGAGATAGGCCTGCGGCGCGACGCCATGATGGGTCATCAGCCCTTTCAGCGTGGTGCCGTGTTCGGCGTAATAGCGCTTCTGGACAAGGCGGGCCTCGTCCTCGCTAAGGTCCAGCGCGCGGGCGACAAAGGCGCGCATGCGTGCGTCGATCTGCGCGAAGAGATCGCATTCGGACGGGTAGAGCGTGTTGTCGAGATCGAACACCCAGGCGCGGACATGGGTGAAATCCGGCGCGCCGGAGCGCGCCTCGGGGGTGAAATCCGGCGCGGCGCGTTCAGCCATTGGCGGCCCCGGCCAGCAGCGCGATCTCGGCGCGCAACTCTGCGATCCCGGCGCCCTTCGCCGCGGACGAGGTGTGCACGACCGGGTGCGCGGCGGGGCGTTTTTTCAGTTTTTCCGCCGTCGCCGCGCGCATCGCTTCCAGTTCCGCCGCTTTCAGCTTGTCGGTCTTGGTCAGCACGATCTGGTAAGACACGGCGGCGGCATCGAGCGCATCCATCACCGCGATGTCGGGCGGCTTGACCCCGTGGCGCGAGTCGATGAGCAGAAACACCCGCGCCAGCGGCGCGCGGCCGCGAAGATAATCGCCTGTGAGTTTTGTCCAGCGTTCGATCTCTGTCTTCGGCGCGCGCGCATAGCCGTAGCCGGGCAGGTCGACCAGAAAGATCCGGCCGCCGAGCAGGAAAAAATTGAGCTGGCGCGTGCGGCCCGGATCGCCCGAGGCGCGCGCCAGCGTCTTGCGCCCGGCGAGCGCGTTCAGCAGCGACGACTTGCCGACATTGGAGCGCCCGGCGAAGGCGAATTCCGGCGGCCCGGCCTCTGGCAGGCCATCCATCGAGACAACGCTGCGCACGAATTCGCAGGGGCCGGCGAAGAGGCGTCTGCCCGCCTCGATGTCGCCGGGCGGAAAATCCGGGCTCAGCCCTCGGTCTCCGCCGGCTTGCCGCGCAGCCGGGCGATCAGCCGCTCCACGCCCGTCTCAACGCCATGGCGGCGCATGATGTAATATTGCTGGGCGATGGAGAGGATGTTGTTCCACGCCCAGTAGATCACCAGACCCACGGCGAACGTGCCGAGGATGAAGGTGAACATGATCGGCATCAGCATGAAGATGCGCTGCTGCATCGGATCGGGCGCGGGCGGGTTCAGCGCCTGCATCGCCCACATCGAAACGCCCATGATGATCGGCCAGACGCCGATGGCGAGAACATAGGGGCCGATCAGCCAGACCTGCGACGGATCCCAGGGCAAGAGGCCGAACAGATTGCCGATCATGGTCGGGTCGGGCGCGGAAAGGTCGCGCACCCAGCCGAAGAACGGCTCGTGCCGCATTTCGATGGTGACGATGATGGTCTTGTAGAGCGCGAAGAACACCGGGATCTGGAGCAGGATGGGAAGGCAGCCGGAGACGGGGTTCAGCTTTTCCTTGCGGTAAAGCTCCATCATCTCCTTTTGCAGTCTTTCGCGGTCGTCCTTGTAGCGCTCCTGCATCGCCTTCATCTGCGGCTGCACCTTCCGCATCTTCGCCATCATCGCATAGGCGCGGTTGGCGATGGGGAAGAACAGGAGCTTCACGAACACGGTCAGCACCAGGATGGCGACGCCGAAATTGCCGACGACGGAATCGATCTGTTCCAGCGCCCAGAAAAACGGATGCGTCAGGAACCAGAAATTGCCCCAGTCGATGGCGTCGGTGAGCCGGTCGATGCCCAGATCGCGCTGATAGGTGAGCAGCGTGTCGTATTCCTTGGCGCCGGCGAAAATCCGCGCCGAGGATTGCAGCGTCGCGCCCGGCGCCAGACTCACCGGCGCGGCGCGATAGGAAGATTCGTAAATCTCGACATCGCCGGGGCGGAAGGCGCGCTGGCGCAGGTCGATGACCTGCTGCTGGTCCGGGATGACGGCGGCGAGCCAGTATTTGTCGGTGAGCCCGGCCCAGCCGCCAAGCCCTGTTCCCTCGCGCGTTTCGCCTTCGGCCAGCTTGCCGTATTTGCGCAGGAACAGCTTGCCGTCGGTGACCCCGACCCCGCCTTCATGGATGATGTAGAAGGGCCGGAAATCGGGCGGCAGGCCGTGGCGGCGCACCTGGCCATAGGCGCTCAGCACCACCGCGCCACCGGAATTATTGGCGACCTCGTCCTCGACAAGGAACATATAATTGTCGTCGAGCGAGACGGTGCGGCGGAAGACGAGGCCATCGGTCTGGTATTCCAGAACGATGGGCGTTTCCTCGGTGAGGTTTCCGTTCTCGTCCGAGACCAGGGTCCAGGGCGTATCCAGCCCCGGCAGGTTCGCCGGGCCGCCCTCGATCGTGGCCCAGCCGATCAGCGCATAGAAGGCGCCCTGCGCGCCGCGCGGGCGCAGCAGCTCGACCTGCTGGCTGACATCGCCGGCGTCCTTGGCGTCGACCGTGTTGTAGTGGTCCTTCAGGAACAGATCGTCGATGCGCGCGCCCGAAAGCGACAGCGAGCCGCGCAGGCGGTCATTGTCGATGGCGATGCGCCCGGTCTCGGCCCGCACATCCTCGGGGCTGCGCATCGAGACCTCGGCCGGAGGGGCGATGATGGCCTCTTCCGCCGCGGCGCGCTGGGCCTCGCGCATGGCGGCATCGCGCTCCAGCGCCGGATTGGTGACGAATATCTGGTAGAACACCAGAATCCCGACCGCCGCGGCGATCGCAATCAGAAGGTTACGCTGGTCGTTCATCGGGGATGCGCCGCCGGCGCGGAGGGCGCGCCATCCTGTTCCATATGCCGGGCGAGGCTTATCAACGCGCTTTGCATATCGTCAAGCAGCGCCGGCCAGGGACACGCAGGCGCGGCGGCGCGGGCGATGAACACATAGTCGCAGCCCGGCCGCCCGAACCAGGGCAGCAACTGGCGCGAGGCCGCGCGCAGGCGGCGCTTGGCCCGGTTGCGCACCACCGCGCCGCCGATCTTGCGCGTGGCGGTGAAGCCGGCGCGCACGCCGGACCCGGCGCGGGCCGATGGCGCGGCCTGCACCACCAGATTGGGGCGCGCGGCGCGGCGCCCGCGCGCACAGGCCAGATAGTCGGCGCGCACGCGGATGCCGCCCAGCGGCAAGGGCGCGGGATTCAGGGCGCCGGGAGGTTGCTGGCCATCTGGCGGCTGGCCGGGCGCCGGGGGATCGGAGGGCGGAGGATTGCTGGCGGCGGTCATCGGCGCGGTCCCGGCCCCGGTTAGAGTCGCAGGCCTGGACACGGCGCGGGCGCGGGCTTGAGCGCGGCGCGGCAGGCCGGCGCGGGGCGGCCAGACAGGGTCAGGCGGACAGGCGCTTGCGGCCCTTGGCGCGGCGCGCGGCCAGAACCTTGCGCCCGGCCTTGGTCGCCATGCGCGCACGGAAGCCGTGACGGCGCTTCCGGACCAGCTTGCTGGGCTGATAAGTGCGTTTCATGGGAGGACGGGCCTCAAATCTTGCCCCGGACGCAGATCCGGGGGGGGTGTTCGCGGAGCGGCGGGCAATAGCGGCCCCGGCGCGGCAGGTCAAGCGCGCGAGGCGGAATGCGGGCGCCCCAGCGGCGCGCGGGCGCGCGGGCGCGTTCGCCCGACGCCTTGCGCATGATACGGCAACGCCGTATATGACCCGGCGCCAGGGAGCGGACGCAATGGCTAAGGGCACGAAGGACAAGACGACGAATTTCGAGCGCATTATGCAGGGGCTTGGCGAGGCGGCGGATTTCGCCGCCGGCAGGGCCGATGCGAAAGCGTTCCGCGTATATGCGCCCGAGTCGGTGGACGTGCGGGCGATCCGCAAAAATCTTGGCCTGACACAGCAGGAATTCGCGCGGAATTACGGCTTCACGCTGGGCGCGGTGCGCGACTGGGAACAGGGCCGGCGCCGGCCAGAGGCCAGCGCGCGCGTGCTGCTGAAAATCATCGAGCATCGCCCCGATATAGTAGCCGAAGTGCTGGGCGCGGCGGCGTAGGGGCGGCGGGCGCACTATAAGAACCTGCGGAGATTGACCGCACCTCATTTGTTCTTAATATGTTCTCTCTATCTTTATCGGGCTATACTCGATTTAGTGTTTGAATAGGGGAGAACCACAATATGCCGCGCAAAATTGCGTATTCCTCCGAATTGCTAAGCTCCGTGGAATTTTGCGCTGGCGCCGGAGGACAGGCGCTTGGGCTGGAACAAGCGGGCTTCCGCCACGAACAGGTCGTTGAAATCGACGCGGATTCCTGCCGGACGCTGCGCCTGAACCGGCCGGAATGGAATGTCTGGGAAGGCGACATGAGGGAATTCGATCCGCGCCCCTTCAAGGGCGTCGATCTGGTCGCAGGCGGTCTCCCCTGTCCCCCGTTTTCCATTGCCGGGAAACAGCTCGGCGAACTGGACGAGCGGAACCTGTTCCCCGCGGCGCTCGATATTATTGATGAAATCCGCCCCGGCGCGGTGATGATTGAAAACGTGCGCGGGTTTATGGGGGCGGTGTTCGAGGATTACCGCCTCCGGCTCAAAACCCGGCTCCATAAAATGGGGTATTGGTCGGATTTCCGCTTATTCAACGCCTCCGACTATGGCGTTCCCCAGCTTCGGCCGCGCGTCGTCATCATCGCACTGCGCCATGCCTTCAAGGAAAATTTCGCCTGGCCCGTTCCGAACACGGATAATCCGCCTTCTGTTGGCGACACCCTTCATGACCTGATGGTGGCCAATGGCTGGCGGGGCGCAAAGCAATGGGCGCGCAAGGCCGATGATATTGCGCCGACCATTGTTGGAGGCTCCAAGAAGCATGGCGGTCCCGACCTCGGCCCGACGCGGGCGCGCGCCGCATGGCAAGCGCTTGGCGTGAACGGCAAGAGCATCGCCGAGGAGGCGCCGCCCCGCGACTTTGTTGGTTTGCCGCGCCTGACCGTGCGTATGGTTGCCCGCATCCAGGGCTTTCCTGACGATTGGGAATTCAGTGGCCGCAAGACGGCGGCCTACCGGCAGGTAGGGAATGCGTTCCCGCCGCCTGTGGCGCGCGCGGTAGCCATTGCCGCTTCAAAGGCATTGATGGGCGAAGAGCAAAGCTATGGCGTTCAAGCCGCGTAGGAAAGGTGCGAAGACGAAACTCCGCGAACACTTCCTGGCCAATATTGGCCGGGTCATGAGCAGCGAAGAACTGCAAGCTGTCGCTGACGGCCGCGCGGAATGGGCTCGCAGAATCAGAGAACTGCGGGACGAAGAGGGTTATCAGATAAAAACGCACAATGACCGGAGTGATTTGAAACCCGGTCAATATGTCTTGATTGATGCAAAACCCCTTCCCGCCTTTGCCCGTGGAATTTCCAAGGAAGTTCGGGCGCTGGTATTGGATCGAAATGGATTCACATGCCAGATGTGCGGCGCGGCGGCGGGGGAACCGCATCCTTACGCGGAAGGCAAGAAGACCCGATTACACATAGGGCACATCGTTGATAAGTCGCATGGCGGCTCTGATGAACCCGAGAATTTACGAGCACTCTGCTCAGTATGTAATGAAGGGGCCGCCAATCTGACGCTTCAGCGCCCAGGCGCCGCAAAGTTATTGAGCCAACTGCGAAGAGCCCCCGGCAAAGACCAGATCGACGTTCTCCGCTGGCTAGTTCAAAAGTATCCAAATCAAACACGTTCTGTCCTGGATGGCGGATAAGCTCACTCGAGAACGCCGCAGCCAGAACATGGCGGCGATCCGGTCGAAGGACATGAAGCCGGAAATGGTGGTGCGGCGGCTTGCTCATGGGATGGGCTATCGCTACCGGCTGCACCGGAAAGATCTGCCCGGAAAGCCTGATCTCGTTTTTGGCCCGCGCAAAAAAGTCGTGTTTGTGCATGGATGTTTCTGGCACCAGCATCCTGACCCAAATTGCCGGGATGCGCGCCCGCCAAAATCCAACCAGAATTATTGGTCGCCGAAGCTGGAAAGAAATCAGCAGCGCGACGCCGAACATACCGCAAAGCTCAAAGCTGCCGGATGGAAGGTGCTGACGGTCTGGGAGTGCGAGACAAAACACCCGGACAAAATCGCCAAACGGCTCGCCAAATTTCTTGACGCCTGAAATCCCGGGCTTCCGGCCCGCTAACCACCTCTTAACCCTCCGCCAACGGTTTGGGGCCAGAGTGCGCGCGAGGCGTGCGGCCTGCCGCGCGCATATTTGGAGCCTTGTGCGGCAAGCCCCGGCGGGCGGCCGCGCGGACCGCCGGAGCCTTCGCCGCATGGCCGCCATCGACGCCAGACATTCAAGGCACAGCCGGCCCGGCGGGCCCGGCCCGCGCACCCGTAACGCCGGGCGCGCCCGGGACACGCGGGATGACCGCGATGGTTGGAATGACCTGGATCACAATGAGGGCGGATTGCATCTGACCTTCGCCGGGGCGGCGCGGATGCTGCTGGTCCAGGCGCTGGGCCTGGCGCTGATCTCCGCCGGCGTGTTCGGCGTCGCGGCCAGCGCCTTCCATAATCCGCTGGACCCGAGCTGGAACGCCGCGACCGGCATGGCGGTGAGCCATCCGATGGGCGCGATGGGGGCGCAGGCGGCCGACCTGCTGCTCCAGCTTCTGGGCTGGGCCGGGCCGGCCGCCGGTCTGGTGATGGCGGCGGGCGGGCTGGCGCTGCTGGTCCGGCCGCTGAGGCCGCGCCGGAGCATGGCCATGCTGCGCGCGCTGGCCGGCGTGCTGTTCACCATCTGCTTCGCCGCCGCGGCGAGCGCGCTGCCGGTGCCCGCCGCATGGCCGTTCGCCACGGGGCTGGGCGGGGTGCTGGGCGATGCGGTGTTCTTTGCGGCGCGCGCGCCGGTCTCGATGCTGGACTCCGCGCTTGCCGGCGCGCTGATCGCGGCGCTGGGCCTGCTGCTTTCCGCCGGTTTTCTGTTTTTCTTTTTCGATCTGCGTCCGCGCGATCTGCGCGAGGGCGCGCACGCCGCCGCGCGCGTGTGGCGCGGCGCATGTTTTGCCTGGGCGCGGGCCGAGGAGATTGTGGCCGGACTGCGCGACCTGGCCGCCGCGCGCGGCTGGCTGAAGGGCGCGCGCGAAACCGAAGACGCGGCGGGCCCGGCCTGGCGCGACGCGGACTATGCCGGGGATGACGACGACGACGATGACGCGGACTGGGACGAAGCGGATGGCGCGGTGACGCGGCCCGGCGCGCCGGCGGCGCGCGCGCGCATCGCCCGGCCCGCGAAGACGGCGAAAGCCTCCACCCGCGAGGCGCGCGAGGCGCAGCGGGCGCTGCCGCTTTCACGCACGGCGGATTTCGAATTACCGCGCCTGGATTTTCTGACCCGCCCAACGCCGCGCAGCAACGACATGGACGAGGCGGCGCTGCGCCAGAACGCGGCGCTGCTGGAGACCACGCTTTCGGATTTCGGCGTCAAGGGCGAGATTGGCGAGGTGCGCCCCGGTCCGGTGGTGACGCTGTATGAGTTCGAGCCCGCGCCGGGCGTCAAATCCAGCCGCGTCATCAATCTGGCCGACGATGTGGCGCGCAGCATGAGCGCCACGGCCTGCCGCATCGCCGTTGCGCCCGGACGCAATGCGATGGGCATCGAGCTGCCGAACCGCAAGCGCGAGACCGTCTTCCTGCGCGCGCTGCTGGCCTCGCGCGAATACGATTCCAGCCGGATGGAACTGCCGATGGCGCTGGGCGAGACCATCGGTGGCGAGCCGTTCATCGCCGATCTGGCGCGCATGCCGCATCTGCTGATCGCGGGCACCACCGGATCGGGCAAGTCGGTGGGGATCAATTCGATGATCCTGTCGCTGCTCTACCGGCTGACGCCCGAACAGTGCCGCTTCATCATGATCGACCCCAAGATGCTGGAGCTTTCCGTCTATGACGGGATTCCGCATCTGCTGGCGCCGGTGGTGACCGATCCGAAGAAAGCGGTGGTGGCGCTGAAATGGACGGTGCGGGAGATGGAGAACCGCTACCGCAAAATGTCGAAGCTGGGCGTGCGCAATCTGGAGAATTTCAACGCGCGCGTGGACGAGGCGCTGGAAGCGGACGAGCCGCTGACCCGCACCGTGCAGACCGGATACGACCGCGAGACCGGCGAGCCGGTCTATGAGACCGAGGAGATTCCCGCCGAGAAAATGCCGCTGATCGTCGTGGTGATCGACGAGATGGCGGACCTGATGATCGTGGCGGGCAAGGAGATCGAGGGCGCGGTGCAGCGCCTGGCGCAGATGGCGCGCGCGGCGGGCATCCATTTGATCATGGCGACGCAGCGGCCCAGCACCGACGTCATCACCGGCGTCATCAAGGCCAATTTCCCGACACGGATTTCGTTTTCCGTCACGTCCAAGATCGACAGCCGCGTGGTGCTGGGCGAACAGGGCGCCGAGCAGCTCCTGGGTCAGGGCGACATGCTCTATATGGCCAGCGGCGGGCGGCTGCGCCGTCTGCACGGGCCGTTCGTCTCTGACCGCGAGGTGGAGGCCATCACCCGGCATCTGAAGAAACAGGCCGCGCCGGAATATCTGGAAGAAATTACAGAAGACGATGGCGAGGACGGCGGCGGCGCCGGGATGTTCGGCGATCTGTCCGACGGCGCAAACGCCGAGGGCGATCTTTACGACAAGGCCGTCGCCGTGGTCGCGCGCGACCGCAAGGCCACCACCTCCTATATCCAGCGGCGCTTGCAGATCGGATATAACCGCGCCGCCACGCTGATGGAGCGGATGGAGGAAGAGGGCGTGATCAGCGCCCCCAACCATGCCGGCAAGCGCGAGGTCTTTGTGCGCGACCCCAACGAGATCTGAGCGCGTTACGTTATCCTCCCCCGTTTACGGGGGAGGGGGACCATCGACCCCGGAGTAATCCGGGGGAAGATGGTGGAGGGGGCGGACGCAGCATAAATGTCAAAAACCGGGGCGCACTCGCCCCCCTCACCGCCTTCGGCGTTCCCCTCCCCCCGCTTCGCAGGGGGAGATCACGCGCCAATCCAGTCACGCAAAGTTTCCGGGCCGGATTGCTTTCAGGCGGGCGGCGTCTGGCGTAGCATCCGCGCTCCCAAGGAGGAGGAGAGAATTCCCATGCCCCGCTTGAGCATTATTTTTCTGGCCGCGACAGCCGCGGCCGCCACAGGTTTCAGCGCGCAGGCGCACGATCTGACCGCCAGCCCGCTGGCCGGCCCGCCGGGCCCAGACGCGCCGCAGGCCCATGCGCGCGGCTTCGCCGGACCTGAGGCCGTCTATGTGCCGCTGGGCCGGGACTACGCCATCGTGTCCAACACCAACGGCAATTTCGGCCCGCCGCGCCCCGATTCCGAGCCGGGCTTCCTGTCGAAGCTGGGCCTCAATGGCCGCGTCCAGGAAATGCACTGGGTGCAGGACGAGCGGATGCGCGGCCTGACCGGGATGCGCAGCTTTGGCGATACGCTCTATGTCGCCAACGGCACGTCGATCATCGCGGTGGACATGAACGCCGGCGAGATGACGGGCCTGTATGAGTGTCCGGACGCGGGCTTCATCAATGACATCGCCACCGGGCCGGACGGAACCGTCTATGGCTCTGACACCACCGGCGCCGGGATTTTCACCGTGCCGGCGGGCGGGGGCGAATGCACATGGTTTATCGAACGCACCGCGACGCCGGGCGCGCCGCCCAATCCGGGCAATCCGCTACAAACCATCAACGGTCTCTATGGCGCCGATGATGCGCTGATGGCGGTGACGATCCCGGGCCGCGTGCTGTCCATCGACTATGACTCCGGGGAGGTCACGGTTCTGGCCGAGGACGTGGGCAGCCTGGACGGCATCGAGCCCTATGGCGACCGCAACGGCTCCGAAGGCTGGCTGATCTCCGACACGCGCGGCAAGATCATCCATTTCCACGAAGGCGATGTGCAGGTGCTGGTCGACAGCTCCAGCGCCGGGATCGGCGGCAACGATATGGGCTATGATCCCGAGAGCGGGACCGCGCTGCTGGCGCGGCTGAGCTTTGACATGATCAGCCTGTATTCAATCCGCAAGGCGGACGAATAGAGAGCCGCGCGGACGCGCAGACATGACGATGCGCCCGGCGCGGCAGCGCGCCGGGCGCATCCATATCCAAGGCAAAGGCGCAGGGTTAGAGTATAAGGCGAAGACCGCCGCCGGTTTTGTTGGAGGCCATTGCATGCGCACGATTCACACCGCCTTTGCCGCGATTCTGGCCTTTGGCGTGCTTGCCGGCTGCGGGCGGGACACAGCATCCGAGACGGCGGCCACATCCGCCGTGGAGACCGTGACGCTGGCCGACGCCGAGGCGCCGGGCCCGGACGCGGCGGTGCTGGGCGATCCGCGCGCGCCGATTGAGATTGTGGAATATCTTTCGACCACCTGCCCGCACTGCGCCGTGTTTCACATGACGCTGCTGCCGCATATCAAGACCGAATGGATCGACACCGGGCGCGCGCGCCTGGCGGTGCGGCCGCTGCCGACCGCGCCGATGCAGCTGGCCGCCGCCGGATTCCAGATGGCGCGCTGCGCCGGGGCGGAGCGGTATTTCGAGATGCTGGACGATCTGTTTGCGACGCAGGAAATCCTGTTCGCCGCGGCGCAGCAGGGCGAAGCGCTGACCTATTTCGAATGGGTGGGCGAGGAATACGGCCTGGACCCCGAAGGCGTGGAGGCGTGCCTGATCGACGAGACGGGATTTGCGCAGCTGGACGCCGCCGGGGCCAGCGCCATGGCCGAGGGCGTGGGCGCGACGCCGACCTTCCTCATCAATGGCGTGATGTTCGGCTCCAATGAGCTTTATGACGAAGCGGCCTGGGACGCGGCGCTGGAATCGGCG
The DNA here is from genome assembly GCA_050486445.1 of Euryhalocaulis sp. Lineage (GTDB taxonomy): Bacteria > Pseudomonadota > Alphaproteobacteria > Caulobacterales > Maricaulaceae > Euryhalocaulis. The sequence continues at coordinate 20,176 of JBJHDH010000020.1, forward strand.
CTGGCCGACTGAGGCCGGTCCGGGCCCTTCCTTACCCGAGCTGAACCTGTCTGTTCTCAGCCCGTTTGATTGAAATACAGGACCACTGAGCAAGGCGGCTTGAAGCGCCCGCCCGGTGCGGCGATTCTGCGGCGCCCGGCTTCATCGCCGGTTCAGCGGCCAGTGCTAATCTGCGCCCATCATATATGCGCCCGTTATGGAGACAAAACCGATGCGCGGACTGAAACGGATTCTGCTGGCCGGCGCGGCGGGGCTGACGGCCCTGTCGATGACCCTGGCGACGGCGGGGCCGGGCGCCGCGCAGGACGCCGATGCGCAGGCGGGCGCGGATGCGGTTCCCGCTCTGCTGGCGGGGGACGCGGACGGGCTCGACGTGCTGGACGATGCTGCGACGGACCATGCCGTGGCGCGCGCCAGCGAATGGCTGAACGGCGTGACAGGGTTGCAGGGCCGGTTCCTTCAGATCAATCCCGACGGATCGGTCGCAGACGGGCAGTTTCATATGCTGCGCCCCGGGCGGGCGCGCTTTGCCTATGATCCGCCCTCGCCGCTGACCATCGTGGCCGACGGACGCACCGTAGCGCAGATCGACAGCGCGCTGGCCACCGTGGACCGCGCGGCCATCGACCAGACGCCGCTGGCCTGGCTGCTGCGCGCCGATGTGGATCTTGCGTCCGACGCCAATGTGCGCGGCGCGGCACGGCAGGACGGGCTGCTGTTCATCGCGCTGGAAGACCCGGCGGGCGACATTCCGGGCCAGATCGTGCTGGTCTTTTCCGGGGAGGATTTCAGCCTGCGCGAATGGGCGGCCATCGACGAATTCGGCCAGGAGACGCGCGTGATCCTCTCGCAGGTGACCCGCCCGGCCCAGATCGACCCGCGCCTGTTTGTCTATGACGCCGAACCGGCCCCCGCCCGGCGGCCCGGCCGCCGCTGACCCAGGGCCTGATCGTCCGGTCTGCTCGCTTTTTGTCTTTACGCCGCTCTTCGGGCTACGCCCGCCGCCCCGGCTTTCCCTGCCCGAAATGCGGCATATTCGCAACAGGCAAGCTGTATCAGAAATTTAATTTGCAGATTTCCGGGAATTGTTGTTCTCTTGCCACTACCTGCCCGGACCGTCGCCTGTCCGTGTCGTCCCCCTGACGGAATGGCTTCGGCGGTCATGCGCGGATTTCCCCTCCCCGCGCTTCAGGGCGGAGCAGTGAGCGCCCGGCCCCGGAAACGGAGCCGGGCGTTCCGTTTCCCCCTGGCTTTCATCCCCCCTGGCCTGCACCAGGCCTTTGCAGGCCTCGCCGGGGTTAAGCGGCGCGCCGAAAAGTGGTTTCCGGTTTTCGGAAACGCGCCGCGACCAATAAAATGCCTGGATCAAAGGTCGTCCAATTCACAGGCTCAGCCCTTTGATTTAAGCCCTTCCCCTTCATATTCGCCCCATCGTCGCCGGGCCGCCGGCGCCGGTCCAGCCTCACAGCTCGCGGGAACTCATGGCCGAACTGACCGTCGCCACCTGGAACATCAATTCGGTGCGCCTGCGCGCGCCGAACGTCGCGCGCTTTTGCGCCGAGGCCGCGCCGGACGTTCTGCTGTTGCAGGAGATCAAGTGCGCGAACGATCAGTTTCCGGCGAAAGCCTTGCACGCCATGGGCTATCCGCATCTGCATGTGTGCGGGCAGAAGGGCTGGCATGGCGTCGCCATCGCCTCGAAGCGGCCCATGGAGCCGCTGGAAGGGCACGGCTTCTGCCTGCACGGCCATGCACGCCACGCCGCGGCGGTGATCGAAGGGATCGAGTTTCATAATTTTTATGTGCCGGCGGGCGGCGACATCCCCGACCCCGAGGCGAACGACAAATTCGCCCACAAGCTCCATTTCCTCGAAGAGATGACGCGCTGGTTCCGCAAGCGGAAGAAGCAGGGCGCGATTCCCCTGCTGCTGGCCGGCGATCTCAATGTCGCGCCGCGCGAACACGATGTGTGGTCGCACAAACAGCTTTTGAAGGTGGTCAGCCACACGCCGCCGGAGACAGAGCGGCTGGACGATCTGCTGGCCGCCTATGATTTCGCCGATGTAGCGCGCGAACTGATCCCCGAGCCGGAAAAGCTGTATTCGTGGTGGTCCTATCGCAACCGCGACTGGCGCGCCTCGAACCGCGGCCGGCGGCTGGACCATATCTGGGTCAGCCAGCCGCTGAAGGACGCCGCGCTCGCGCACGGCCGCGCCGGGTTTGCCATCCACGACACATACCGCGACGGCGAAAAGCCCTCAGATCATGTGCCGGTGACGGTCAGGTTGGGGGTTTAGGGGACGGGCGATGGCCGAGCAGGACATCATTGCGCACACCCCCGCTCCGGCCACACGAGCGAGCCTTGCCCGGCAATTATCAGACGGCGGGCTGCGCCCCGGTGGCGTGACGCTGGCCCATACGTCGCTGAGCGCGCTCGGCTATGTCGCCGGGGGACCGGTCGCCGTCATCCAGGCCCTGCTGGACTGTATCGGGCCGGACGGAACGCTGGTCATGCCGGCGCATTCGGCCCAGTTGACCGATCCTGCCGAATGGTCGGCGCCGCCGGTCCCGGCGGACTGGATCAGCGTCCTGCGCGATGAGACGCCGGCCTACGATCCGGCGACCACGCCGACATGCCGGATGGGCGCCGTCGCCGAACTGTTCCGCACATGGCCGGGCGCACGGCGCAGCATTCATCCCACATGTTCCTTTGCCGCGCTGGGGAAACTGGCCGACTGGATCGTGACGGATCATGCGCTGGAAAGCCCGCTGGGCGAGCAGTCGCCTCTGGCGAAGCTCTATGAGGCCGACGCCGACATCCTGTTGCTGGGCGTGGATTTCGGCGTCTGCACCATGTTGCATCTGGCCGAACAGCGGGCATGGCCCGGCGGGCCGAAGGAGCGGCAGGGATCACCCATTATGTGCAATGGCGTGCGGGCCTGGGAAACCTATGACGCGCCGGCGCTGATGGATCCTGAAGCGTTTATGCCGGTCGGACGGTCGTTGATCGAAAACGGCGTCGCAAGGACGTTCCCCGTCGGAGCCGGACGCGGCGTGCGCGTGTCGGCGTGCGCCGCTGTCGATCACGCAGTCGGCGTCTGGAATGCGACGGGCCGATAGCGCCGCCGGATCAGTCTTCTATTACTTGTTGTTGCCGGAGTGCGCGGCGGTTTCGGTCAAAAATTTCATATTGCGCGTATGCATGATCTTCCGCCTCCGCGCGCTTGACCGATCCTTTGTGCCGGAGAAAGGGCCTTTCATTGAATTTGATAAAATTCTCCAGGTGCGACTCGGCTTGAGCCATTGTCGTCAGCTTGCCCTGGTCGGCCCGGTCCTCAAAAAAATCGAGAAGCATCGTTGTGAGCCGGTTTTTTTCCGCTATTTCGGCCTCGGCCAGATAATTGTGAGCGACAACCACGTCGGATTTGCGAATGTTCTGCCTGGGCCAGGTTTGCAAACCCATGTTTGGCTGAGTCGCATCCGCACGCGACCGCACAAGTTCCGGTCCGGTCATGCTTAGCGTCGCCCAAAGCAGCTTGTTCTGCATCGCAGAGTAAAAGGTTCGGGCAGATTCTGATCGTCCGTCATAGTCGGAACACATCGCGCAGATGCTGCGCACTTCACGATAAACATTCGCTTCGGACGCACGGATGTCGCGAATGATTTCGCGAAGTTCTTTGATGCGGTCGTAATTGGCGGAATCCTTCAGGCGTTCGCGATCAATCACGAAGCCCTTTGTGGCGAACTGGACCAGCTTGTCCGTCGCCCACTTGCGGAACAGAGTCGCCTGTTTCGACGACACCCGATAGCCGACCGATATGATCATATCGAGGCTGTAAACGGTGAGCGGCCTGCCCTGACTTTTTTGCACTTTTTGCAAAGAAGTCGCCTCGTCCAGCTCCCCTTCATCGACTATGTTCTTGATATGTCTGGATATTGAGGCAATGTCGCGGCCGAAGAGTTCCGCCATCTGACTCTGGGTCATCCACAGCGTGTCGTCCGTGTAGCGAAACTCGACCTGAACCCCTGCTTCCGTCGAATAGACGAGAAGGCGATCTCCCGTATTCTCATCTTCAACAAGATGAACGGGTTCATCCGCGTGATCGGGCAAGGAAGAGGCTGGATGTTTCCCTTCCAATCTGGACAGGCCACGATCAATGTCGTGAATGGCTTTTGAACGCTTTCCCTTTGGGTCGCTCATATTCCCCGGCCCCGGTCCTTGAGTATCACAGACTAAGGCACGAACAGATCGGGAACAACTATGCTGTTTTTTACGGCGCCAGCCGATACCCGCCGCTCTCGGTCAGCAGGAGGCGGGCGTTGGCGGGGTCGGGTTCGATCTTCTGGCGCAGGCGGTAGATGTGGGTTTCCAGCGTGTGGGTGGTGACCCCGGCATTGTAGCCCCACACCTCGTGCAGCAGCTCCTCGCGCGGCACGGCGACCGGGCCGGCGCGATAGAGATATTTCAGGATATTGGTTTCTTTCTCGGTGAGGCGGACCTTGCGCCCCTCGGCCACCAGCAGTTTCCGCGCCGGCTGGAATTCATAGGGCCCGACCTGAAACACCGCCTCTTCGGATTTTTCGTGGCTGCGCAGATGCGCGCGCAGGCGCGCCAGCAGCACGTCGAAGCGGAACGGCTTGGTCACATAATCGTTGGCGCCCGATTCCAGGCCGCCGATCTGGTCGGCGGCTTCGGTCTGGCCGGTGAGCATGATGATGGGCGCCGAGACGCCCTGTTCGCGCATGGCGCGGCACGCCTCGCGCCCGTCAGCGTCTGGCAGGTTCACATCCAGAATCACCGCGTCGACGCCGCCGGCGGCGAGCGCGGCATGGGCCGAGGCGGCGTCTTCCGCCTCTTCCACCGTGAATTCGTCGCCTTCCCGGAACTGCTCGGCCAGGGCCTCGCGCAGGTCGGGATCGTCGTCCACAATCAGGATAGTTTTCCGCCGGGGCATGGCGCAATTCTGGCGCGGCGCGGCCCGGCGCGCAAACGGGATCGCAGGGCCGGGCGAAGCGAAAGGGGCGGAATCACATGATCGTGCGCGTAGCGAACGGGCGGATTGGCTGGGAAGGGGGCGAGGCGCCCTGTGCGCTGGGCCGCGCCGGGATCGTGGCCGGGGCCGCCAAGCGCGAGGGCGACGGCGCGACGCCGGCCGGGCGCTATGCTTTCCGCCGCGTGCTCTACCGCCCAGACCGGATGACCGGCGGCGATCCGCCCGCGAGCGGCCTGCCTGTGGCCCCCATCCGGGAGGACGATGGCTGGTGCGACGCCCCGGACGACCCCGCCTATAACCGGCCGGTGCGCCTGCCTTATCCTGCTTCGGCCGAGCAGATGCGGCGCGCGGACGGGCTCTACGATCTGGTGGTGGTGATCGGCCATAATGACGATCCGCCCGCGCCCGGCATGGGCAGCGCGATTTTTGTGCATTGCGCCCGGACCGGCGCGGACGGGTCTTATGAGGCGACCGAAGGCTGTGTGGCGCTGGAGAAAGAGGCGCTGCGCGCGCTGATCGCGCGCCTGCGGCCCGGCGACGAGATCGAGATTGCGCCGGAGTGAGCGTCTCGGAGTAAGCCTTTCATGGTGGGCGTACCTGGGATCGAACCAGGGACCCCTACGATGTCAACGTAGTGCTCTCCCGCTGAGCTATACGCCCGCACCATGAAGGGTCTGCGATATAGCTTCGGGCCGGGCCAGCGGCAAGCGGCGAGCGCCTGACCGGGGAATGCCCGGGCACGGAACGCCGGGGCCCGGTTTGCGCTTGTATTGCTGGGCTCACGGCCCCAAGTGGGGGCCGGCAGGTAAAAGAGGGCGTGCGTTCATGAGCATGATGATCGGCGGGGACGGCGCGGACGGCGCGGCGATGGACGGACTCATCATCGACGGCACCGACCACAGCTTCATGCAGGACGTGGTGGAGGAAAGCCGCGCCCGGCCGGTGATCGTGGATTTCTGGGCCCCGTGGTGCGGGCCGTGCCGGACGCTGGGCCCGGCGCTGGAAAAGGCCGTGCGCGCCGCCAAGGGCGCGGTGCGGCTGGTGAAGATCAATATCGACGAGAACCCGCATGTCGCCCGGCAATTGCAGGTCCAGTCCATCCCCGCCGTCTTCGCCATCAAGGACGGACGGCCGGTGGACGGCTTTGCCGGGGCGCTGCCCGACAGCCAGATCAAACAATTTATCGACCGGCTGACCGGCGATTCCGGCGCGCATGACGCCGCGATGGCCGTGGCCGAAGGCGACAAGGCGCTGGAGGCGGGCGACGCGGCCGGGGCGGCGCAATTCTATGTCACGGCGCTGCAGATGGACCCCGAAAACGCTCCGGCTCTGGCCGGGCTGGCGCGCTGTTATCTGGCCGGCGGGGACGCGGAGCGGGCGCGCGAGCTGCTGGACACCGTTCCCGAGGAGATGCGCGGCCATGCCGCGATCCAGGGCGCGCTCACCGCGCTGAAATACGCAGAGACCGACGCCGATCCATCGGAAATCGAGACGCTGAGGAAAGCGGCGGACGCAGCGCCGGACGATCATCAGACGCGGCTGGATCTGGCCAGGGCGCTGTCGGCGCGCGGCCGGTTCGGCGAGGCGATGATGCATCTGCTGGATTCCATCGCGCACGACCGCGACTGGAACGAAGGCGCGGCGCGCGCCGAACTGCTCAGCCTGTTCGAGGCGGCGGGGCAGACATCCGAAGCCACCAAATCAGGACGGCGGCGCCTTTCCGCCATCCTGTTCTCCTAGGGCGAGGCGCGGCATGGCGGCGGATTACGGCTTCCGCTCCATCGCCGATCTGCCGGAAACGATTCCGGTGTTTCCGCTGGACGGCGCGCTGGTGCTGCCGCGCGCGCAATTGCCGCTGAATATTTTCGAGCCGCGCTATCTGGCGATGACCGACGCGGCGCTGGCGCGGCCGGACCGGCTGATCGGCATGATCCAGACCGCGGGCGGCGCGGCCGAGGCGCCCGCGCTGGCCGATGTGGGCTGCGCCGGGCGGATCGTCAGCTTCAGCGAGACCGGCGACGGGCGCTATCTGATCTCGCTGGCCGGGATCGCGCGCTTCCGCGTGGCGGAGGAACTGACCGCCGACACGCCTTACCGCGTCGCGCGGCCGGACTGGACCGATTTCGCCGCCGATCTGCAAGCGCCCGGCGACGCGGCGTTCGACCGCGACGGGTTTGAGGCGGTGCTGCGCGAATTTTTCTCCGCCGCCGATCTGGCCGCGGACTGGGACTCCATCCACGCCGCGCCGCTGGAGCCGCTGGTCAACCAGCTCGCCATCGGCTGCCCGTTCGAACCGGCGGAGAAGCAGGCGCTGCTGGAGGCCGCGACGGTGCAGGACCGGCTGGACGTTCTGATCGCGCTGATGCGCATGGCGGCGGCCAGCGGCGGCGCCGAGCCAAGCGCGATGCAGTAGCCGGGGAACGCGCGCGGCGGTAATCTTGCGGGCATGAGCGGCGAGACGGATCATATGGCGGATACGGACGCGGATGCGGCGGGCGCAGCGAAAAGCGCCGGCGCAGGGAACGCAGTCGATCCGCGCCTGCTGGAAATTCTGGTCTGTCCGGTGACGCGCGGGCCGCTGGTCTATGACCGCGAAGCGGGCGAGCTGGTCTCGAAGAAAGCGAAGCTGGCCTATCCCGTGCGCGACGGCGTTCCCGTCATGCTGCCGGATGAGGCGCGGCGTCTGGAAGATTAGGCACTCCCGCCGCGAGCAACGCCCGCAAAGCGGCGATGATTGCGATGGGCTGATCCATCATCAGATGATGCTGCGCCGCGGGGATGGAGACCATCGGCGTTCCCGCCGGCATGATGGTGCGCATGTAATTCCAGACATCGTCCGGCATCAGCGCCGAGTCCTCGCCGCGCAGCATGGCCAGCGGACAGGCGATGCGCGCCAGAAATTCCGCCGGGTGTTGCGGGCTGTAGGCCAGCTTGTTCCAGAGATCGGGATCGAACTTCCATGTCCAGGCGGGCGCGCCATCCTCGCCCGCCGTACGCATCAGACCCTCGCGCGCGATATGATCGAGCAGGAAAAGATTCCCGCTCTGCTGCTCGGGCAGAAGATGGAATCGCGCCAGCCCCTGTTCCTGCGTCGCATAGAGGCGGCGCGGGCGGGCGGGCGGCGTATTGCGGCGCTGCATGTCCGGCGGGCGGATGGGCGAGTCGAGGGCTACGGCAAGACCCAGCCGTGCGCCATGATCGCGCGCCGCCTGCAACGCCACCCAGCCGCCGAATGAATGACCGGCGATGACGGGTTTCGCATCGCTGGCGAGCAGCCCGGCCGATTCCATGACGGCCATCGCCTCGTGCGCATAAAGCTCCATGCGATAGGAATCGCGCCAGCCGGAATCGCCCATGCCTGAAAGATCGAGCGCGGCGACGGCGTGCGTCTCCACAAAGGCGGGGGCGATAAAGTCCCACCAGGATTTGTGCGCGACGCCGCCATGCACAAATAAAAGACCCGGTTTCGCGCCGCTGTCCGCTGGCGCCCAGCGCCGAAAGACGATGCGCGCGCCCTCCACATCCACCGCGCCGTCTTCAAACGGAACGGCGAGCATGCGCGCGAACCAGTCCGGCGCCGGCGGGCGGGCCCCGTTCAGGGCGGCGAGCGGACGGGACGGCGGCGCGGTCATGGCTCATTGCGGTAGGCGCGCAAAGCGGGCGCGTCAATCTTTCGGCAGGAATTGCAAAGATTTTCGCACCCATCGATTCAGATGCGATTCACCACATTGCTCAACGGCGAATTTACCGCCGGTGTCCCATAACGGCGCGTAACAAAACGGGCGGGCGTCATGCCCCCGGACAAGACGTTGGGTGTGGGCGTTGCGTGCAGCGTTGGTGCGGGTGTCTGAATTTACGCAATTGGGGCGCGGGCGAAGACGATGGCGAAGACGGTTCTGATTGTGGACGACGATCCGGCGCAGCGCCGCCTGATGCAGGCGGTGGTGGAGAAGCTTGGCTTCCACGCGCTGCAGGCGGACGGCGGGCAGGCGGCGCTGGACATTGTCGATGGCGGCAATCCGCGCGGCGTTTCCGTGGCGATGCTGGACCTTGTGATGCCCGGGCTTTCCGGCATGGAGACGCTGGAGATTCTTTCGCGCCGCCAGCCGGAGCTGCCGGTAATCGTGCTGACTGCGCAGGCCGGGATCGACATCGCCGTGAAGGCGATGCAGGCCGGCGCCGTGGATTTCTTCGTCAAGCCGGCCAGCCCCGAGCGCATCGCCGCCGGGCTGCGCAACGCGCTGAAACTTTCCGAACTTTCAACCGAGGTTTCGCGGCTGAAGACCGAGCGCGCAGGCGCGGCGTCGTTCGAGCATATGGTGGCGAGCGCGCCGGAAATGCAGACCGTGGTGCGCCTCGGCCAGCGCGCGGCGGCGAGCAATATTCCGATCCTGATTACCGGTGAAAGCGGCGCCGGCAAGGAGCTGATCGCGCGCGCCATCCAGGGCGCGAGCGAGCGCGCCGGGCGGCCCTTCATCACTGTCAATTGCGGCGCGATTCCGGAGAACCTGGTCGAGTCGATTCTGTTCGGCCACGAGAAGGGCGCCTTTACCGGCGCCGACCGCAAGCATGACGGCAAGTTCAAGGAAGCCGACGGCGGCACGCTGTTCCTGGACGAGATCGGTGAACTTCCGCTGGACGCGCAGGTGAAGCTGCTGCGCGTGCTGCAGGAGAGCGAGGTCGATCCGGTCGGCTCGAAAAAGCCGGTGAAGGTGGATGTGCGCATCATCAGCGCCACCAATCGCGATCTGGCCGAGCAAGTGAAGGAAGGCGCGTTCCGCGAAGACCTGTTTTATCGCCTGAACGTGTTTCCCATCGAGGCGCCGCCGCTGCGCCGCCGCAGGGACGACATTCCGGCGCTGGTCGAGCATTTCATCAAACGCTTCAACGCGCAGGAAGGCCGCAAGGTGATGGGCGCCAGCGCCGATGCGATGGCGCTGCTGATGGCGCAGGACTGGCCTGGCAATGTGCGCCAGCTGGAAAACGCCGTGTTCCGCGCCGTGATCCTGTGCGAGGGCGCCGAGCTTTCGCCCGAGGATTTTCCGCAGCTTTCCGGCATGACGCCCGCGATTGCACGCGAAGGCGCCGCGCCGCTGCGCCTTTCCGGCGAAGCGCAAGCGGCGAACCCGCCCGCGGCGGTCGCGCCTGTTGCGGACTCGCCGCGCGAAGCGGCGGAGATCGCGGCGGAGGCGGCGCGCGGCGAGCTGAGCCCCGTGCCCATCGTCGACGCCAACGGGCATCTGCGCCCGCTGGAGGCGATCGAGCGCGATCTTATTCAGTACGCCATCGAGACCTATGCCGGCCGCATGGCCGAAGTGGCGCGCCGGCTCGGGATCGGCCGCTCCACACTCTATCGCAAAGTGCGCGAACACGATCTGGAAGTCGAAGCTGTGAGGGACGCAGGATGAGCCAGCAACTTTTGAACATTCTGCGCGCACATGGCGCGCCCGCCTCGCGCGAAGATATGGGCGCGGCGCCCGGCGCCTTCAGCCTGCTGGCGCAGCGCCTGCACGACGCGAAGACGCCGCCGCGCAACGCCGCCTCCGGCAGCGCGGTCAACCGCCGCCGGGCGTGAGATTCTGAACGCTCACGGCCGGCGAATCTGGAAGCCCGTTTTGGTGGGCTCGAATCCGGCGCTCTTATAAAAGGCGATGGTCGAGGCGCGTTTAGAGCCCGTCATCAGCATCGTCTTGTAACAGCCCTCCCGCCACGCCTGTTCTGTCGCAGCCTTGAGCATGGCCTTGCCGAAGCCGCGATTGCGATACTCCGTGCGGGTAACCACATTTTCAATCAGCGCATAAGGCGCGCCGCCGCGCGTCAGGTTCGGGATGACGGCGAGCGCGCAACTGGCGATGCAGGCATTGCCCAGCATCCCGAGAAGAATCACGCTGCCCGGATAGAGATGAAACCGGCGGAGGATGGCGGCGGCCTCATCTGGCGGGCATCGCACATCGTCCGAGTGCAGATGCGTATAGAGATCGAGCAGGGCCGGAAGGTCGGATTCCTGCGCCGGACGGACAAGAAGAGTTTCACTCATAGAAGTTCAGCCGCCGCCGTCGATGATGCGCAGCTTTGGCGGGGTGCGCGGACGGTCTTCGAGGGGAAGCTCGTCCAGCTCCGCCGCGATGTCGCGCACGCGCGGCTTTTTCGCCTGCATGTGGGCGCGCTTTTTCGCCGAGACGCGGTTCATTGGCTTTTTCGCCTGGAACGGCTTGCGCGGTTTCACCGGCGCGCCATCCGCGCCATCTGAGTCTTTCGCGCCGGTCCTGCCGCGCGCCTTGCGTTCGATCTCGCGCGCCTTCTGGCGCTGGCGGCCGGAGAGCGGTTCCGAAAGATCGCCCTTTTCCGGATCGCAAAAGGCCGAACCATAGGTCTTCAGCCGCGTTTCGACGGACTCGACAAAACCGGTTTCCCAGTCGGAGAGGGTTTCGCCGCGCGCCTCGGCCTCCGCTCTGGCGCGCGCCAGGCGGCCAAGCGCCCGTCTGGTTTTCCGCTCATCGACCTCGCGCGGCATGGGTACAGGCTAGAGGATTTTTCCCGCCCCGCCCACGGGAAACGGAAACGCCGTAGATCCTCCCTCTCATCAGATTCTTCTTTCCCAACCTCCATCCTCATCCCGAGGAGACCCGCCTGTATCCTTGAGGGATCAGGCGGGGCGTCTCGAGGGACGCTCCAGCATGGCGCGGGCGTTGGCGGACTCTGGAGCGTGCTTCGAGACGCACATTCATCGCTTGCGATGAACGTGCTCCTCAGCATGAGGGTGGTGGGTGGCAGGGGCGCCATATTGGGCGCCCGGGCGCCCCCACGTTTATCAGGGACGCCTATGCGTCCCCACTTTTATCGGAGACGCTTACGCGTCTCCGAGCGCGTGCAGATACAGGTCGAGGACCGATTCCTGTTCGGCGCGGTCATTGGCGTCCATTTTGCGGATGCGGATCACCTGGCGCAGGATTTTGGTGTCGTAGCCGATGGCCTTGGCCTCGGCATAGACTTCTTTCATATCCGTCATGACTTCGGCCTTGTCGGCCTCCAGCCGCTCGATGCGCGCGACAAACTGGCGCAGCCGCTCTTTGGCCGAGCTGTCGAGGCTCTGCGGCTGGACGGTTTCGGAAACGGCGGAATCGGGCATGGCGGTTTTCCTGTCTGATGACCGCAGGCGTTCTAGCAATGCGGCAGGCAGGGCGCAGCGCGCAGGCGCGGCTTGTCCACAGGTCTTGCAGGGAAGATGAGAGGAAGGGCGGGCCGGATCAGGCGAAAGGCAGCGACCAGTCGCGCAGGCGGGCGTTTGCGGCGCGGCGGGCCGGCTCGTCCGCCGCGATGCGGTCGAGAAAATCCTCTACCCCGCCCGCCTCGCCCCCGCCCAGCTCGCCCAGCATGATCATGGCGCGGGCGACGGCCTGACGCTGATCCAGCAGCTCAAGGCCGGGCGCGGTCTGTTCGGCGGCGGCGCTGGCGGCGGGACGGCCCGGCGTCCCGCGCTCCAGGCTGAGCGCGCCGGCGCGGCTGGTATAGACCTGCACCCGGTCCACGCCGCGGGGCAGGCCGGCGATAACGGCGGCGGGAAAACCGGTCCGCTCATATTCGTCGCCCAGCGCCTCTGTCGCGTCCATCGCCGCGAGTTCCTCAGCGTCCAGCAGGCTGACATGCACGCGGGCGCGGGCGCCGGGCCAGGGATGCAGCGTCGCCGGCATGGCGGCGTAGGAACAGAATTTGGCGCTGTGCGCGACGAGATAATCGCTGAGCGTGACGCGCAGCGTGGGAACCAGCGCCGGACGGTTCAGACGCGGCGGGATGAATTTTTCCGCAAGGCGCGCGGGCGAGGCGTTGGAGCCGCAGGCGATCACCGCGACGCGCGGCGTTTCCAGCGCGCGCGCCAGCAAAGCGGCAAATTCCGGCATGTGCTCATGCACTGCGCGTTCAGGCGCCGCGCGGCCGCCATCGAACACAAACGATGTGCGCGGCGGCGCGAACGGATAGGCGAGCGCGCGTTCGCAGGCCCGTGCGAGGACCGCCGCGGCCATGCTCAGAGGTCGAGGCCTTCGACCAGCGGCGCGAGGCGGCGGCGCTCTTCCTGCGCGCGCTCCAGATGCGGATAGACGGCGAGCGCCTCGCCATAGGCCTCATAGGCGCCCTGCGGCGAATCCATGCTTTCCAGCGTGCGGGCCAGCGCCACCAGCGCGCGGTAATGGCGCGGGTCGGCGGTGAGCGCCCGTTGCAGCGCCGCGAAGGCATCGCTGTGTTCCTCGCGCCGCGTATATAATTGCGCGCGGCGCACCCAGCCATCGGCATAGTTCGGGGCGAAGCGCAGCGCATCGTCCAGATGCCGCTCCGCCATGTCGAGATCGCCGGCGGCCAGCGCCAGTCCGGCGCGGTCGGACAGCAGGTCGGCGGTGGCGCTGCCAGAGCTTTCCCACAGCGACTCGATCTGCGCGGCGACGGCGGCGGCGGCGTCGGGATTGGGCGCGGCGGCCAGCTCGTCATAGAGCCGGGGCATCGCCTCGGGCCGCGCCTCTTCGGCAAGCTCTTCCGGATCGGGCGCGGCCTCGGGACGCGGGCGCGCATCGCCGAACGGGATCAACGTCAAAAGCAGGATAAGCAGCGGCGCCGGGCTCATGGCCCGATCATATAACAGGTTTCGGCGAAAAGAAGGCCAGGCGGACGGGCGTCAACAGGCGCCTCAGCCAGGACGCCTCAGCCTTGGCGCGGCTCAGCCCTGACGGGCCTTGAAGCGCGGGTCTTTCTTGTTGATGACAAAGACCCGGCCGCGGCGGCGCACGACCTGACACGCGCGGTGGCGCGCCTTCAGCGATTTGATCGAGCTTCTGACTTTCATCGGTCGTGTTCCGGGGCGAAGAAGGCGCGGAACCTATTCGCGGCCCCCGCCCCTGTCAACGATGCGTCTGCGCCTTGCGCAGGCGGCGGAACCGGCCCTAGCGTTGAGCATATAACCGGGCAGGAATCCGGGGGAGGATTGCGATGAGATACGCCGCCGCGACAGCCGGTCTGGCCGCGATGCTGGCCGCCGCTTTCATGGCCGGGCCGGCCGCCGCGCAGCAGGACGGGTTTTCCGGCTGGCTGGCCGCGTTCGAGGACGAAGCGCGCGGCCGGGGCTATGACGCCGCCCTTGTCGACTCGCTGTTCCCGGCCGGGGCGTCGGCCAACCAGACCGCCGTGCGCCTGTCGCAGACCCAGCCGGAATTTATCCGCCCGGTCTGGGAATATCTGGACGGCGCGGTTTCCGACCGGCGCGTGGCCGACGGGCTGGACCGCGTGGCGAGCCAGCGCAGCCTGCTGGACGCCATCGAACAGCGCTATGGCGTTTCGCGTCATGTGCTGGTCGCGATCTGGGGGCTGGAGAGCGCCTATGGCGCGGTGCTGGGCGACCATGACGCGCCGCTGGCGCTGGCCACGCTCGGCTGGAACGGCTGGCGCCCGGATTTTGTGCGGCAGGAGCTGTTCCACATTCTCGATATTCTGCGCGACGGCGAGGCGACGCGCAGCCAGTTGCGCGGAAGCTGGGCCGGGGCGATGGGCCAGACCCAGTTCATGCCGTCCTCCTATCGCCGCATCGCCGTGGACTGGGATGGCGACGGGCGCAAGGATCTGTGGGGCAATACCGGCGACGCGCTGGCCAGCGCCGCGAACTATCTGCGCGATGCGGGCTGGATCACCGGCGCCCCGGCGGCGGTGGAGGTGGTGCTGCCGCCCGGTTTCGACTGGGCCGAGGGCGAGACGCCGCGCACCATCCGCCGGTGGCTGGAGGACGGGGCGCTGCGCGCCGATCACGCATCGTGGCGGGCGGAGGATGTGGAGCTGACCGCGCGCCTGCTCGCCCCCGCGGGCGCGGCGGGCCCGGCCTTTCTGACCACCGACAATTTCCGCGTCATCATGCGCTATAACAATTCCACATCCTATGCGCTGGCCGTCTCGCTGCTGGCGCAGCGGCTGGCCGGCGGGCCGGGCGTGATCGGCGAATGGCCGCGCACCGAACCGCCAATGTCGACGGCGCAGGCCGAGGAGCTGCAAACCCTGCTGACCGCGCAGGGATACGACACGCAGGGCGTGGACGGGCAGATCGGGCCCAATACGCGCGCCGCGATCCGCGCCTTTCAGGCCGCCAACGGCATGACGCCCGACGGCGCGGCCAGCGCCGAATTGCTCACCCGGCTGCGCCAGACAAACTAGAAGACGAGCTGGAACTCAGCCGTCTTCGGGCTCCGGCGCGCGCGATGCGCGGCGTCGCAGGCCGGGATGGGCCAGCGCGAAGACAAAGGCGAAACCCGCCAGCGCGGCGTTGATCGCCCAGGGCGCGGCGGGGCCAACCGTCTGATAGGCCAGCAGGCCGGTGAAGGGCGCGAGCAGAAAGCCAACGCCCGTGGCAGCCATGATAAGGCCGGCGACCTTGCCCTGTTCGCCCCGGCCAACGGCGAGCGAGACGCCCCCGGCCATGCCCGGCCGCGCCAGACCCAGCGCCAGCCCGGCGGCGATCATCGCCGCCATGATCGCGGCGTAGCTGGCGGCCAGCGCGAACAGCACATGCGCGAAAAAGACCAGCGCCGCGCCGGTGATGAGATAGCGGCGCGGCGTCCATTTCAGCCAGCGCACCAGCACAAGCTGGGCCAGCAGCATGGCGAAGGCGCCGGCCATCAGCACCGCGCCCGCCCGCGTGGCGGCGAGCGCGCCATCCACGCCCAGCGTATCCATCACATAGAAGCTGACGGTCTGGAGCGTGACGGCGTGGGTCAGCCAGATCGCAAGCCCATAGACCAGAAAGGGCGAGACGCGCGGGTCGAGCGCGAAGGCGAAACTGGCGAGCGGGCCGGGCTCGCCCGTCCCTCTCTGGCGCGGCGGCGTGCGCTCGGGCAGCAGCAGCGCGATGGCGACAGCGGCGATCACCGCCAGCAGACCCGCCAGCAGCACCGGCGTCACCAGACCGTAGCGCGCCGCGATCCAGGCCGCGACGCCGGGCGCGGCGGCGGCGCCGACGCCGAACGCGGCGTTGAGCCCGCCAAGCGCGGCGGTTCGCTCGGAAGGCGTGGTGCGGTCGGCGACCCAGGCCTGGGCGCTGGGCGTTCCGGCGCTGGCGAAGCCGCCATAAATGGCGCGCGCCAGCGTGAGCGCGACGGCCAGCGCTGCGCCGCCAAGCAGGCCGGACTGGCCCAGAACAATCACCCCGGCGACGCAGACCATCGAGACCGCATAGGCGGAGAAGCTGAGCACCAGCATCGGCCGGCGGCCATAACGGTCGGACGCCTGGCCCCAGACCGGGCTGGCCAGCACGAACAGGGTCGCGGCCAGCGTATAGACAAAGCCCACCGAGACATCGGGCAGCGCCAGATCGCGCGCCAGCGGCGGCAGGATGGAAAACAGGATCGAATTGCCGGCGCCGGTGACGATCAGGCAGACAAATAACAGGCGGAAGGCGCGCCTGCGCTCCGCCGGAGAGATCGGACTGCCGGAAGATAAAGCGGACAAGGAAAAGCCCCCGCCCGGCTTGTTCGCCCGGACGCGGATGCTGTCAAGCTGGCGGTCAGATGGCGTTCCCGCGCATGGCGCGCGTTGTGCCGCGCGCGCCGCTCCGCTATTTCCTGCATCTGGATTGCAAGGGGACAAACCATGGCGCGCAGCAAAATCGCCCTGATCGGCGCGGGAATGATCGGCGGGACGCTGGCCCATATCTGCGCCCGCGAGGCGCTGGGCGATGTGGTGCTGTTCGACATTATGGAGGGAATTCCGCAGGGCAAGGCGCTGGACATCGCCGAGGCAACCGCCGTGTTCGGCGCCGACGCGGCGCTGAAAGGCGCCAACGCCTATAAGGACATCAAGGGCGCGGATGTGTGCATCGTCACCGCCGGCGTGCCGCGCAAGCCGGGCATGAGCCGCGACGATCTGCTCGGCATCAATCTGAAAGTGATGCAGGCGGTGGGCGCGGGCATCAAAAAACATGCGCCCAAGGCCTTTGTCATCTGCATCACCAATCCGCTGGATGCGATGGTGTGGGCGCTGCAACGCTATTCCGGCCTGCCCGCGAACCGCGTCGCGGGCATGGCCGGCGTGCTGGACAGCGCGCGCTTTGCGTATTTCCTCGCCGAGAAGACCGGGATCAGCGTGGCGGACATTCACGCCTGGACGCTGGGCGGGCATGGCGACGACATGGTGCCGATGGTGCGGCATTCGACGGTCGGCGGCCTGCCGCTGCCCGAGCTGGTGAAGCAGGGCTGGATGAGCCAGGCCGAGCTGGACGGCGTCGTGCAGCGCACGCGCGGCGGCGGCGGCGAGATTGTCGGCCTGCTGAAAACCGGATCGGCCTATTACGCGCCGGCCGAATCCGCCATCGCCATGGCGGAATCCTATCTGAAAGACCGCAAGCGCGTGCTGCCCGTCGCCGCCGCGCTCACTGGCGAATACGGGCTCAGCGATCTTTATGTCGGCGTGCCGGCGGTGATCGGCGCGGGCGGGGTGGAGCGCGTGGTCGAGTTCGGCCTCAACGCCAAAGAAAAAGCGATGCTGGCCAAGTCGGTGAAGTCGGTGCAGGGCCTGATCGCGGCCTGCCAGAAGATCGACCCCGGTCTGGCGTAACCGTCACTCCATCATCTTTCGGGCCACATCTCCCGGCGCCGTGGCGGCGCCGGTTGCAGCGCTGTGGCGGAACGCCGTCTGGACGGGAACGTTGGGTTCACAACCCCGGCGTTCAGCCCCTGCGCTCAACCGAAGAGATGGCCCGATGACGCACGCCTCCCAGTTCCGCCGCTCCCCGCCTTGTGTTTCCGCCTTCGCCGCCCGCAACCCGGCGCTCTGGCGATCCTCCCTCCGGGGCGCATTTCTGCTGGGCGCGGGGGCGGCGCTGGTCTTCGCCGGGACCGGGACGGCCAAAGCCGAAGAGCATCAGACCGGGCATCATCGCGCGACGGCGCAAACCATCGTCGAGGGGCTGGACCATCCCTGGGCCATCGCCCTGCTGCCGGATGGGCGCTATCTGGTGACCGAGCGCAATTCCGGCGATTTGCGGATCGGAGACGCGCAGGGCGGCCTGTCCGCGCCGGTCGCGGGCGTGCCTGAAATCTTCCGCCCGGAGGGCGCCACGCCGCGCAGCCAGGCGGGTCTGTTCGACGTGAAGCTGCATCCTGACTTCGCGGCCGATCCGCTGATCTATCTCAGCCTTTCGGAACCCACCGATCATGGCGCGACGCTGAGCGTGGTGCGCGGACGGCTGGCCGAGGGTCCGGACGGCGCACGTCTGGACGAGGTGGAGCGAATTTTCACCCTGAAGGAAGAGGATCAGGACGCCTCCGCCCTGCATTTTGGCGGCCGCATGGCCATCGACCCCGGGGACGGCGCGATCTTCCTGACCGTGGGTGAGCGGCGGAATATTTCCCGCTCGCAGGATCCGCACGATCAGGCCGGCGCGATCCTGCGCATCGCACCCGATGGCGAGCCGCACGCCAGCAACCCCTATGCCGATGGCGGAGACGGCGACCCCTATATCTATAGCTGGGGCCACCGCAACAATCAGGGCATCGGTTTTCATCCGGAGACCGGAGAGCTGTGGGCGAACGGGCACGGCCCCGAGGGCGGCGACATGCTGCACCGGATCGAGCCGGGCGCGAATTATGGCTGGCCCTATCTGACCGCCGGAACCGATTATTCCGGCGCGCCCCTCGGCGTGGGAACCGAACATGAAGGCATGAAGTCCGCCTTTCACTATTTCGAGGACACCGTCGCGCCTTCCGGCCTTGTGGTTTATGACGGCGGCGCCTTTCCCCAGTGGCGGGGCGATATTCTGAACGGCGGGCTGGCCGGTCAGGCGATAGGGCGCGTACGCGTCGACGGCGATTCCGTCGCGGGAGAGGAATGGATGTTCACCGGCATCGGCCGCGTGCGCGACCTCCAGATCGCAGATGACGGCGCGCTGTGGATTGTGACCGACGAGGAAAATGGCCGGGTGATCCGCATCGCCGCGGCGGACTGAATCTGCCGGCGGGCAGGGCACGGCGCTGGCCAGGCAGGCAAAACCGGTGCTCAGGCCAGCGGCCGGCAGCCGGCGGAGAGGCCGCGCGGACCGGAGCGCCCGATGCCCGACATCGCAGACCTTCGAATTGAAACGCCCCGCCTGATTCTGCGTCCGACGCGGGCGGAGGATTTTGACGGCTTCGCCGCCTTCGGCGCCGATCCGCTGGCGACGCGGTTTTTCGGCGGGCCGGGACCGGAATCCGAAGTCTGGCGCTATGTCACCTCGCTGGCCGGGGCCTGGGCGCTCTATGGCGTTTCCATGTTCAGCGTGATCGAGAAGGCGTCCGGACGCTGGATCGGCCGGGTGGGGCCGTGGCGCCCGCATGGCTGGCCGGGCGACGAGGTGGGCTGGGGCCTGCTGCCGCAATTCTGGGGCCGCGGCTACGCCACCGAGGCGGCGGCGGCCAGCATGGATTACGCGGTGGAGACGCTGGGCTGGACCGGCGTCATCCACACGATCGACCCGGCCAACACCGCATCCGTCGCCGTGGCGCGGCGGCTGGGGTCAAGTCATCGCGGGCCGGGCCGCCTGCCCCCGCCCTATGCGGCGGCGCGCATCGACATCTGGGGCCAGAGCGCCGCCGAATGGGCGGAAAACCGCAAGCGGCTAGATTTCTGACTGTCGCCCGAAACGGAAACGGCGCGCCCCGTGATGGAGCGCGCCGCCTGTGCGTAGAGCTTTTTAACCGAACGCCTCAGTCCACGCCCGTCGCGTTCTGGATGCGGTCGCTCATGCCGTCTTCCCATGACGACCAGCCGGAGATCATGCCGTAGGGCGGCTCGTAGAGATAGGCGTCGATCTCCTGCAACAGGCCGTTTTCGATCTTGAAGGTCTCGGCGATATGCCAGGTCCAGGGCCGCACCGGACCCGCCGACACTTCGCGCCCGTCGGGCAAAGTGAAATTGCGCGTGTCGCCGGCCTGATGGTCGAAAAAGCCGAAGGCGAAAACGACGCCGCGCTCCTCGTCCACCGCGACATAGCGGCGGTCGCGGATGCGCGAGACAAAGTGCAAGAGGCCCGACTCGAACTGCTCCAGACATGACCATTGCGCCGAATAGGAGGGCGAGGTGCGCGGGTCTGGCCGCGTCTGGCCTTCCGGCGTCGGCTGGTTGGTGGTGAGCGTGGCGTTCTCGAACCGGTCGCAGCGGTCGCCGAACGGATAATCGCCCAGCCCGTCATTGCGCTGCATGCCGGTGAAATATTTGTTCGCCGTCTCGATCAGCTCGGCGCGCGACATGCGCTCGTCTTCCGGAATGGTCTCGAAATAAGCCTCGCGCGGGCGCGCGGCCTCCAGCCGGTCATAGAGCGCCTGATCGCGGATGACGATGTCTTCGATCTCGGTGATCTGATCGTTTTCGATTTTCAGGCGCAGCGCCATCGCCGCGCCCTGAAATTCATCGGAGTCGTTCACATCCTCGCCCCAGTTGGTCAGCACCGTGACCTGCTGGGCCGGAACATCGGTGACATAGAGACGGTACGTCCCTTTGCTGCGGGCGCTGCGCCAGATTCCGTCGCCGATATCGAGCAACTGGCCGTTCGAGGTGTAGCGCGCGCCGGGCGCGACGCGCGCGGCGGCGGGATCGTTCGCGATCAGCCCGTCGAGATAGACATCGACCCAGTTTTCCAGACAGGCGCGATCGCAATCTTGCGCGGCGGTCTGCGCCGCCGCGGCCAGCTCGCCCGTCTGAGCGCCGTTCTGGGCGGTTGCGCCGGGCGCGGCCTGCTCGCCGCACGCCGCCAGCATCAGCGCGGCGCCGGACGCCGCGGCCAGGAGAAATGTGCCTGTCTTTTTGCGTGCGCTCATTGTCCGTCCCTCCCCGTCAGCCCCGGTCTCAGTCCACGCCGGTGGCGTTGCGGCCGCTGTCGGACATGCCGTCTTCCCAGCCGCTCCAGCCCGAAAGCATGCCGTAGGGCGGCTCATACAGATAGGCGTCGATTTCCTGGATCAGACCGTTTTCGACCTTGAACACCTCGGCGATGTGCCAGGTCCAGGGCCGCACCGGGCCGGCGGTCATGTCGCGCCCGTCCGGCGTGGTGAAATTGCGCGTCTCGCCGGCCTGATGGTCGAAAAAGGCGAAGGCGAAGGTGATGCCCCGCTCCTCGTCCACCGCGACAAAGCGGCGGTCGCGGATTCTGGAGACAAAATACATCAGCCCGGATTCGAACTGTTCGATACAGGTCCACTGGCCGGAATAGCCGGTAGCGGTGAGCGGGTCTGGCCGCGTCTGGCCCGGCGGCGTCGGGTTATTGGTGGCCGGCATGCCGTTTTCGATGCGGTGACAGCGGTCGCCGAACGGATAGTCGCCGCGCCCGTCATTCTGTTGCAGGCCGCTGAAATATTTATTCGACTGTTCGATCAAGGCCGCGCGCGACATGCGCTCGTCTTCCGGGATGGTCTCGAAATAGGCCTCGCGCGGGCGGTCCGCCTCCAGCCGGTCGTAGAGCGCCTGATCGCGCAGCACCATGTCCTCGATCTCGGCGATCTGGCCGTTCTCGATTTTCAGGCGCAGCGCCATCGCGCCGCCACTATGGCTGTCCGGGTCATTGCTGGCCTCGCCCCATGTGGTCAGCACCGCGATCTGCTGGGCCGGAACATCCGTGACATAGAGGCGGTAATCGCCCTTCGATCTGGCGCTGCGCCAGATGCCATCGCCAATGGCGAGGCGCTGGCCGTTGGAGACATAGCGCGCGCCGGGCGCGACGCGCGCGGCGGCGGGGTCGTTCGCGATCAGCCCGTCGAGATAGATATCGACCCAGTTTTCCAGACAGGCGCGGTCGCAGTCCTGGTTATTGGCCTGCGCATTCACAGCGCCCGCCATCATCAGCAGCGCGCCGCCCGAGGCGGCCGCCACAAGAATGCTTTTCACGCGCGCGCGTGCGTCCATGCCTGAAACCTCCCCAACCCGTCCGGCGATATCCGCCGGTTAGAGCGTTTCCAGGCGAAGTGGTCCTTCGACAAGCTCAGGATAAGGACCGGTTCGCCGTCCGGAAACGCGGCAAAACTAATGTGTCAGAGCATTTCCGCGAAATGCCCTGACAGGATTGGAGACAGGCCGGACCCGCTCTGTCAATGGACCCCGGGATGGGGCGGAAGCGGCGCGCGGCGCAGATCCAGCCAGACCAGCGCCCAGGCCACAGTACCGGCGGCGAGACCGCCCGCGCCGAGCAGACCGAGCCAGGGAAAGCCGGTATCGCGGGTCAGCAGCACAAGCCCGACGCCGGTAAAGGCGTTGATCGTTCCGTGGAACAGACCGGCGTGCCAGACGCCGCCGCCGCGCTCGCGCACCAGACCGATCAGCGGGGCCAGCATGACGCAGAACAGCACCATCAAGACCGGCCCGGCGAGCGGCATTCCCGGATAATTGTAGCCCATGGCGATAAGCGGCGCGTGCCACACGCCCCAGACCGCGCCGATGGCGATATTGCCGCGCCAGAAGCCGAAACGCCGCCAGCGGTCCCATAACCAGCCGCGCCAGCCCAGCTCCTCGCTCAGCGTCGCAAGCATATTGATGAACGGCGCGAAGGTGAGCGCAAAGCCGATCTGGATGACGGCGAGCAGAGCCGGCGGCATGGGAATGGATTGCGGATCGGCGCCCTGCGCGCGCAGCGCCGCTTCGATCTGCGCGGCGGGATCGGCGGGCGCGGCCTGTGGCCCCAGCCAGTCGATTATCATCGCGCCCAGAACCAGCAGGACCGGAATCGCCCAGGCCCAGAACAACCAGACCCAGGCCCGGCCCGCACCGAACCGGAAGCACAGGCCGAGCGCGTCCAGCCGCCGGCCTTTATCATGCGCCAGCGCGGCGGCGATCCCGCCCAGCGCCGGTCCGCACATGAAGATAAAGGCCAGCGCGGCGAACAAAGGCGGATTTGCCATCGCGCCCGTGCGCCAGATCACCACCGCCCAGGCCCAGCTCCAGACAAAGGCGATGGCGAAAAACAGCGCCAGTCCCCGGCCGGGGCCGGAGCGGCGGCGTTTGGCTTCGGCATGTGGAGACCTCCCCGTCTTTGCCGGCGCCCAGCATAGGCTGTTGCGAAGCGGCAGGCGAAGCGTGTTCTCGTCTCCGCGGCGCGCGGCTAGGATGGGCGCATGGCGAAGGATGATCGTGTTTACGACGTGCTGGTGACTGGGGGCGGGCTGAATGGCCTTGCCGCCGCGCTGGCGCTGGAGGCGGCGGGGCTGGACGTGGCGCTGATCGACGCCGCGCCGCTGGAGGCCGGGCTGGCGCCCGCATTCGATGGCCGCGCCAGCGCGCTGGCCTATGCGTCCTGGCGCATGTTCGAGGCGCTGGGCGTGGCGGAGCATCTGGCGCCGAACGCCCAGGCTTTGACCGAGATTCTGGTCAGCGACGGCCGCGCGCCGGATGGTTTACAGCGCGCCGGGCCAAGGCCGTTTCTGCTGCATTTCGATTCGGCGGAGCTGGAGACCGGATTGCCGCTCGGCATAATGGCGGAGAACCGGCATATCCGGCAGGCGCTGATCCAGACGCTGCTGACGCGGCCCATCGACGTGATCGCGCCGGCGCGCGCGGTGGGCTTCGATTGTTCCGATCCGCACGCGCGCGTGACGCTGGCGGACGGGCGCGTGCTGCGCGCGCGCCTGATCGCCGCCGCCGACGGGCGCGCCAGCCCGGCGCGCGCGGCGGCCGGCATCCGCACCACGGGCTGGCGCTATCGCCAGACCGCCATTGTCGCCACCGCGCATCACGCACAGCCGCACAATGGCGTGGCGCATGAATATTTCCTGCCGGTGGGGCCGTTCGCCATTCTGCCGCTGCCGCCCGCGCCGGAAGCGGAGCACAGATCGAGTCTGGTCTGGACCGAGTCGCCGCGCGCGGCGCAGGCGCTGATGAACCTGCCCGAGGCCGATTTCGCCGAGGAGCTGGCGCGGCGCTTTGGCGATTTCATGGGCGATGTCGCCCCGTCCGGTCCGCGCTGGGCCTATCCGCTGGGCATGCAGATCGCCGAGACCTATATCGCGCCGCGCCTGGCGCTGATCGGCGACGCGGCGCACGCCATCCATCCGCTGGCCGGTCAGGGATTCAATCTCGGCCTGCGCGACGCCGCCGCTCTGGCCGATGTGCTGGCCGAGGCAAGGCGCGTGGGGCTGGATATCGGCGCGGAGACGGCACTGGCCCCCTATGAAACCTGGCGCAAGCCGGACAATGTTTCGATGGCGATGGCGACCGATCTGTTCAACCGGCTCTGCTCCAACGATTTCCCGCCATTGCGGCTGGCGCGCGGGCTGGGCATGGCGCTGACCGACCGCATCGGGCCTGCAAGGCGCTATTTCGCCCGCCATGCCGGGGGCGCGACGGGAACGCCGCCTTCGCTGATGCAGGGCCGCGCGCCGCTGACATAAACCTGAAATCTACAGCGGCGGCGGTTCTTCGAGCAGTTCGGCGAGGCTGCGCGCGATCTCCTGATACACCGCGGCTTCGGCCGAGCCGGGTTCGGCGGCGGCGACGGGCGCGCCGGCGTCGGACGATTCCCGCACTTTCAGCGACAGCGGAATTTCGCCCAGGAACGGAATTCCGCGCCGCTCTGCTTCCGCGCGCGCGCCGCCATGCCCGAACAGCTCGGTCGCCTCGCCGCAATGCGGGCAGAGAAAGAGACTCATATTCTCGATCAGGCCCAGCACCGGAATGCGGAGCTGGTCGAACATGGCGATGGCGCGGCGCGCGTCGATCAGCGCCAGATCCTGCGGCGTGCAGACCACGACCGCGCCGGCGAGCCGCCCGGTCTTGGCCAGACCCAAAGCCGCGTCGCCCGTGCCCGGCGGCATGTCGACCAGCAACACGTCGAGCGGGCCCCAGTCGCCTTCATAGAGCATCTGCTCAATGGCCTTCTGGGTCATCGGCCCGCGCCAGGCCACGGCCTGATCGGCCGGGATCATCATGCCGATGCTGAGGGCCGAGACGCCATGCGCGCGCATCGGCGTGATGCGCTTTCGCTGCGCATCGGTTTCCGGCTTGCCTTCGAGGCCGAGCAGGCGCGGCTGGGAGGGGCCGTAAATATCGGCGTCGAGAATCCCGGCGCCGAACCCCATCTGCGCGAGGCTGACCGCCAGATTGGCGGTGACGGTGGATTTGCCGACCCCGCCTTTGCCGCTGGCCACCAGCACGATGCGGCGCACGGCGGCGGCGCCATCCGGTCCGCTCTGGGCTGGTCCCATTTCGGCTGGCGCCGGTTGCGGCGGCGCGGGCGCGGCTTCCGCGGTCAGGATCACCTGCGCGTCGCGCACGCCGGGAAGCGCCAGCAGCGCCGTCTTGGCCGCGGCGCCGACGCGCTCCCATTCCGCCGCGCGCGCCGGATCGGCAGCCAGCACCAGAATGGCGCGGCCCTGCGCATTGCAGGAGACGCTTTCCACCCGGCCAGAGGCGGCGACATCGCCCCCGCCGGGGGCCGGGACGGCGGCGAGGGCTTTCAGCAGATCGGATGAGGCGGGCGCGGTCATGGCCGCTCTGTAGCCGGTTTCGCGCCGGTATTGAACGCGGCCTGTCATGGCCGGGCGGCGACCCCCGATTGAACGCGGAGCCGGTTTGCCGCACAGTCCTGCTTTCGGAACCGGATGGCGAAGGGAGGCGCTTTTCGATGCTCCGTTTACTCGCGCCTGTGGCGGGAATCCCCGCTGTTCTGGCCATATCCGTGGCCGTATCTCTGGCCGCCATGATGGCCGCGCCCGCGCGCGCCCATCATTCCATCGCCGGGGTGTTCGACATGAACAGCCCGATGACCCTGAAAGGCAAGATCGTCAAAGTCGACTGGATCAACCCGCACACCTATGTGCATCTGGAGGTGGCGGGCGAAGACGGCGCGGTGACGGTGTGGGCGCTGGAATCCATCCCGCCGGCGATGATGCGCCGCGCCGGGCTGACCCGCGACAGGATTCAGGGCGAAGACGGCGAGACCGTCGAAGTGCTCGCCATCCCCGCCCGGCGGACCGAGAATCTGGCCTATATCCTCACCATCACCTACGAGGCCGGGCATTTCTATCAGCTCTCCACCAATTAGAGCGTGTTCCGTTTATACGGATCACGCTCTACACTTTGATGGCGAGCAATTTCATCGGTTTGAATTGCATCCCCGATCCAATTCAAACCGATATTGCTCTAAGCAGAGGCGAACATGACGCACCGGTTTGGAATTTCCGTCAGCGTTCTGGCTCTGGCCCTGACAGCCGCCCCGGCGGCGGCGCAGGACGTTCCCGACCTGAACGGAACCTGGGACAATGGCGGCGGCATTTCCTTCCTGCGGCCGCAGGATCTGGGCGAAGGCAGCGTCTGCGTGACCGGCTGCCCGCCAGAAGAAAGCGCGGGGGAGAGCGCGCCCGCCGCCGCCGCGCCGGCAAGGCTGCCGCCGAGCCGCCCGCAATACCGGCCAGAATTCGCCGAACGGGTCGCCGACCTGACCGCGCGGCAGGTGGAGGAAGACCCGGTGCTGCGCTGTCTGCCGCCGGGCGTGCCGCGCATCGGCCCGCCCGACAAGATCGTGCAGACCGGAAGCGAGGTGGTGTTCCTCTATGAAGACGTCTCCGGCCCGTTCTTCCGCCTTGTCCGGATTGATGGCGAGCATCGTGACGATCTGGACCCCGCCTGGCACGGCGATTCCATCGGATACTGGGATGGCGACACGCTGATGGTCGAAACGGTCGGCTTCACCGACATCACCTGGCTGACCGATGACGGCGCCTTTCACACCGAGGATCTGCGCGTGGTGGAAGAGCTGCGCATGATCGAGGGCGACCGGATGGAATGGATCGCCACCGCCTATGACGAGGCGGTGCTGGCCGAGCCCTGGCGGCTGAACCCGCGCATCAGCACGCGCGCGGAATGGGAGATTGTGGAATCGCCGCCCTGTCTGGAGCGTTCGCTGGATCACATGGCGGACGATTCCTATCACGCCAATCCGCGCTGAGCGCGGCTCAGGACGCCTTGAAGGTCTGCCGGGCGCCCAGCAGCACCGTGTCGATCAGCGGGCGCATGGTTTTGGGCGCGGCGTTGCGCCAGGCCAGCGCCAGCGCGGCGCGGGCGCTTTCCTCATCGGCGATGTCCAGATGAATCATGGTCCAGCAGCGCCGCTCCGCCCCCTCGGGCGCGGGAGAGAACATCGGCCCTTCGGAAACCAGCAATTCCTGCATGTCGATATCCACGCGCAGATGCCCGACCACGCCTTCCAGCGGCAGGGCGGCGAACACCCGGTTGCCGGGCGCGCGGACATGAAAACTGACATGCCCGAATGGCTGCCGCTCCTCGACAAAGGGCAGGGACAGGGCCAGCATATGAAAATCGTCGCGCGTCATTCCGCTCATGTTCGCACAGTTTACACCCAAGGCTGTACCCGGCTTATACGCTATTTTTCCACAGGCGTGCGCGCGCCGAACAGCGCCTCGCCAATCCGCACAGAGGTGGCGCCAAGGCGCACCGCAATCTCGTAATCGCCGCTCATGCCCATGGAGAGATGCGCCAGCCCGTTGCGCGCCGCGATCTTCGCCAGCAACGCGAAATGCGGCCCCGGCGCCTCGCCGGCCGGCGGGATGCACATCAGCCCCTCAATGGAAAGGCCATAACCCTCGCGGCAAGCGGCGATGAAGGCGTCGGCGTCCTGTGGCGCGATGCCGGATTTCTGCGCCTCCTCGCCCGTATTCACCTGCACATAAAGACGCGGCAGCGCGGCCGCTTTGTCCCGCTGCGCGGCCATTTTGTCGCGATGAGCAACGAGGGCGCGGGCGAGGCTGTCGCGGTCCAGCGTTTCGATGACATCGAACAGGGCGCAGGCCTCGGCCGTCTTGTTGCTCTGGAGCGGGCCGATCAGCCGCAATTCAAGACCCGGAATCCGCGCCTTGCGCTCGCCCCAGCGCACAGCGGCCTCCTGCACGCGGTTTTCGCCGAACGTGCGCTGGCCGGCGGCGAGCATGGCGGCGACCCGCGCCTCGCTCTGCGATTTGGAAACGGCGACCAGCGTGATTTCCGCCGGATCGCGCCCGGCCTGGCTGGCCGAAGCCGCGATGCGCGCAAGGATGCGCTCGCGGCGCACGGCGATCTCTGGCATCTCCGGGGGGGCGCTAGACATGGGAGCCTCTGACATGGACGGGGCCTATAATGACGCGGAGCGGCTCGCAAGCATCGCCAGCAAGCTGGTGGCGAGCCGGAACGGCGGGAACCCGTGGCCTGCCCTGTTCCTGTTCACCGATCCCGTGCGCACGCCGGACCCGGCGCGCGCCGTGCGCCGCCTGCCGCCCGGATGCGGCGTGATCTACCGGCATTTCGGCGCGCCGGAACGGGAGCGCACGGCGCGGGCCCTGCGCGCAGCGTGCGAAGAGGCCGGGCATCTGCTGCTGATCGCCGCCGATCCGGCGCTGGCGCTGGAGACCGGCGCGCATGGCGCGCACTGGCCGCGCTGGACACAGAGAACGATGACGCGCACGGCGATGCGGCGCTTTGCGCTCAACACCGCCTCCGCCCACGATGCGTTCTCGGCGCGGCGCGCGGCGCAGGCGGGCGCGGATATCGTCTTTCTGTCGCCGGTGTTCCGCAGCGAGAGCCGCAGCGGCGGGCGGCCGCTGGGCGCGCTGCGCGCCGGGGCGGTTGCGCGCGCGGTTTTGCCGTTGGCGCCGGTCTATGCGCTGGGCGGGGTGAATGTGCAGACGGCGCGGCGGCTTGCCGGAACAGGCATCGCCGGACTGGCGGCGGTGGGGGCGCTGGCCGGGCCGCCGGACCCGCCCGCCTCGGCGGACATGATTGCGTAAGCGCGCGCTCAACGAAAAACGCCGGCCCTTGGGCCGGCGGCGTCCGCGTTCTTCTGGCGCATCCTAGAAACGGAAGGCGGATTCCAGCTTGATCTGGGACGAGCCGGGTTCGGCCGGGCGCAGCGTGCCGGCCTCGCCCAGATTGGGGCGGAAGCCAAGCTCGCCGCCCACGCGCACGCGCGGGCTGACGCGGAAAAATGCGCCGGCGGAAACGCCGTCAACGGTGTCGCGCTCAAACCGGCGGCCGGGAACGCCGTCCAGACCGAACATCACGCCCCAGTTTGCGCCGGTATCCCATTCCACCGTGGAGCCGGAACGATCCAGCGGCACGCTGTTAAGATCGAAGCGCCCGCCGCTCTGGACATATTCCTGATACCAGGGAAGGACCGATGTGGCCGGAGCGGAATCGCGCAGCGCCGGGGCCTCCTGGGCCCAGACTCCGCCGGACATGGCTCCGCCGGATACGGCGAGAGCCGCCGCGAAAACGGCGGCGCGGATGGAGCGCAGCTTACGCATCGGACCCATTATATAGGGGGATATTCCTCAAAATCTAACGGGAATTGAGAATCCGGGCATAAAATCGCCCTCTGTTGCGCGAATGCGCCAGAAAGAGGCCGGAGGCGGCCCAAGAGGGCGGGAATCCGTGCCATATTGACCCGGCCCGAGCCGCAACGAGGGTCTGGCGCGGCGGCGCTGGGATGTTATACACGCCGCAGGAAAGCCACAAAACGGACCTAAACGGCGCGAACGATCGGACGCGACGATCTTCCGGAGAACCAGCAGATGACGATTTTCCAGCGTGCGGTCCCGGCCGCATCAGCCGTGTTTGCGGTAGCCCTGCTTCTGGCCGGCTGTTCCGTCTTCGGCGGAGGCCGGAGCGACGACCGCAATCTGACCACCGGGCGCAGCGAGGCCGGGCGGGGAATTTCCGGCCAGTCGCGCGCGGCGCTGGGCGTCAACGCCTATTTGTGGCGGGCGAGCCTGGAGACGCTGAATTTCATGCCTCTGGCCGAGGTGGACCCGTTTGGCGGTCTGATTATCACCGACTGGTACACCAACCCGAACACGCCGCAGGAGCGGTTCAAGGCCACGGTCTTCATCCTTGACCAGCAATTGCGCGCCGACGCCCTGAAAGTGACGATCCACCGCCAGGTGCAGCGCGGCGGGAATTTTGTCGACGAGCCGGCTTCGTCCGAGACGGAATTACAGATCGAAAACGCCATCCTTACCCGCGCGCGCCAGCTTCGGGTCTCCAATCTCAATTAGGCAGACGCCGCAAAAGCATCCCGCGGTTTTGCGATGAGAGCCTGCGACAAACCACGACGCCCCGGCGCCCGATGACGCGCTACGACCCCAGCACAGCCGAGCCGAAATGGCAGGCGGCGTGGGAGGCCGCCGGCGTTTTCCGTGCGCGCGAGCCGGAAGAGGCCGGGGACGCCCCGCGCGCCTATGTGCTGGAGATGTTCCCCTATCCATCGGGGCGCATCCATATGGGCCATGTGCGCAATTACGCCATGGGCGACGTGGTGGCGCGCTGGCGCCGGGCGCAGGGCTATAATGTGCTGCACCCGATGGGCTGGGACGCATTCGGCCTGCCGGCGGAAAACGCGGCCATCGAGCGCGGCGTGCATCCGCGCGACTGGACCCTGTCCAATATCGCCGTCATGCGCGGCCAGTTGCAGCGTCTGGGTCTGGGCATTGACTGGGACCGCGAGATCGCCACCTGCGACGCCTCCTATTACCGGCATCAGCAGGAGATATTCCTGGCCTTTCTGGATAAGGGCCTGGCCTATCGCAAGACGTCCCGGGTGAACTGGGATCCGGTCGACAATACCGTGCTGGCCAATGAGCAGGTGGTGGACGGCAAGGGCTGGCGCTCCGGCGCACCGGTCGAGACGCGCGAGCTGGAGCAATGGTTCCTGCGCATCACCGCCTATTCGGAGGAATTGCTGGAAGGGCTGAACGGGCTGGACCGCTGGCCCGACAAGGTGCGGACGATGCAGGAAAACTGGATCGGCCGCTCGCGCGGGGCGCGGCTGCGCTTCCAGATTGTGAATCCGCCCTCCGCTGGCCCGTCCGAAATCGAAGTCTTCACCACCCGGCCGGACACGCTGTTCGGCGCGTCCTTCGTGGCGCTGGCCCCCGATCATGCGCTGGTCCGGGCGATGGGGCGGCCCGATCTGGACGCTTTCATGCGCGAATGCGCCGCCCTCGGCACATCGGAAGAGGTGATCGAGCGGGCCGAAAAGAAGGGCGTCGACACCGGGTTGCGCGTGCGCCATCCATTTGACCCGGATTGGGAGCTGCCTGTCTGGACAGCCAATTTCGTGCTGTCGGGCTATGGCACGGGCGCGATCTTCGCCTGCCCCGCGCATGACCAGCGCGACCATGAATTTGCCAAAAAATACAGCCTGCCGATCCGGCCGGTCGTGGCGCCGCCGGACCAGACAGGCGAAGATGCGGCCGCCTGGGCGGCGCGGATCGTCGAGGGCGACGAAGCCTGGACCGGGCCGGGCGTGACTTTAAATTCACAATTTCTCGACGGGCTGGAGACGCCGAAAGCCATTGAGGCGGCGATTGCGAAGCTGGAATCGCTAAACGCCGGCGAAGGCGCGACCACATGGCGGCTGCGCGACTGGGGCGTCTCGCGCCAGCGCTATTGGGGCTGCCCGATCCCGGTGATCCGCTGCCCAAAATGCGGCGCCGTGCCGGTTCCCAAAGCCGATCTGCCGGTGCTGCTGCCCGACGACGCGGATTTCTCGAAACCCGGCAATCCGCTGGCCGCCCACCCGGCATGGAAATATGTGAACTGCCCCTCATGCGGCGGGGCGGCGGAGCGCGAGACCGACACGCTGGATACGTTCGTCGATTCGTCCTGGTATTATGCCCGCTTCTGCTCTCCCCGCGCCGACCGGCCGGTGGACACGGGCAAGGCCGCCTATTGGCTGCCGGTCGATCAATATGTCGGCGGGGTGGAGCACGCCGTGCTGCATCTGCTCTATTCGCGCTTTTTCGCGCGGGCGATGCGCGATTGCGGCTATCTCGACCTGCCCGGCGGCGAGCCGTTCGCCGGCCTGTTCACCCAGGGCATGGTGACGCACGAGACGTATAAATCCGAAAACGGCTTCTGGCTCTCCCCCGAGGACGTGATCCTCGACGATGGTCAGGCGACGGAGCGCGCAACCGGACGCGCGGTCACAATCGGCCCGGTCGAGAAAATGTCGAAGTCGCGGCGCAACACGGTCGATCCCGAAGGCGCGGTGGACCAGTACGGCGCCGATGTGATCCGCTGGTTCGTGCTTTCCGACAGCCCGCCAGAGCGCGACGTGCAGTACACGCCGGCCGGGGTGGAGGGCGCGGCGCGTTTTGTCCAGCGGGTCTGGGCGCTGGTCAGCGAGCATCCGGCGGACGCGCCCGGCCCGCTGCACCAGGCGAAGGACGCGCAAGGCGAAGCCCTGAACATTCGCCGCGCCGCGCACCGGGCGGCGCAATCGGTCGGCCGCGCCATTGAGGAGTTCCGCTTCAATGTCGCCGTCGCCCAGCTCTATGAGCTGGTCGGCTTTCTGCGCAAGGCGCCCGCCGGAGCGGCGGAGATTCCGGCCCGCTCCGAGGCGCTGGGAATCTTGTTGCGGCTGATCGCGCCCTTCGCCCCGCATCTGGCCGAGGAAGGCTGGGCGCTGCTGGGCGGCGACGGTCTGGCCGCGACCGCACCCTGGCCGGAAGCCGACCCCGCGCTGTCCGCCGAGGATACTTTGGTCGTGGCGATCCAGGTGAATGGCAAGAAACGCTCTGAAATCGCCATCGCGCCCGGGCTGGACGCGGACGGCGCGCGCGCGGCGGCGCTGGAAGATGCGCGCACCCAGCGCGCGCTGGATGGCCTCGCGGTGCGGAAATTCATCTATGTTCCGGGCCGGATCATCAATATTGTAGCGGGATGACGCCCGCCCGCCCGTTCCGTCTTTCCGGCGCATTGTGCGCCCTGCTTCTGCTCGCCGCCGCGCCGCTGGCCGGTTGCGGCTTTTCCCCGCTGTATGCCGAGGACGGCGCTATCGCCCAGCGGCTCTCCGGCGTCCGGGTGGAGACCACCGAGGGGCGCGAGGGCTATCTGGTCGGGCAGGCGCTGCGCGACCGGATGGGAACATGGGGGGACGGGCGCGACCGCTATCTGCTGCGCACCCGCACCGATATGAGCCAGACCGGCACGGCGTTGACCATCGACCAGGTGGCCTCGCGCCTGTTGCTGACCGTCACGGTGGCCTACGGACTCTATGATCTGGAGAGCGGACGGCTGCTGACCCAGGGCCGGGCGCAGGGCGAGGCGACCTATGACGTGCCGCGCCAGCCTTACGCCGCGATCCGTGCCGAGCAGGATTCGGTGGAGCGCGCGGCGCAGGACGCGGCGGTGCGCATCAATCTGGCGCTGGCCCGCTATTTCCATAACGCCGACGCGGCGGAGCGGCGCGCGGCGGAACGCGCCGAAGAAGAAGCCGGATTCCCCGACAGGCTGGCCGAGGCCGGAGCCGCGCCGTGAAGCTGGCCGGCGCGGCGGCCGACCGTTTCGCACGCGCGCCCGATCCCGGCGTCCGGGCCGTTCTGCTGCACGGACCGGATCGCGGTCTGGTGCGCGAACGCGCCGCATCCATCGCCGGCGCCTGGACGCCGGATCCCGGCGATCCGTTCGCCGTGACGACGCTGACCGATTCCGACATCAAGGCCGACCCGGCGCGCATCGCCGACGAGGCCGCCGCCCTCTCGCTGACCGGCGGGGCGCGGCTGCTGCGCATCCGGCTGGATGGCGACAACGCGCCCGTGGCCGCCTTTATCGCGGCGCTGGATTCCGGCGCGGCCGCCGCCGAGGCGAAGATTCTGGTCGAGACCGGCGAGCTGACGCCGCGCAGCAAATTGCGCACGGCGTTCGACAAGGCGAAAATCGCCGCCGGGATTGGCTGCTATCCCGATGCGCCGGCCGCGCTGCTCTCCATCGCCGAAACCATGCTGGCCGGGGAGGGGCTGACGCTGGAGCGCGACGCGCACGCCCGGCTTGGCGACATGCTGCCCGCCGATCGCGGCTTCGCCCGCGCCGAGATCGAGAAGCTGATCCTCTATAAAGGCCCGAAAACCGCGCGCGCCGCCGGCGACGATACCGTCAGCCTTGCCGATCTGGAGGCCTCGCTCTCCGCCGGCGGAAGCGGCGATCTGGACAGCCTGACCGACGCGGCGGCCACGGGCGCGGCGGCGGGCGCGGACGCGGCGCTGCGCCGGGCGCTGGATTCGGGCGAATCGCCGGTGCGCATCGTGCGCGTGCTGGCGCAGCATCTTTCGCGCCTGCGCGAGGCGCGGGCGCTGCTGGACGGCGGCGCGGGCGCCGATGCGGCGATGGGCGCGCTGCGCCCGCCGGTCTTTGTGATGCGCAAGCGCGCCTTTGCCGCCGCGCTTTCCCGATGGTCGGCGCGGGCGCTGGATTCGGCGCTGCGCGAGGCGCTGGATGTCGAGGTGAAACTGAAAGGCTCCGGCGCGCCTTCTGCGGCGGTGATCGGCCGCTTCGTGCTTGGCCTCGCGCGCCACAGCGCGCGATAAGCAGACAATGCGGCGCCACAGCGCGCGATAGAAATACAAACGCCTTACCGCCCACCACCCTCATGCTGAGGTGCGACCCCGGATTATTCCGGGGGAGCCTCGAAGCACGCTCCAGATTCCACAAACAGTCGCGTCACGCTGGACCGTCCCTCGAGACGCCCCGCCTGTATCCCTCAAGGATACAGGCGGGTCTCCTCGGGATGAGGTTCGAGATTGGGAGAGGAATCTACTCCCCCCTCTCAGAACCGCTTGCTCAGCTCCACTCCATAGCGGCGGGGCTGGGCCCGGAACAGAAAGCCGCCAGGCGAGAACTCGGCGTTATAGGTCTTGTCGAACAGGTTCTTCGCCCAGACCGTGAGCGCCCAGTCCGCGCCCTCGATCCCTACGCGCGCATCCACCAGATCGATGGGATCGCGCCTGGTGACGTTGAACGGCTCCCAATAGGTGTCGCCGATGCGCTGATAGTCGCCGCGGAGGCGCAGATTGAGGCCGGTTCCGCCCAGCGGCGCGAGATACTGGAAGCCGAGATTGAGCGTGTAGTCGGAGACCAGCGGCGCCTTGTTGCCGATGGCGGCCGGATCGGCATGATCGGTGATCTTGCTGTCGGTGACGCCAAGACCGAAATTCACCGAAAACTCGTTGGTGAGATTATACACGCCGTCCAGCTCGAAACCCATATAGCGGACCCCGGCGACATTGCCGAGATTCTGCGTGGAGTTCGATGCGAGGAACACGAAGAAATACGAATTCTCCGAATCGGTATGGAAGACGCCGCCATTCAACCGCAGGCGCCCGTTCGCCAGCACCGTCTTGAAGCCGGCGTCGAACGTATCGACGACCTCCGGCAGGAAGATGTCGCCGACGCCAAGGATCGGACCGCCGAGGAAGTCCGGATTGTTCGCCGCCGCGAAGCCGACGCCGGACTGGTTGAAGCCGCCGCTGCGGAAGCCGCGGCTGTAGCCGGCATAGAAGGACGCGTTGGCGTTTGGCGTATAGCGTAGTGTGACTTTCGGCTGGAACTGGTCGAACGTCACCGTGCGCACCTCGCCAAATGTGGCGCTGGGCAGCGCGGTGAGGAAGGCGGGCGGGGTCAGCGTGGTCTGCTCGCGCTTGTCCCGGTCATAGCGGGCGGCCAGCGCCAGCTCCCATTGCGGGGTCAGGTCAAAGTTCAGATCGCCGAACAGCGCCCAGGCGAAATTGTCCTGCCCGTCGGCCAGCCATGTCACCTGCGGGTTGGCGGGATTGGTGCTGGGCGTGCGGAAGGCCGGGAACGCCCCGGCGCCGGTGTCTTCCATGTTGCCGGTGGAGATAAAGCGGTCGGTCCACACCATATAGGCGCCTGCGCTGTAGCGGACCGGACGGTCGCCGGGCGAGGCGAAGCGGAATTCCTGGCTGATATTGCGCACATCCAGAAACTGGCTCTGCGTCCAGTCCTCGATGCCGAGCACGGTGCGGTTGAAGGACGTCTCGCGCGGCGTGAAGTCGAACTGGTCGCCATAGAGCACTTCTTCCAGCGAATCCCATGCGGTGGTGGAGATGAAGCTTCCGAAATCCGTTTCATAACGGAGCTGCATCGAGGCGCCGTAGATGTCGCGCTCATTGACGCCCAGATTGTTCGCCGTGATCGGAATCGACGTGTTGTTTGAATCGTTGTTCGGGTCGATCACGAAATACAGCGCGCCGGTTTCCAGAAGATCGAAACTGCCGCGCAAATCGATGGTGAAATTGTCGGTGGGGTCGATGACGATGCGGGCGCGGCCGGAGAGATTCTCCACCGGGTCCACCTTCTCGTTCAGGAACGCATTGCGGATATTGCCCTTGGTGTCGTGCCAGGAAATGCCGCCGGAAAACCCGGCGCGTTCGCCCAGCGGCCCGCTGGCGCGCGCCAGCGCCCGGTAGCCAAAGCCGTTATCGACGCCGCCAAGCACGCGTCCCTCCCATGTCGGGGTCGGGCCGCGCGTGGTGATGTTGATCGCCCCGCCAATGGCGTTGCGCCCATAAAGCGCGCCCTGCGGCCCGCGCAGCACCTCGATCTGCTGGATGTCCACCAGCTCCTGCGTGAATTGCGAGGGATTGGTCTGCTGCACGCCGTCAATGATGACCGCCACGGAGGGCTCGCTGTTGCGCGCCTGCGAAATGCCGCGGATCGTGACAAAGGCGGTGCCTGCGTTCTGCGTCTCCACCAGCGTCACGTTGGGCGTCAGCGCGATAAAGTCGCCCGCCGTCTCGATCCCGGCCGATTCGATGTCTTCCAGCGTGAAGGCGGCGACCGAGGCCGGAACCTCGATATAGGTCTCGGCCCGGCGCCGCGCGGTGACCACGACGCGATCCGCAGCGGCGGCCTGACTCTGGGCGAAGGCGGCGGCGGGCGGCAGAGCCACGAGCGCGGCGCCAGAAAGCACGCCCAGCGCGGCCCCGTGCAGCAAGGCGGCGCGCAGGTCGCGCGCAACGGTCCGATTGGTCATAATGGTCTCCCCTCGCTTCGGCGTTATCGCGCCGCGCCGGCGCGCCGAAGCCTGCGCCGAAGCGGGAGATTTGATGAGAGAATGCCGTTTTTCGCCCAGATTGTATAGAAATTTTGGCTACACAGGCATGTGAGCCTGTCTGGCCGGATCAGGACATGGCCACGCCGAACAGCGCGCCGATAGCGGCGGTGACGCCCATCGCCAGCGCGCCGAAGCCGACAACACGGATCATCGCGCGCTGCGGCCGGGCGGCGCCGGCTTTGGCCCCGAGCGCGCCGAGCAGCGCCAGCGCCACAAGCGCGCTGGCCACGACAATCGGGCCGAGCAATCCATGCGGGGCCAGCGCGGCGGCCAGAAGCGGCAGCGCGGCGCCCGAGGCGAAGGCGGCAGCGGAAGCGAGCGCCGCCTGGACCGGGCGCGGCCGGCTGAAATCGGTGATGCCCAGCTCGTCGCGGGCATGGGCGCGCAGCGCGTCCTTGGCCATAAGCTGGTCCGCGACCTGACGGGCCAGATCCAGTGTCAGGCCGCGCTGGACATAGATGTCCGCCAGTTCGCGCCGCTCGAATTCCGGCGCCTCGCGCAGCTCTTCTTTTTCGCGCGCCAGATCGGCGCGCTCCGCATCGGCCTGCGAACTGACCGAGACATATTCGCCCGCCGCCATCGACATGGCCCCGGCGATCACAGCCGCGACGCCGGCGATCAGCACCGCCTCGCGGCTGTCGCTGGCCGCCGCGACGCCAACGATCAGGCTGGCCGTCGAGACGATGCCGTCATTGGCGCCCAGCACGGCGGCGCGCAGCCAGCCGATCCGGGCCGGAACGTGACGTTCGGGGTGATGCGGCGGGCGCATGGCGGCGCCCCGTCCTAGCCGCCGGTGAGGCGGCGGCAGAGATCGTCGAGCTGTTCCAGCGTCGTATATTTCAGGCGCAGCTCGCCCTTGCCGCCGCCGGACTCGTGCAGCGCGACCTCGAGCCCCAGCTGGGCTTCCAGATCGGCTTCCAGCGCCGCGGTGTCGGGATCTTTCGGGGGCGGACCAAAACCGGCTTTGCGTTTGGGCCGCGCCGCGCCTTTGCGGGCCAGCGCCTCGGCCTGACGCACCGAGAGGCCGTGCTTCACAATTTCCTGGGCGAGCGAGACCGCGTCCGGCGCGCCGAGCAGCGCGCGCGCGTGACCGGCGGTCAGCTCGCCAGAATCCAGCAGGCCGCGCACGGCGGGCGCAAGATCGAGCAGACGCATCGTATTGGCGACGTGCGGACGCGACTTGCCGATCATTTCGGCGATCTGGGCCTGGGTGCGGCCAAATTCCTCGGCCAGCGCGCGATAGGCCTCGGCCTCTTCCAGCGGCGTGAGATCGGCGCGTTGCACGTTTTCGATCAGCGCGATCTCCAGCGTCTCCTCATCATTGAGGACGCGGACGAGCGCGGGGATTTCGTGCAGCCCGGCTTTCTGCGCGGCGCGCCAGCGGCGCTCCCCGGCGACGATCTCGAAGGTCTCGCCCTCGGCCGGGCGCAGCAGGATAGGCTGGAGCACGCCCTTCTGCCGGATCGAGGCGGCCAGCGCCTCGATCTCCTCAAGCTGGAAGATGCGGCGCGGCTGATCGGGATTGGGATGGATCAGCTCGATCGGGACTGGGCGCGCGCCGCCGGCGCCGGTCTTCTGCGCCGGGCCGGACTCCGACGCCTGCGTCTCTTCCGGTTTTTCCGCGCCCGGCTTTTCCGGCGCCGCGCGCGGAGACGACGCGACGTCCGGATCCGGCTCGCCGAGAAGCGCCGACAGACCCTTGCCAAGACCGCGCGTGCGGGCGCTCACGCCGCCGCCTCCGCCGCCGTCTCGCGCTTCAGAAGCTCGCGCGCCAGACGCAGATAGGCGCGGCTGCCCGCGCATTCATAATCATAGAC
>JBJHDH010000021.1:0-56572 GCA_050486445.1 Euryhalocaulis sp.
CCTCATCCTGAAGAGCCGCCGTAAGGCGGCGCCGACTGAGCCCTACGCGCTCCCGTCCGTGCGCGCGGCCCAGTCCTTGCGCAATTCCTGTTTCTTGATCTTGCCGCTGGGCGTGCGCTCGATGCTTTCCACGAACACGATGTGGGTGGGCCGCTTGTAGCCGGCGAGCCGTTCCTTGGCGAAGGCGCGCACCGTCTCCTCGGTCAGGCCGGGGCGGGGCACAATGTACGCGGCGCCCACCTCGGTCCATTTCGGGTGCGGCACGCCGATCAGCGCGATGTCGGCGATGCCCTCGCATTCCAGCATGATCGACTCGACCTCGGCCGGATAGACGTTCTCGCCACCGCTGATGAACATGTCCTTGAAGCGGTCGACCAAATAGAGGAACCCGTCTTCATCCAGATAACCGGCGTCGCCGGTCTTGAACCAGCCGTCCTCGAACGAGGATTCATTGGCGTCGGGCCGGTTCCAGTAGCCGGGCGTCACGCTCGGCCCGCGCACCCAGATTTCGCCGACTTCGTTTGCCGCCGCCGGTTTGCCGTCCTGCGTCACCATCTTGATGTCGATGCTGGGCAGCGGAATGCCCAGCGAGCCGGGCTTGTCCTGCATCATCTGGCCGTCCAGCGGCATGCCGGTGACGCTGCCGGTTTCGGTCATGCCAAACCCGTTGGTCAGCAGCACGCCGTCCTTCCACATGTCGTACTGGATCGAGGGGGCCAGCGGCGCGCCGCCGCTGCACCACGCCTTGACGCGAGAAAAGTCGGCGCTGGCGTAGTCCGGGTGATCGCGCAGCACCTGCACGATCTGCGGCACGGTGAACATATGCGTCGCGCCCATCTCCGGATCGGAGAGATATTTCAGCGTCGCGCCCGCCTCGAACCGGTCGGTCATCCACACCCGCATGCCGTTCAGCATCGAGGTGTGAAGCAGCGCGATCAGCCCGCCGACATGAAACAGCGGCACGTCGCACAACATGGCGCAGCGCCGGTCCAGCTCGTTGATCCAGGTGAAGTTGCAGGCGGAAAACCATGCGCCGCGCGGCGTCACGATAGCGCCCTTGGGGCGGCCCGTGGTGCCGGATGTATAGAGCAGAGTCCAGGTCGCCTCCGGATCCTCGATCTCGTAGCGCTGTTTCGCCGGACCATGCGCGGCCAGCGACTGATGCAGCGCCTCGCCATGCGCGCCGATGCTTTCAAGGCGGCAGCCGGCGAATCCGGAGGCGGCCTGTTCGGCCTGCGCGGCGAATTCGTCCTCGTAATAGAGGAGGACCGGCTCGGCGTCCTCGACCAGCACCTTCATCTCGCCGCCGGTCAGGCGCCAGTTCAGCGGCTCGAAAATCAGTCCGGCGCGGGCGCAGGCATAGAACAGCACCGGATAGTGAACGCCATTGCGCGCCAGCAGCGCGACGCGGTCGCCTTTCTTCACGCCATTCTGCGAGAGCAGGAACTCGGCGCAGGAATCGATCCGCGCATCCAGTTCCCGATAGGTCAGACGCAGGCCGGAGAACATCTCCGCCACCGCTATCGTCTCTCCGGCCCCGTCGGCCCAGCGCCGCACCACATCCTTGCGCAGCCAGTCCACAGATTCGATCGCCATCGCTGTTCCCGCCTCCCGTCCGGACCGGGTGTTCTGCCTGCCGCGGGAGCAGGGTTCAAGCGGTCATAAGGCGCGGCCCTCTCCTAGCGGGCGGCGGGAATCCAGCCGGACAAGGCGCGGAAGAAAGCCTCAGCCTCCGCATCGGCGCGCATTTCCCCCGGCGGAAAATAGCTGAGCTTGACCGCCACGGTGCGCGTGGCCGGATCGACATAGATGAACTGACCTTGCAGCCCCACCGCCAGATAGGCGCCGGAATCGGTCAGGGTCCACCATTGATACTGATAGCCGCGCGTGCTTCCGGGCGCGACCGGCTCGTATCCTTCGGCGGGAACCGTCGCCTCGCGCACCCAGTCTTCCGGCAGCAGGCGCACGCCGTTCGCCACGCCGCCGTCCAGCATCATCTGGCCGATCCGGCCATAGTCGCGCAGCACGGCGTTGAAGCCCATGCCGTTCACCGCCCTGCCGGCGCCCGGCGGGCCGTCGGCCAGCCAGAAGCCGCCCGATTCCATGCCGGCGGGAATCCACCAGCGTTCGGACATATATTGCGGCAGAGGCTTGCCCGCCGCCCGTTCCAGAACCCAGCCCAGCACGCCTGTCTCGACCGTCGAATAATTGAACACCTCGCCGGGCGGATGCGCGCGCCCGAGGTCCAGCGCCGCGTCGGTAAAGCGGTGACGGTTTTCGACAATGGCGCCGTTATGCAGGCGCATCATCGGGCTTTCCTGGCCGAAATCGTAGCGTTCGTTCCAGTCCACGCCCGAGCGCATCGCCAGCGCCTGGCGGATCGTCACGCCGTCATAGCCGCCGCCGGCCAGTTCCGGCACATAGTCCACGATCAGATCGTCAGCCGATCCGATCAGGCCGTCGGCGATGGCCATGCCGATCAGGTTCGAAGTGAGCGACTTGGCCGTGGACATGGAGAGGAAGTGCGTCTCCGGGCCGGAGAAATTATAGTAGTCCTCGGCGACGATGACGCCGTCCTTCATCACCAGCAACGCATTGCTATAGGTGCGGCCGGCAAAATCCGCCGCCGCGACCGTTTCGCCTTCAAAAGCGTATGTGAAGTCCAGCGGCGCGATGGTGCGCGGCAATTCCCACACCGTATCGCCGGCCGGCACGGCGATGGTCTCGAACATCTGGCCGATGCTGCGGAAGGTCAGCATGTTCACATCGGGGTCGATCAGCCGGTGGCGCAGCGTGATCTGGGCTTCCGTGGGCTGGGCGGACCCGGGCCCGGCGAGACTCGCGGCAAAAACCAGCGCGCCCAGCAGGCGCGCGGCGAAATGCGTGTTCATGGCGGCTCCTCCCCGTAGATGCGGGGCGTATTTTAATGCGATGGCCGCGTCAGGATATAGGCCGCGCACAGGGCGCAGACCGCGGCGGGCAGATACGCCAGCCAGCCGTCCAGCAGGAACCAGGAAACAATGGAGCTGATCGTCATCGCCGTGACGGCGGCGAGCTTGGCCTTTGGCGGAATTGCGCCGGTTTCCCGGAACGCGCGAACCGGCGGGCCGAATTTCGGGTGATTCATGATCCGCGCCTCCCATTCGGGGTGAGAACGCGCGAACAGAATGGCCGCGATAATCAGAAAGACGGTGGTGGGCACGACCGGCAGGAACATGCCGGCGACTCCCAATCCCACAAAGCCCAGGCCGGCAAGCCGGAGAAGAATGCGCATTCGCCGACCATATGGGCCTGCACGGAAACAAAAAAGCGGCGGGCGTCCGCCCGCCGCTTTTCCTTTTGCTCCGAACGCGACGGTCAGGCCGCGCTGCGGACCGGGTCGGCCCCGCCCCAATAATCCTCGGCAATTTCGACCACCAGTTCCAGCTTGCGGCGCTGGATGTCGAAGCTGATGTCGTTGCCATGCTCGGTGGAGGAGAAGCCGCACTGGGCGCTGATCGCGAGCTGGTCCGCATCCAGCACCTGCGCCGCCTCGTCGATGCGGCGCTTCATCGCGTCCTTGCTCTCCATTTCCGGCCGCTTGGAGCTGATGACACCCAGCACGATGGTCGCGCCCGGACGCACATAGCGCAGCGGCGCGAAGTCGCCGGAGCGTTCGTCGTCGAACTCCAGGAAGAAACCGTCAATATTCAGCTCGCTGAACATCACCTCGGCCACCGGGTCATAACCGCCCTCGGCCACCCAGGCGCTGCGGAAATTACCGCGGCACAGATGGATCGCCACGCGCATGTCTTTCGGCCGGTCCGCGATCGCGCGATTGATCAGGTCCGCATACAGCTTCGGCAGGGCGTCCGGATCCTCACCGCGCGCTTTGGCCGCCTCGCGCAGCTTCGGATCGCACAGATAGGCAAGATTGGTGTCGTCGAATTGAATATAGCGGCAGCCGGCCCTGGCCAGGTCGTTCACTTCCTGCCGATAGACTTCCACCAGATCGTCGAAAAATTCGTCCATATCCGGATAGGCGGCTTCGCTGATCGCATCGCGTCCGCCGCGGAAATGCGCCATGGATGGCGATGGCATGGTGATTTTCGGCGTCGCCTGGGTGTGCGCGGCGATAAACTCATAATCCGCGCGCATGATCGGGTGCGTGCGGCGCAGCCTGCCAGTGGTCACCAGTTTCGGCGGCGCGAATTCCAGATCGCCGCCCTCTTTCTGGAATTTGGTGGCGATGCCGCCTTGCATCTCCATGCCGCCGATCTGCACCAGAAAGTCGGTGTGGAAATGCATGCGGCGGAATTCGCCATCGGTGATTCCCTTCAGGCCGACATCTTCCTGAAGCTTGATCGCGTCCTTGATGCCTTCGTTTTCGATCTCGCGCAGCTCGTCCGCGCCAATGTCCCTGGCCGCGTGACGCTTGCGGGCGTCCAGAACGGACCGGGGGCGCAAAAGACTGCCGACATGGTCCGCGCGAAACGGACCGTTCGGATGAGCAGACATGGATTTCCTCTTGGTTGCGTCGTCCAACGGGCGAAGCCGGAACCCCCGCGTCAGCAGGGAAAGCCGGACAGGGCCGGCCAATGCGCGATGAAACCGGCGCGTGCGCCGGCGCAGCATCGCGCCCATTCCGAATGATGCATCCAGTATAGGCGCCGCATCTCCGCATGACCACCCCGCGATACGGATTCGCGGGATAATTCCGTTTCCCGGCGCGGCCATTCGCGGTATCAGGGGGCAGGGGATAATCCAGCGGCCGTCAAGCGCCGCGCTGCGCGCCGGGCTGCAAGCCCCGGCCGTGAGACTGGGGATACGGGGAGGACCGATGACCGACATTCGTGCGGATATGCTCAAGAGACCTATGAGCAGGTTTCAGATTCTCGTCATTGCGCTGATGGTTCTTCTCAACGGCTATGACGGTTATGACGTGCTGGCCATGGCGTTCGCCGCGCCTCTGGTGGGCGCCGAAATGCAGATTGGCGCCGACACGATCGGCTGGCTGATCAGCGCCGGGCTGATCGGCATGATGGCCGGCTCGCTGTTCATCGCGCCGT
Source organism: Euryhalocaulis sp. (assembly GCA_050486445.1). Lineage (GTDB taxonomy): Bacteria > Pseudomonadota > Alphaproteobacteria > Caulobacterales > Maricaulaceae > Euryhalocaulis. The sequence goes on from JBJHDH010000021.1 coordinate 5,049, forward strand.
TCGCCGACACAATCGGCCGCAAGAAGCTGATCATCATCGCGATGATCGTGGACGGCATCGGTCTGCTTGGTTCGGCCTTGTCGAACGGGGTGTGGGATCTCGCCTTCTGGCGCCTCATCACCGGCCTCGGCATTGGCGCGATGCTGGCCAGCGTGGCGAGCATGACCGCCGAATACGCCAATGCGCGCCGCCGTTCGCTGTGCGTTTCGATCATGGCTATCGGCTATCCGGTCGGCGCCGTGCTGGGCGGCTTTGCCGCCGCATGGCTGGTGTCGATCACGGGCGACTGGCGGCCGATTTTCTGGTTCGGCTTCGTCGTCACAGCCGTCACATTACCGCTGCTGTTCCTGTTGCCGGAATCGCTGGAATTCCTGGTCACCAAGCGGCCGAAGGGCGCACTGGAAAAGCTCAACCATCTGCTGCCCCGGCTGGGCATGGCGCAGCTCGAGCAGATGCCCGACCCGATCAAAGGCGAGTCGGATGCAAAGCTGTTCAAGGTGCTGTTCGCCAATCACGGGCGGTCGCTGTTCCTGATTACCGCCGTCTATTTTCTGTTCGCCGCGACGCTGTATTTCCCGCTGCAATGGATGACCTACATGCTCACCCAAGCGGGCCTGTCGCCCGAGGCAGGCATTTCCGGCGCGGCGCTGATGAATGCCGGCGGTGTGATTGGCGGCATCCTGTTCGGCGTGATCGCCAATCGCTGGGGTGGCCTGCGCAACACCATTCCGGCTTTCATGGCGCTGGCTGTCGCCGCGATCATCCTGTTCGGCTTCCTGCCCAGCCTGTCGCTGATGCTGGTGGTCGGCGCGATCATCGGCTTCGGCCTGATCGGTACGGTGTCGGGTCTGTATTCCACCTATCCGGTGATCTTCCCGGCCACGGTGCGCACCACCGGCGCCGGGATCGTGATCGGTGTTGGCCGGATCGGCGGCATCATCAGCCCCGTCGTGGCCGGCTATATGATCAATGCCGGCGTTTCGCCGGTGATCTATTGCACGGTGTTGGCCCTGCCGCTGGTGGGCGCGATCTTCCTGCTGCGCATGATCGACGAGCTGAAGAGCCCGATGGCGCGCGGGACCATAACGAAGTCAGTGGGCAGAGAAGCAGCCCCCTGATCCTGTGTCCGCCGCGCTCTTTGCCGGGCGCGGCCATTGTTTCGTACCCGGGGCCGCTGCGCGCGAAAGCCGTATGCGGCCCCGCCCATTCATGAGTGAAGTGAAGAGTCGCGAGCGGAGAAAGACCGGGTGACGACCACAGCGAAAACCGCCGGAGACGTGTTCATCGAGCGGCTGGCCGCGCATGGCGTGGACTATCTGTTCGCCAATGGCGGCACTGATTTCGCGCCGGTCATCGAGGCGCTGGCCCGGCGTCAGGCCGAAGGGCTGGATACGCCACAGGCGCTGCCCATCCCGCATGAGACGGTCGCGCTGGGCATGGCGCATGGCTATGCGCTGGTCACCGGCCGGCCGCAGGCGGTGATGGTCCATACCAATGTCGGCCTCGCCAATATCGTGATGGGCGCGATCAACGCCGCGACGGAGCAGGCGCCGGTGCTGATCTGCTCCGGCGCCACGCCGCTGACCGAAAGCGGCTATACCGGCAGCCGCTCTACCCCCATCAACTGGGGCCAGGAAATGCGCGACCAGACGGCGCTGGTGCGCGAATCCGTCAAATGGGACGCGGCGCTGAGCTATCCCGAGCAGATGGGCCTGCTGGTCGACCGCGCGATGGGTATTGCGCGCTCCGCTCCCACGGGTCCGGTCTATCTCAGCCTGCCGCGCGAGCCGCTCTGCGCCGTGCTCGATCCGGCCAGAACCCCCGCGTCCGCGCCGCTGGCGCCTGTCGCTGTGGCGCCGCACCCGGACGCGGTGCGCGAAGCCGCGAAAATTCTCGCCAGCGCGCAGCGGCCGCTGATCGTGGCGCATCGCAGTTTCGAGGCGGGCGGGGATTCCGGCGCGCTGCAACGCTTCGCCGAAGACTTCGCCATCCCGGTGGTGGAGTTCTGGCCCAGCCGCATCGGCCTGGATTCCGAAAGCCCGATGCATGCCGGCTTTCAGGCCGGCGACGTGGCGGAGGCAGACGCCATACTGGTGCTGAACGCGCTGACGCCCTGGATCCCGATCCATCAGGCGCCGGCGCCGGACTGCCGCGTGATCCAGGCCGGGCCGGACCCGCTGCATGCGCGCTTCCCCATTCGCGGCTTCCGCAGCGATGTCTCGCTGGCTGGCGCGGATACGGCCGCCATTCTCGCGCCGCTGGGCGACGCGCTCCGCGCGCAGTGGCAGGGCGGAAAGCGCCCCGCCGCGCTGGAGGCGCGCTTCGCCTCGCTGTCCGAGCGCAATGCGCAGCGTCGCGCCGACCGGCTGGCGCGCGCCCGGAACGCCGGCGCGCCGATGAGCCTGCAATGGGTGTCGCATTGTGTGGGCGAGGCGCTGGGCGAGGAGGGCGTGGTCTTCACCGAACTGGGCGTCGAGGCCGGCTCGATGCCGCGCACGCGGCCGGGTTCGTTCTTCGCGCACGCGGTTTCGGGCGGGCTTGGATGGGGCCTTACCGCCGCGCTTGGCGCGGCGCTGGCTGACCGTTCGCGCCCCGTCGCCGCCTGTATCGGCGATGGCTCCTACATGTTCGCCAATCCGGTGGCCTGTCATCAGGTCGCCGAGGCGCTCGGTCTGCCGCTTCTGACCATCGTGTTCAATAACGGTATCTGGAACGCGGTGCGCCGCTCGACGCTGGAAATCTTCCCCGACGGCTACGCATCCAGAGCCAATCTGATGCCGGTCACCTCGCTGGAGCCGGCGCCGGATTATTGCAGGATCGCCGAGGCCAGCCGCGCATACGCCGAAGCGGTGGAAGACCCGGCGGAGCTGCCTGCCGCGTTGCAACGCGCGCTGCACGCGATCCGCGTGGAAAAGCGTCAGGCGCTGCTGAATGTGCGGGTCGGCGCCGGCGGCGGCGAATCGCGCTGAGAGGAGAGGCGCCCATGATCCGGACTTTGGCTGTGGCGATGATGACGCTGCTGGTGACGCAAACGGCGATGGCGCAGACCGTGACGGAAGAGGACGCCGTCTGGGCGCGGCATGGCGATCTGGCGCTGGAGGCGCGGCTCTATCGCCCCGCCGAAGCCGAAACGCCACTGCCGGTGATGATCGACGTGCATGGCGGGGCGTGGTCGGCGGGCGGACGCGCCGACGGCGCCCTCTATGATCGCGCGCTGGCGGAGGCTGGTTTTCTGGTCGTCGCCATCGACTTCCGGCAGGGTGCGGAGCATCCGCATCCGGCGGCGAGCGCCGATGTGGCCGCCGCCGTGCGCTGGGTGCGGCTGAACGCGGTGGCGCTGGGCGCGGACCCGGAGCGGATCGGCCTGATCGGCAGTTCCAGCGGCGGGCATCTGGCCATGCTGGCGGCGCTGCGCCCCGGCGCGCCCGCGCATCTGGGAACGCCAATCACATTGATTGGAGCAGGCGGACCGGACGGCGAAGCCGCGCCGCGCGACGAGATCGACGCCTCCGTCGCCTATGTGGCCGCGCTCTGGCCGGTGTCGGACCCGCTGGCGCGCTATCGCTACGCGGTCCGCGCCCGGATCGAGCCGTTGCAGCGCGGGCACGAGGCCTATTTCGGCGGCGACGAGGCCGCGATGCTGGACGCCTCGATCCCGCGCATCGTCACCAGCGGCGAGGCCGGGTCGGGCGCCGATCTTCCGGCGTTGCTGGTCGTGCAGCCGGGCATGGACTCCAATGTTCCGCAGGAGATCACGCTGGATCTGATCCGCGCCTGGCAGTCGCGCGACGGTCATCTGGAATATGCGTTTTACCCTGACCAGCCCCATGCATTCGGCGTGCGGCCCTCGGCGGAGACGGACGACATGATCCGGCTGATCGCCCATTTCGCGCGGCGTCACAGCGCGCGTTAAGGCAAAATTCCTCCGGGTTGAATTGGCGCATATACTGGCGCCCAGAACATGGGGAGGCACGAAGATGACGGGCTTGCACAAATATCCGTCGCGGCGCGAGGCGCTGTCCGGCCTCGGCGGTCTGGCCGCCGCGGCGCTGCCGGGCGCGGCATGGGGGCAGGCGCCGGCCGCGTTGCCGCTGCGCGCCACGCTGCTGGAGCATATGGGATCGGTGGTTCCCGATGTGGAAGCCGCCGCGCGCTTTCACAGCACGCTGTTCAATCCCGCCATTCGCACCGAGCAGCAGCCCGTGCCGCTGCGCCTCTATGTCGATCTGAATGGCGGCTATCTGGCGTTCGGGTCGCGGCCGGACGAGCCGCGCGCCTTTTTCGACCATTTCTGCGCGCTGATCGCCGATTATGACAGCGAGGCCGTGGCCGCGCGGCTGCGCGCCGACGGGATCGAGGTTCCGGCGAACTGGCCGGCTTTCGGCCTGTTCTCCGACCCCGACGCGCTGGGCGTGCAGCTTGTCGCCGATCCCGGCGGCTGGTTCCCCACCGTCATCGACGCCGCGCCGCTGGTCGAGGGCCCGCCGCTGGTCACGCCGATGGGGCTTGGCCATGTCAGCCTGACTGTTTCTGATTTCAGCCGCAGTCTGGATTTCTATCGCCGCTATTTCGGCGCCGAGGGCGGAACGACTGATTCCGGTCAGGTCTGGTTCGAGATGGGGGACACCAATCTGGTGCTGACCCAGGCGGCGGAAGGCGTGGCGCCCGGCATCGACCATATCGGGGTGAAGGTTGCAGCCTTCGATGTTGAGAGGGTTTCGCAGGCGCTGGCCGATATGGGCGCAACGGTCGAGCCGCTGCTTGAGACCCCGTTCGGTCCGATCCTGCGCTTTACCGATCCGCACGGGCTGGTGCTGGAACTGGAGTTGCAGGAAGCGTAGGCCGGGCGCAGATTTGCGCGGCAGGGAGGCGGCGATGGTGCGCAGGATGGATTTCTATAAAGCGGGAGCGGTCCTCGCCGCCTGCCTGTTGCTGGCCGGATGCGGCGCTCCCGAATCCGCGACGCAGCAGGCGGCGCCCACCGCCGAACGCTCGCTGCACGAGGAGCCGCCCTGGCGCCCGGCGCATGACATCCGCGCTTTGATGGAGACCGTAGTCCAGCACCATGCCGACACATTCTGGGGCTCGGCCGGCTGGATTATCGACGCCGATGGCGAGCGCAGCCTGCGCCCGACCACAGAGGAAGGCTGGGCCGATGTAGTCGCCGCCGCCGCCACCGTGGCGCAGGCCGGCAATCTGCTGATGACGCCGCTCTATTCCGAGGGAAGGGGCGAGGACTGGTTCCAGTTTTCCGGCGCGCTGGTCGAGATCGGGCTGCGCGCCCAGGCCGCCGCCGAAGCGCGGGATGAGGAGCGTATCTTCGAGACCGGTGCGGTGATGTACCGGGTCTGTGAGAGCTGCCACATGGTCTATCCGCCGGCCGACCTGCCGCCGGGCGAATTGTTCAGCCTGCCCCCGGAAGTGGATTCGGCGCTGAACCCCGCCGGGCAATGAGCCGGTCGCGCCTCTGGTTCTGGGCGCTGCTGCTGACGGCGACCCTGGCGATTCCCGCCGCCGCGCTGGCGCACGACATTTCCGAAGCCAATGCGCGCTTTGTGCAGAGCCTGGACGGCCCGGCGGTCATCCCGTTTCTGTATCTGGGCGCCAAGCACATGGTCACGGGCATCGACCATGTGCTGTTTCTGGTCGGGGTGGTGTTCTTCCTCTACCGGCTGCGAGACGTGCTCATCTATGTGTCGCTGTTCACGCTGGGCCACAGCCTCACGCTGCTGACCGGCGTGCTGGCCGGTGTTCACGCCAATCCCTATCTCATCGACGCGATCATCGGCCTTTCGGTCGTCTATAAGGCGTTCGAGAATATGGGCGGGTTCGACCGCGCGCCGTTCCGTGTCGATACGCGCATCGCGGTGTTCGCCTTTGGTCTGGCGCACGGCATGGGGCTGGCGACCAAGCTCATGGATACGGCGGTTTCGCCGAACGGGTTGCTGGTCAATCTCATCAGCTTCAATATCGGGGTGGAGATCGGCCAGATTCTGGTGCTGGTCGTGGTCGTGGCGCTGCTCAATCTGTGGCGAGCGCAGCCGGGCTTTGCTAAGGCCGCCTTCGGAACGAATGTGGCGCTGATGGCCGCCGGGTTTATCCTGACCGGATATCAACTGTTGATGTGGGCGAGAGCATGAGCGATCAACAACAGGGCGCGGGCGGGCCGCCTTCCGGCAAGAAACTCTGGGTCGGGGTCGCGGCGGCGATAGCAGCGGCGGCGGTGTTCTTCATTCTGTTCGTGCTGCCGGCGGAGTTTGGCGTCGATCCGACCGGGGCGGGCGAGGCGACTGGTTTGACCGGCCTGGCGACGCCGGAAATGACCGAGCTGGAGCGCGGCGCGCTGCGCACCGGCGTGCTGACGCTTCAGGACGAGGCGCTGCGCGTGGAGCGGCGCGAGTTCGTGATCGAGCCGTTCGAATCCATCGAATATAAATACACGATGGACGAGGGCGCGCCGCTGGCGTTTTCCTGGCGCGCGACGGACGAGCTGCATTACGACCTGCACTCCCATCCGTTCGATGGCGGCGAAGCGATGACCGAGGGCTATGGCGTTGGCGATGCGCGCGAACAGACCGGCCTGTATGTCGCGGCTTTCGAGGGCATTCATGGCTGGTACTGGCAGAACCGCACGCTGGAGCCGGTGACGCTGACGCTTAACGCCGCCGGCCATTTCACCGCGACCACGCTGTTCACCGACCGCGGCGAGACAGAAACCGAGGCCGCCCCGGTGCAGTAGAAGGCAGGCCGGGCCGCCCTCCCGTCCGGCGGCGAACGCTGCTAGAGCGTTTGGATGCTTCGCGCCGCCCTTTCCGCCACTGCCGCGCTATCCGCACTGGCGCTGGCCGTTCCGGCCAGCGGCCAGACCCTGCGCGGGGCGCTGGAATCCGGTGAGGTCTTTGGCGACGCCCGCGTGCGCGCCGAACGCCTGACGGACTCCTCCCTGCCCGAATCCGCCGAGGCGGTGACGGCGCGCGTGCGCGCGGGCTTCGTCACCGGCGAATTCCGCCGCCTGTCGGCGCTGATCGAGGCGGAAGCGACCGTGGTGCATGGAGACACGGCGCCGCCCGGCGGCGCGGGCTGGCCGTATCCGTCCATCGGCGCGGCCGGGAATATCGAACTGAACCGCATTCAGCTTAGCTATGACCATGACGCGCTCTACGCCGCGCTCGGCCGGCAGATCCTGGCCTTTGGCGACGAGCGCTATGTCGGCAACGAGGACTGGCGCCAGGACGACCGCACATTCGACGCCATCGCCGCCTGGTATGACATCGCGCCGGGGCTGGAGCTTGCCTACGCCTATGTCTGGCGGATGAACGACACATATGGGAGCGCGCATCTGCGCTCCGACTCGCATCTGCTCAACGCCGAATGGACGCGCTCCGGCGCGCTGCGGCTCTCGGCTTTCGCTTTCCTGATCGACCTGCCGGGCGCGGCCCAGCTTTCCTCCGCCACGTTCGGCGCGCGCGCGCGCGGCGCCCTGCCGGCGGGCCCCGCGGTGTTCGATTACGACATCGCCTGGGCGCGGCAGGTCGATCATGGCGCGGCGGCGGGGAATTTCGCGCTGGACGACATCACTGCGTCCGGCGGTCTCGCCTATGGCCCGGCCTCGGTCAGCGCGCGGTTCCAGCGGCTGGAAGGCGACGGCGTGCGCGGGATCACCTATCCGTTCGCCAGCCGCCACGGCCAGCGCGGCTGGACCGATCTGTTCGAGCATGGCCCGGCGGACGGGTTGCGGGTCTGGACGCTGCGCGGGCAGATGAATTTCGCCGCCTTCCGCTCGCTGGGATTTATGCGCCGTCTGGCGCTGGAGGCGGCCTGGCACGATTACGCGGCGATTCTCGGCGGCGGCCCAAGGCTGGGGCATGAGTGGAACGCGGCGGCGCGGCTGAATTTCGCGCGGAGCTGGAGCGCCCGGCTCGCCTGGGCCGATTTCAGCGGAGCCGCCGCCGGCCCGCCCGATCAGCGCCGAATCTGGCTGGAGCTGAGCTGGACACCGTAGGGGGCGCCATCGCCATCTTCCGGCGCTTGCCTCCGCGCCCGGCCTGCGCTTGGCTGGCGGCATGACGGATCCTTTGAAGGGTGAGGCCCCGCCGGACGGCGATTCCCCCATTCTCGATATTCGCGGCCTGAATGTGCGGTTTGACACGCCGGACGGCGAGGTCCACGCCGTGCGCGGCGTCGACCTGACCATCCGCAAGGGCGAATGCGTCGGCGTGGTGGGCGAATCCGGCTCGGGCAAGAGCCAGACCTTCCTCGCCGCCATGGGCCTGCTGGCCGGAAATGGCCGGGCGGATGGCCAGATTCTCTATCGCGGCGAAGACCTTTTGACTCTGCCGCGCAGCCGGCTGAACGCCATTCGCGGCGCGCGCATCGCCATGATCTTTCAGGATCCGCTGACCAGCCTGACGCCGCATCTGAAGATCGGCGCCCAGATGCGCGAGTCGCTCTATGCCCATACCGATCTGCGCGGCGAGGCGGCGGAAAAGACCTGTATCGACTGGCTCGACCGCGTACGCATTCCCGAGGCGCGGCGGCGCCTGAACCAGTATCCGCACGAGCTTTCGGGCGGGATGCGCCAGCGCGTGATGATCGCCATGGCGATGCTGTGCGGGCCGGACCTGCTGATCGCCGACGAGCCGACCACCGCGCTGGACGTGACGGTGCAGGCCGAGGTGCTGGACATCATGGACGCGCTGAAGCGCGAAACCGGCGCCGCCATCGCCCTTATCACCCACGCCATGGGCGTGATCGCGCGTATGGCCGACCGGGTGCAGGTGATGAAGGACGGCGCCTATGTGGAAGCGGGCGACGCCGACAGCATCTTTCATGCGCCCCGCACTGACTATACGCGCATGCTGCTGGCGGCGATCCCGCGGCTGGACAAGACCGGCCGCGGCGGCCGCGCGACTCTGGCTCCCGCGCCCGCGCAGGACGCGCCGCTGGTGCGCGCGCGCGATGTGCGCGTCTGGTTCCCCGTGCGCGAGGGTGGCGGCCTATGGCCGAAGACGCGGCCGCTCAAGGCTGTGGACGGGGTGGATTTCGACCTCTGGCCCGGAGAAACGCTGGGCGTGGTGGGCGAGTCCGGCTGTGGCAAGTCGACGCTGGCCCGCGCGGTGATCCAGCTTGTGCCGGCCACGAAGGGCGTCATCTCATGGCTTGGCCGCGATCTGACAGCGCTGAAGAAAGAGGAGCTGCGCAAGACGCGGCGCGATCTTCAGATCGTGTTCCAGGATCCGCTGGCCAGCCTCGATCCGCGCATGAGCATTGGCGATTCCATCGCCGAGCCGCTGCTGACCTTCCGCCCCGATCTCGGCCGCAAGGGGCGCGACGCGGAGGTGGCGGCGATGATGGAGCGCGTCGGCCTCGCGCCCGCGCTTATCAACCGCTATCCGCACGAGCTTTCCGGCGGGCAGAACCAGCGCGTCGGCATCGCCCGCGCCATGATCCTGAAGCCGAAACTGGTGATCTGCGACGAGGCGGTCTCGGCGCTGGACGTTTCGATTCAGGCGCAGATCATCGACCTGCTGATCGGGCTGCAACGTGATTTCGGCATGTCGATGATGTTCATCAGCCACGATCTCAGCGTGGTTCGGGAAATCTCGCACCGCGTCATGGTGCTGTATCTGGGCCGGGTCGTGGAGCTGGCCGGCCGCGACGCCATCTATGCCGATGCGCGCCACCCTTACACAAAGGCGTTGATCTCCGCCGCGCCGATCCCCGATCCGCGCATTGAAAAGACGCGCGAGCGGCTGAAACTATCCGGAGACTTGCCCTCACCGCTGGACCCGAGAGCGCAGCTCAGATTCCTTCCATCAAGGCTGGCGGAAGGGGATGAAGCCGAGCAGTATGCGCCCCGGCTGGTGGAGATCGCCCCCGGGCGGCTGGTGGCCGAGCACGATCCGGCGGCCGGCTCGCCCGGACTCTATGCGTCCTGATCGAACATCCTGACCGGCGCGCCCCGGAAACGAACAAGGCAGAGCAAGCAGAGCGAAACGGAGACATCATGCGCAATCCGACCCGTATCCCGGCCGTGTTCGCGGCATTCGCCCTGTTGTCTCTGGCCGCCTGCGGGCCGGGAGAAAGCCCGCCTTTGCCGCCGCAGCCCGATCCGCTGGCGGGTGCGCTGTTCCCGCATGAGGTCAGCGACATCGAGCCCGACCCGGCCGTGCGCTATGGCGTGCTGGCTAACGGCATGCGCTACGCCATTCTGGAAAACCGGACACCCTCCAATGTCGCGGCGCTGCGCCTGCGTTTCGAGGTCGGCTCGCTGATGGAAGCCGACGGCCAGCAGGGCCTGGCGCACTTTCTGGAACATATGGCGTTCAACGGTTCGGAGAACGTGCCCGAGAACGAGATGATCCGCATTCTGGAGCGTCACGGCCTGGCGTTCGGCGCCGACACCAACGCCTATACCTCGTTTAGCGAGACCGTCTATATGCTCGACGTGCCCGATGCGCGCGGCGAGGCGATGGACGCCGCCTTCATGCTGATGGGCGAGCTGGACCGGCTGACCCTGGCCGAGGACGCGATTGATCGCGAGCGCGGCGTGGTGCTGTCGGAAATGCGCGGCTCGAACACGCCATCCTATCGCGCCACGCTGGCGCGTTTTTCGTTCCTGTTCCCTGACACGTTGTTGCCGCACCGGCTACCTATCGGCGAGGCAGAGGTGCTGCAAACCGCGGACTCCACGCTCTTCCGCGATCTCTACGAGCGTTATTACACGCCCGAACGCGCCTTCTTTGTCGTCGCTGGCGATGTCGATGCGGACGATGTGGAACAGCGCATCGCCGGGACATTCGGCGACTGGCGAGATCCTGTGACGCCGGGCGAGAACCCGGAGCTGGGCGCCATTGGCGAACGCGAGCCGGAGGCCGGATTTTTCCACGATCCCGCTATTCCCACCATCATCGAGATTTACGCGGTGAAGCCGGCGGAAAACCCGCTCGACACCGAGGCGCAGCGCCGCGCCAATCTGGTTCGCGGGCTGGGAAACTCCATCGTGTCGCGGCGCCTGGCGGCGCTGTCGCGCGCTGAGAACGCTGTCTTTCTGCAAGCTTCGTCCAGCTTCTCGTCGCTGGAGACGGTCGCGGACATCGCGTCTATGACCGTGGTCGCCGAGCCCGCGAACTGGCGCGAGGCGCTTTTTGTGGCGGAAAACGAGCTGCGCCGCGCCCGCTCCTATGGCTTTACCCAGGCGGAATTGAACGAGCAGATCGCCAATCTGCGCACCTCGCTGCGCAACGCCGCGGAGCAGGCCGATACGCGCCAGAGCGCCAGCCTCGCCAATGGCATTATCAATGCGTTCAGCGGCGACCAGGTGTTCAGCCACCCGCGCGGCGGGCTGGAGCGGTTCGAGGCATATGCCGATTCGATCACGGTCGAAGAGGTGGAGGCGGCGTTCAACGCGCAATGGGAAGGCGCCGCGCCGCTGCTGTTCATGACCAGCCGGGAGGACATGGATAACGCCCCCGAGATCATCATGGCGGCCTATGCCGAAGCCGGCGCGCAGCCAGTCGAGCCGCCGGCGGGCGCGGAGGAGGCGGCCTTCGCCTATCTGGAGATGGGCGCGCCGGGCGAGGTGGTGGAGCGTGAGGAGATTGAAGACCTCGGCATCGTGCGCATCCGCTTCGCCAATAATGTGATGCTGAATTTCAAGGAGACGCATTTCGAGAACGATGTGGTCTATGCCTCTCTCCGGTTCGGCGGCGGTCTGCTGGAAACCCCGGGGAACCGGCCGGAGCTGCGCTTCGCCGGGTCCAACATTCTGTCGGCGGGGGGAACCGAGGCGCATTCCCTGGACGAGTTGCAGCGTCTGCTGGCTGGCCGCACAGTCTCAGCCGGTTTTGGCGTGGATACTGACGCCTTCTCCGCATCGTCGCGCACCACGCCCGCCGATCTGGAGACGCAGCTTCAGCTCTGGTCCGGCTATCTGACCGAGCCGGCCTGGCGGCCCGAGGCGATCAGCCAGTTCCGTCAGCTTTACGCCATCTCGTATCCCACCATGACAGCCACGCCGGCCGCCGTGATCCAGCGCGATGTCGGCGCGATCATTCGCGGCGACGACCCGCGCTGGATGTTTCCAACCATAGAGACCGTGCAGGCGATCGAGGCGGGCGATGCCCGCACAGCGATGGACCGTGCGCTTTCCCGCGCCGCCATCGAGGTGGGCATGGTCGGCGCGATCACGGAAGAGCAGGCCGTGGCGATTGTGGCGCGCACGCTGGGCGCGCTGCCGGAACGCGAAGCCGCGCCAGAGCGGTTCGAGGAAGCCCGCACAGTCGCCTTTCCAAGCCCGGCGCCAGATCTTGTAACGCTGCGCCACGATGGCGCGCCGGATCAGGCCGCGGCGCTGGTTTACTGGCCGGCGCCGGATGGGGAAGACGCCGAACTGGCGCGCAAGCTCAGCCTGTTGTCGCAGGTGCTGCAAATCCGTGTGATTGACGAAATCCGCGAAGATCTGGGCGCGGCCTATTCACCATCGGTCGGCAGCGCATTCTCCCGCGAGTTTCCGGATTTTGGCTATATCGGTATGCGGATTGAGGTGAATGTCGATGACGTCGACGATGTGTTCGAGGTGATTGACGAGATCGCCGCCGATTTTACGGCCGGGAATATCAGTGAAGATCAGCTGAACCGCGCGCGTCAGCCGATCCTGGCCAGTATCGACGAGAACCAGGAGCAGAACCGCTACTGGATGAGCGTGGTGGCCCAGGCGCAGACCCGGCCGGATAATCTGGAACGCCACCGCACCCAGCGCGCCGATTACGAGGCGGCGACGCTGGACGACATCAAGGCGCTGGCGGCGCAATATTTGACTCGGGAGTCGGCCCTGCGCATTCAGGTTCTGCCTCAGCCGGCACAATGATTATCGTGAAGGGAAATACCATGAAACGTCTGGCGGCGTCCGCTTCCGCGCTCGCAGTGCTCACTTTGCTTTCGGCCTGCGGCCGCGGGGATGGCGAAATCACGGCGGCGGATGAAGAGGGAATGGAGACGGCCGAAGTCGCGGAAGCTGCCCTTGAAGCGCCCTTTCCGCAGGTGGATATCGACATGGACGCCTCACCGGAGGAGCGGAATCTCGCGCTTTCCGAGGCGTTTCTGGCGCGCAACGCAGAGCGGCCCGAGGTCACGCTGACTGTCAGCGGTCTGCAATACGAGGTGCTGGATTCCGGCGCGCCGGATGCGCCATCGCCCGGGCTCGATAGCTGGGCGTGTGTCCATTACACCGGCTATCTGCCCAGCGGCGAGGTGTTCGACAGCAGCCGCGACGGCCTGCCGCTGGCGTTGCCGCTTTCGGGCATTATCCAGGGCTGGCGCGAGGCGCTGCCGATGATGGTCGAAGGCGACCGCTGGATGCTCTTCCTCCCGCCCGATCTTGGTTATGGCCGGTCTGGCGCGGGCGGCGTCATTCCGCCGAACGCCGCGCTGGTGTTCGATGTGGCGCTGCTGCGCGTGCTGCGCGTGACGGATATCGCGGTGCTGCCCGGCGGTCAGCCGGATCCCGAATGGGATTGCGCGGTAGAGCATAACCCCAATGCGCCCGCCACGGATGACGGCGCAGGCGCGGACACCGACTAGAACCAGACTGAATGCGGTTGAAGAGGCGCGCTGGCGGCGGATCTATTCCGCCGCCAGTTCCGGCGCGCCTGCCTGACAGTCTTTCGACCAGACCGACTGGCAGGGGATTTTGCTGAGATTGGCGCGGTGCGCGAACTGGCGCGCGATTTCCGTCACCTCTTCCATCAGGCCTTCGGCCAGCGTAACCGGCTTCAGCCCCATCGACAGGAACGTGTCGTTTTCCACGTGCAGGTCATTTTCCGCTGCCTCGTTGCGCGGATTGGGCACATGGGCGACGCGGGCGCCGGTCAGCTTCGCGATCATGTTCGCCAGATCGCGCACGCGATGCGTCTCGGTCATCTGGTTCAAAATCCGCACGCGGTCGCCGGTCTGCGGCGGGTTCTCCACAGCGAGCTGGACGCAGCGCACCGTGTCGCGGATATGGATGAAGGCGCGCGTCTGTCCGCCGGGACCATGCACGGTCAGCGGATAGTTCACCGCCGCCTGCATCAGAAAACGGTTCAGAACCGTGCCGTAATCGCCGTCATAGTCGAAGCGGTTCATCAGGCGCGGGTCCATCCGCGTTTCGTCGGTCTGCGTGCCCCAGACAATGCCCTGGTGCAGGTCGGTGATCTTCACGCGGTCGTTCTTGTTATAGAAGTGGAAGAAGAGCTGATCCTGCGTCTTGGTCATGTGATAGATTGAGCCGGGATTGGCGGGATACAGGATCTCCTGCTCCTTCAGCCCTTCGCTCGTATCCACCTTCACCTTCAGATAGCCCTCCGGAATTTTCATCCCGGCGGTGCCATAGCCATAGACGCCCATCGTGCCCAGATGGACCAAATGCGCATCCACGCCCGTCTCCACGATGGCGGCCAGAACGTCGTTGGTGGCGTTCAGATTATTGTCGACCGTGTAGCGTTTGTGGCGTGCGCTCTTCATCGAATAGGGCGCGGCGCGCTGCTCGGCGAAATGGACGATTGCGTCAGGCCGCTCCGTGGCGATCAGCGAGACCAGAAGGTCGAAATCCCGGCCCACGGTCATGTCGACAAAGCGGATATGACGCCCGGATACATCCTTCCACGCGGCCAGCCGTTCGCTCATTGGGCGAATCGGGGTCAGCGAATCCACCTCAAGCTCGATGTCGATTTTGCGTCGCGACAGATTGTCGACCAGAACCACGTCATGGCCCAGCCGCGACAGATACAGCACCGTGGGCCAACCGCAGAAACCGTCGCCCCCCAGCACGATGATCTTCATCTGTTTTGCCTGCCCCTGGCGCCGGGCTCCCCGGCTCGCGTTCCGGACCAAACATTGCCTGTCTCGCAATTTCGTGACAAGCCCGCTCCGCCGTTTGACGCTTTGCCGCATTGGCCGGTTCCGGCGATTCAATTCCGGTATGTCCGCTCTGGGTGCTCTTTTTCCCGTAATGGAGACTTGACGATGCCGTCTGGCGCAGCCGCCGATCTGACCCTGCTGGAAACGATGGTGCGCGCCGTGCGCGCAGCCGGTGAAGCGGCGATGGCCGCGCGGGCGGCGGGCATTTCGGTGCGCGCCAAGGCTGATTCCAGCCCCGTCACCTGCGCCGACGAGGCGGCGGAGGCGGCGGTGCTGGCCATCCTGGCAGAGGCCGCGCCCGGGATTCCGGTGGTGGCGGAAGAGCGCGTCGCCAAAGGCGAGGTTCCCGATACCGGCGCGCCGGGCGGGGACGCAGCGTTCTTTCTGGTCGATGCGCTGGACGGGACAAAGGAGTTCGTCAATGGCGGCGACGATTTCACCGCGAACGTGGCGCTGATCCGCGGCGGCGTTCCCGTGCTGGGCGTAGTCGGCCAGCCGGCGGCGGGCGCGATCTATCTGGGCGCGCTGGGTTCCGGCGCATGGAAGGAGCAGGCCGGGACGCGCGCGCCCATCGCTGTGCGCCGGCCCGATCCCGCCGGGCTGGTCGCCGTGGCCAGCAAAAGCCACCGCACGCCGGAGACGGACGATTATCTCGCCCGCTTCAATGTGCGCGAGTCTGTCTCCATCGGGTCGTCGCTGAAATTCTGTCTGGTCGCCGAAGGCCGCGCCGATCTTTATCCGCGTCTTGGCCGCACCATGGAATGGGATACGGCGGCCGGGCACGCTGTGCTGATCGCGGCGGGCGGCGCTGTTTTCACGCTGGACGCCGCCGGGCAGGCGGGGGGCGCGCTGGCCTATGGCAAACGCCGCCAGGCCCACGACGCGGACTTCGCCAACTCCCATTTTGTGGGCGTTGGCGAAGTCACGCTGCTCGCAGATATGTAAGGTCTAGAGCATGATCCACCTTCGTGGATCATGCTCTACGCTTTGGGGCGGGCAAATTTACCCATCTGGATTGCATCCGCCGATGCAATCCAGATGGATTTTGCCCTAGTAGGTCAGGCGCAGCCCGCCCATCACCATGCGCGGCGCGCCGGGACGTGCGCCGGCCGGAGAGAAGGCCACATTGTAGGTCTTGTCGGTCAGGTTGGTGACCGTGCCGAACAGAGCGATATTGCCGGTGACGCGATACTCGGCGGCGATGTCAACAAGCACGCGGCTGTCCACCAGCTCGCCGGCGGGGATCGGCCCGCTGCCCGCGCTCGCACGGGCCTTGCTGACATAGTTCAGCGAGGCGTTGAAGCGCCAGCGGGCCGCATCCAGACCGGCGTTCAGGGTCAGTTGGTGTTCCGGCAGATGGGGCAGGTCGTCGCCCGCCAGCACCGTGCCCCACGGACCGTAGGACGAGGTGAAGCTGGTGCGGAATTCCGCCTGCGTCCAGGTGTGGACCAGCGACAGCGGAACGCCGATGTCCCAGCCCAGCGCGCGGCCGGCGTCATACGCCGCCATCGTCTCCAGCCCGTAGATTTTAACCGCGCCGCCGTCGAACTGCGCGCCGATGGCGCAGCCGCCGCCGGTGGAGGCGGTGCAGACGCCGACCAGATTGTCGTAGTCGTTATAAAAGCCGATCGTCTCCAGCGTGAAACCGCTATCGGCGAAGCGCACGCCGGCTTCATAATTCCACGAGGTTTCCGGATTGGTCGTGGAGCCCGGTCCGGGGCTGGAAAAGCCGCGATGCACGCCGGCCAGAAGACGCCAGTTCGGGTTCAGGCGGTATGTCGCGGAAATGCCCGGAATCCAGACATCCACATTGCGTGTATCGGGCGCAGGATTGCCAGCGCGCGTGGGATCCGCGCCGCCATAATTGGTCCGCTTCAGGTCGATGGTCTCGTAGCGGATGCCGGGAATGACCGTCCAGTTCCCCGCCGTGATCGTGTCGCGGGCGAAGAAGGCCCAGGCTTTCGCTTCGCCGATGCGGTTGTCCTGGCTGCCCGGGGCGCCGGGCGTAACCAGCGTCATCCGCCCGTTCGTCATGGCGTAGCGGTCGTCCTGCTGAAAGCGGTCCTCGCTGTCTTCGTGATAGCGGGCCGAAAGCTGGAGGTCGTGCGCCAGCCCGCCGGTGGCGAAGCTGACCCCCAGCACGCTCTGAACGCCCTTGCTGACATAGGCGCGATTATTGTTGCGCACCCGCAGATCGCCCGCGCCGCTGATGACCGGCGTGGCGGCCGGATCGCCGACCAGAATCTGGTACTGCGTCGCGTTGGCCACGGGGTCGTCCAGCACAGCGCTGATTCCGACCCAGCCGGTATCGGCGCTGTTGCGCACGTCGTTCAGCTTGTACCAGACGCGCGACGTTTCGTTACGATAGGCGATTGTGGTGAGGTCCAGGTTCGGCGAAATGTCGATCCGGTGCGTGAACTGGAACGTCTCGTGATCGACGTCCATCACATCGACCTGACTGCCGCGATAGCGGCGGAACGGGGAGGCCTGGAAGTCGGCCAGCGTCAGGCCCAGATAGGTTTCGTCCGAGGTTTCATCCGAGCGTTGATATTTGAATTCCAGCGATTGCGGCCGTTCCGCGCCCGGCGCGCTGCGCACGCCGAAACGCGCGACCATGTCGGTGATCTTGAAGCCGGTATCCCCGCCGCCATCCAGCCGCTTGAAGCCGTTGGAATGCTCATGCAGGCCTTCGACCAGCGCGCCGACCTGCACGCCGCCGCCGGTATCGAACCAGCCGCCATAGTTTCCGTGCAGACGGCTGCCGCCATAATTGCCGATCAGCGCATCGGCCTTGCCGCCGGGCGCATCGGGGATGGGGGTGGAGAAAAGATTCAGCGCGCCGCCGGTGGTGAACGGCCCGTACATGACCGCGGCCGGACCCTTGGCGACTTCCACGCCGGTCATGCGCGTCATGCGCGGGAAATAATAGGCCGCCGGCGCCGCATAGGGGGCGGGGGCGATCAGCACGCCGTCTTCCATCACCGTGACGCGGCTGTTGCGGTCGCTGCCCGATCCGCGAATCCCGATATTCGGGCGCAGGCCGAAGCCTTCTTCTTCCTGAAGATAGACGCCGGGAAGCTGGCGCAGGATGCGGTTGGGATCCGAATAGGAGAAGGTTTCGAGGGCTTCGGCGTCCAGATATTGAACCGATCCGCCAATATCGGCGAGGCTCGCCCCCGAGACAACGATCCGGTCCAGCGAGGCGATTTCAATGGTTTCCGCCGACTGGGCCAGACCCTGGCCCGCCATCATGCCCGCCGCCACTGCGGCGAGGCTCACACCCTGAAGTTGTTTGCGCACGTTCACGCCCCCTGTTCGTTAATGACAGTTATTCTCAATCGCAGGGGCGGGGATAGCGGAGGGCGCGGCTATTTGCAAATCGTTCTTAATAGCAAAGGCGCCACACCTGGCAAAAAACGCGCGCTTCGGTGCTGTGGCGGGGGTTGTCTTATGCGCGCCGGAGCGGCCCAGATATATTTCGGGAGTGGGGGCTCACCCTCCTGCCGGAAGGATCGCTTATGCGCTGGGTCTGCGCGCCGAATCGCATACAAAAGCGGCATGACCCAAAGCGTCGTGATGGAGGCGTTATGACGGGCGCGGCCCCCACGGCGAGCGAGCTTGCGGCGCTGATGTGCGCGCGCATCTGTCACGATCTGGTCGGCCCGGTCAGCGCCACCGGCGCGGCTCTCTCCATCCTCGATGAGCCGGATCAGGAGGACATGGCCGAGGACGCCCTGCGTCTGGTGCGCGAAAGCGCCGAGCAGATGCGGGCCAAGCTGGAATTCGCGCGCATGGCCTTCGGGGCTGGCGGCGCCGCGCCGGGCGAGGTGGAGGCGGACATGATCCAGCGCCTCGCCGGCGATATGTTCCGCACGGCGAAGGCGGAGCTGGTCTGGAAGCTCGACGCCGCCGGCCTGCCCAAGCACGCCGCGCGCATCCTGCTCAATCTGATCCTGCTGGGCGTCGAATCGGCCCCGCGCGGCGGCGAAATCCGGATCGAGGCGTCGCGCGCCGGCGGCGTGCGCCTGCGCGTCGTCGCTTCGGGGCCGAAGGCGAAGCTGCTGCCCGGCGCCGCCGCGGCGCTGGACGGCCAGATTCCCGAAGGCGGTTTCGACGGCCGCACCGCCCAGCCTCTCTATGTCCGCATCATGGCGCAGGAGGCCGGCGGCCGGGCCGAGGCGCGGGCCGAGGAAGAGCGGGTGGAGCTGACCGCCCTGCTGCCGGAACAGGCCTGAACAGGGCCGTTTCCCGGCCCGTGCGGCAATCCTTAGCGCTGCATTAACCGACTCAGGCGCACCTGTTCCGCCGGGACGGGACGCTATGCAAAGACATTGTCTTGTGGTCGATGATTCGCGTGTGATCCGCAGGGTCGCGCGGCGGATTCTGGAGGGGATGGGCTTCATCTGTTCCGAGGCCGGAGACGGCGCGGCGGCGCTCGCCGCCTGCCGCAAACAGATGCCCGAAGCGGTGCTGCTCGACTGGTCGATGCCGGTCATGAACGGGATCGACTTCCTGAAGGCGCTCCGCAAGGAGCCGGGGGGAGACCGTCCGGTCGTGGTGTTCTGCACCACCGAGAACGATATGGCGCATATCACCGAGGCGCTGCGCTGGGGCGCCGACGAATATGTGATGAAGCCGTTCGACGAAGACATTCTGGAATCCAAATTCGCCGACGCCGGCCTCGCGCCGCCGCTCGCAGGCGCCGCCTGATACGCTGATGGCGGACCGGGGGGAGTTGCTCGCATTCGCCGCCGCGCTGACCCGGCGCCGCGCCGGTCTGGCCCTGCCGCCTGAACCCGGCATGGTGGAAATACGCCTGGCTCCGCTGGCCCGGCGCGAGGGGATGGAGTCGGCCTGGGCGCTGCTCGCCGCCGCGCGCCGCCAGCCGGAATCGCCGCTGGCTTCCGGCGTGGTGGAGGCGCTGGTCCCGCGCGACACATGGTTTTTCCGTGACCGCACGCCGTTCCGGTATCTGGCGGAGCATGTGCTGCCCGAAGCCTTCGCCGAAGCCGTGCGCCGCGACGGCAAGGAGGCGGTGCTGCGCATCTGGTGCGCCGGCTGCGGCGCGGGGCAGGAAGCCTATTCGCTGGCCATGCTGCTGGAAGAGCGCCATGCGCGCGGCCAGCCGTCTTTGGCGCAGATCGTCGCCACCGATTTTTCGCGCACCGCGCTGAACCGCGCCCGTCAGGGCCTCTATAACCAGTTCGAGGCGCAGCGCGGCCTGCCGATCCGCCGCCTGGTCGAGCATTTCGACAAGGAGGGCGAGGACTGGCGCATCGCGCCGGCCCTGCGCCGCCGCGTCGATTTTCGCCTGCTTAATCTGTTGCAGGATCTCGCCCCGCTCGGGGAATTCGACATCGTGCTCCTGCGTCATGTGCTGCCGCATCTGGCGGCGGAGCCGCGCGGCGATGTGCTGACCCGCGCCAGCGCGCGCCTGCGCCCCGAAGGCTGGCTGATGCTGGGCGCGTGGGAAGCGGCGCCGGACGGCGCGGCCGATCTCGATCCCGCGCCCGGGGTTCCGGGCCTCTACCGCGCCCGCGCGCCGCGCGCCGACCGCCGCGTCGAACCCCGCGCCGCCGCGTGAATTTCCAGGTGATCTCCCCCGCTACGCGCAGGGGAGGATGAGGCGGCTTTTACCACCCACCACCCTCATGCTGAGGAGCGCATTCATCGCAACCGCGATGAATGCGCGTCTCGAAGCACGCTCCAGAACTCCACCAGCATCCGCGTCACGCTGGATCGTCCCTCGAGACGCCCCGCCAGTATCCAGAGGATACAGGCGGGGCTCCTCGGGATGAGGGTTGAGGTTGGGTGGGGAGAACAGCGGAACCAGCCGATCAGAACCGGTAGACGACAGAGGCGCTGAAATTCCGTCCCGGCTGCGTATAGGCGTCCAGGATCGTGGACGTCGCGGACAGGCCGCGGGCGTCGCTCCACCACCAGTATTTTTCGTTGAACACGTTAAACACCGCCAGGCGCAGCGTCGCCGCGTCGGTGATGTTCCAATAGGCGGTGAGGTCCAGCAGCGTGAAGCCGGGCGGCGTGAACAGATCGGCCCGCGCATCGCCCGGACGGTTTTCCGCCACGCGCGAATCCCGCTTGCCGCTGGAATGCGTGACGATGGCCTGACCGCCGAACCGTCCCGCCGGATCGTCGTATGACAGGCCGCCGACCAGCTTCCACGGGTCGATGCTTTGCAGCGGCTCGCGCACGCCGCCGCTTTCCTGATCGCCTTTGGCGTAGGAAACCGCGGCGATGGCGCCCAGGCCGTTGCTCCAGACGCCCTGCACGCGGGCTTCGGCGCCGCTGATCTTCACCTCGCCCAGATTGACGAATTGATAGATCGCCGGATCCATCGGCGTGAACGATCCGCCGACCATGACCTGTTCGATGAAGTCCTCGTATTTCGCAGTGAAGGCGCTGGCGCTCGCTGACCAGACCGCGCCGCCCGCCTGCACGCCGCGCAGTCGCGCGCCGGCCTCGAACGAGTCGCTGGTCTCGGGCTTCAGGTCCGGGTTCGGAATCGAGGCATAGCCGAACAGAGGATTGGCGAACCCGTTATTCACCTGGCTCGGCGAGGGCGCCTTGAAGCCGGCGGCGTAATTGGCGAACAGGCCGAAATGATCGGTCGCCCATAGAACGGCGCCGAGCTTGGGCGACAGATGCGAGCCGTCCTGCCCGGCGGCGGCGCCTGTGTAGAGCGCATCCGGGCGCGGTGTCAGTTCGTACCAGTCATAGCGCAGCGCCGGATAGAGCAGCAGCGCCCCGTCCATCAGGCCGATCTCGTCCTGCACGAACAGGCCGGCCAGCGTGTAGTCGGTGACCGGGAACGGCCGCGCCGGAAAGGTTTCGCCCACTGGCGGAACCGTGCCGTCGCGGATGCCTTCCTGCCGCGTCTCGGAAAAATCGCCGCCCACCAGAATGCGGTGCGTCACAGCGCCGGTTGTAAATGCGCTCTCGACCTGTCCGGTCGCGCCCCAGACCCGGTTGTCGAACGTCGTGTCGCGGATGCGGCCGGGCGCGACCAGCCGCGCTTCATCTGAAAACTGGCGCGTGGTGCTGTCCTGATAGAACACGGCGATGGATGCGCGATCCACCAGACCGGAAGCGTCCGGGCTGCGATACGCATAATCCAGGCTGAGCCGCTTGCGCTCCGTATCGTCGCGCACGTCCAGCCGGGTGGTCGCCGTATCCGGCAAAACGGCGGGCGGAACCGCCGGCGCAGCGCGCGCGCTCAGCACGTCCGATTCCAGCTTGCGGTCGAAATATTCCCCGGTCAGGCGCAGCCGGTGCGTATTGGAGGGTGCGAACACCAGCTTTCCCATCACCGAGTTCGATTCGATGTCCTGCGGATTGGGCGCGGTGCGGCGCGCATCGGGGGATGTGTCCGTTCCCCGGTTCTTCTGCTCGCTCCCCTCGCGGCGCGTATAGGCGATCATGGCCTGAAGCGGGCCGCTCTGTCCGGCGGCGACAATGCTCGCCGCCACGCTTTCGTCGGCGGAGCTATAGGCGGCGCGTGCGCGGCCTCCGAAATTCCGGGCGCCGAGAAAATCGTCCGGGTCTTTGGTCGTGAAGCTGACCGCCCCGGCCAGACCGTCGCTGCCATACAGCGCCGAGGACGGGCCGCGCAGAATCTCGACCGATTTCAGCAGGTCGAGATCCACATAATCGCCGCGCCCCACCGCCTGCGCGCCAAAGCTGAAGGAATCCGGCATGCGGATTCCGTCGGTCTGGATCAGCACGCGATTGCCTTCCAGGCCGCGAATATTGAAGCCGGAATTGCCGTCGCGGCCGGTGGCGGCCAGCGCCGCGGTGGGGCGCGAGGGCGCGCTGCGCACCGAAACGCCCGGTTCGAACCGGACCAGATCCTTGATATCGGTCGCGACGATGGCCTCGATGTCTTCGTCAGTGATGACGCTTACCGTGACAGGCGCATCTTCCGCGCTCACCTCGGTGCGCGTGGCGGTCACCACTACGCGGTCTCCGCCGCTTCTGAGCTGCGCCAGCCGGACCGCTTCCCGCACCGCTTCCGGCGGCGTTTCCGCACCCTGCGCCCAGGCCGCTCCGGCCGAAAGCGCCGCCACGCCGGCCCCGGCCAGCAGCAGGGCAGCCTGCCCCGTCCGCCGTCCGCCTGACTGTCCCCCAAACCGCATGCCCCTGCATTTCATGGTAAAATCCCCTCATTGCGAATAGTTCGCATTCGCGATAACGTGGGACGTTAGATCGCATTTGCGACTCATTTGCAAGTGCATGTTCAGGAGCGTCTGATGAGGGCTGAGACGATGCGGGCGATGACATTGGGTAAAAACGGGATTTCAGCGGCTCTTGCGGGTCTGGCCGGGGCCATGCTGGCCTTCGCGCCGGGTGCGTTGGCGCAGGAGGGAACCGCGCAGAGCTTTATTCGCGGCCAGTCGGCGGACACCAACGCCAACGCGGACGCGGCGCCGGATGCGTTCGCGCGCGATCGCGCGGCGATTCTGGGCATGGCGGGGGATTATCGCGTGCGGTTCGACTTTACCGAGACCGTGGCCATCGACCCCGATTACGAGCCGAAAGAGCGCCACACCAGCGGCGGAACCGAGATGGTCCGGGTGCTGGAGGATACGGGCGGCTTTATCAGCCTTCAGCACACGCTGGTGATGGAGCATGGCGGCCAGACCGTGGTGGTCAAGCACTGGCGTCAGGACTGGACCTATGAGCCTGAAAGCGTGTTGCACTATCGCGGCGACAATCTATGGGAGGTCGAGTTCGTCGTCGATGCCGCCCGCCACGGCGCCTGGTCGCAAATCGTCTATCAGGTCGATGACAGCCCCCGTTATGGCGGGCTTGCGCGCTGGCGTCATACGCCGGAGGCCTCGACCTGGGAGCCGCCGGTCTCCTGGCGTCCGCTGCCGCGCCGCGACGGCACCACGCGCGACGATTACGACGTCATCGCCGGGGTGAACCGGCACACCGTCACGCCGGATGTCTGGTGGCACGAGCAGGATAATTCCAAGCTGGTGTTCGAGGAGTCCGGCCCGCGCGAAATCGTGCGCGAGGTCGGCGTGAACACCTATCGCGCCGTCAGCGATGTCTCGATGCAGGCCGGCGAAGACTATTGGGAAAAGACCGGCGAATTCTGGGCCGTGGTGCGCGGTCTCTGGAACGCCGCAGAGGCGACCGGCCGCATGTCGGTGCACGACAACGCCGAAGGTGAATTCCTTTACCTTCCGATGCTGGAGATCGCCGCGAAGGTGGAAGAGGGCGAACTGGCGCTGGCCGAGGCGGAAGCGCAGGCGCGCGATCTGTTCGACCGGCAGGTCGCCACAGGCCCCGCCGCCGCCCGTATCGCCAGCATGCACTGAGCGGATTGCGTTGTTTCCCTCTCCCTCAGCATGAGGGGGAGGGAAGGCTACCCCATCCCTGTGGTCTTCAGCGTCTGATAGGCGCGGATCACGGCCTGAAGCTGTTCCTCGGTCGAGCGGTCGCCCCCGTTCGCATCGGGGTGCAGCCGCTTGATGAGCGTGCGGTAGCGTTCGCGCACCTGCTCGGGCGTTGGCCGGCCATTCAGGCCCATCGTCTCCAGCGCATTGCGTTGCAGGCGCGACAGCGGCGGCGCGGCGGCGGGGCGTGCGCCCCGCGGCGCCTCGGCGAACAGGCCGAACGGATCGGTGAATGCCTGCGTCCAGTCCTGCGCGCCGCGCGAGGCGGCGTCGGCGCGCCTGCGGTCCTTGAAGCCCCAGGTCGGACGATGGCCATAGACGGCGCTTTCCTGAAACGCCTTCATCTCGCCCGGACTCATGTCCTCGAAGAAATCCCAGGCGCGGTTATACTCGGCCGTATGCGCCGGACAGAACCAGTAGAATTCGCGCAGCCGTCCCGGCCCTTTGGGCGCGCGGCATCGCCCGGGCCGCACGCAGCCGGCCCATTCGCAGCGCCGCTCGCTCGGGCGCGGCGCTTCCTCCTCCTCGGGCGGGCGCACGCGAATGTCCCGGAATTTGGGCCGGTATTTGAATGTTGCGCTCATCGGTTCAAACTATGTGACGCGTCAGTGCAGGGGACAATGTCTTGACAGACTCCAAATCACATATGGGCGCCATGGCCGCCGCCATCGAGCACAAGCTGCGCGCCGCCTTCGCCCCGCAAATGCTGGAGGTGATCGACGAATCGGCGCTGCACGCCGGTCATGCCGGCGCCCGCCCCGAGGGCGAAACGCATTTCCGGGTGCGCATCGTCGCAGACCGCTTCAGCGGCATGAATCGCGTGGCGCGTCACCGCGCGGTGAACGGCGCGCTGGCGGCGGAGCTGGCTGACCGTGTGCATGCGCTGGCCATCAGCGCCAAAGCGCCTGGCGAAGCATAGGGCCTGAAAGCCGCGCCTTCCCGCGGAGTCAGGCGGATTCACCGAACACGCGGGCGAAGATCGTGTCCACATGTTTCAGGTGATAGTCCATGTCGGTCAGGCCGCGCAGCGTATCGGGGGGCAGCAGCGCTGTGACGTCCTTGTCCGCCAGCAGATTGTCGAGGAAATCGCCGTCACCGTTCCAGGTCTTCATGGCGTTGCGCTGCACGAGGCGATAGGAATCTTCGCGGCTCGCGCCCGCCTGGGTCAGCGCCAGCAGAACGCGCTGCGAATTATGCAGCCCGCCGAGCCGGTCCAGATTGGCCCGCATCTGTTCGGGATAGACCACCAGATTTTCGATCACGCCGGCCAGGCGCCGCAGCGCGAAATCCAGATGCGTGGTGGCGTCCGGCGCGATGCCGCGCTCGACGCTGGAATGCGAAATGTCCCGCTCGTGCCACAGCGCCACGTTTTCCAGCGCCGGAACAACGGCGGAGCGGACCAGTCGCGCCAGCCCGGTCAGGTTTTCGGTCAGCACCGGATTGCGCTTGTGCGGCATGGCGCTGCTGCCCTTTTGGCCGGGGCTGAAATATTCCTCCGCTTCCAGAACCTCGGTGCGTTGCAGATGCCGGATCTCGGTCGCCAGCCGCTCGACGCTGGCGGCGACGACGCCGAGCGCGGCGAAGAAGGCGGCGTGCCGGTCGCGGGGAATCACCTGCGTCGAGACCGGCTCGACGGCGAGCCCCATCTTCTCCGCCACATATTGCTCAACATAGGGGTCGATATTGGCGAAGGTGCCGACCGCGCCGGAAATGGCGCAGGTGGCGATCTCGGCCCGCGCCGTGACCAGCCGCGTCCGGGCCCGCGCGAATTCCGCGTAAAAACCCGCCAGCTTCACGCCGAACGTGGTCGGCTCGGCATGGATGCCGTGGCTGCGCCCGATGGTGACGGTATCCCTGTGTTCCAAAGCGCGCTTTTTCAGCGCCGCCAGCACCCGGTCGGTATCGGCGATCAGCATATCGGCGGCGCGGACAAGCTGCACCGCCAGCGTCGTGTCCAGAATGTCGGAGCTGGTGAGACCCTGGTGCACAAAGCGTGCATCCTCGCCCACGAATTCGGCCAGATGGGTGAGGAAGGCGATAACGTCGTGCTTCACCTCGCGCTCGATCTCGTCGATGCGTTCGATGTCGAATTCCGCGTCCTTCGCGGTCCAGACCTGCGCGGCGGCGGATTTGGGGATCACGCCCAGCCCGGCCAGCGCGTCACAGGCATGGGCCTCAATCTCGAACCAGATGCGATAGCGCGTTTGCGGCGACCAGAGCGCCTCCATGTCAGGATGGGCGTAGCGGGGGATCAATTCAGGCCTCGGCTTGCGGACGCCGCCAATCTGGCGACGCTTGCGGCCTAATCCCTTCCCGCCCGCCGATCAAGCATTCCGCGCCAAGCCTAGTTTTCGCAGCGGCGCCAGCCCAGGGTGGAAATGGCGTTGCCAAAGCCGGTTACGTCGATCCGCCCGTCTTCAGTCAGCACAATATCCAGCACCACGTCGGACTGGGCGGCGCCCTCGGCGGCGCATTCGCTTCCATGCACGCGCACAGCGCCGCCGGGAGCCTCGGCGACGGCGATCCGGGCGCAATGTGTCTCGCCCGGGGTGGTGAAGACATCCCGCTGGAAATTCCACATCATGCCGCCACAATCGGGCAGGGCGCTCCAGCGTCCGGTAATCTGCTCACGATAGGTGTCGCGCGCCTCGCGGTCGGTCGCCGTGCCGCCCGGACCGCAGGCGGCCAGCGGCAGGGCTGCGATGGCGGCGAGAACAGCAGGCGTTCGAAACCCCATGGAGCGATCCTCCGTTCCGTGCGTTATAAAAGCCTCGCGGGGGGAATGGTTCAAGGAGACGTTCCGATGCGTCCATGGGTGATTATTCCCGGCGGTCTGATTTCCGTTCTGATGCTTGCCGCCTGCGCCACGCCGACCGTCTATCAGCCAGCCCAGACCGTCTCCGCCGTCGGTTTCCGCGAAGCCCCGCTGGAAGACCGGCGTTTCCGCATCAGCTTCCGCACCGGTGACGATGCCGGTCCCGACGCCGCGCGCGACCTGGCGTTGCGCCGGGCCGCCGAACTGACGCTAGAGCGCGGCCATGAATGGTTCATGGTGGCGGACCGCCATACCGAACCGGCCAGGGGCGGCGGCGGGCCGCGCTTCTCGCTGGGCCTTGGCGGCGCCGATTATGGCCGCCGGTCGGCTGTCGGCGGTGGAGTCGGGGTCGGTTTTGGCGGCGCCAGCCAGAGCGGATATGTCGCTACGCTCGAGGTTGTGCTGGGCGAAGGTCCGCGGCCCGGGGGAGTCGACGTCTACGATGCGCGCGACGTGCTTGTTTCGCTGATCGGGGCGTGAGGGCGCCCGTCCGCCCGCCGGTGCGTCAGAAGCCGATATTGGAAACGCTTCAGTGGGAGTTGGCCGCAGCGCCGCCACCGCCGCCGCGAGGCGGTTCGGGCTTCGGTTCGGGGCTTGGCCGCACGACCTCTCCCGGATGAAGATCGCACCTGTTGCAGGGCGGCGAGTCCGACCCAGACGGTACGCGCCCAGGATCGTTTTCTCCAATGCCGTTCATCCCACACCCCTCCCAATTGCAGGCCAGAAGCCCTTGCAGGGTATCCAGCTCTGGCCGCTTTTCAACCGATTTTGCCGGCGGCGCGGGCGTGGCGCCGGGCTCGCTGGGTGGAGCTTGAGCGGGCCAAGGTGAGCGGATTGTAGGCTTACGGCGCAATCACATGATAACGTGCCGGACCGGGCCGCAACGCGCCTTATAATGATAGATTCAAAGATGAGGGGGAGGGAAGAATGACCCTTGGTTCGCGATTGAAAAGCGGGGCGATGGCCGCCGCGCTGCTGCTGGCGCCGTTCGCGGCGTCGGCGGAAACCGTGCTGATCACCGGATCGAACACCGGTATCGGTCTGGGCTTCGCCCAGGAATACGCCGAGCGCGGCTGGACCGTGGTCGCCACGCACCGGCGCGATACGCCGCCGGACACGCTGCTCGAACTTCAGGCGCAATATCCCGATACGGTGCGCATCGAGCAGATGGACGTGAACAGCCGCGACCAGATCTATGCGCTGGCCGAAAAAATGGCGGACGAGCCGATCGACGTGCTCATCAACAACGCCAGCCTGATCCGCTTCGACCCGCTGAACGACCCCAACGGCAATATGGATCAGCGCTTCGGCACGCTGGATTATGACGGGTTCGACCAGTTCATGCGCACCAATGTCGCCGGGCCGCTGATGATCTCCGAGGCGTTCGTGGACCATCTGCGCCGTGGCGAGCACAAGCAGCTTGTCAATATCAGCTCGCGCGCCGGCATGATTACCGAGACCCCGCCGGGCAGCTCGAACCATTACTGGTACCGGGTCAGCAAGGCGGCGCTGAACGCCTCGATGGTGCTGGTGGCGCAGGAGCTTCAGCCAGACGGCATTGTGGTGTCGATGTTCCATCCGGGCGGCGTGCAGGTGGAAAGCTTCGGCGATCTGGTGATCCCCGGCGCTATCTCGCCGCGCGAAGCAGCCAGCCGCATGGCCAATGTGGTCGATAATCTGACCATCGAGGACACCGGCCGCTTCATGCAGAACGACGGGACCGATCATCCCTGGTAGGCGTTCCGGCTTCCGGCGTCTTCGTCCGTAATCCGGGTCCGTAACCCGGGTCTGGCCTGTCCCGCTCGATTGAGCGGGACAGGCCGGCACGGCCGGAGGAACGAAAGGCGGCGGAAAAAGCGAACGGAACAGGAGACCCGATGCGCGGTCTGGCAGGCATTGCGGCGTTCATTGTGCTGGTCATGCTGGCCGCTGTGCTGGCGGTGCGCGTGTTCGCGCCGGAAACGCTGCCCGGCGGCGGACAGCAGGTGCATCTGGCTTATCTGGTCGGCTGGGTCGCCATGCTCAGCGCCGCGATCTTCCTGTTCGGCCGCATCCCCATCGGTCAAGCGGTGCGCTCGCTGCTGATCTGGGCCGGGATCGTGCTGTTCCTGGTCGCCATCTATGCGCTGCGCGACGATTTCCGCGCGATCTACGAAGCAATGGTGGGCGAGCTTGCGCCCTATGCGCCGATGTCCGTCGCGACTCCCGAGACCGTGGATGGCGCGCCCGGTGAAACCGCGGTGGCGCTGCGCCGCGCAAGAGACGGGCATTTCTGGGCCGACGCGGACGTGAATGGCGGCGCGGTGCGCTTTCTGATCGACACCGGCGCAAGCACCGTGGCGCTCTCCCACGCCGATGCGCGGCGCGCGGGGCTGGACCCGGACCGGCTGCGCTATACGGCCCGGATCATGACCGCCGGCGGCGAGGCGCGGGGCGCGCCGGTGCGGCTG
The DNA here is from genome assembly GCA_050486445.1 of Euryhalocaulis sp. GTDB lineage: Bacteria > Pseudomonadota > Alphaproteobacteria > Caulobacterales > Maricaulaceae > Euryhalocaulis. Next base: position 34,634 of record JBJHDH010000021.1, read on the forward strand.
GATCGTATCGCCGTGGGCGATGTGACGCTGGAAAATGTCCAGGCCATCGTGATTGAGGGCGACGCGCTGCCCATCTCGCTGCTGGGCATGTCGTTTCTTGGCCGCCTGTCGCGCTATGAGGCGACGCAGGATTCGCTCATCCTGCGGCTTTGACGGGCTGTTTCAGCCGAACGCCTTGTAAAGCAGCGAACCGGCGGTCAGGGCCAGCGCCACGGCGAACAGGCGGCGCAGATTATTCGCCGGCAAGGCGTGCGCCAGATGCGCGCCCAGCGGCGTCGTCAGCACGGTCAGCACGCCGATAAACAGCATTCCCGGAATTGAGACATAGCCCAGCGACCAGGGCGGCCGGTCCGGCACGCCCAGACCCTGCGCGATGAACACGACCACCCCGACCAGGCCGATGCCGACCCCGAAACCCGCCGCCGTGGCCACGGCGCGATGGATCGGCCGACCATACAGCGTCATCAGCAGCACGCCGAACGTGCCGCCGCCAATTCCCATCATCACGGAGATCGCGCCGATCAGCGTTCCCTGACCGGCGCGCGTCGCGCCTTTCGGCATTGTATGGCCGATGCGCCAGTCCGGGCTTCCGAATGCAAATTGCAGCGAAACCAGCAGCGCCGCGATGCCGAAAAACGCGGTCAGGCCCTGGCCGGAAATGACGCTGGCCAGCAGCGCGCCGCCCGCCGCGCCCAGCATGATCCAGCCTGTCCAGGCTTTCAGAATGTCCCAGTCCACCGCGCCGCGCTTGTTGTGCGCCATCACAGAGCGGATCGAGGTGGCGACGATGGTGGCCAGCGAGGTCGCCACCGCCACATGCATTCGCGTCGATTCCGGATAGGAGAGGGCGGTGAGCGCGTAATACAGGGCCGGCACGATCACCACGCCGCCGCCAACGCCAAACAGGCCCGCGACCAGCCCGGCCAGCACCCCCGCCACGGCCAGCGCCGCGACCAGCAGGACAAGCTCCACTTCCATGTTTCGCCCTTCTACGCCGCTTCGGCGCCGCGCTCCACGGCGGAAAGCGCGCGCAGCACAGTCTCCACGTTCGCGCCCGGCTGCACGGACTCTTCGGAGAGAATCCGCCGCCATTCGCGCGCGCCGGGCAGGCCGTGGAACAGGCCCAGCATATGCCGCGCAATGGCGTTGAGGCGGACGCCCTGTACAAGCTGCGCCTCGATATAGGGCAGATAATCATGCACCACGCCGGTGCGCGTCAGCGGGCGCGGCGCCGCGCCGAATACCAGCGTATCGGCCCCGGCCAGCACCCATGGCGTCTGATAGGCGGCGCGGCCCAGCATGGCGCCGTCCAGTTCCGCCGATTCCGCCAGCGCGTGCGGAACGTCGCGCAGCCCGCCATTCAGCACCACGGTCAGGTCCGGCCGCGCCCGTTTCAGCCGCCGCACCAGATCGTAATCCAGCGGCGGCACGGTGCGGTTGTCCTTCGGCGACAGGCCGCTCAGCCACGCCTTGCGCGCATGAACGATAAAGACGCGCACGCCCGCTTCGGCCACGGCCTCGACAAAATCGAACAGGGCAATCTCTGGATCCTGATCGTCGACGCCGATCCGGCATTTCACGGTGACGGGAACATCCACCGCATCCAGCATGGCGCGCGCGCAGTCGGCGACCAGCGCGGGCTCGCGCATCAGGCAGGCGCCGAACCGGCCGGACTGCACCCGGTCGGACGGGCAGCCGATATTCAGATTGATCTCGCCATAGCCCATGGCGGCGCCGATCTTCGCCGCCTGCGCCAGCTCCGCCGGGTCCGATCCGCCGATCTGCAACGCCACGGGCTGCTCCGCCGGGTCAAAGCCGATCAGGCGCGCCGCGTCCCCGCGGGTCACCGCCTGGGCGACCGCCATCTCGGTATAGAGCAGGGCGCGGCGCGTGATGAGCCGGTGCAGCGCCCGGCAATGCCGGTCGGTCCAGTCCATCATCGGCGCGACGCTGAGTTTATAGGGGCCAGGTTCCATTATAATCTATCCTTGGCCTGATGCTGGCCGGGATTTCAAGCGGCGCTTTCTGTTGATCCAGGAATTCGTCTCAGCCTGATGCGGACAGGCAGGCGTAAACTGCCTCGGGATTCTCAAGCCGCATCCCGGCGACGCTGTCGCCCGGCCCGACCTTGATCGCTACGCCGCCAAGCGCCAGCGCGGCGTGCATGGCGGCTTCGTCTGTAATGTCATCGCCGATCATTACGGGACGGCGTCCGGCGAAGGGCGGAGTCAGCATGAGGCATCGCAAAGCCCGCCCCTTGTCAGCGCGTTCCGGTTTCACTTCCACCACCATTTTTCCATGCTGGAGAACATAGCCGGGCGCATCGTTCAGCACGGCTTCCAGCAGGGCGATGCAGTCCGGCCCCGCTTCGGGCGCCGCCCGATAATGCAGCGCCACGCCGTTCGATTTCACTTCGTAAATTACGCCGGGAAAGCACCGCGCGGCGGTCTCCGCCGCCTCTATCAGGCGCGGATGCGGTCCCGGGGTCTTGCCGTTAACAGTCGTCCATCCCGGCGCGGCGATTTCATCGCCATGACCGCCCACGCGCCAGAATGTATCGGGCACGCGCGAATTCAGATCGGTCAGGGTCCGGCCACTGAGAATCGCTGCCGCGCCGCCGAAACGCCCCGGAATACGCGCCAACGCCGCCCGGCGCGCAGGCGTCAGCACCGCGTCCGCCGGATGGGGAACGATTTCGGTCAGCGTGCCGTCGAAATCCAGAAACAGCGCATCGGTTTCCGGGCTCATGCCGCATAAACGCGGGCGGACGCGCTTCGTTCTCATTTCCCGAGGCGGCTCTGGAACCTTTCGCGGGACTTTCTCCTTGGATGGTTTGCCCCCTCTTCCCGAGAGGCGTCGAGACATGCCGATATCGAAGATCAAACCAACACTGAAGCGGTTGCGCGGCCCGATCCTGCTGGCGCTGACGGCCGTGGTGGCCCAGATAGCCATGACCGTATTTCTTCCGGCGACGGAGGAAAGGGGGTCGGCCTTGATCCTTGCCCGCATCCTTTCGGCCACCGCCATCGGATGGGCGGTCTATATTTTCGGCGACTCTTTTCTTGCTGCGCGGCTCGGCATTTTGCGGCTGGACGTGGCCGACAATCTGAGAGCGCGGCAAATCGCGACGCGCCTGCGTGTGCTGCGTCCGATGTGGGCGATGCTGATCGTCACCCTGACGCTTGCCGCGGCGCTGACCGCTATTCCCTGGGCGCGGCAGATCGGTGTTTCTCTCTTTGCCTCGGCAGGGATCGCGGGAATCGCGCTCGGCATCGCGGCCCAGCCGGTCCTCTCCAACCTGATCGCAGGACTCCAGATCGCCTTTACCCAGCCGATCCGGCTGGATGACGCGGTGGTGGTGGAGAATGAGTGGGGCTGGATCGAGGAAATCGGTATGTTCCATGTCGTGATCCGCCTGTGGGATTTGCGGCGGCTTGTGGTTCCGCTGCGATATTTTATCGAGCAGCCGTTCCAGAACTGGACGCGTCGCTCCGCCTCGATCATCGGCACGGTATTCTGGTCGCTCGATTATCGCGCGCCCATGGACGAAATGCGCAAGAAACTGGACGAGATCGTGGCCTCTACCCCGCTCTGGGATGGCGAAGTCTGCGTGCTTCAGGTCACGGAAGCGGAGCGGAACACGATCCAGGTGCGGGCTCTCGCCAGCGCGAAGACATCGCCAGAGGCGTGGGATTTGCGCTGCCTGATCCGGGAGGAAATGATTGTCTGGTTGCAAGAGAACGCGCCCGAGGCCCTGCCTCATGTGCGCGCCGAAGCGGAAATCCGGCGCCGCCCTGACCCCGATGTTGAACCCCGTCCCGCTTAAACCGGCCCCGCGCCGGATATGCTCGCTCTATTTGAGAGCCATTCGTAACAAATCTATCCTGACGGGGGCCGCTGGACCGGTCTTTCTGTAAAGGAGCAGTCCCATGAAGCGCGTTCTTTTCGCCGCCGCCGCTGGATTGGTTATCGGACTCGCGGCCCCGTCCATGGCCGATGACCGGGTCGATCATTTTGCCGGCGAGCCGGCCGAAACGCTGGACCAGGCGCTCGCAAATTTCTCCGAATACAACACCCGGCTGGAAGCAGTTCTGGAGAAGGAGACGCTGGACTTTCCCGATATGCGCGTCATTCACGAACTGACCTACACGCTGGAAAACGCGCTGGAGAAAATCCGCGAAGACATGGCGGTGCTGGCGGAAACGCTGGAGGCGCTGCATCTGGCGTCGGAGACGGGAGATGAGGACGGCTCACGCCGGCACGGCGAAGCATATCTGGAGACGGCCCGGCTCATCCGCCCCTGACAGGCCCCCGGTCCCGGGCGCCCCGGATGCTCTGTCAGAGCAAGAGGCGCCCTGCAATTTGCCGCCGCGCCGTGGCTGATTCCGCGGAACCTCTCGCGGGCGCCGCGATTGTAGCAGGCATGCCCCGCGTCCCTCGCTCTCTCCACACCGCACCCGGAATGCGCGGGACTATGCGCAGGAGGACCGGCCGATGAGCGAGGAACTGGAGTTTGAGCCCTATGAGGCGCCCGCGGGCGGCTGGGGGTCGCTCAAGTCTCTATGGCGCCATTCCACAAGGCAGCGTGCGCTGGATGTACCGGCAAAGCTGATGCGCCACCACAACAAGCATGGCGGCTATATGTGCATGAGCTGCGCATGGGCGAAACCGGCAGACCCCCATGCTGGCGAGTTCTGCGAGAATGGCGCCAAGGCCGCGTTCTGGGAAATGACAGGCCGCCGCGCAACGCCGGAATTTTTCGCCGACCACCCCGTCAGCGAATTGCTCGAATGGAGCGATTACGAGCTGGAGAATGAAGGCCGCCTGACCCATCCGATGCGTTTCAACCCACAGACCGGCTGCTATGAGACAATCGGCTGGGAAGAGGCGTTTGCCGATATTGGCGCCCGGCTGCGCAGTCTCGATCCGAAATCAGCGGTGTTCTACACGTCGGGCCGCGCCTCGCTTGAGACATCTTATATGTATCAGCTCTTCGCGCGCCTCTATGGCCACAACAACCTGCCGGACAGCTCGAATATGTGCCACGAGACCACGTCCGTGGCGCTGCCCGAAAGCATCGGCGTTCCGGTCGGCACGGTGATGCTGCACGATTTCGGCGAGACGGACTGCATCCTGTCCTTCGGCCAGAATGTCGGAACGAATTCGCCGCGCATGCTGCATCAGTTGCAGGAGGCGAGAGAGCGGGACGTCCCCATCCTGGTGTTCAATCCGCTGCGTGAAAAAGGCTGGGAGGAATTCACCAATCCCCAGCATCCGGGCCAGATGGCGACCGGCGGCAAGACGATTATCTGCACCCAGTATCATCAGGTGCGCGCGGCCGGCGACATCGCCGCCATTATGGGCGTGTGCAAGGCGCTGATCGAAAAGGACGACGCCGGGCGCACCAATGGCGGAAGCCGGGTGCTGGATCACGAATTCATCGCCGAACACACGCACGGCTTCGAGAGCTTCGCCGCCCTGGCGCGGCGGCAGGGCTGGGCGGAACTGGAACAGGCCAGCGGCCTGTCCCGCGCGGCGATGGAGTCGGCGGCGGAGGTCTATGCCGGCGCAGAGCGCGTCATCGCCGTCTATGGAATGGGGCTGACCCAGCACAGGCTGGGTGTCGATACGGTGCAGATGCTGGTCAATCTGTTGCTGCTGCGCGGCAATATCGGAAAGCCGGGCGCGGGCATCTGTCCTGTGCGCGGTCATTCCAATGTGCAGGGCCAGCGCACGGTCGGCATCGCGGAGAAGACAGAACTGGTCCCGCTCGACCGCATGGCGCGTCAATATGGCTTCGAGCCGCCGCGCGAGGACGGCATGAACACAGTCGAAGCGTGCGAGGGGATTCTGGATGGCTCGGTGCGCGCTTTCATCGGCCTTGGCGGCAATTTCGTGCGCGCCATTCCTGACCGTGATGTGATGGAGCCCGCCTGGCGCGAACTGGACCTCTCGGTGCAGATCGCCACCAAGCTGAATCGCAGCCACCTGATTACAGCGAAGACGACCTATCTGCTGCCCTGCCTGGGGCGGAGCGAGATCGACGAACAGGCGAGCGGACCGCAGACCGTGACAATGGAGGATTCCACCGCCTGCATCCACCCTTCGCGCGGAGTCGCAAAACCTGCCAGCGGGAATCTGCTCTCAGAGCCCGCCATTGTGGCCGGTCTGGCCAGGGCGACGCTGGAATCCGGCGCCAATGTTCCGTGGGATGACTGGGTGGCCGATTACGGTCTGATCCGCGACGCCATTGAAGAAAGCTTCCCGGATGATTTCCGGGAGTTCAACAAGCGCCTCGGCCTGCCGGGCGGGTTCCCGCGTCCGCTGGCCGCACGCGAACGCAAGTGGGAGACCGATACGGGCAGAGCGAATTTCAAATGCCCCTCCGCCCTGTCCGCCAGTTTCGACGATGGCCGCGACCCGGATGTTTTCCGCCTTATCACGCTGCGCTCGAACGATCAGTTCAACACCACCGTCTATGGTTATCGTGATCGCTTTCGCGGCATTGCCGGCTCGCGCATGGTGGTGATGATGAATCCCGCCGACATGCGGCGGCTGGGTGTGGCGCATCGCGGAAAAGTCACGCTGCGCACCGCTGTGCGGGACAATGTCGAGCGCGTGATGCCAGGATTCACGGCGCTGGAATACAACATCCCCGAGGGATGCTGCGCCGCCTATTACCCCGAATGCAATGCGCTGGTCCCGCTCTGGCAATATGCGGAAAAGAGCAAGACGCCGGCCGTGAAGTCCGTCCCCGTGCGCATCGCGCCCGATGGCGCGCCGCCGCCTGCGAATGACGGCTGAGCGGCGTTACTCCACAGGCATGATACTGGCGTCGCGGCGCCAGGGGCGCGGTCGCGAAAATTGCGGGCACCCGGTCTCCGGCGCGGCCTGCGCCGAGGCGTAGAGGCAGGGCGCATACCGGTCATCATCGTGGGCATGGGCATGGCCGGCATGTGCGCCGCGCCCCGCATGTGCGCCATGATCGTGCGCCGGCAGAACCATGATGAACGCCGCCATCGCCAGTCCCGCCGCGCAGGCCGTGGCGGCGTTTCTGGCGGGCCGGACCGGCGCACGCGAGACCAGCAGCGAGAGCGCGGAATACATCAGAAGCCCGGCGCCAAATCCCAGCAGGGCGCCGAGCGCCTCCGGGCCGAGTTTCGCGACAACGGGCGCGCCGATCAGTGCGCCCAGAAATGTGGTCACGCCGCCGGCTGTGACGGCGAGCGCCGCCGCCGCCGCGACCGGCAGTCCGGCCCGGCGCGCCAGCAGATAGCACAGCGCGCCTTCGGGCAGTTCGTGCATCAGCAGGCCCGTGGCGCTGGACAGCACAAACGCCTCGCCCGCTTTGCCGGCGGCGGCCAGCACCAGCCCGTCTGCGAAGGAATGCACCGCGATCCCGCCCAGCAGAACCAGATCGCCAGCCCGGCCGCGGGTCTTTCCGGCGTTGGCGGCGGCCCAGCCCGCGGCCAGACCCGCGCCGATAAACCCTGGCGCCGCGCCGTTCAGAGCGATGGCCTCGGGACCGATATGCAGCACGGCGACGGCGAACAGAATCCCCGCCGCCGCCGCGGCGATCGGCTCCGTCGCGCTTTTGGCGCGCCCGCCGAGCCACATCGTGAGCGCGACCGCCGCGATGGATATTCCCACCGCGGCGGCGCTGAGGAAAATGACCGGAGACATGAAATTCGGAGGGCCGCCTGAATTGATGTGTTATAGTATAACACTTATAATGCCTGTCCGGTCCAGTCCGGAAGACAGGGAAAACAGCGTGGGTGGCGAAATGAGCGAAGGAAACCGGAAATGAAAATAGCGTTGCTGGCCGCCATTCCGCTGGCCGCCGCCGCACTGGCGCCAGCGGCCGCGATGGCGGATGAATTCGGGCAGATGGATGAGTTCCGGCAGATGGATGCGCATGTTCACGGCGCCGGCCGCCTGGCGTTTGTCGCCGATGGCGCCGTTCTGGCCGCCGAGCTGGAAACGCCGCTGGCCAATCTGATCGGCTTTGAACATGCGCCGCGCAACGATGCGGAGCGGCAGGCCTATACGGAGGCCGTCGCCTGGCTCTCCGATCCGTTCCAGGCGTTCGGCCTTCCGCGCGCGGGGTGCGAGATACAGGACGTGACGGTCACAGAGCCGGACTTCGCGGAAGCGGCGCACGATCACGATCACGATCATTCCCACGACCATGACCGCGATCATGCTCACGCGGATTTGCGGATCGAATATGTTTTCGCCTGTTCCACGCTTTCGCAATTGCGCCAAATTCCTGTGGCGTTATTCGGACGCTTTCCTGGCTTCACCCGTATTGATGCGGTGTTCGTCGGGGAAAGGAGCTATACAGGGGCGCTGACTCCACAGGCTGCAACACTGGATCTTCGTGAATGACCCCCACCGCCCGAAACCCGGTTTCTGTCTCCACCCTGGCGCGCGGCGCAACGCTCGCTGTCGCGGCGGCGTTCGTGACCGCGCTTGCCGTCCCGGCTCCGGCTGTGGCGGACGATGTTCTGGTGCTCGAATGGGAAGACCTGATGCCGCCGGGCGAGGAAGCGATCCTCGACCAGCTCTATGACGAATATTTCGCCGAGCTGGAGCGGCGGATGCGTCAGGACCGGGGCATGAATCTGAACATGTTCGACTCGCTGTCGTCGTTCGATGCGGTCGAGGAGGGCGGAGAATTCGACACGATGGAGCAGATCGGCACGTTCAATGTCGTCGAGGCGCTGGACGGCAGAACCGTGCGCATCCCCGGTTTCGTCGTGCCGTTCGATTTCCGCGCCGATGATGTCTATGAGGAATTCCTGTTCGTGCCCTATTTCGGCGCCTGCATCCATTATCCGCCGCCGCCGCCCAACCAGATCGTCTATGTGCGGTTGGACCGGCCGGGCATCATCCGCGACATCTACCGGCCATTCTGGATCGAAGGCGTGATGACGACCCAGCGTAACGAGAACGAACTCGGCGACGCGGCCTATACGCTGACCCTGTCGGATATCGAGCCTTATGAAGGCTGAGCCGCCGGCGGGGAGACTGTCGCGCGCATGACTCAGGATTCCGTCGTCGATCTTCAAGACCTCGCCTTCCACTGGCCGAACGGGCCGGAGGTTCTGCGCATCGAGTCCCTGACTCTGGGGCAGGGCGAGACGCTGTTCCTGCGCGGCGCCAGCGGCAGCGGGAAAAGCACCTTGCTGGCCATGATCGCCGGCGTTCTGGCGCCGCGCGGCGGCGCGGTGCGCGTGCTGGGGACTGATCTTGCGTCGCTTTCCGCCGCGCGGCGCGATGCGTTCCGCGCGGCGCATCTGGGCGTGATCTTTCAACTGTTCAATCTGCTGCCCTATCTCAGCGTGATCGAGAATGTGACGCTGCCCTGCGATTTTTCCGCTGCGCGCGCCCGGTCGGCGGAGGCGCGCGGCGGCCAGCGTGTCGAGGCAGAGCGCCTGCTGTCGCACCTCGGCGTCGGGCCGGAATTGTGGCGCCGCGCCGCTACCGATCTCAGCGTCGGCCAGCAGCAGCGCGTGGCGGCCGCCCGCGCGCTGATCGGCGCGCCCGCTTTGATCCTCGCCGACGAGCCGACATCGGCTCTGGACGCCGATGCGCGCGACGCCTTTATCGGCCTTCTGAAACAGGAATGCGCGCAGAGCGGGTCCAGCCTCATTTTCGTCAGCCATGACACCGCGCTGGCGGCGCATTTCGGCCGCGCGCTCGACATGGGCGACATCAACGCCGCCTTTGCGCGGCGGGCGGCGTGATCCCGGCATGATCCGGTCCGGCCTCATTCCCCGGCTGGCGTTGCGCAGCGTGCTGAACCGCAAGCTGACGGCGGCGCTGACGGTTTTCGCCATCGCGCTCAGCCTGGCGCTGTTTCTCGGCGTGCAGAAAATCCGTCAGGGCGCGGAGAGCAGTTTCGAGCAGACGATCTCCGGCGTTGATCTGATCGTCGGCGCACGCGGCGGCGAGACGAGCCTGATCCTCTATTCCGTCTTTCATATCGGAAACCCGACGGCGAATATCAGTTGGGAGACCTATCGCCAGATCGCCGAACAGGATTCCGTGGCCTGGACCATTCCGCTGTCGCTGGGCGATTCCCATCGCGGCTTCCGCGTCGTGGGCACCACGAATGCGTTTTTCGATCATTATCGCTACGGGCGTGGAAATCCGCTGGTCTTCACGCGTGGGCACGAATTGCGTGACCTGTTCGACGTGGTGATCGGGTCTGATGTGGCGCGGGCGCTGAACTATGCGCCGGGTGACGAGATCGTCGTTTCGCACGGGATCGGCGCGGTCAGTTTCAGCGATCACGCCAATCTGCCTTTCACCGTGGCTGGTATTCTGGCGCCCACCGGAACCCCCGTGGACAAGACTTTGATGGTGAGTCTGGAGGCGATCGAGGCGATCCATATCGGCTGGGAGAGCGGCGCGCCGGGGCCGATGGCGCGCGCCGCTACTGAGGAGCGCGTGCGCGGCATGGATATCCGGCCGACCCAGGTGACGGCGCTTTATGTCGGCATGGCGTCGCGCACCGAGCTGCTGCGCTTCCAGCGGGCCATCAATACCTACCGGCAGGAGCCGCTGACCGCCGTGCTGCCCGGCGTCGCGCTGCGCCAGATCTGGAATGTGGTCGGCGTCGTCGAGCGGGCGCTGGGCGGCATCGCGCTGTTCGTCGTCTTTGTCGGACTGCTCACCATCCTGACCAGTATCCTGACCAGCCTGAACGAGCGCCGCCGCGAGATGGCCGTTCTACGCGCCATCGGCGCGCGGCCCTGGCATGTGTTCGCCCTGCTGGTGACCGAGGCCGGGCTGCTGGCGCTGCTCGGCGGGCTGGCGTCGCTGGTCTTCCTGTATGGCGGGCTGGCCCTGATCGCGCCGGTCGCGGAACAGATTCTGGGTCTGCGCATTGGCGGCGCGCAGCCGGGCCTGCTCGATCTTGCCGCCATCGCCGGCGTTGTCGCCGCGTCCTGCGTGCTGGCCCTGATCCCGGCTGTCCGCGCCTATCGCAACGCCCTTGCCGATGGCCTGACCATCCGGCTCTAGGGCAAACCGATGAAATTGCCCGTCATCAAAGTGTAGAGCGTGATCCCTATTCACGGACCACGCTCCAGCTTTTTCAGGCCGGGGCGCTTTCGGCCGCGGGTGGCGCCGCCTCGCAGGCGCCGCAGAGCCCCTGAAGCTCCAGCGTGAATGCGCGCGGGCGAAAATTTCGCCCCTCCGCCAACATGCGGAGATAGGCTTCTATTTCCTGATCGTGATATTCGATGGCCTGACCGCAATCGGCGCACAGCATGAACACCGTGGCGCCCCGGCATGTGGAATCGTGCGCGCAGGCGATAAAGGCGTTGCAGCTTTCAAGGCGGTGCGCCAGTCCGGCCCCGGTCAGGTGGTTCAACGCGCGATATACGGTGGGCGGCGCGACTTTCGCCTCCTTGAACCTCGCCATGATCTCATAGGCGCTCAGCGGGCCTTTCGCCTCGCGCAGGATGCGCAGCACGCGCTGATCGTTGGACGACAGAGCGGGTTTTTGTGCAGCGCCTGTGGTCATCGTCCCGGATTTCCCTGGCTCCCGAAACCGATACGTTATAATATAACATTATAATCGATAACAATCCGCCTCGTTCAGGCATTTCCAACGGAACCGCGGGGGCCGAAAATCACATGCAGTCCAGCCAAAAACTTCCCGTCACGGTGCTGTCCGGATTTTTGGGAGCCGGAAAAACCACGCTGCTCAATCACATCCTGAACAATCGCGAAGGCCGCCGGGTCGCCGTCATTGTCAACGATATGAGCGAGGTGAATATCGACGCCGAGCTTGTGCGCGCGGGCGGCGCCGATCTCTCGCATACGGACGAGACGCTGGTGGAAATGTCCAATGGCTGCATCTGCTGCACCTTGCGGGAAGACCTGCTGAAAGAGGTTGCGCGGTTGGCGCTGGAGGGACGGTTCGATTATCTGCTGATTGAATCCACCGGCATTTCCGAACCGCTGCCGGTGGCGGCCACCTTTGACTTCCGCGATGAAAACGGCGGCTCGCTGGGCGATGTGGCGGCAATCGACACGATGGTCACCGTGGTCGACGCGGCCAATTTCCTGCGTGATTATTCCAGCGCGGACAGCTTGGCGCATCGCGGCGAGCATATTGGCGAGGACGATGACCCGGATCTGGGCGCGCGGCCCATCGTCCAGCTTCTGGTCGATCAGGTAGAGTTCGCCGACACCATCGTCCTGAACAAGGTGGATGAGGTTTCGTCTCCCGATCTGGACATCGTGCGCAAGATTTTGCGCGGGCTGAATCCCGATGCGCGGATTATTGAAACGAATTACGCCAAGGCGCCGCTGAACGAGGTGATGGGAACAGGGCGGTTCGATTTCGACAAGGCGCACGAACATCCGCTCTGGGCCAAGGAGCTTTACGGCTTCGCCGATCATGTTCCGGAATCGGAAGAATACGGGATCGAGAGCTTCGTTTATCGCGCGCGCCGGCCGTTCGACCCGGAAAAATTCCATGCCTTTATCCGGTCTTCCTGGGCGGGTGTGGTGCGCGCGAAAGGGTTTTTCTGGCTGGCGACGCGCCCGGATTTTCTGGGCGAGCTGAGCCAGGCCGGCGCCCTGGTTCAAAACGAGGCGATGGGGCAATGGTGGGCGGCGATCCCGCACGAGCGCTGGCCCGGCGGCGAGGCGTTCGACAATTATATCGGGCGCATATGGGAGCAGCCCTATGGCGACCGCCGCCAGGAAATCGTCTTTATCGGGGTTGGTATGGATGAGGCGGCGATCCGGGCGCGGCTGGATTCCTGTCTCACTGACGCGGAGTTCAGCGAACGCGGGATCGTCGCGCGAACAGATTTACGCGATCCGTTCCCTCTTTGGGGCGGGGAACAGGCCGCTTGATTGCGCCATCGCCATCCGCCGCGGCTTTGCTGGAGCAAAGCGAAGCGTGGCGGGATTCAAGCTGGTGTGATTCAAACTGGTGTGGCTTCGCGGCGCAGGCGGCGAGCCATCGCATCTGGCCGCGCCGCGCGCCGTCCACCCTCGAATCCTGGCTGGATGCTTTGCCGGACCACCGGATTCCCGAGGGCGCGGTCATTGTATGCGCGGCTGATCCGCTGGCGGCTATCGGCCGCGCCTTCGGCGAAATTCCCGGCAGCGTTGGCGCGCGGCTCTGGCAAGAGGATGTCGCCGCGCTTGCATCCTGGTTTGGCCGGTTCACAGAGTCCGCCTTTGTCAGAGTGCGGCTGGACCGGGTCGCGGATAATGGCTGCGCCCGGTTTCATCAGGACAATGTGCGCGTGCGCGCGCTATGCACCTATATCGGCCCCGGCAGCCAGTATGTCGGCGCGCCGGACGCGGCGCAGGCGCTTGATGAGCAAACAGACTATCGCGGCCCGCTCCACACCATGCCGCGTTTCGCGCTCGGCCTGTTCAAGGGCCGGCGCGGCGCCGGCGCCCATGCCGCCGTCCACCGCTCTCCGCCCATCGAAGACATGGGGATCGTCCGTAGCGTGCTCTGCCTCGACGAAGCTGATGAGGCGGAGCGATAAGTTCCTACTATGCGCCCGGTTCTACCAGGGCGTCTGGCGCACCATCTCCGCCTCAGCCGCGCAGACAGCGGCGTCCGGCGCGGGCGCGGCGGCGCGCAGCGCGTCCATCTCCGCCTGCGCCGCTTCCCGGCCGGCGATATAGTCCGGATTGGATTGCAGCGCCGCGAACACCGCCAGGGCCAGCGTCTGGCCGCCAAGAACGTCGGTCGGATAATGCACCCCGCACACTACGCGGCTTTCGCCATAGGCGCGGCCACGGCCGATAATCTCGCCCGCGCGGTCCGGCGCCACGGCCGCCAGCGCCAGCGCCCAGGTCCAGCCCACGGCGGTGTGGCCGGAAGGATAGGCGCCGTTGTCGCGCAGCCGTTCCGAATAGTCCGGCAGGCAGGCCGGCAGGTCTTCCACCGCGAAGGGGCGGGGCTTGGCGTAAAGGTCTTTTTGCGAGCCGATCAGCGGCGAGACATCGGCCATCGCGCGGCGGATCAGCATATCCATGGCCGGCGCCTGTTCCGGGTCGATTTCCGCGCCCAGCGCACAGGCGAACGAGGCGAACATGCTGGCCGAGTCGGCGGCGACATCGTTTTCCGCCATGTCCCAGCGCGGCGTGCCCTGCAATGCGCGGGTCTCGCGGAAAATTTCCATCTCCGCCGCGTGTGTTGTGGAGTCCATGTCAGGCGGCGGCGGCAGGAAGGCCGCGGCGGCGGGCGCCGCTTCGCCCAGATAGCCCGGAACCCGGGGGGCCGGGGGCGCCCCCTGTTCAGCGGCCTGCTCCTGGGCGAAGGCGGCGGCCGAAGCCGCCGCTACAAGAACAGTCCCCAGAGCGGACGCGCGAAGAAAATGGTGCATACGTGTTCCTCCATTCCGCGCGCGTCACGCTCCCGGGCCCCTTTATAGGGGGAGGGGCCCCCGGTCAGAATGCGGCGCGCAAGCCCAATACGAAATTCCGGCCGCGCAATGGAGCGACATTGGTCAGGAACGAGGCGTGATTGAGCGCTTCTTTGTCAAGCAGATTGGTCCCGCGCAGGAAAACCTGCGTGGATGCGGGGCCAACGCCAAGCTCGTAGGACAATGTCAGGTTCACCATGTCGTAGCCGGGGGTGACGGTCTCGAACGCCGCGATATCGTCCTGTCTGAAAGTACGATAATACTCGATCTCGCCGAAGAACGGACCATAGGCGACATCGGCGCGCGCGCCGAGCCGCGCGGCCGGGATGCGCGGCAGATTTCCAGCGCCTCCCGTGAGTTTGCCGCGCACATAGTCGCCAAAGCCCGTTAATCCAACCATCCCTAACTGATGACGTATCTCACCCTCGATTCCCGTAAATCGGGCGTCGGCCTGGCTGTACTGGATCAGGCGGAAGACCTCGAACTGGTCCAGCGTCCGCGCATAGATATAGCCGTCATAGTCATAGTGATACGCGCTGGCGCTGAAGGTTGTGGCCCCCATCGTCTTGCGCAGGGTCAGCTCCACGGCGCTGGCCGTCTCCTTGCCCAGCGTCGCATCGCCGATTTCGTAAGTGTTGCTGGCCAGATGGATGCCGCGCACATACAGCTCCTGCGCGCTCGGCGCCCGCTGCGAGCGCGACAGCGACAGCGCCGCCGACCAGCCGGGCATGAAGCTCCAGATCGCCGCGCCGGAGACAGAGAACGGCTTGTGGCTCGTATCCGGGCGGCCATCGGCTTTTGCGTCCTGCCATTCCGCCCGCGCCGCGCCTTCCAGCCGGATATCGCCGAATGTGATTTCCTCGAACAGGAAGGCGGCGTAATTGTTCGTCCGGCTTTCCGGCAGGATGTGGCGCGTATCGGTGAAGGCTTCGAAATCGCTGCGCATGATTTGTGCGCCGATCACCCCATGAAAGCCGCCGATGGGCGCGTGCTGGATTTCCAGCCGGCTGTCGAAGCCTTTATTGGCGAAGGTGCTCTCCACATCGCCATGCTCGATTTCGTGATGGTGATAATCGGTATAGCCGCCGCGGAAGCGGATCGCCTCGACCCCGCCGAACGGATTGAGAATTTCGCCGCGAATATCAACCCGCTCGCTGGCCAGATCGACAATCGGCACGCCCGTGGCGCGCTTGGGGGCGTGACCGTGGCCATGATCGTCATCGTGATCGTGGTCATGGTCATGGTCATGGTCGTCGTCATCATGATCGTGGCTGCCGCAATGCAGGCTTGAGCCGTGCGGGTGGCAGTCTTCATAGGCGTGGTTGTGGCCGGGTACGCCATAGGCGCCGTTCTGGGCGGAATAGGACGCGCCGATATAGCCGCGCGATCCGACCCAGGAGAGGCCGACCGCGCCGCTGTTCATCGTGTTGAACGTGCCGGGCACGCGCCGCGTCGCAAAATGCGGAACCTTGTAATCATTGGTCTGGCGTCCGGCCGCCTCGGCGCGCAGCACCAGCGAGCCGGGCAGGCCCATCGTCAGGCCGATCACGCCCGCCCGTTCGTCGTCGGCGGTTCCGCCGCGAACCTCCACCACGCCTTCGGCGCCGCCTTCGGGATAATAGGTGGGAATCCTGCGGTCGATCAGGTTCACCGCGCCGCCAATGGCCGCCCCGCCATAGATCAGCGCGCTCGGTCCGCGCAGGATTTCGATCCGCTCCAGCAGCAGAGGCTCGGTGGTGATCGCGTGGTCGGGCGAGACCTGGGAGGCGTCCATAATGGCTGCGCCATCGCTCAGCACCTGCACCCGGGGGGCGATCTGTCCACGGATGACCGGGCGGCTGGCCCCGGCGCCGAACGTATCGGAATGTACGCCCGGAATGCTGTTCAGCGTATCGCCCAGCGTGCCTTCACGGCGATGGATCAGTTCGTCTCCCGCCAGAATGGCGACATGCGAGGCGATTTCGTCACCTGGCCGGTGGAACGGATTGCCGGTCACCACGATGCGGTCGATGCGGGCGGGCTCTGTCAGGTCGGCCTGCTGGGCGTTCGCGGCGCCGGCGGTCAGCGCCGGAAAGGCCGAGGCGGCGAGAAGCAGTTTTCTGTTGATGTGCATGTGCGGAGATCCCCCTTGCGGCACGGGTTATTTTCCAGATTTGTTATGTTATATCATCTCGCATCGCAAGCCCGCGCCCAGGGTAAAATCCGTTCGGGCCCAATCACAGATTCAATTCGGACGGATGAATTTGCCCGTCCTCAAAGTGTAGAGCGTGACCCGGTTTGATCGAGTCTCGCTCTAAAAATGGCCGTTTATGCTCAGCCACGGACCCTTCAGAGCCGATGCCCTCAGACCTGTTCACCTTCATCGAAACCGTGCAGGGGTCGCGGCCCTGGGGCGCGCTGCTGGACGCCGGCACGGGCGTGAATTCCAGCCAATGGATATCGGCTCTGCCGACCGAACGCTGGACCGCGATTACCGGCGCGCGGGCGCATGCCGATCAGGTGCGCGCCTCGCTGGAGGACCGCATTCGTCCGCAGGACAGGCTGATCGTCGGCAACTGGATGGATGAGACCCTGCTGCGCGGCGAGGTCTATGACACAGTGCTGGCGGACTATCTGCTGGGCGCGGTCGAAGGCTTCGGTCCGTATTTTCAGGAACAGCTTTTCGCGCGCCTGCGGCCGCATGTGGGCGGGCGGCTCTATATGGTGGGTCTTGATCCCTATATTGTCGGGCCTGCGCAGACCGGGGCGGAGAAGACAGCGCGCGCCATCGGCCGGTTTCGCGATTGCTGCCTGCTGCTGGCTGACGAAACGCCCTATCGCGAATATCCGGCCGAATGGGCGATCAACCAGATGCGCGCGGCGGGGTTCCGCGTGCTCGCCGCCGAGCGCTTCGCCAATCGCTACAAGGCGAAATGGATCAACAGCCAGATCAATATGGGGCTGCGCCGCCTGCCAAAGCTTGCGGACCGGGCGCTGGCCGCCGCGCTGGAATCCCATGCGGAGACCATGCGCGCAGAGGCGCTTGCGCTGTGCGAGGCGGAGGACGGGCTGCGCGCCGGATACGATTATGTCATCGCCGCCGAGCCTGTGACCTGAGCCGCATATCCTCCCGCGCATTGCCGATTGAACGCCGCGCCGATCCGGGAGAGGCTCCTTCGGGCTGTTCGGGGGAAGGCGATGGCGCGGTTCCAGGGCAAGAGCATCATCGTCACCGGCGGGGCCAGCGGGCTGGGCGCGGCGCTGGTGCGCCGCCTGACAGGTGAGGGCGCGCGCGTCGCCATTCTCGACCTGGATGAGGACGCCGCGCGCCGCATCGCCGGGGAAACCGGCGCCAGCGCGCACATCGCCGATGTCAGCGACGCGGAAGCGACGATGCAGGCCGTGGACGCCGCCGTGCGCCTGCATGGCGGGCTGGATGGCGCGGCCAATATCGCCGGCGTTGGCGGGCCGCGTTTGCCGGTCGCCGACTATCCGCTGGAGGCGTGGCGCCGCACCATCGACGTCAATCTCAACGGCGTGTTCCACGCCATGCGGGCAGAACTGCCGCATCTCGTGGAGCGCGGCGGCGGCGCCATCGTCAACATGGCCTCGATCTGCGGCGTGGTGGGGCAGGACGGCACGGCGGCCTACGCCGCCAGCAAGCATGGCGTGATCGGCCTGACCAAAAGCGCGGCGCTTGAATACGGCGCACAGAATATTCGCATCAACGCCGTGGCGCCGACCTATGTGCGCACGCCGCTGACGGATTCGCTCGGCGTCACCGACGATATCTGGGCGATGCTGGACGCGCGCCATGCGCTTGGCCGCTGCCCCACGGGGGAGGAGGTGGCGGCGCTCTGCGCCTTCCTCCTCTCCGATGAAGCCGCCGGGATCACCGGCTCCGCCCACATGATCGACGCCGGCTTTACCGCGGCGTGAGCGGCGCATATTGGCGGGCAGGCCAGGATTTGATAACAGTTGATAACGGCGCCTGTCGGGCTGTCGTCATAAAACAAGAGAGACCGTCATGATTAGCGCCGATCTGGGAAAACAGCTCGAAGCCTTTGTCGGCAAGCTCGTCGAGACGGGGCGCTATAATTCCAAGAGCGAGGTTCTGCGCGAGGGCGTCCGGCTGATTCAGGACCGGGAAGCCAGGCTGGCCGCGCTCGACGCCTCGATTGCGCGCGGGCTTGCCGACGCCGAGGCCGGCCGGACGACGGCGGCGGAACAGGTTTTTGACCGGCTTGAAGCCAGATACCGGGCGATGGCCAGCACGCCCGAATGATCGTCCGCATCACGGTTGAGGCGGCGCGCGATCTGGAGCAGATCGGCGACTATATCGCGCGGGACAACCCGCGCCGCGCGATCACCTTCATTCAGGAACTGCGCGCCAAATGCCTCGATCTGGCGTACACGCCCCAGGGTTTTCCCCTTACGCCCGGCTATGAAGAGCGCGGCGTTCGCCGCCGCGTGCATGGCAATTATCTGATCTTCTATCGCGTCGAAGCGGAAAGCATTGTCATCCTTCATGTAATGCATGGCGCGATGGACTACGGCGCGATCCTCTTTCCGTCCGGCCCGGACTCCGCCTGATTGGCCCCCGCGCGGAAGTCGCGCGGCGCGGCGCCGCATTCGCGCGAAAAGAATCGGGAAAAATAGGCGGGGTCGGAAAAGCCGAGCGCGTGCGCGATCTCGCCGATGCTCATGTCGGAATAGCGCATGGCGCGCTGCGCTTCGAGCGCCAGCCGGTTTTGCAGCATCCGTCCGGGCGAGGCGCCCGCCACCGCGCGGCACGCGGCGCGCAGCCGTCCGGCGCTGACCCCGAGCTGCGCCGCGCACCATTCCGGCGAGGGATGCGCGCGGAAATGATCCTCGATCAATTGCCGGTAGCGCGCGACCAGCAGCGCCTGCGGCCCCGGCGGCGCATGCGACTCGCGTTCGGCGGTGGTGCGCACGCGCAGCGCCTCGACCAGAGCGATGGACAGATGCGCCTCCACCATCGCGTCGTGCCCGACCGCCTGCCAGGACAGTTCGCGCCCCAGCGCCGTCATCGCGCCGGCCAGGCCGTTATCGCGCAGCGGCGCGGCCCACACCCCGCCGGTCAGCAGCCGCAGCAAAGCCGGCTCGCGCTGGGCGATCATGCGGAAAAACGTATCGGAAAAGGTCAGAATCCGGCCATTGGTCTCGGCCAGCCAGTCAAAGCCGTGCACCGCGCCCGCCGGCGCGACGATGACCTGCGGCGCGGCGAATTCCACCCGCGCGCCATCGGCATGGATCACCCCGCCGCCGGCGAACATTTCAAAGACATGGTGCAGGTCGGCATGGGCGTGCGGCCGGATCACCCAGTTGGCGGGACGGGAGCGCGCGTCCACAAATTCCAAATGTGCGAACCGTTCCCCGGCCGGGCGGGGCGGCTCTCCATACAGGAAAAATGTATTTATTTCATAGGGTTTGGCCATGGTCGCCGCCGCGCCGGATCGTCCTTCAGCCGACAAAAAGTGCAAGTTTTCCGCCGCCCTGTCCATTTCTGCGTTTCCGCCGGGCGACTAGGCTCCGGGCCTGGGAGCGGACGCTGACGGACAAAACATGCGGACCCGGATTGCAATTATCGGCGCCGGCCCGGCCGGCCTGTTTTTGGCGCATTTGCTGGCGCGCGCGGGCGTGGACGCGGTGGTGCTGGAAAAACACGCCCGCGACTATGTCGAGCAGCGCGTGCGCGCCGGCGTGCTGGAACAGGTGACCGTCGATCTGATGGAGCGGCTGGGCATTGGCGCGCGGATGCGCGCCGAGGGCCTGCCCCATGCCGGAGTCAATCTGGCGGTCGAGGACGGGATGCACCGCATCGACCTGGCCGCGCTGACCGGCGGCGCCGGCATCATGGTCTATGGCCAGTCCGAGGTGATGAAGGATCTGGGCGCCGCCGCCGATGCGCGTGGCCTCAACATCATCTACGAGGCCGAATCCGTCGCGCTGCACGGCCTGGATACCGATGCGCCCGTCGTGACATGGACGCAGCAGGGGGAAGAGCGGCGCCTGGACTGCGACTTCGTGGTCGGCGCCGACGGCTATCATGGCGTCAGCCGCGCCAGCATTCCGGCGGAATCGCAGCAGACCTACGAGCGCGTCTATCCGTTTGGCTGGCTCGGTATTCTCGCCGACGTGCCGCCCTGTGATGAAGAGCTGGTCTACGCCAATCACGAAAACGGGTTTGCACTGGCCTCGATGCGCTCGCCCACGCGCAGCCGCTATTACATCCAGTGCACGCTGGAGGAAAAAACCGAAGATTGGCCCGACGAGCGGTTCTGGGACGAGGTGACGCTGCGCCTTGGCCCCGTCGCCGGCCCGCAGGTGACGCGCGGCCCGTCCTTTGAGAAGAGCATCGCGCCTCTGCGCAGTTTTGTGTGCGAGACCATGCGCTGGGGGCGGCTGTTCCTGGCCGGGGACGCGGCCCATATCGTGCCGCCCACCGGGGCCAAGGGGCTCAATCTGGCGGTTTCCGACGTCATCTATCTCGCCGAGGGGCTGGAGCAGTTCTATCGCGACGGGTCGGAGGCGGGGCTGGATTCCTATCCCGCCCGGGCGCTGGCGCGCGTCTGGGGCGCGGAGCGGTTTTCGTGGCAGTTCACCATGCTGACCCACCGCTTTCCGCACATGGACGCATTCGACCGGAAAATGCAGCTCGCCGAGCTGCGGCAGATTTTCACCTCGCGCGCGGCCCAGACCGTGCTCGCGGAAAATTACGTGGGATTGCCGCTCTGAGCCTGCGCTCCGCCGGTCGGCGGGGGCGGAAGAGGGCGGCGGGGAAACGAAGGGAGAATAGAAAGAAAGTGGGAGGACCGGATATGAAAGCTGTTCTGAGAAGCGCCGGCCTGCTCGCGCTCGCCGCCGCCTGTTCCGGCGAGCAATCGTCGGCGACGGCGGAAGCCCCGGCAATGGCAGAAGCCGCGCCGATGTCCTGCGCGGCCCTTGCCGATGCGATGCTTCCGGGCGCGGACATCACACTGGCCGAGCAACGCGCGCCGGGCGCCTTCACGCCGCCGGGCGGCGGCGGCGGCTTCGGTCCCGCCTCGTTCGACCTGCCGGGCTTCTGCCGCGTCGCGGCCACGCTCGACCCCAGCGGCGCGTCCAACATCAAGATGGAAGTGTGGATGCCGGAAGACTGGAACGGCAAGTTCATGATGGTCGGCAACGGCGCGTGGAGCGGCGCGATCTCGTATGCCGCGATGGTCGACCCGCTGAACCGCGGCTACGCTGTCGCCTCGACCGATACCGGGCATGAAGGCGGGCGCGGCACATTCGCATTCGAGCATCCCGAATGGCTGGTCGATTTCGCCTGGCGCGCCGTTCACGAAACCGCGGTGACGTCCCGGTCGCTGAGCGCGATGCATTACGGCGAAGACCCGCGGTTCTCCTACTGGAACGGCTGTTCGTCCGGCGGCAAGCAGGGCCTGAAAGAGGCCCAGCTCTTCCCGGACACGTTCGATGGCTACATCACCGGCGCTCCGGCCAATAACTGGGTGCGGTTGCAGGCGCAGTCCATCGC
>JBJHDH010000022.1:0-53523 GCA_050486445.1 Euryhalocaulis sp.
GTCCGCCGCTGGCGGCGGCGGACAGCTCCGGACGGATCGTCTGGATGACGCCGCAAGGCTCCGACATGCTGACCCGCGCGCTGCGCCGGACCGGCGGCGACACGCCGCAATGGCGCGGCGCGGCCGGGCGCCGGCTGGCCGGCGTGCTGGCGCGCGGCGCGGGCGAGGCGGAGATTGTCTCGACGCAGGAAGGAAAGGTGGCGGCGACCTTTATCGGGGCTGGGGCCCCGGGAGAATATCTGTTTCGTCTGAGCGATGCGGACTCACCCAGCGACGCGCAGCGTCTTCAGCGTACGCTCGGCCTTACAGCGCGCGAGTCGGAGGTGCTGCTATGGACCGCGCAGGGCAAATCGAACCGCGACATTGCGACGATTCTGGATTGCAGCCCGCGGACCGTGAACAAGCATCTGGAGCAGATTTACGCCAAGCTCGGCGTCGATAACCGAACCGCCGCCGCGATGACGGCCGTGCGCTGTCTCACAGGCGCGCCGGGATAAGCCGCGCGAATTCTTGTTGAAGGCCGACCCAATTATTCCGCCGGAACCATCACGATATTTCCGCGCCGCACGCCGCACCGCATCGCCATTGCTAGGGGCTGATGCTCTTAATATAGGCGCGCCAGCCGCCGAAATGCGAAATGTCGGTTGCGCCCTTCACGCCTTCGGCCTCGACGATGAAGCCTTTTGGCGTGGTTCCATCCGACAGCGTGGTCGTGCCGATGCCGAGCGGCGCCGGGATGCCAGTGACAAACGTGCCAAAGCCTTCCGGCGAGATAGCCCAGACCTCGGTCGCGATCTGCGCGCCTTCACCCGGCGCGACGCGCATCAGGCCGGGGCGGAACGGCGGCCCGCCCTGGAGCGCATAGAGCCGGTAGTCCGGCGCGGTCGGGACCGTGCGCAGAAACCGGGCGTTGCGGCTTGTCAGCTCATGATTCAGGGGCATTCCGGACAGATGCGCCCCGACAACAACCAGTTCGATCTCTCCCGGCGCGGCGGATGACGATGCGTCCTTGGCGGCCGGGACAGGCGTATCGCTTTTACCGATATTCAATCCGGCGGCGGCGTGGAGACGATCACCCAGCGCCACCAGCAGACCATCGCGCCCCGCCGGGGCGATCAGCGTGACGCCGGAGGGAAAGCCGTCGGCGCGGAACCGGCCCGGAACCGCCAGCGCGCACAGATCGAGCAGGTTCACGAAATTCGTATAGGTTCCAAGCTCGCTGTTCGGCCCGATAGGATCGTTCTCCAGATCAGCCAGCGTGCGCGGACGCGGACAGGTCGGCACGATCAGGACGTCGATGTCTGTCCAGATCGCCTCGGCGGCCCGGCGAAGCTCCGCCAGCCTGTAGAGTCCGGCAAAGGCGTCGGCGGCGCTGAACTTCGCCGCGCTTTCGACGATGGCGCGCGTGACCGGATGCAGCATCTCCGGCGTCTGTTCCATCAGTGGCCGCAAGGCTTCGTAGCGTTCGGCGACCCAGGGGCCGCTATAGAGAAGCTGCGCCGTCTCGAACAACGGCGCCATGTCCACCTGTTTTGACGCCGCGCCATCCAGAACCGAAGACAGATCCGCCCGCGCCGCATCGAACGCCGCCTCTGACAGTGCGTCGCCGGCGAAGCGCCGGCTGGCGGCGTCCGGCGCGCCGACTCTCAGGTCGGGCGGCAGGGCGCCCATCATCTCGACCGGCCGGCGGCGTGACCAGGGATCGGCGGGATCATAGCCGGATATGACGCGGAATACGGCGTCCGCGTCGGCTACGGTTCCGGCGAAGACCGAGATCGTGTCGAGCGTGCGGCACGCCGGGATCATGCCATGCGACGACACGGCGCCGAGCGACGGCTTCAGCCCGACGACATTGTTCAGTCCGGCGGGAATCCGGCCCGATCCCGCCGTATCGGTGCCCAGCGCGAATGTGACCAGACCATGCGCCACGGCGACGGCCGAGCCGCTGCTGGAGCCGCCGGGAACGATGGCGGGATCAAACGCATTGCGCGGAACAGGATATGGCGTGCGAACGCCGACAAGGCCCGTGGCGAACTGGTCCAGATTGGTCTTGCCGATCAGGATCGCGCCGGCGTCCAGCAGGTGGCGCACGGCGAGCGCGCTTGTATCGGGCGTATAGGCGAATCCGGGACAGGCGGCGGTGGTGGGAAGACCGGCGATATCGATATTGTCCTTCACCGCGAAGGGTACGCCCCATAGCGGCTTGGCCTGTGGATCGAACGGGCCGAGCGCGCGCGCCGCCGCCAGCGCCGCGTCTTCCGGCAACAGGGTGATGAAAATGCCGGAATCGTCCACCGCCGCGATACGGCGATAGACGCCGGCGATGATTGCATCCGGTCTCATGCCTGCCGCGTAGGCATCATGCAGCGCGGCGATGCCGGGAAAATCAGGGAGCATTGTCATCGCCGAAGAGTCGTTCATGCCTCGATGACCAGCAAGCGGTCGCCGGTCGCCACCGCGCGGCCTTGCCGGCAATAGAGGGCGCGCACCGCACCGGCGACCGGCGCGACGATGGAAAATTCCGTCTTCATTGCTTCAAGAATCACCACCGTTTCGCCCGCCTCCACTGTCTGGCCTTCCTGCACCAGGATTTTCCACACACTGCCGTGGATTTCGGATTCCACAGCGTGGCCATCCATATCCTCCACCGGCGCGGAAGTCTCCTCGGCGATGGCGGCCAGGGCGGAATCCTCTTGCCAGCGCGCCACTTCCAGCGTGAATGCCGCTTGCTGGCGCGCCTTGAATTCAGCGATGCTGTCCGCTTCCCGCTCCAGGAAAGCGAGATAGTCTCCCAGATCGAACACCTCTTCCTCAATGCGCACGCTCGTGCGGCCTTCGCGGAAATCCTCGCGCAGCCGGGTCAGCTCGTCTTCATCCACCGGATAGAAGCGGACCTGGTCGAAAAAGCGCAGCAACCACGGCTCGCCCGGTGCGAATACCGGATTCTTCAGAAACTTGTTCCAGATCGGCAATGTGCGGCCGACAAGCTGATAGCCGCCCGGACTGTCCATGCCATAGATGCACATATAGACCCCGCCAATGCCTACCGTGCCTTCGGCGGTGAAGGTGCGCGCCGGATTGTATTTCGATGTCAGCAGGCGGTGACGCGGATCGACCGGCGCGGCGCATGGCGCGCCCAAATAGACGTCGCCCAGCCCCAGCACCATATAGCTGGTCTGAAACACGATATCGCGCACCTCGTCCCGGCTTTCGAGGCCGTTGATGCGCTGGATGAAATCGACATTGTTCGGCAACCACGGCGCCTCGGCGCGCACGGTCTCGGCATAGCGTTGCACCGCGCCCAGCGTCGCCGAATCCTCGAACGTCATGGGCAGGTGCACGACGCGGGTGTTCACCTTCATCGTTTCCGCCGGCGGTAACCGCGTTTCGGCGCGCAGCAGCGCAGCCAGTAAATCCCGCTGATGGATTACGCGGCTGTCGAAATTAATCTGTAGCGAGCGCACGCCGGGCGACAGTTCCAGAATGCCCGGAACAGGATTGGCTTTCAGCTCCTCCATCAGCGCGTGGACCCGGAAGCGATAGCGCAAGTCCAGCTCATTCGGCCCGTATTCCAGCAGGATGTAGCGGTCACCGGCCTGGCGGTAGGCCACCGCCGGGCGCGCGCCATCGGGCGGCAACGCCGCCAGCACGCAGGCCGAAACCGTATCCTTTGGCGCCATGTCCGGCGCCGCTACGGGGGGCAGGGCCTCAAGCGGCGCCAGCGCGGCGATGGCCGCGTCCTGCGCCTTTTCCAGCGCCAGCGCATCGTCAAAGCGCATGGGCCGGAAATAGATGCGGTCGCCGGGTTTGGCCTGACCGATCTTCCAAAGCTCCGCCTTCACGATGGTGGCCGGACAGACAAAACCGCCAAGGCTTGGCCCATCGCGCGTCAGGATCACCGGCATGTCGCCGGTGAAATTGATCGAACCGATGGCGTATTCGCAGTCGTGAATATTGGAGGGGTGCAGGCCTGCCTCGCCGCCGTCGCTGCGCGCCCATGCCGGCTTTGGCCCGATCAGGCGCATTCCCAGACGGTTGGAATTGTAGTGCACCTCCCATGCCGTGCTGAAAAACATCTCGATGGCGTCATCGGTGAAAAAGTCCGGCGCGCCGTGCGGGCCATACAGAACGCCAACCTCCCATACATTCCCGTATTCGGGGATCAGCGCACCCGGCGCCGGCGCGGGCTCTGGCGCATCATCCGCTCGCGCGGCCAGCGGCAGCATGTCGCCGGGGCGCAGCGTGCGTCCGGCATGTCCGCCGAACTGGCCCAGCACAAAAGTAGAGCGGCTGCCGAGATACAGCGGCACATCGAACCCGCCCGACACCGCGATATAGGTGCGGCACCCGCTCTGCGCCTTGCCGATCTCAAGAATTTGCCCGGCTTTCACCGTGATTGGCGTCCACCATGCGACCGGTTCGCCATCCAGCTCTGCTTCCGTGTGCGCACCCGTCAGTGCGATGACGCAGCCGGAATGGAATTTCAATGTCGGCCCGGACAGCGTGCATTCGATTCCGGCCGCGCTTTCCGAATTTCCCACAATGCGGTTGCCGAGCCGAAATGCGTAATCGTCCATCGGCCCCGATGGCGGCGCGCCGATGCTCCAATAGCCGACACGGCCGGGATAATCCTGGATCGTCGTATAGGGGCCGGGCGCGATCACCTCGACCGCGTTGGGCGCATAATCCAGCCGCGACAGCGCGTTTGTGGAGACCTTGCCGCCGGCGAATGCATCCCAATCCGCAATTGCGCGCAGATAATCCAGATTGGTGGCGATGCCGGACAGGCGGCTGGCCGCCAGCGCTGCGCGCAGTTTTGCAATCGCCTCCGCACGGTCCGCACCATGCACGATCAGCTTGGCCAGCATCGGGTCGTAATAGGGCGAAACATCTGTGCCGGTGGCGACCCAGCCGTCGATCCGCGCATCGTCCGGGAATACGACCTCGGTCAGAACGCCGGGCGAGGGCTGGAAATCGTGCGCCGGATCCTCGGCATAGATGCGCACCTCAATGGATGCGCCTTTCGGCTCTGGGATCGCGGACAGATCCGGCGGCGCGCCCGCCGCCGTGCGCACCATCCATTCCACCAGATCGACGCCCAGTACGGCTTCGGTGACCGGGTGCTCCACCTGCAAGCGTGTGTTCACTTCGAGGAAATAGAATTCATCCCGCGCGCGGTCATAGATGAATTCCACCGTGCCGGCGGACTGGTATCCCACCGCCGCGCCCAGTTGCTGGGCCGCCGCCATCATCGCCGCGCGTGTCGCAGCCGGCAGATCCGGCGCCGGGGTTTCTTCTACAACTTTCTGGTTGCGCCGCTGCAAGGAACAGTCACGTTCACCCAGGGCGGCGACATTGCCCCGCCCGTCGCCGAAAATCTGAACCTCGACATGCCGCGCATCGTCGATACAGCGTTCGAGAAAGACGCCCGAGTCCTTGAAAAAATTCTGCGCCAGCCGCTGCACGCTCTCGAACGCTGTGGCGAGTTGCGCCGGGTCAGCGCAACGCGTCAGCCCGATGCCGCCGCCGCCAGCCGTGGATTTCAGCATCACGGGATAGGATAATTGTTCGGCGGCGGTAAGCGCCTCCTCCAGCCCGCCCAGCAAGCCAGTGCCGGGCACGAGTGGCACGCCCGCGGCCTCTGCGATTTCGCGCGAGGTATGCTTCAGGCCAAACCGCCGGATCTGATCGGGCGACGGGCCGATAAAGACGATGCCCGCCGCCGCGCAGTCTTCCGCGAAGCCGGCGTTTTCGGCCAGAAAGCCATAGCCGGGGATGATCGCTTCCGCGCCTTCCGCCTTCGCCGCCGCGATAATGAGATCGCCGCGCAGATAGGTGTCCGCCGCGCTGGCGCCAGGCAGGCGCACGGCTGCGTCGGCCAGGCTGACATGTGGACTGTCGTGATCGGGATCGGAATAGATGGCGACGCTGCGGACTCCCATCGTTCGCAGTGTGCGCGCAATCCGCGCGGCGATCTCGCCGCGATTGGCGATCAGGACAGTCTCGAACATCAGCGCGCAGACTCCGCTCTTGCCGGTCCGGTGAAGGCCGGACCAGCCAGTATGAAGTTTTCAGAAAAGCTGAATATCAATGGCGTCGCGCGCCAGCCCATACGTCAAATGGCTTACGGCTATGCCCGCCGCCGCGAGGCGCTTTTCTGGCGCGCCCGGAAGATTATTTCCCGTTCCGAGCCGGGGTGATAAGAATGCGCCTTCCTGCCATGCCCTGACCGGCCATGTTGGAGGCCGCCCGTTCGCATCGACCGGAATTTCGCGCGGAATATCGACTGGAACCTGCTGAAGCTGTTCCTTGAGATTGTCCGCGCCGGCGGCATTGGCGCGGCGGCGCGCCGCCTGAACCGCCAGCAGCCGAGCGTCAGCGCCGCGTTGAAACGGCTGGAAGATCAGCTTGGCGTCCAGCTCTGCGAGCGCTCGAAATCCGGGATCACCGTCACCCCGGCCGGGGACGCGCTGCACACGCTGTGTGAGGACATGTTTGAATCTGTCCGCATGGTTCCGCACCAGGTCGCGCAGGCGATGAAGCGCGTCTCGGGCAGCGTCCGCATCCAGATCATCTCCTCAATTGTCTGTTCGGAGTTCGACGAGGCGATCGCCTCTTTTCACGGTCGTCACCCCAGCATCGCCATTGAATTGCGGGTTTCGGCCTGGCGCGGGGTTCTGGAAGCGCTGGAGCGTGGCGAGGTCGAGCTGGGCATCGGCTATGACAGCCATGTCAGCGCAGGTCTGAACTATGAGCCGATCTTCGTGGAGCATCAGCAGCTTTATTGCTCCCGGACGCATCCGCTCTATGGCCGGAAGATCGCGCGGCCGGACATGCTGACGCGCGAAGGCTTCGTCCTCACCGGGGCCGACGAGCCGGAGACGGTGACGCGGTTGCGGCTGCGCTACGGTCTGGGGGCGGAGCCAGCCGGCCAGGCCGAGGACATTCACGAAGCCTTGCGGCTGATCCTGCTCAATGTCGGAATCGGCTTTCTGCCCACCGGCGCCGCGGAGGCGGCGGTCGGGACCGGCAAGCTCTGGCCGCTCCTGCCCGAGGACCGGCAGCCCGCCTATGAGATTTTCCTGATCTCCCGCGCCGAGCCCTCACGCGACACGGCGACCCAGTTGTTTCTGGACGAAATCCGCCGCCGGCTGCGCGCCCGCCAGATCTAAGGCCCTCCAAATCCAGAGACATGTCATAGATTTCATCTATGACATTCATCAAAAAAGAGCGGCTAGGCATATGAATAGCGCAGCTGCATTCTGTTGCAATGCAGCATGAAGCGGCGCCAGCCCGCACCGATACGGCCCATATGGACGCGCCCGGCGCCTGTCAGGGCCTGTGGCGGCGTCTGCTGATCGCGCGGCCGGACGCGCCCGTCAACGCGCATGATTTTGCCGCCTGGCTCCAGGGGCCGGGCGGCCTGTTCGGCGATCTGCGGCAGGGCGTCGGCGTGCAGGCCCGCGTGCAGGCAAGCTGTCTTGCCGAGCTTTCGCCCGGCGAGGCGCGCGCGCTGGCCGGGCAGGGGGGATTCGCCGGCCGTTTCATGCTGGATGGCGATACGGCTGAGTGGGTGCGGATGCTGGATTTTCAGCCGCCCGGCGCGCGGCGCGATCGCGGCCGGCTGGGCCGTGAGGGCGACCTGCTGATCGAGCGCGGGATCGAAGACTCCTATGTCGAATACTGGCAGCGGCCGCCGGAACCGGACACGGCGCCGTGCGCCGGCGCGCGGTTTTCCAGCATGGAGGACGGCCGCGCCGTCTTTCTGGTGCAATGGGGCCGGCATTTTCTCTATGCTCGCGACCGGGCCATGGCGCTCCCGCCTGGCGGGACGCTGGCCGATCTGGTGCGGGACGCCGATAGCGAAACCGCACGCGCGCTGGTCGATTGCGAAATCTCGCTGGGCGCGATCACGGCCGAGGGCTGGTGCATCGCGCGCTCGACCTTGCCCTGGCGCGTCGGCGCATTGCTGCTCGGCCCGGGCGTCCGGTGGTGCGGCGAGGGCGCGCTGCGCGTGATGGATATGGAAGCGCGCGGCCTGCCCACACCGCGCACGTTGGAGACGCAAGAAGTCGCCGGCGTCTTTGCCCCGAAGCCGCATGTCGCCGCCCCGATAGCCGCTCCGACAGCCTCTGTGCATCGGCTGAAGGCCGCCGCGCCGTTCCGCAGCGTTCCGGTGGTCGATATCTCGGCGTTGGGCGGCGGCGATCCGGCCGCCGAACAGGCGGCGGTGGTGCAGTTGCGTGACGCGGCCAGCGAGGTCGGCTTTCTCCATGTTTCCGGGCACGGTATCGCGCCGGCGCTGATTGCCCGGCTGCGTGCTGCCGCGCGGAGTTTCTTCGCCCTGCCGCACGCCGAGAAGATGCGCGTCTATATCGGCCATTCGGACAATCATCGCGGCTATGTGCCCGAGGGCGAGGAGCTGTTTGCCGACGCGGCCTCCAAGGACGATCGCAAGGAGGCGTTCGATCTGTCGCTCGACATCCCGCAGGCGGAGCTGCTGGCGCGCTGTCCGATGCTGGGCCCCAATCAGTGGCCGGACCTGCCCGGTTTCCGCGAGGACGTGATGGCCTATTACGCCGCCGTCTTCGCGCTCGGCCGGCGCCTGCTGCACGGCTTTTGCATGGCGCTGGGTCAGCGCGCCGACGCGCTCGACCATCTGGTCACCACGCCGCCCAGCCAGTTGCGCCTGATTCATTATCCGTTCAATCCCGATGCGCGTGACGCGCAGGGCATCGGCTCCCATACCGATTATGAGATCTTCACCATGCTGCTGGCCACCTCGCCGGGGCTTGAGGTGATGAACGCCGCGGGCGAATGGATCGACGCGCCGCCGGTCGACGGTGCGCTGGTCGTCAATATTGGCGACATGATGGAATACTGGTCGGGCGGAGCGTTCGTGGCCACATCGCACCGCGTTCGCAAGGTGGCGGAGGAACGCTATTCCTTCCCGTTCTTCTTCGCGCTGGATTACGACGCGGCGATCCGGCCGCCGGGCGCGGGCGAAACGGCGCCAGGGATCGTTTGCGGCGATCATCTCTACGCCCGGACGATCCAGACCTTCCGCTATCTCAAAGACCGCGCGCAACGCGGCGACATCGCAATGCCACAGGAGGCGTGTCCGCTCTCGTCCTTCGGACGCGAGGCCCGGACCAGCAAACGGGCCCCGGGGTGATTCGGGCTCGCACGATCGGACCATGAACATATCGGACTATGAAGAGGGGACATTGATGACGGGCATCTGGAAAACATTGCGCGGCGGCGCCCTGATCGGCGCGCTCGCGCTGGCGGCGTGCGATGCGGGCGAGACCACCGGGGGAACGCCGGCGAAGACGTTTGATATCGGCTGGTCGATCTATGTCGGCTGGGTGCCGTGGCCCTATGCCGAGCAGAGCGGCATCCTCCAGAAATGGGCCGACAAATACGACATCGAGATCAATCTGGTTCAGGTGAACGACTATGTGGAGTCGATCAACCAGTACACGGCCGGCACGCTGGACGGCGTCACCCTGACCAATATGGACGCGCTGACCATCCCGGCGGCCGGGGGCCGGGATACGACGTCGCTCATCATGGGTGACTATTCCAATGGCAATGACGGCATCGTCCTGAAGAACGGGACGTCGATGGCCGACATCGCGGGTCAGAACGTCAATCTGGTCGAGTTCTCGGTGTCGCATTATTTGCTGGCGCGCGGACTGGAGATGAACGGGCTGGAGCTGGCCGACGTTGTCACGATCAACACATCCGATGCGGATATCATCAGCGCCTATACGACGCCGGCGGTGACGGCGGTGGTGACCTGGAACCCGCCGCTGTCGGAAATCCTGGCCATGCCGGGCGCGACGGGCGTGTTCGACAGCTCGCAGATTCCCAATGAGATTCAGGACATGACAGCGATCTCGACCGAGACGCTGGAGGCCAATCCCGAGCTGGGCATGGCGCTGGCCGGCGCCTGGTTCGAGGTAATCGGGATCATGACCGGCGCCGCCGGCGAGGACGCCGCGGAAGAAG
Organism: Euryhalocaulis sp.; assembly: GCA_050486445.1. Classification (GTDB taxonomy): domain Bacteria; phylum Pseudomonadota; class Alphaproteobacteria; order Caulobacterales; family Maricaulaceae; genus Euryhalocaulis. The sequence goes on from JBJHDH010000022.1 coordinate 10,015, forward strand.
CCATCGCCGCCATCGCCGCCATCGCGGGCACGACGCCGGAAAGTTACAAGGCGCAGCTGGCCACGACCTATATCTACGCCGATCCCGCCGACGCGGCGGCCTATGTCATGAGTCCCGACATGATCGTCCATACTGACCGCGTGCGGCAGTTCAGCTTCTCGCAGGGCCTGTTCGGGCCGGGCGCGGCTTCGGTGGACGCCATCGGCATCGAGTTCCCCGGCGGGGAAACGCTCGGCGACACGGATAATATCAAGCTGCGGTTCAACGCGACCTATATGCAAATGGCCGCCGAGGGCGCGCTCTGATCGTCGCTATCCGCTGTGAAGGAGGCCCCGGTTCCGGCCGGGGCCTCGCTTTTGAGATGAGGCCGGATCAAAGGCTGGCCGGCAGCGCCGTGGATTCGGAAAGCGGCGGCGGCGGCGGCAGGGTTTCCGGCAGACTCTGCCGCAGCAATTCCCGGTCCTTGCGGTCCAGCATCACGTCATAGACCGCCGTGGCGCCAAAGCGGTGCGGCGCATGGGGGTCGTGCCGGCGCTTGTCAAAGGCAAGGACGCGCGATCCCAGCTTGAAGGCTTCCTGGATATCGTGGGTGACCAGCAGCACGGTCAGGCCGTGCCGCCGCCACAGATCGGTGACCAGCGCGTGCATGTCGAGTCTGATGCCGGGATCGAGCGCGCCAAACGGCTCGTCGAGCAGCAGCACGCGCGGATGCTTGACCAGCGCCTGCGCGATGGCCAGGCGCTGCTGCATCCCCCCGGACATCTGCGCCGGATAGATATTGAAATTATGCCCCAGCCCCACGGCGTTCAGCATCTCCGCCGCTTCTTCCTTCGCCCTGTGGCGCGCGCGGCCATACAGCCGGCCGGTGATCGGGGCGCGGGCGCACTCCAGACCCAGCAGCACGTTCTGCAGCGCCGTCATGTGCGGAAAGACCGAATAACGCTGGAACACCACGCCCCGGTCGGGCTGGCATTCAGGGGCCAGCGGCGCGCCATCGAGGAGAATGTGTCCGCGCGTTGGCTGCTCCTGTCCCAGGATCAGGCGCAGAAACGTGCTCTTGCCTGCGCCGGACGGCCCGATGATCGAGACGAAGGCGCCCGCCTCGATGTTCAGATTCACCTGTTCCAGAACGACCTTGGCGCCGTATTCGACCCAGACATTGCGGAAGGAGAGGAGAGCGCTCATCGGCTGTCCTGGTGCGCCCAGCGGAAAGCGAGCCGGCTGATAAGCATCAGGATCACGTCGGTGGCGATAGCCAGCAGCGAGATCCATGCGACATAGGGCAGGATGATATCCATCGCCAGATAGCGCCGGACCAGGAAAATGCGATAGCCGAGGCCGGACGAGGAAGCGATGGCCTCCGCGGCGATCAGGAACACCCAGGCCGGCCCCATCGACAGGCGCAAGGCGTGGATCAGGCGCGGCAGCGCCTGCGGCAGCACGACCCGCAAGGCCAGTTGCCAGCTACTGGCGCCCAGGGTCTGCGCCTTGACGATCTGCTCGGCGGGGAGAGCGGCCACATGGGCCGCCATGTCGCGGATCATGAATGGCGCGATGCCGATGACGATCAGCGCGATCTTGGATGTCTCGCCCAGCCCCAGCGCGATGAACAGAATCGGCAGCACGGCGATGGGCGGGATCACGGCGATGATGGTGACCAGCGGCGCCAGCGCCGCCCGCACCAGCGGGACAACGCCCAGCGCCATGCCGAACACGAGGGCGCTGAGCGCGGCGATGCCCGCGCCGATCCCCAATCGCTGGAGACTGGCCAATGTGTCCGAGACCAGCGTGATCTGGCGGGTGCGCGGATCAATCTCCGTGGCCAGCCGGATGAAAGCGTCCGCCATAAGCTGGAAGGTGGGCAGCACCTTGTCCGCCGGATTGGCCTCCAGCCGCGCGGCCGAGACCAGCGCATAGACGGCCAGCAGCGCGACGATGGGCAGCGCCCCCATAAAGATGCGAAGGCCCCGGTTCGGCTTGATATTCACGATCCGCATCGGCCCTCGTCCCGTCTGCGCGGCCCGGCGGGCCAGCGTGCGCCGGAATGTTGCGCCGCACAATGTGACCCCAGGAATCTATGGCGTGAATTGTATTGCGGCGCAACATAAATATTACGATTTACAATATTCGTAATATCCTGTAGAGCGGGGCGCATGGCTACGATCGACGCGCCTGCCCCATCTTCCCTGGTCAGACTAAGCATCAGCCTGCCCGCTGACCTGTTCGAGGATCTCGACCTGATGGCCGCCGAGCGTGATGTCGCCAACCGGTCGCAGATGATCGCGGAAATGATCCGGCGCGAACTGGCGGCGCACCGCGCCCGGGAAAAGCCGGAAACTGTGCTGGCGGGCACGATCACGCTGGTCTATCGCGCGGAATCGGGACGCGTGCGCGAGGCGCTGGCCCGGGTGCAGACCGGTTTCATCCCCGAGATCATTTCGTCGCAGCATATCTTTCTGGAGGACGATCACTCGATGGAGGTGCTGCTGCTTCAGGGAACGGCGCGGCGGCTTCAGACCCTGTGCGATGCGCTGCGCCAGGTCCGCCATGTGCAGCAGATCAATCTGGTCACGACGACCGTGCTGCTGCCGCCGCTGGAAGCAGGGCGGGAGATGCGCGCATGAGCGCAGGAACCGCGGACCCTTACGGCGCGCAGGCCCATGCCCGCGCCATGGCGGGGGCCAGGGTCGAGGCGATGCCGGTTTTGCCCGCCGCGGCGGACGATGCGCCCGGCCCCGTGCTGTGGGAGGAGACCATCGCCGCCGGCGGCTACGCCGCCCGCCGCCTGTCGCGCGGCGCACGCCTGCGCCTCATTGATCTCCACGGCGATGCATGTGTCTCGATGCTGGTCTTCAACGCGGAGAACCCGCAGGAGCGGCTGAACGTCGCCGACACGGTGAAGGTGCAGTGGAACGCCTATCTGGGCGCCGGACGGCTGCTGCTCTCCGACATGGGGCGCGTCATGATGACGATGCTGGAAGACACGGCCGGAACGCATGACGCCTTCTGCGGCGCGTCGAACGCGGCGTCGAATACGCGGCGCTATGGCGATGGCGCCAATCACGGCCCCCATCCCAATGCGCGCGACCGCTTCATGCTGGCGGCGGCCAGGCACGGTCTGGGCCGCAAGGACGTGCATCCCTGCGTCAATTTCTTCAAAGGGGTGAGGATCGAGGCGGACGGGACCGCGGCGCCGGAGATCGGCCCCTTTGCTCCGGGCCGGCAGCTCGTGCTGCGCGCCGAGATGGAGGTGATCCTCGCGCTGGCCAATTGCCCGCATGTTCTTGATCCGCGCGCCGCGTACAGCGTGACGCCGGTGCGCGCGACCGCCTGGCGCGGCGAAATTACCCCGCCCGGCGATCCGGCGCGCAACCAGACGCCGGAATCGCTGCGCGCCTTCCTGAATACAGAGGACTATCATGCCCGCTAGCGCCGCCGCCGATCCCGCGCTCGCCGGTCTGCCCGGCGCAATCCTGCATGATGAGATTGTCCCTGCGCGCGCGCCGTTCCTGCATCGGGTAAGGAAGGGTCAGACCCTGCGCATTGTCGATCTGGAAGGCAATCAGGCGGTGGATTTTCTGGTCTATGCCGCCGGGGATGATTCCGAACGCTATAGCGCGCAGGATACGATCGCGGCGCAGGGCAATATCTTCCTGCGCACAGGCTCGGTCCTTCTGTCCAATGAGGGGCGTCCGATGATGACCATCGCCGCCACCTCGGTCGCGTATCACGACACAATCGGCGGCGCCTGTTCCTGCGAGTCCAATACGCTGCGCTATGGCCACCACACAAAGGCGCAGCATTCCTGCGTCGACAATTTCCTGAACGCCAACAGCCGTGTGGGGCGCGGAAAGCGCGACATGGTCTCCAACATCAATTTTTTCATGAATGTGCCGGTGGAAGCGGATGGCGCGCTGGGCATTGTCGACGGCATCTCGGCGCCCGGTCTCACGGTCGATCTGCGCGCCGAGATGGACGTGGATGTGGTCGTCTCCAACTGTCCGCAAATCAACAATCCATGCAACGGCTTCAATCCGACGCCGGTGCGCATGATCGTCGCCGGATGATCCGGGAGCGGGGATGTTCGGCGCGGTCCTGATCGCCAATCGCGGCGCCATCGCCTGCCGCATCATCCGGACGCTGCGGCGCATGGGCGTGCGCTCGGTCGCAGTGTTCAGTGACGCGGACGCGGGCTCGCTGCATGTCGCCGAGGCTGATGAGGCGATCCGCATCGGTCCCGCGCCCGTGGCGGACTCCTATCTCAATGCCGGGGCCATCCTGGACGCGGCGCGGGCGGCGGGGGCGCAGGCGATCCATCCCGGCTATGGCTTTCTGTCCGAAAGCGCGGATTTCGCCGAGGCCTGCGCGGAGGCGGGGATCGTTTTCATCGGACCGGCGCCGGAGAATATCCGTGCGTTCGGGCTGAAGCACAGCGCCCGCGCCCTGGCGCGGGCGCATGGCGTCGCCATGGCGCCGGGCACGGACCTGCTCGCGGACGCGCAGGCCGCGGTCCAGGCGGCGGAGACGATCGGCTTTCCCGTCATGCTGAAGGCCACGGCCGGCGGTGGCGGCATCGGCATGAAGATTTGCGCCGACGCCGCGGGCGTGGCGGAGGCATTCGCCGGCGTCGCGCGGCTGGGGGCCGGGAATTTCGGCGATGGCGGCGTGTTTTTGGAACGCTATGTCGAGACCGCGCGGCATATCGAGGTGCAGGTCTTTGGCGATGGGCAGGGGCGCGTCGCCGCGCTGGGCGAGCGTGACTGTTCGCTCCAGCGCCGTAACCAGAAGGTCGTGGAGGAGACTCCGGCCCCGCTTCTGCCCGAGGCGACGCGCCGGGCGATGATCGAAGCCGCGGTGCGGCTGACCTCGGGCGCGCGCTATCGTTCGGCGGGTACGGTGGAGTTCCTCTACGACGCCGCGCGCGATGATTTTTATTTTCTTGAAGTCAATACGCGGCTCCAGGTCGAGCATGGCGTCACCGAACAGGTCACCGGCGTCGATCTGGTGGAATGGATGGTGCGCGGCGCGGCTGGCGATTTCTCTTTCCTCGACGGGTTCTCTGCGAATCCGAAAGACGCTTCGATCCAGGTCCGCCTCTATGCGGAGGATCCTGCGCAGGATTACCGGCCAAGCTCCGGCCTGCTCACCGAGGCCGTGTTTCCGGAGGGGCCGCGCGCCGACACATGGGTCGCCTCCGGCGCGCAAGTCAGCGCCTGGTACGATCCGATGCTGGCCAAGCTGATCGTCACCGCGCCGGACCGCGCGGCGGCGGTCGCCGCGATCCAGTCGGCGCTGGACGCAACGCGGCTGTCGGGGATCGAGACCAATCTCGACTGGCTGCGCACGGTCGTGCGCTCCGAGGCTTTCGTCAGCGGCAAGGTCTCAACCCGGGCGCTGTCGGAGATCGCCTACTCCCCTGCCAGCATTCGTGTGCTTGCCGGCGGCGCCGCGACCACCGTGCAGGACTGGCCAGGCCGTATCGGATACTGGGATGTCGGCGTTCCGCCCTCCGGTCCAATGGATGCGCTCAGCTTCCGTCTGGGCAATCGCATCCTTGGCAATGCCGAGGGTGCGGCGGGGCTGGAATTCACCGCCGCCGGCCCTGCGCTCCAGTTCAATGCAACCGCGCGCATCTGTCTCGCCGGCGCCGATTTTGGCGCGACGCTGGATGGAGTTCCGCTGGCTCGCTGGCGCCCGGTCGATGTCGCGGCCGGCCAGACGCTTCAGATCGGCCGCGTGCGCGGCGGCGGGTTGCGCGGATATCTTTTGATCGCGGGCGGGATCGACGCGCCGCTTTATCTCGGCAGCCGCGCCGCCTTTACCCTGGGCGAGTTTGGCGGCCATGCCGGGCGCGCCGTGATGACCGGAGACACGCTGCATGTCGTCCGGCCCGCGCAGCAAGAGGAGTGCGGGGCCGCCGCGCCGCCGGCCGCCGCCGCTGTGGAGGGGCCGCTCATCGGACCCGACTGGACGATCCGCGTGCTCTACGGGCCGCATGGCGCGCCGGACTTCTTCACCGATGAAGATATGGAGATGATCCGCAACGCGGCGTGGAAGGTTCATTATAATTCCAACCGCACCGGCGTCCGGCTGACCGGGCCGAAGCCGCGATGGGCGCGCACGGATGGCGGCGAGGCCGGGCTGCACCCATCCAATATTCACGACAACGCTTATGCTATCGGGGCCGTCGATTTCACCGGCGATATGCCGATCATCCTGGGTCCGGACGGGCCGTCTCTGGGCGGCTTTGTCTGCCCGTTCGTCACCATCGCGGCCGATCTGTGGAAAATCGGCCAGCTCGCGCCGGGCGATACGCTCCGGTTCCATCCGGTGACCGATGAAGAGGCCCAGGAGGCGCTGGCCGAACAGGACCGTTTGATTGCGACTCTTGCATCGCCTTCGGCGCCGAAGCCGCCGCCGCAACCGGTGGCGATCCAGAACAGTCCGATCCTGCACAGGATCGAAGCGGACGGGAGTCGGCCTCTGGCCTGTTATCGCCGTCAGGGCGACAGCAATTTGCTTGTTGAATACGGCCCCATCACCCTCGATCTGGAGCTGCGCCTGCGCGTCCATGCGCTGATGCTGGAGCTTGAGGCGATGGCGCTGCCGGGCGTGATCGACGTGACGCCGGGCATACGCTCGCTGCAGGTCCATTATGACAGCCGTGTTCTGAAACAATCGCGCCTTCTCGACAGGCTGGCGCACGCCGAAGAGCGGCTGGGCAGGCTGGACGATTTCGAAATTCCCTCACGCACCGTGCATCTGCCGCTGTCCTGGAACGACCCGGCGATTCATGAGACGGTCGGGAAATACATGGCGTCGGTGCGCGACGATGCGCCCTGGTGCCCGGACAATATCGAGTTCATCCGGCGCGTGAACGGACTTTCCAGCGTGGAGGAGGTGCGGCGCATCGTTTTCGACGCCGAGTATCTGGTCATGGGGCTGGGCGATGTTTATCTCGGCGCGCCGGTCGCCACGCCCGTCGATCCGCGCCATCGCCTTGTCACCACCAAATACAATCCGGCGAGGACCTGGACGCCGCCAAACGTAGTCGGCATCGGCGGCGCCTATCTGTGCATCTATGGCATGGAGGGGCCAGGCGGATACCAGTTGTTTGGCCGCACGATCCAGGTCTGGAATTCCTGGCGCCGGACAGGCGCCTTCCGCGACCGGCCCTGGCTGCTGCGCTTCTTTGACCGCATCCGTTTTTTCCCGGTCAGCCATGAAGAGCTGACGGAATGGCGGCGCGATTTCCCCCTTGGGCGCAGATCGGTCCGGATTGAGGACGGGACGTTCCGCCTCGCCGATTATCGCACGCTGCTGGCGGAGAACGCCGACAGCATCGCCGGATTCCAGAGGCGCCGTCAGGCGGCGTTCGACGCCGAGCGCGCCGACTGGGCGCGCCGCGGCGAGTTCGACCGCGCCGCGGCGCTGACCGAGGACCAGGCGGGCGCCGTGGCGGATACGGAGGTCGATCTTCCCGAAGGCTGCGCCCTGATCGAGGCGCCATTCGGCGGCAGCATTTGGAAGCTCTCTGTCGGAGAGGGCGAGCGCGTCGAAGCCGGGCAGACCGTGGCGGTGATCGAGGCGATGAAAATGGAATGCGCTGTTCAAAGCCCGTTCGGCGGAATCATCAGGCGCGTCTATGGGGCGGAGCGCCAGTCCGTGTCGCCCGGCGCGGCGATGTTCGCCATTGAGGCGGTGTGATTACGTGACCCCAGGAGATCTTCCAGGGAGATTTGAAGTTCGTTCTGAAGCGAAGCCGGAAACGGGCCGGGCGCCGGAGAACGTCTGGCCCGGGGCGGGCGGCGGTGCGCGGCGGTGGGAGAGCGCCTCGGCGATATGCACCCGGCGCACGGCGTCCGCGCCGTCGAGATCGGCGATGGTGCGCGCCACTTTCAGTGTGCGGTGATAGGCGCGCGCGGTGAGGCCCAGAGTCTCGGCCGCCTTCATCAGCAAAGCGCGGCCGGCTTCGTCCGGCGCGGCGCAGCGGTCGAGCGCATCGCCGGAAAGCTCGGTATTGGTCGCGGCGTTCGCGGCGCCTTCGGCGGCGCGCGCGGCCTGCATGGCGCGGGCGGCCGCCACGCGCGCGGCGACCTCCTCGCTTCCCTCCACCGGCGGGGGCAGGGCAAGATCGGCGGGCGTGACCGGCGGCAGGTCGATCTGAAGGTCGATGCGGTCCATCAGCGGGCCGGAAATGCGCGACTGGTAGTCGATGGCGCAGCGCGGCCCGCGCCGGCAAAGGCCCGCATCGCCGCAACGGCAGGGATTCATCGCGGCCACAAGCTGGAAGCGCGCCGGGTAGCGCACATGCGCGTTGGCGCGGGCGACCGCGACCTCGCCGGTCTCCAGCGGCTGGCGCAGCGAATCCAGCACCTGCGGCGTGAATTCGGGCAACTCGTCCAGAAACAGCACGCCGCGATGGGCAAGGCTGATCTCGCCCGGCCGGGCGCGCAGGCCGCCGCCGACCATCGCCGCCATCGAGGCGCCGTGATGGGGCGCGCGGAACGGCCGGGCGCGGGAGAGGCGGCCGCGCTCCAGCAGGCCCGCGACCGAATGGATCATCGAGACCTCGAGCAGTTCGCGCGCCGAGAGCGGCGGCAACAGGCCGGGCAGGCGCGCGGCCAGCATCGACTTGCCGGCGCCCGGCGGCCCGACCATCAACAGATTGTGGCCCCCGGCGGCGGCGATCTCCAGCGCCCGCTTGGCGCTTTCCTGCCCGCGCACCTCACGCAGATCGGGGCGCGGATTGGAGCCGGGGCCGGGGCCCGCGCCGCCCTCCAGCAGCTCGCCGGGGCGGGGCGGGGAGAGCACCTGCGTGCCCTTGAAGTGATTGACGATCTGGATCAGCGAGCGGGGCGCCAGAACCTCCAGCCCCGCGCCGGCCCAGGCCGCCTCCGGCCCGCACGCCTCGGGACAGATAAAGCCAAGGCCCAGCTCGCTGGCCAGCATGGCGGCGGGCAGGGCCCCGGCCACCGGGGCGATGGCGGCGTCCAGCGATAGCTCGCCAAAGGCGGCATAACCCTCCAGCGCGTCACGCGGCATGGCGCCCAGCGCCGCCATGATGGCGAGCGCGATGGGCAGGTCGTAATGGCTGCCCTCCTTGGGCAGATCGGCAGGGGCCAGATTCACGATCACCCGCGCCGGCGGCATGGCCAGACCAATGGCGGCGAAGGCGGCGCGCACGCGCTCGCGCGCCTCGCTCACCGCCTTGTCGCCGAGGCCGACAATGGAAAAGACCGGCTGGGCGGCGCTGGCGATCTGCACCTGCACATCGACGCGGCGCGCCTCCGCGCCCTCGAACGCCGCCGTGGCCACGCGCGCGCCCATTCCGGTCTCCCCTTTTCCCTCGCCGGAGGGTGGCGCCGGGGCCCAGCCGCGTCAAGAACAAAATGGGAACAGTGTCTGGAGAGTTGCGTGCGGGGCAGGATTTCAGGCGCGCGGCTTTGGCGCCGCGCGGTTTAGCCGCCGGGCTATGAACCACTTTCACGCCTCAGCGGCAGGCCGCATCGGCGGGTGAGGGAAGCGGGGCGCCCGCGGGGACGCGGGTGTCCTGTCCTTGGTACGTATGGTGCGCCCCCTTTGAGCGCCCCGCGCGTGGATTTGCCGGAACGTCTCCGTCCCGATTCCAGTCCAGGGTTTTGACGCGGTCGGTCGTTTAGTGCCATCCGCCCTCTCCACGAGCCGCGCCGGAGCCGCCCGCCGCCACGGCGAACGGCGCGGACGCGCCCTGCACTCCCGGACGCCGCGACTGGCTAGGCCTCGCCCTCGATACGCCGGAACAGCACCATCCTATGTGCGCCCGAAGGGTGTTGGAGGTTTGCGGAAACTTGGACGCAATTTTTCGCGCAGGGCGTTGTGGGTGTTGGGGCGTGCGGCACGAGCGTGCTCCGGATTTTGGAATGCGCCCACACAAGCGAACGAAAACAGAACGATTTTTGTGGCGTGCTGGGTCGAATTTTGTCAGGTTGAGAAAAATCAGCCTCGCGATTCGGAGCCATGACCCAGACCGAATTTTCCATGCTGAGAAAAACTCTCGGAAAGTCGATCCGCGAAATCGCCAGTGACTATAAATTCTCGGTGGCGACCGCGTATCGCTATGAGCGGGGGGAGACCCGGCCGCCCGAAGCTTTGATGCAGCTTTTGCGGATCACCGCCGAACTCGACATCACACCCCAAGGTCACAGGGGTGCATTTCGTTTTATCGACCTATTCGCCGGGATAGGCGGGTTGCGCCTGGGTTTTGAATCCATCGGCGGCGAATGCATCTTTACAAGCGAATGGGATAAATACGCGGAGCAAACCTATCACGCGAATTTTCAGGACGATCCTTTCCGTCACAAGTTTGTTGGAGATATCCAGCCGTATGGCGCTGATCCGTCATTGATCCCAGAATTCGACGTATTGCTTGCAGGATTTCCGTGTCAGCCCTTTTCTCTTGCTGGCGTATCCAAGAAAAATGCTCTCGGGCGTCCGCACGGATTTGCGTGCGAACGGCAGGGAAATCTGTTTTTCGACATCCTTTCGATTTTAAAACATCATCGCCCGCCTGCGTTTGTGCTGGAGAACGTAAAGAATCTGGAACGGCATGATCGCGGACGCACATTTGGCGTCATCATGGACCGGCTCGAAAACGAACTCGGGTATCATGTCGATTATCGCGTGATTTCGTCCCGGCCCTGGGTTCCGCAGAAGCGCGAGCGGATTTTCATTATCGGCTTTCGCGATGAAGTGGGGTTCAGCTTCGACGGGTTTGAAAACCAGATTCCGCTAGACAGCGAATGGCCTGTGCTGGGGGACGTTCTCCAGTCCCATAACGAGGTCGATCCGAAATACACGCTGACGGCGCATCTCTGGAAATATCTCCGGGATTACCGGAAGAAGCACGAGGCGGCGGGTCACGGCTTCGGTTACAGCCTGTTCGGACCTGATGATGTGGCGCGCACGCTTTCGGCCCGATACCATAAGGACGGGTCTGAAATCCTGATCGCGCAGCCGACTGGCCGGCCGCGCCGGCTGACACCGCTGGAGTGCGCCCGTCTGATGGGGTTCGCAAACGGCGGGCGTGAGTGGGCCATCCCCGTCTCCGATACCCAGGCATACCGGCAATTCGGCAATTCGGTTGTCGTTCCGGTGGTGGAGGCGGTCGCCCGGCACATGCAGCCTGCCTTGATGCGGGCGCTTTCGGGAGAAACGCGGGAAGCCTACGCTGCCGCCTGATGGTGGACGTTGTTTCAAAGGCCAAGCGCAGCGAGATGATGGCGGGTATCCGGGGTAAGGATACGCGGCCGGAAATGCTGATCCGTCGCGGCCTGCACGCGATGGGCTATCGCTTTCGTGTCCACCGGCGCGATCTGCCCGGCAATCCCGATATCGTGCTGCCGAAATACCGCGCCGTGATTTTCGTGCATGGCTGCTTCTGGCATGGGCACGATTGCCATTTGTTCAAATGGCCGAAAACGCGTGCGGCGTTCTGGCGGGAGAAAATTGGCGGCAATGTTCGCAGGGATTCGCTGGCGCTCGTTTCCCTGAAAGAACGCGGCTGGCGGGTACATACGGTGTGGGAATGTGAATTAAAAGGGAAAGCAGCCGACGCGGTTCGCGCAATTCAGGGCTGTGCCGATTTTATAGAGGCTGGCGAATAAACCGATGTTCCCGGTGCCATGCCAATGCTTCGGAAGAAGGATGATGGCGTTCATGCCGAGGCGCGCGAAACACTTGCCGTTCAAGGCCAAGCAGCACCGCATTCTGGTCTCGTGGAAGAGCAGGAGAAAGAAGCACTCTGCCTTCTGGAGTCAGAGTCCATAGGCCGCGATCGAATGCCCAATGCAAATCCTTCCTTAGGCACAGTCCGTTTGGAACAACGTCCGATCCGCGCTCTGCCACCGGAATAATATGGGCCGCATCACAACTCACTCCGCCGCTTGGAGAAATGATAGCTTCGTTAGTGAGCGCGCATCTGCTCTCGTAGGCCTTTAGAACCGCGCTCCGAAACGCCTGACTTCTGGCAAGGGTTGATCTTGTTGCCTCGCTCCTTGTCCGGTTTTCGTCGAAGACTTCTGCTGCAAGAGCCTCTGCTAGCAGGGTGTTTTCGGCTTCCTGGAGTTCGGTATTTCTGATTGGCCGGTCGGTCTCCCGCACCACGCCCCATCGACGATTGTGAATAGTGCCTTTCATGTCCTCAGAGAGCGAGTTCTGCGGTATGAGAATCATACGCAAACGATATTCGTCATCACGTCGCCGCTGAAAGATCGCTATATCTCCAGCATCTGCGATGTTTCGCCACTCCGAGAATCCGCTGGTCAATCGTCGTTCAGGAGAGCGGGTGCCGCCCCATGTCTGGTGCTGATAGCGGGATACAGTTGTGCCGAGCCAACGGTCCAACACCCAAAGCTCTAACGTGATTTCGACATCAATGGTCGGCCTCTCACGTGTCGCGGCGCCTTCAAGGCGTGGAAAGTAGTCTTGCAAATCTTGAGGGACCACCAAGCCGCCCTGGTGACCCCGTGCCCGCCCGGTGTCATTGCGCGCCAATGTTTTGAAAACTGGCGGTTCGTATTCAGGATCCCAGAGATTCAGCATGTCCCATCCCCACGCCACGTTGGGGGAAGGGCTGTCTGGTATCAAGTGGAGATACATGCGGCTTTTGCTGGACCCCGGATCGCGCTGCGCGCGTCCGGGGTGGATAGCGACTGACGGGCGTCTGCTTTTTTCTGGACCCCGGGTCTTCGCCCGGGGTGGATTCGGTCTGACTTCGGTCAGTCCGAATCCATCTTCAGCGCGGCGATGAAGGCTTCCTGCGGGATTTCGACGCGGCCGAACTGGCGCATCTTCTTTTTCCCCGCCTTCTGCTTTTCCAGCAGCTTGCGTTTGCGCGTCACGTCGCCGCCATAGCATTTCGCGGTCACGTCTTTTCTGAGCGCCGAGATGGTTTCGCGTGCGATCACGCGGCCGCCAATGGCCGCCTGAATCGGGATTTTGAACATCTGGCGGGGGATCAGGTCTTTCAGCTTCTCCACCATGCCGCGGCCGCGCATTTCGGCGCGGCTGCGGTGCACGATCATGGAGAGCGCGTCGACCGGCTCTTCATTCACCAGGATGGACATTTTCACCAAGTCTTCCTCGCGATAATCGAGGAAGGAATAGTCGAAGCTGGCGTAACCCTTGGAGACGGATTTCAGCCGGTCGTAGAAATCGAACACCACCTCGTTCAGCGGCAGCTCGTAAACCAGCATGGCGCGCGAGCCGGCATAGGTCAGCTCTTTCTGGATGCCGCGCCGGTCCTGACAGAGTTTCAGCACGCCGCCGAGATATTCGTCGGGGACGAGGATCGTGGCCTTGATCCAGGGCTCGGCCATGCTGGCGATCTTCACCGGGTCCGGCATGTCGGCCGGGTTGTGCATGTCGCGCTCTTCGCCGTCGGTCATGGTCATTTTGTAAATGACGCTGGGCGCGGTGGTGATGAGGTCGATATTGTATTCGCGCTCCAGCCGCTCGCGGATCACTTCGAGATGCAGGAGGCCGAGAAAACCGCAGCGGAAGCCAAAGCCGAGCGCGGCGCTGGTCTCCATCTCGTGGCTGAAGCTGGCGTCGTTGAGCGCCAGTTTCTCGATGGCGTCGCGCAGATCCTCGAAATCGCCGGCGTCGACCGGGAAGAGACCGCAAAAGACCACAGGCTGGGCCGGCTTGAAGCCGGGCAGCATGCTGTCCGTTGGGCGGCGCTCGTCGGTGATGGTGTCGCCGACGCGGGCGTCGCGCACCTGCTTGATCGAGGCGTTGAGAAAGCCGATCTCGCCGGGGCCGAGGGCGGGGCGGTCTTCCTTCCTGGGCCGGAACACGCCGACGCCGTCCACCTGATAGGAGGCGCCCGTGCCCATCAGGCGCACGCGCATGCCCTTTTTCAGCGTGCCCTCGATGACGCGCACCAGACAGATGACGCCGAGATAGGCGTCGTACCAGCTATCGACCAGCAGGGCCTTCAGCGGCGCTTCGGGGTCGCCGTCCCTGGGCGGGGGCAGGCGGGTGACGACGGCCTCCAGCACGTCCTCGATGCCGAGCCCGGTCTTGGCCGAGATGGGAATGGCGTCCGAGGCGTCGAGCCCGATCACATCCTCGATCTGGGCCTTCACGCGGTCGGGGTCGGCGGCCGGCAGGTCGATCTTGTTGAGCACGGGCACGATTTCCAGATTGGCGTCGATGGCCTGATAGACATTGGCCAGGGTCTGGGCCTCCACGCCCTGGCTGGCGTCCACCACCAGCAGCGCCCCCTCGCAGGCATAGAGGCTGCGGCTCACCTCATAGGCGAAATCGACGTGGCCGGGCGTGTCGATCAGGTTGAGGGCATAGGTCTCGCCGTCCTTCGCCTTGTATTCCAGGCGCACGGTCTGGGCCTTGATGGTGATGCCGCGCTCTTTCTCGATGTCCATATTGTCGAGAACCTGCTCGGTCATCTCGCGCGCGGTCAGGCCGCCCGTCATCTGGATCAGGCGGTCGGCCAGGGTCGATTTCCCGTGGTCGATATGGGCGACGATGGAAAAATTGCGGATGCGGGCGGGCGGGGTCATGGCGCGCCGTATAAAGCGTTTCCAGGCGAAGTGGAAACCGGTTCGCTGTTCGGAAACGCGCCAAGATAAGGGGTTGGACCCGGGGCCAGGGGGCGCTGCGAAAGCGGACAAAGCTTAGGCCGCGTTTACGGATTTTGGCCGCATTTGCGGCATGTTCTGGCGCAACTGATTCGTGCGGCCCGATTCGCAGCCCGGAGGACGCCAGATGACCCGGAATCTCATCCTGATCGCCATTGCCATGGTCGCGCTGCCGGCCTGCGCCCAGAACACCACGCCGCCGCCCGAGCCGCGTCCGCTGGGCGAGCAGGCCGCCTTCTCGCAGGAGGTCAACACATTCAACGACGCCGAGACGGCCGAGGCCATCGCCGACTTTTTCGGCGTCAGCGCCGAGGCCGCCGCCCAGACCGTGGAGCGGATATTCGCCGATCACGGCCAGCCGACCGCCTATATCGCCGGGCAGGAGGGCAGCGGCGCGGTGGTGCTGGGCCTGCGCTATGGCGAGGGCTGGCTGCGGATGAAGCATGGCGACGTGCAACAGGTCTATTGGCAGGGGCCGTCGATCGGTTTTGATGTGGGCGCGGACGGCAGCCGGGTCTTTGTGCTGGTCTATGACCTGCACAACCCGGAATTCATCTATCGCCGCTTTCCCGGGGTGGCGGGCAGCGCCTATCTGATCGCCGGGATGAGCGTGAACTACAAACACGTGCAGGGCGTGACGCTGGCCGAAATCCGCTCCGGCGCCGGGCTGCGGCTGGGCGCCAATGTCGGCTATACCGCCTATACGCGGAACAAACGGCTGTTGCCGTTTTAGGAAACTGGATGGGGGTGTGCGAGCCGCCGCCCCCTCCACCACCCCCGGATTAAATCCGGGGTCGCGTGGTCCGTTCGCGCCTCGAAACGCATGCGCGTTTCGTCTGCTGCGCGGACCGGCGCTTACCCCGCCGTAAACGGGGGAGGAGCCTACAGCGCCGCCTCTACCGCCTGCACCTCCGGCAGATAGTGGCGGAGCAGGTTCTCGATCCCCGATTTCAGGGTCATGGTCGAGGACGGACAGCCAGAGCAGGCGCCGCGCATATGCAGGCGCACCACGCCGGTCTCCGCGTCCCATGAATCGAACACGATGTCGCCGCCGTCGCCCGCCACGGCCGGGCGCACGCGCGCGTCCAGCAGCTCCTTGATCTTCGCCACGGTCTCGGCGGCCTCGCCCTCATAGATTTCCGCGGCGTGACCGGTGGCGGCGGCAGAAGTCCCGTCTGTGAGCAGCGGCGCGCCGGAGACGAAATGATCCATGATCGCGGCGAGGATGGCGGGCTTCAGATGCGGCCAGTCATGGCCCTCGGCCTTGGTGACCGAGACGAAATCGGCGCCCAGAAAGACGCGCTCCACACCCGGCGTGCGCAGCAGCTCGGCGGCCAGCGGCGAGGCGGCCTCGGCATCCTCAAGACTGGCGAAATCGCGCGGGGCGCCGCCGGTGACGGCCTCTCCCGGCAGGAACTTGAGCGTCGCGGGATTGGGCGTGGGTTCGGTCTGGATGAACATCAGCCTGATGTGGCGCTCCGGGGCCGGAAGATCAAGCCGGGCGGTGATGGCGCCGGGCTTGCTTCCCCTGAGACGGGAAACGGCAATTCGCCCCTCGCGCAGCAGGAGAATGTCATGAAACGGGCCAGGATCACGGGAAGTCTTCTGGGCGTGTGTCTCTTTCTGGGACTGGCGCCCGCCGCCTTCGCCTTCGACAGCGTCGAGGCAGCCTATGCCGGGATGATCCGGGCCGGGCAGAGCCTCACGGCGCAGGCGGAAGACGCGATGGCCGGGGAGGCGCCCGATCTGGCGTCTGATCTGGGAGCGGCGCTGGCCGGGTTCGCGGAGATCGCGGCCAAGGCCAGCGCAGCGATGGACGCGCATGACGGGCCGGCCGATCTGCGCTGCATCTATCGCGGCATGGCGGAGGACGCCGCCAAGCACGCGCGCGAACTGGCGGCGGCCGGGGATTCGGCGGCGCGGCTGGCGAAGCTGGAAGACATCCGGTTTCTGGCCGATGACGCGGTGCTGGTGACGCCGGAAATCATGCTGGCCGAGGCCGACGACCCGCTGGCCGGGCTGCCGCCGATGGAATGCGCGGCGTCACAGACGCCGTTGCAGGCGTCCGACCTGGCGGCGTTTTTCTAGGATTTATTTCTGACAGTCAGCCTGCCGCGTCTTGCAATGCGGAGGCGACGCGGCGCTCTGTCAGGATTTGCGGCAGGATGACCGGCTCGCCGCCGCCCGGCGAAAACACCAGATAGAGCGGAACGCCGGAGCGGCCATATTTCGCCAGCTCGGCCTCGATGGCTGCGTCGCGCGCGGTCCAGTCCGCCACCAGATAGGCGGCGCCGGTGTTGGCGAACGCTTCGACGACGCGGCGCGAAGACAAGGTGGTGCGCTCGTTCACCTGACAGGTGACGCACCATGCGGCGGTGAAATCCACAAACACCGGACGGCCTTCGGCCAGCACCGTCTGGACAAGCTCTGGCGACCATGGCTCGGCGTCCAGCTTGGCGCCGCCGGCATAATGCGCCCCGGCGTCCGGCGCCTGGGCGACAGCGGCCAGCGTCAGGCTCGCCGCGGCGCCGAAAAGACCGAGCGCGCCCAGCACGACGCCAGCGCGGCGGCGGAAGGCGCCGAACGCCCAGACGGCGAAGGCGAAGGCCAGCATCGCCAGCAGCGCGGCGGCGACGCCGTCGGCGCCGGCCAGCAGCGACAGCACCCAGACCAGCCAGATCGCCGTGGCCGCCATCGGGAAGGCCAGCAATTGCCGCGCCCGCACCATCCACGGGCCGGGCCGGGGCAGCAGGCGCAGCAGCGGTGGCGAAAAGGCCAGCAGCACAAAGGGCGCGGCCAGACCCGCCCCGAGCGCCAGGAAGATCGCGAGCGACACCCAGGCCGGCTGCACCATCGCATAGCCGAGCGCGGCGCCCATGAATGGCGCGGTGCAGGGCGTGGCGACGATCACCGCCAGCACGCCGACAAAAAAGGCGCCCATCGGGCCTTTCTTTTCCGCGAGGCTGGAGCCGAAATTCTGGAACCGTCCGCCGCCAAACTCGAACGCGCCGATCAGGTTCAGCGCGATGGCGAAGAACAGCAGCGCCAAACCCGCCACCACGGCGGGCGACTGAAGCTGGAAGCCCCAGCCAATGGCGGCGCCCGCGCCGCGCAGCGCGATCAGCGCCAGCGCCAGCGCGGCGAAGCTGACCAGAACGCCGGCCAGGAACATCAGGCCGTCGCGGCGCACCTTCGCGGCTTCGTTATGGGCGCGCTCGGCGAAGGTCAGCGCCTTCAGCGACAGGACCGGAAACACGCACGGCATCAGATTGAGGATCAGTCCGCCGATAAAGGCGAAAGCGACAGCCGCGAGCAGGCCGAGCCCCGAGCCGCCGGAAAACAGACCCGAACCGGAATCGCCGCCCGCGCCGCTGAGCACTGCGAGCGGCGCGCCGAGCGCGGGCAGGGCGCCGGGCGCGGCGTTCACCTGCACCGCGGTCCGCGTCCATGCGCCGTCATCGCCACGACGCTCGAAACCCAGCACGCCGGGCAGCGGCGGCAAATCATTGCGCAACGCAAAGCCCGGCGTCAGCTCCAGCACCAGCCCATCCTCGCCGTAAAAGGCGGCGGGCTGCGGCTCGGCGGGTTCGATCGCGCCGGAGGTTTCGGGAAAGAAATAGAGATCGCGCGCGGCGCCGGGCGCGCCCAGTACCGCATCGGCGATGTGCAGATGCACCGTTGCGCCCTCGCGCGTCATCACGGCGGGTGCGTCCAGCGGCTGTGGCGCGGCGGCGAGCGTATCGGTGATGCGGTCGGCCCAGAGCGGATGGGCGCGCGGGCTCTGCGCCACCATAAGATCGAGCGTGAAGCTGCCGTCCTCCGGGATGCAGACATCGTTGCAGACCAGCCAGGTCGCATCGGCGGTGAGGGTGACAGTGGAGGCGTCCAGATCCGGCGGCGGCGTGATCTCCAGCGGTAGCAGGATTTCGCCCTCGAAACCGTAATTGACCAGCGGCCCGAACGGCAGGCGCATTGGCGCGGGCCAGACGATCTCGCCCTGGGTCCAGCCTGCCGGGAGGTCGAGCGCGATATGGGTCGCCTCGCCGGAATCGCCGGGGTTTTTCCAGTAAGTGTGCCAGTGCTCGCGGATGTCCTGACGCAGCGCCACGGTGAAGGGCTGGCCCGGCGCGATGACGGACTGGCTGGAGACCAGTTCCGCCTCGACATTATCGGTGCGCACGATATTGGCCGCCGCCGGGGCGGCGGCGAGCAGGCCAAACAGGCCGGCGAGGGCGATCCAGCTTTTCATACGCATGGCGGCCTTGGGCGGCGGCGGGTCAATCCCCTGTCATATAGGGATTTTTCCGCGCCGCCGCACCGGCTTTCGCAGGCTTGTGATGAGCGGTCTCCCCCCTGCGAACCGGGGGGGATCGCCTCCCGCCAGGTCAGTTCGCTGGCGCGTCCGCTGTTTCGACCGTTTCGGCCACCGGGGCGGGCGCCCCGGGCGTCGTGGCCGGCGCCGCGCCGATATCGACAAAGCCGCGCTCGCGCGAGCGATTGACGATCTGCGTCCAGTTATTCAGCGACAGCAAATGGGCGTAGATCAGCGGCAGATAGTTCTTGTCGACCAGCTCTTTCAGCTTGTCCGCGCCAAGCTCGCGCACCTTTGGCTCGCTGAGGCCGCGATACTGGGCGACGGGCGTCGAGCTGGGCGCCGCGCCATTGATGGCGGGCATGTGATAGACGGCGTTGAGATCGGTAAAGAGGTCAAGCTCCATCAGATCCTTCACGAAGGCCTCGGTCTCGACGCGGTTCTGTTCAAAATTGCGCAGAAACTCGATGGCGTTGCGGACCAGGTCGGTCGGCTGGCCGTCAACGAAGAACGGCAGATCGGCGTTTTCCCTGATCTGCGGATAGGCGCGGTCGATGCACACAACGACCTGGTCGTTTTCGTTGTTTCCGGCGAACACGAACGGATAGCGCCGCACATAGCCGGGCACATAGGCGAAGGGATCCCACTGGCCGTTTTCGCGGACATAGACATTCTGGCCCTCGCGCAGGCCCAGAACGGCGACGGGCGTATGTTCCTCGCCAAGGAAGATGATCGGGAAAAAGGCGCAGGCGGCCGGAAACTCGATGGCCGTCAGCGGCACGAAATGGGCGTTGCGGACGAATTCCAGATGCTGGTTCCCTTCGCGCACGAGGCCCAGATTGCCGTGCGCGTTCAGGCTCAGCGGCTCCGGCTGTGTATAGAGCGGCACCGAGCCGGTAAGCCGGGGTTGATCGTCCGCGGGTTGCGCGTCTGTGGCCATGGTTCTCCCTCCCGTTCGGGCCGCTAGATAACCGATCATGCGCGGAGGAACAAACGCCCCGCTCATTCCGGCTCATATGGCGAATTTCCAGGGCGGTCCATGCAGAGGCGGCGCCAGTGTTCCGTCCCATCCTCGCCTGGCTCGCACTTCGGGGGCGGAGCGCCTATGTTCCGCCCATGAGCGGGATGAGCGCACGGGATGTGGAACGCGGGCTGAAGGCCGCCGAGCGCGTCTGCGTGGCGCGCGGCGAGCGGCTGACAGATATGCGCCGCCGCGCTCTGGGCGCGATTCTGGCCGCGCCGCAGCCGATGAAGGCCTATGATCTGCTGCTGGAGCTGGGCGAGGAGGGCCGTCCGGCCAAGCCGCCCACCGCCTATCGCGCGCTGGATTTCCTGTCCCGGCTGGGGCTCATCCACCGGATCGAGACGCTGAACGCCTATGTGCCGTGTCTGGATGCGCATGACGATCACCGCTGCGCCGGGCCTGAACTCTATATCTGTGAGGCGTGCGGCCAGGTGGAAGAGCGCCACGCTCATGGCCGTCCGGGCGATCCGCCCAAGGGCTTCCGTCTGACCCGGTCGGTGGTCGAGCATTATGGGCGCTGCGCCGCCTGCGCGCGGGGGTGAACGGCGGATTAAGGCTTCCGGCGCCGAATCGCCCCATTGATCCCGAATTACAGCCCCATTCGCCGCCCATAGTGGCGGACGAGCCATCAGAGAGTCGCCGTCATGCCGGTCGAACGCAACACCACACCCGCCCCCAAGGACGCCGTTCCGCGCGGCCGCGCCCCGGTGCGTCCGGCGCCGGACGCCGCCGCGCAGGCTCGCGCATGGCGGATCGCGGTTCGCAACGGATTGATCTGAAAGCGGGTTTCCTGGCGCCAACAAGGCCGCCGCAGCCCGCTTATTCCGCAGCTTCTTCCATGGATGATGTGAGCGCGCCGCGCCGGCGGAACGCGGCGGGCGGCAGGCCGTAGCGCGCCTTGAAGACGCGGGCGAACTGACCCATGTCGGAAACACCCCAGCCTGTAGCGATGTCGGTGATTGTGCGCCCGGCGCAACGCGGGTCCAGCAGGTCGCGCTGGCAGCGGCGCAGACGCTCTTCCATCATCCAGCCCGCCAGCGTCACGCCTTCGGCGCGGAACAGGCGTTGCAGCTTGCGCACGCCCATGCCGTGCTGCGCAGCGATGCCGGCGGAGGAAACGCGCCCGTCCGCCAGCCTGCCCGCCAGATACGCCTTGATCCGCGACAGCAGGATTTCATCCCGTGACGGCGCCGCACCGGCGCGGGCAGCGGCGACCGGGTCGATGGCGGCGGCCGCCATGCCGACAAAATGGGTATAGAGCCGGTTTTCGTCCGCCGGATGGGCGTCAGTGGACAGCAGGGATTGCAGAAACGCCGCCAGCGCCGGGCCGGCCGGGGGCGCGATCACCACGCCATGCGCCAGCGTCGCCCGGGGCAGCAGCGCCAGCAGATCGTCCGCCGGAATGACGGCGGAAATATAGGCAAACGCGGTCTCGAAATGCAGTTTGAACGGCGTGGCGGCGGACACGAAGCTGACATGGCCTTCCGGCACTTCGATGCGCGAGTCCTGTGTCAGCAGCCAGCCCGTATTGCGCGTCATCACGCTGACGAAGAACAGGTCGCGCGGCCCCGCCGCGATCTCCTCCGCGCCGCGCTGGATCCGCTGCGCGGCGGCGGAGATCTCAAAAATCGCCGTGGGGCCGAATTGCCGCGCCGAGAAGCGTCCGTGAAAGCCTTGTCTCTCCGCCGAGACCAGGGTCACCGGCAGAGCGAGGCTGGATAACGCCGCGGCCCATGCAGCGGGGCCGTCCACGCCGGGCGGCAGATCGTGGCTGTCCCAGGCCAGCGTTTCGGACGTGCCGGCGGCGCGGGTGTGTGCGCCGCCAGCTTCTGGCCGGTGGGCGGGAGTGTCGCCTGAATCAAGCGATTTTGTCGTTTCCATCACAGCGCCCCGCCCTCCGATGCGCCATTCTCAGGCGGGGACAATAACGCAGATCGCCGGAAAATAATCCTTTTCCGGGATAGTGGGGTGCGCGGTCACGGCGGCGGATGCGCTGGCGCGGCGATGGCGCGCGCCAGCGATAATCCCTTCTTCAAATGGCCGCGCGCTCCCGAACAGGGAAACAGCCATGACACGCAATCAATCGACGGGCTTCCGGTTTGCGCTGGCGGTGGCGGTCTTTGCCGCTACGCCGGTGCTGATGGTGACCGAGGCGCAGGCGCAAGCATTCACCTGCGTAAGGACTGGCGGCGGCGCCAGCGGGACAGCTACGGGCTCCGGCAGCTTTGCGTGTGGAGCCAGCGCGAACGCCTCCGGTCTTAATAACTCCGCTCTTGGAAACTTGAGCCAGGCTACCGGCCTGCTCTTGAGTTCGGCCTTTGGCGCACAGAGCGAAGCCACGCAGATGTATAGCACCGCCCTTGGAGCGCAGAGCGCAGCTCATGGGGCCTACAGTTCCGTGGGCGGCGCCGGCAGCCAGGCTCATAGCGATGGCGGTTCGGTCTTTGGCGCCTTTGCGCGCGCTGATGGCGTTTCGGGCTCGGTCTTCGGCGTGTTCGCCAGAGCGGAGCAGGATTTCGGATCGGCCTATGGCGCCTGGAGCCAGGCGGCTGAGGAGGGCGCTTCGGTGTTCGGCGCGAACAGCCTCGCCAGCGGCGCATTCAGTTCCGCCTTTGGCGCTCAGAGCAGCGCGACGGCTCTGAACGCCGTCGCCATCGGCGCGAACTCCGTGGCGGATATTGCGAATACCGTTTCATTCGGGACCGCCGGGAATGAACGCCGTCTGGTGAACATCGCCGACGGCATCATCGCGGCGGGCAGCAGGGACGCTGTCACCGGCGCGCAATTGTTCGCCACCAATCAGATCGTGGCCCAGAACACCACGGATATCGGCGTGTTGCAGACCCAGATGTCGGGCGGCGGTGGAAACGCGGCCCAGATCGCCGCGCTGGAGGCGCAGCTTCTTTCCATGCAGGCGCAGATGCAAACGGCAATGACCCAGCTTGCGGAATTGCAGGCCGGCAATATCGGCGGCGGGGCGGCCAGCGGCGGCGATAATGTCGCGGTCGGCCCGAACGCGACGGCGCAGCGGTTCGGCGACACCGCCATTGGCGCGGGGGCGGAGGCCAGCGGCGATCCCTCCACCGCCATCGGCTATCAGGCGTCAGCGACCGGCCAGCATTCGACGGCGGTGGGCGGAAACGCGGCGGCGAGCGGCGCGCACGCCTCGGCCTTCGGTCAGGGCGCCGTGGCCAGCGGCGCGAACAGCCTTGCGCTCGGTCAGGGCGCGCGCGCGGCGCATGACAACGCCATCGCCATCGGCCAGGGCGTGCAAACCAGCCGCGACAATCAGGTAGCCATCGGTTCGGCCTCCAGCACCTATACGCTGGCGGGGATCGCATCGGAGGCCAGCCGCGCCGCCCAGTCCGGAACGATCTACGCCGTGACCACGGACGCGGCCGGCAATATCGCAACGACGGAGATCGACGCCCTGCTGGCAGGCGGCGAGAGCACGCGTGAGACGCTGCGCGAACATGCCGACGGGGTGGCGATGGCGATGGCGCTGGGCGGGGCGCAGGTGATCCAGCCGGGCCAGAGTTTCGCGATCTCCGCCAATGTCGGCTATTTCGACGGCGCCGGGGCCGCGGGCATCGGCGCCATTGGCCGGGTCAGCCACAATATGCATGTGAATATGGGGGTCGGCGCGGGCTTCCGCACCGGAACCGTGGGTGGCCGCGCCGGTATTTCCTGGGGCTGGTAGGGGCGGGACTACAGATCGCGCAGCAAGCGGATGAGCGTGGCCAGGCCGTCGCCGGGACTGGCCGCCATCGCGCGCTCATAATAGGCCTGCGCGCCATCGCGGTCGCCCGCGTCCTGACGCAGCACGCCGAGCCCGGCCAGCGCCCGCGCCGCGTCCGGGTCGAAGGTGGTGAGGCGCTCGAAAATCTCGCGCGCCCGCTCTGGCTGGCCGTCACGCGCCAGACAGGCGCCATGATTGTAAAGGGCGTCGATCTCCCACGGGTCGGCGCGCACGGTCTCGGCCGCCGCCGCGCAGGCGGCGCGGTCCAGCGGCGCGGCCAGCAATTCGGCCGCCGCGCCCGGCGGCGCGCGGCGCACGGTCTGTGGCGGCCCCGGATCGGGATCGCCGGTCCAGCCCGTATCGGCCCGGGCCGCGTCAGCGGCTGCGGTTTCCGGCGCGGCTTCTGTTTCGTCCGCCTCGCTGCTTCGCGCCGCATTGGCGGCGGTTTCCGCGTCTTCCATCGCCGCGTCCGCCGCCGCGCGCAATTGATCGGCGAGCGCCGCTGTCAGGGTTTCGTCAGGCGCGGCCGGTTCGGCGGCGTCTGCAATGTCCGTGGCTTCTGGTGCGGATTCCGCTTCGGTTTCGGTTTCGGTTCCGGCTTCGGCTTGTTGCGGCGGTTCGGGCGCGAGCGGAACCGGCCCTTCCGGCGCTTCTGCCTCTGGCGGCGGCTGGATGGCGGCCTGGACCATGGAATCTTCTGGCCGGGAGTCTTCCGGGCCGGGCGCCAGAGTCAGTTCGAACAGCACCGAATTGCTGAACACGCTGGCCTCGGCCGCCAGGATCGGCCGCGCCGCCGCCAGCCCCAGCGACAGGCCAAGCGGGCGGGACGCCACCGAAATCTGGCGCAGCGCGCCATCCGCCGGGCGCAGCAGCCGGTCCGGGCTGCGCACGCCGGCGATGACGGCCTGCGCCTCGCTGCCCGCGGTTTCGATAGAGGCGTCCGCGGGCTGGGAATCGAACACAAACAAAAGCCGCAGGCCGGACGGAGTCGGCTCGGCCTGGATGTCGAGAATGTCACCGCGCGCAGGCTGACAGACCAGCAGCGCGGCCAGAAGCGGGACGATTCCGGCGATGCGCATGGCGCCATTCAGCCCGGCGGGGCTTAAGGCCGCGTTAACCATAGGGACGGGCCCTCAATGCCCCTCGAAACTGACGAGCGAGGCGAGGGGCACGCCGAGCGCCTCCAGCCGGTCGCGGCCCCGGAGATCGGGCAGTTCGACGATCACGCCGAGACCGACCGGCTCGGCCTGCGCCCGGCGCAGCAGCTTCACCGCCGCCGCCGCCGTGCCGCCGGTGGCGATCAGGTCGTCGATCAGGATCACGCGCTCGCCGGGCTCGAAGGCGTCCTCGTGCAGTTCGATTTCGTCGTCACCGTATTCAAGCTCGTAGGATTCCGCGATGGTGCGCCAGGGCAGCTTGCCCTTCTTGCGCAATGGGATGAAGCCGGCGTCCAGGCAATGCGCCACCGCACCGCCAAGAATGAAGCCGCGCGCCTCGATCCCGGCCACTTTTGTCGCGCCCTTATTGGCGTAGAGCTCGCACAGCGCGTCCACGGCGGCGCGCAGCGCCCGCGGATGCGCCAGCAGCGTGGTGACGTCGCGGAACAGGATGCCGGACTTTGGATAGTCCGGGATGGTGCGGATATGGTCCTTGAGATTCATCGCCTCTCCCCTCGCGGCGGGACTTTAGGGGAAATTTGCGCTGGATTGAATCGGGGGGAAGGGGGCTGATCCTCCCCCGCGCTGCGCGCAGGGGAGGGTCAGCCTGCGTTACGCCGCCTTGGAGCGGGGCTTCAGAACGCCGCGCTCGATAGCCAGTTCGGCGATCTGGATGGCGTTGAGCGCCGCGCCCTTGCGCAGATTGTCGCCGACCACCCACATGGCCAGACCCTTATTGTCCGGCACGGTGTGGTCGTTGCGGATGCGCGAGACGAACACGGAAAACTCCCCGGCCGCCTCGACCGGCGTGATGTAGCCGCCGTCGTCGTGGCGGTCGATCACCACCAGGCCCGGCGCCTCGCTCAGGATTTCGCGGGCGTCGTCCGCCGAAAGCGGCTTTTCAAACTCGATGTTCACCGCCTCGCTATGGCCAACAAAGACCGGCGCGCGCACACAGGTGACGGTGAGCGCGATCGACGGGTCGATCATCTTCTTTGTCTCATTCCACATCTTGGCTTCCTCGTCCGTGTAGCCGGAATCGAGGAACGACCCGATATGCGGGATCAGATTGAAGGCGATCTGTTTGGTGAATTTATGCGGCTCGGGCCGGTCGTTGACGAAAATGCCCTTGGTCTGGGTCCACAGCTCGTCCATCGCCTCCTTGCCCGCGCCGGAGACCGACTGATAGGTGGCCACGACCACGCGCCTGATCTGCGCCGCCGCGTGCAGCGGCGCCAGCGCCACCACAAGCTGGATGGTGGAACAGTTCGGATTGGCGATGATGTTCTTGCGCACCTCGTGAATCGCGTCCGGATTCACTTCCGGCACGATCAGCGGCACATCCGGATCCATGCGCCAGGCCGAGCTGTTGTCGATCACCAGCGCGCCCGCCGCCGCGATCTTCGGTGACATGGTTTTCGAGGGGCCGCCGCCGGCGCTCATCAGCACCAGATCGACCGTGGAATAGTCGAAATTATCGGCGTCCCTGCATTTCAGCGTGCGGTCGCCGAACGAGACCTCGCGCCCGAGCGAGCGGCGGCTGGCCAGCGCGATGATGTCATCGGCCGGGAATTCCCGCTCCGCCAGGATGGCCAGCATTTCACGCCCGACATTGCCGGTTGCGCCGAGAACGGCGACCTTGACGCCCATTGGGACTGCTCCGCATCTGGAAACGGGGGCGATGTAACCCCTCGCACGCTCCGGTTCAATCGCCGGATGCGGCCCCTTCTGCGCGCTTTCAGCGCTTCGGAGGGCGCCGGCTCCGGATCAGCGGGTCAGGCGCAGACGGCCAATGGCGTCGCCGATGGCGCGGAAGGCGGAATTCAACTCCTGCCCGTTCTGGGCGAGATGGGCGTAGGACGGCTCGCTGGCGCAGTCGCGCAGCACCCGGCTGGCCTCGCCGTTCGGCGAAATGGCGAAGCCGACGGTATAGACGACGACCCCCGCCTGCTTCATCGCCGTACACAATTGCCGGGCCTGCTGGAACGGGCCGCCATTGGTCGCGTCGCAATTGATGCGGTCGCGGTCACGAACGACCAGGCCATAGACCGGATCCCATCCCGAATCCCGGCTGATGACGCCGTTGCAATAGGCGATGTTGAACTCGCCGTCGGTCATCAGCACGGCGATTTTCAGCGTCTCCGGCGTATCGTAGGCGACCGGACGGCTGGCCGCCGGCCAGAGCGAGGCGAAATTCGGCGACAGCATGTACCAGCCCCAGGCGATGCCGATATGGCCTCCCGTGGCTCCGCCGGGTTGAAGCTGGCCGATCCGGGTATTCAGCAAATTACGGTTGCTGGTCAGCGGCGTGATCGCGGCCGGGCAGGAGCCGCTGGCATAGACCCGCCCCACCGGCGCATTGCCAGGCGCCGCGTCGGTGTAACGCTGGGCGCCGGTGCGCTCGCTGACGCAGTCATTGATCGAGAAGACCTGGAGATTCCCTTCCACATTGGTGAAGGCGAAGAACTCGCAGCCCTGCCAGGCGCAGCGCACCTGACCGCCGGAACTGTAGCTGGCGCCGGAGACAAAGGAGTCCGCCAGGACGAAATGCGTGTTGTTGGTGACGCTTTGGATGCGGAAGGCGCTGTTGTTCAGCGCACCCATGCCCGATCCCGAAATGCCCGACAGATAGATGTTCTGCCCCGCCGAATAGCCGTGATTGGCGGAGGTGCGCACCGTCGCATTGCAGTCCGGATTGAGGCACTGGATGACACGCGCGGTGTTGCCGCCTGCGCCGGTGGTCGAGAAGTTTCCGAACCAGCGCGTATCGGCGTTGATCCGGAACGAATTATTATTGACCCGGGTGACCGTATAATAATTGCCGTTGAGCTGGGTCATGCCCTTCACACCGCTGAAGGTGACGACGTCGCCGGTCTGATAACCGTGACCGTTCAGCGTGACCACGCCGGGATTGGCGCGGGTGATGCCGGTGGGCGTCTGCTGCGATCCCGTGGTCCAGGAGATATTGGTGATGGTCCGCGTATGGGTGGTGATCCCTCCGCGCACGGCCTGGGCGAGCGACGCGCTGCCCAGATTCACCGAGTCCGAATAAGGGACAATGGCGGCCTTGGTGTAATACGGATCCTGCACGTCCTGGATCACGGTATCGACCAGATCGCGCGCCGATGCGCGCAGGTCGATAATGCGCTGCCCGGCCATCGAGCCGGTGACGTCCAGAACCAGCGCCATTTCGATATTCACGCCGCCGCGCTCGGCCGCCGCGCGCGCAGTGACGGGCCGGGTCGGCATTCCCAGAATCGCGCCAAAGGCCAGTTGCACATCGGCGCTGGTCCGCACCTCGACCGAAGTTCCCTCGCGGGCGACCTGCACGCTGGAGACCTGACCCGGGAAATTGGCGCTCAGAAAGCTGTTCACCGCCTGATTGATCTCGGCGTTGCTGGAAGTGATCGGCATATTGGCGGCGGCCAGGCTGGCAGCGTCGGCCGCGCTTTGCAGCTTGGCGCGCTGGTTGCGCATCTGCGACAGGTCGATGGCGCCGCCGATCAGCATCGTGATGGGCAGCAGCGACAGCGCGAAGATCAGCGCCACATTGCCCTGCCGGTTTTTGATGAATGTCCGCATCGCAGCATTCCGTTCCCGCGCGGAGGCGCCCTCCGCGCCCTCGAACCGCGCGGATCATCCATCAATTCCATTGAAAAGCCCTGAAGCGGCGTCCTTAACGCCGGGTTGGCGCGGTCTGATATGAACGGAAAATCGCTTTATCTTTCATGGATATGCTGGTTCCCGTCCAAAAAGGGCAGGTTAACCGGCCCGCGACAATTTTCGCTAAAGGCGCTCCAGCAGGGCGCGCAGGCGCTGCATGTCGGCAGGCGGCGGCGTCTCGAAGCGCAGCGTCCCGCCGGTGACCGGATGCACGAAGCCCAGCACGGCGGCGTGCAGGGCCTGCCGCCCGATCTCAACCGGTTCGCCGTCCTGCGTCGCCAGACGGCGCAGCGCACGGGCGTTGCCATAGGTTCGGTCGCCCAGAACGGGACAGCCGAGATCGGCCATATGGACGCGGATCTGATGCGTGCGGCCGGTCTCCAGACGGCATTCCATCTCCGCCGCCAGCGGTGTTCCGGCCGGCGCGTTTGGCGCCTGTCCGAACACGGCGAGCGTCCGGTAATTGGTGATGGCGTGTTTGCCGGCCTCCGAATCCGGGCCGCGCAGCACCGCCATCTTCTTGCGGTCATGGCGGGCGCGGGCGATGCGCGACTCGATGCGGCCCTCGCGCGGACGCGGCGCGCCGCGCACATAGGCGATATAGGCCCGCTCCACGCTGTGCGCTGCGAATTGCTCTGACAGGCCGCGATGCGCCGCGTCGGTCTTGGCGGCGACCAGAACGCCGGACGTGTCCTTATCCAGACGGTGGACGATGCCGGGACGCTCCACCCCGCCAATGCCGCTCAGCGATCCCGCGCAATGCGCCAGCAGCGCGGCGACCAGCGTGCCGGTCCAGGCGCCGGGCGCGGGATGCACGGTAAGGCCCGCCGGCTTGTCGATCACGATCAGATGCGGGTCTTCATAGAGCACATCGAGCGGGATCTGTTCGGGACGCGGCTCGGCCGGGCGCGGCGCGGGAATGGCGAGGCGGTAGAGCCCGCCGGCGCGCACCTTGGCGGCGGGATCGGTCAGCGGCGCGCCATCCATGCTGAGCGCGCCGGCCTCGACCAGCGCCTTGGCGCGCGAGCGGGAAAGATCGGGCCACGTCTCAGCCAGAAACCGGTCGAGCCGCGCGCCGTCCTGCGCAGCGTCCGGCGTGATGTCGCGGATTTCTGGCGCGGCCTCTGACATCACCGGCCGCGCAATGTCCAGCCATGATCCAGCGGTCCGGCGCCGCCGCCGAACCCCGGCGCATGCAGGATGGCGTGGCGCACATAATCGCGCGCCGCCTCCACCGCCTCGGGCAGCGCGCGCCCGGCGCCCAGCCCCGTGGCCAGCGCGCTGGCCAGCGTGCAGCCGGTGCCGTGCGTGTGCTGCGTATGGATGCGCGGAGATTCCCAGACCCGCGTTCCGCCCGGCCAGACCAGCACGTCGCGCACCATGTCGCCTTCAATATGGCCGCCTTTGACCAGCGCCGCCCCGGCGCCGGCTTCAAGCAGCAATGTCCCGGCGCGTATCTGGCTATCGACATCCTCTACCGGGAAACCTGTGAGGCGCGCGGCCTCCGGCGCGTTCGGCGTCACCACCGCGGATAGCGGCAGCAGCAGAGATTTCAGCGCATCGGCCGCCGCCTCGTCGGTCAACGCCGCGCCGCCCTTGGCGACCATCACCGGATCGACCACCAGCGGGATTTTCAGGCCGGACAATTCTTCCGAAACGGCGCGCACCATGGCTTCGGTCGCCAGCATCCCGGTCTTGGCCGCGTCGGCGCCGATGTCAGAGAGGCAGGCACGAATCTGCGCCCGCACGATGGCTTCCGGCGCCGCGAATACATCACTGACGCCCAGCGTATTCTGCACGGTCAGGGCGGTGATCGCCGTCATGGCGTAGCCGCCCATCGCGGTGACGGTCTTGATGTCGGCCTGGATGCCGGCGCCGCCGCTGGGATCAGACCCGGCCACGATGAGCACGCGCGGAAGGGCGGTCATGACTCTGATTCTGTCATGAGTCGGGCGCCAGCATGATGGCGGAGAGCAGGCGGCCATAATCAGGCTCGCCGCGATGGGCCGCCCGCCGGTTGGAATAGAACAGCGCCGCGTCCGCGCAGGTGTCGTGAGGCAGGATGTCTGCGCGTGTAACGCCAGCGGCGGCGAGCCGGGCGGCGCAGAACGCCTTCAGGCCGAACTGGAGCCTGTCCCCGGCGCCGGGCGCGAAGAAACGGTCGTGTTCCAAATCGTCGGCGATAAAGGCGTCATAGAATTCGCGCCCGACCTCGTAGCTGGGCTGTGCGATGCACGGGCCGACAGCGGCGGCGATACGTTCGCGCCGCGCGCCGAGCCGCTCCATCGCATCTACGGTGTTTTCGATCACGCCGCCGAGCGCGCCGCGCCAGCCGGCATGGGCCGCGCCGATCACTCCGGCCTCGGCATCGGCCAGCAGCACCGGCGCGCAGTCGGCGGTGACGACGCCCAGAACAAGCCCGGGAACATCACTGACCAGCGCATCGCCTTTGGGTGGCTCGTCCGGCCAGGGCTCTGTGACCACAAGCACGTCCGGCGAATGAATCTGATGCGCCGTGACAAGAGCTTCAGGATGCGCGCCGAGCGCGGCCATGGCGCGTGCGCGGTTCTCCCGCGCCGCCGCCGGATTGTCGCCAGAGCCGCGTCCGCAATTCAGCCCTTCATAAATGCCGGTGGAGACGCCGCCCGCGCGCGTGAAGAAGCCGTGGCGCAGACCGGGTGAATCCAGCAGCGCGGCGCGGATCGGGCTGATCGTATCCGGGCGGGGGCCGTTCATGCGGGGCGTCCCGTTTCAAACCCGGCCGGTGGCGGCAGGCCGCGCGACGACAGGCAGATCGCCTTGAACAGATGCCCCATCTGGTCCTCGCCGGTCAGGCGGTGAAGCTGGCGGGCGATCTTCGCGCGTTCGCCCTCGTGAGTCATCGACAGGGCGACGGCGCGCTGCTCAATGCCGAGCGCGGTGAGGAAATGCGCCTGCGTAACCGGGCCTGCGATATCGAGATCATGCGCGCGGGCCAGCGCGGCCAGCGCCGCGAAATCGACGCGCGCGGTCAGGTCGGCCTGGCCCGGCGCGGCCAGCGGGGCGGTCTTTTCATGTTTTGCGATGGCCTGAAGCGTGTCACCGGGTTCGCTCTCCGCCGGGCCGTAGTCGAGGAACAATGCGCGCCCGGGATGCGCGGCGAAGCGCGCCGCCAGGTGTTCGATGAGCGGGACGAGCGCGGGACGAATCTCTGCAATGGCGCCGGGTGGCGCATCGCGCAGGGACTGCGGAATCTGTGCGATGTCGTCGCGGTGCGGCTGCGCGCCGGACAGCACGAAATCCAGCCGTGCGCCGCTGGGGGCATCCGCGTCCGGCGCAAGACCGGCCATGCGCTCGCGCCAGCCATCCTGCGTCATCAGGAACTGGCGAATGGGAAGACAGTCCAGAAATTCGTTGCCGAGCACGATGGTTGGCGCGTCCGGCGCGTCGTCCGGCGCGTCGATCCATTCCACGGGGCAGGGCGCGGATTCCAGCATCTGGCCCTGACGCATTTTCAGCGCCGGGCTGGCCTCGACCAGAAACACGCGGGCCGCGCGGATGAAGCCGGGGTCCAGCCGCGCGGCGCGCAGTGCGTCGGCCAGCATCGTGCCGCGCCCGGGCCCCATCTCGATGAGTGCGACCTGCGGCGGCGATCCCATGTCGCGCCATGTCTGCACGCAGAAGAGACCGATCAGCTCGCCAAACATCTGGCTGATTTCCGGCGCGGTGACGAAATCGGCGCCGGCGCCGATCGGGTCGCGCGTGGCGTAGAAACCCTCGCGCGGGTCCAGCAGCGCCTCGGCCATGAAGGCGGCGAGACTCATCGGACCTTCACTCTGGATACGGGCGCGGATGCGCTGTTCCAGATCGCTCATGCCAGACCGTTCACGTCTGGGCGGGAGGCGCATAAACCGGCGGCCGGCGCATCGCCCGCGCGATCAGCCATGCGCCGATGGCGGCCATCGGCAGCGACAGCAGC
Organism: Euryhalocaulis sp.; assembly: GCA_050486445.1. Taxonomy (GTDB): domain Bacteria; phylum Pseudomonadota; class Alphaproteobacteria; order Caulobacterales; family Maricaulaceae; genus Euryhalocaulis. The sequence continues at coordinate 42,510 of JBJHDH010000022.1, forward strand.
ATGCCCATCGTCAGGCCGAGCGGCATGTTCGCCAGATGCGCGTCCGGCTCGCGCACAAATTCCACCAGAATGCGCGAGACGCTGTAGCCGGCCAGAAACAGGCCGGTATTGAGGCCGGGCCGGGTCAGCGAGCGATACGTGCGCACAGCGATCAGCAGCACGACGAACAGCACGATCCCTTCCAGCGCCGCCTCGTACAGCTGGCTGGGATGGCGCGGCAGTTCTCCGGCGGGACAGAAACCATAGGCGGCGCGGAGATGATCGTTGCAGAACACCACGCCCCAGGGCGCGTCGGTCGGGCGGCCCCAAAGCTCGGCGTTTGCGAAATTGGCGAGCCGGACCAGAAAAATGCCGATGGGCGCGGCCGGCGCGATCACGTCGCCCAGGCGCAGCGCGCCGATCCTGTGCCTGTGCGCGAACCAGAGTCCGGCCAGCGTGACGCCGATCATGCCGCCGTGAAAGCTCATGCCGCCTTCCCAGACGCGCAGGATGCGCACCGGGTCGGTCCAGATCATCTCGGGGCCGTAGAACAGCACATAGCCGAGCCGTCCGCCGGCCATCACGCCGATCAGCGCCCAGAGGAAGAAATCGTCGATCCGCGGCGCGGTGACGGCGGGCGCGCCGCGCGCCTCCTTGCCCGCTGTTTTGGGCGCCCAGAGCCGGCCGTCGCGGATCAGGCGGATAATATAGCGCCAGCCGATCAGCAGCCCGGCGATATAGCCCAGCGCATACCAGCGGATCGGGAAGGTCCATTCCCGGCCGAACAGCTCAATCGGGCCGAGCGTGACGAGGGTCTCGCGCAGCCATTCGGGGAACTCGATCATCGCGATCATGGCCTCTCCTTAGGGCAAAACCCGTTCGGGTTGAATCGCAGATTCAACCCGAACGGATGAATTTGCCCGCCCTCAAAGTGTAGAGCATGACCCGATTTGACCTGCCTGCGCGGAGCCGAGGCTCCGCTTCGGCGAAGGCGGGTCGGGTCATGCTCTAAAGGGAATGTGTGAAGCGGGGAACCGCACCCGGGATCAATCAGTGACGGGGCGCCGGCATTTGACCGCTGCTTTATAGCATATACAATATATACCATATATGTTATTAAAATGAGCGCCGCATGAGCTGGTCCGTTCTGTTCGTCAACGCAGCTGCGCAGGCGGAAGTCGATGCGCTGCCGGCAGATATGCGCGCGAAATTCGCGCGGATCGTCATGCTGATCCGCGATCATGGATTGGAGAAAGTCCGCGAGCCATATGTGAAGTATCTTGGAGAGAAGCTGTGGGAAATGCGTCTGACGGGGCGCGACGGGATCGCCCGGTCGATCTATGTCACGGCGCCGGAGCGGCGGATTGTGGTGCTCCGCACCTTCATCAAGAAGACGCAGAAGACTCCGGGAAAAGAGCTGCGCATTGCGCGGGAGCGCGCAAAGGAGATCCGATGAACACGAAACATATCCGTGTGGAGGAAAGTCTGGAGAAATGGCGCGAGGATCCCGTCTATCGGGAAGCCTATGACGCCCTTGATGAGGAATTTGCGCTGGCCGCCGCGCTCATTGAAGCGCGGGGAAAGGAATCGCAGGCGGAGATCGCCAAACGGATGCGGACATCGCAGCCCGTGGTGGCGCGTCTGGAGGGGGGGAAGGGAAACCCTTCGCTGAGAACCTTGCGCCGCTACGCCGCGGCGACTGGCACGCGGCTCCGGATCAGTTTCGATCCTGTCGACAGGCGTTAGGCTGGATCGCCGCTCGAATGGCGCCGGTCATGGACGCGGGCGGCGCGCGCGCCTAAACAATCTCCATGCAGAGCAAGAGCCCGATCCTGGAAGACGCCGCCAATCTGCTGGCCGGGGCGGCCGGCGCCGCGCGCGCGGCCGGCGAAGAGGCGAAGACCGCGCTGCGCGGCCAGATGGACCGCTTTGTGGCGGAGATGGACCTGGTCGGCCGCGACGAGTTCGAGGCGATGAAACAGGCCGCCCTGGACGCCCGCGCCGAATGCGAGGCGCTGAAGGCCCGCGTCGCGGCGCTGGAAGCCCGGCTCGCCGGGGATTCCTGACCCGCCTGCGCGGCTGGAGCCGCTCCGGCGTGACGAAGACCCCGTCCACACCCCAATAGATAGTATCCACAGCCGGCCCGCCCCCCAGATATTGCGGGGGCGGAGTCCGCTGCCCTAGCTTGGTCATGCCCGGCGATTCGAAGCGGGGCCGCGCATTTGGGCAGGACGCGGATATGGGGGACGTGCCGGTGACAATCGACGTGCTGACGGAGACCGAGGAGATTGGCGTCCCGGCGCCGCTGGACATCGTCGAGCATGTACTGATCGCCGAGGACTATCCCTATGACCGCGGCGCGATGGAGGCGCATTTCGCGGTGGAGGGCGCCTGGTCCGATCTGCGGCTGTGGTTTGCGTGGCGGGAGGATATCCGGGTTCTGGAACTCTGCCTGGCGCTGGACCTGAAAACGCCGGCCGCCCGCCGCGCCGAATTGTGCGACCTGGCCGTCTATATCAATGAGCGTCTGGCGCTTGGCCATTTCGACGTTGCGCGGGAAGAGCGGCTGCTGATCTATCGCTCCGCCCTGCCGGTTCTGGACGCGCCGCTCTCGGTTTTGCAGGTGTCCACCATGATCGCCGCTGCGCTGGACGCTGCGGATCGCTTCTATCCGGCCTTCAATTTTCTGATCTGGGCTGGCAAAAGCGCGCAGGAGGCGGTGGAGGCCGCAATGTTCGAGACCTCCGGCGAAGCGTAAGATACGGAATTTATGACAAAACCTGACCTTGTTTTGATCGGCGCGGGCCGGATGGGCTCCGCCTTGGCCGCTGGCTGGCTCGCCGCCGGGCGGTCGCCGGACAGTTTTTTCGCGGTCGAGCCCCGTCCGGGCGCGGGCGCCGCGGCGCTGGCTGAAGCCGGCGTGCGCGTGGTTCCGGCGCTGACGAAAGAGGATGCGGCGGGGATTTCCACCATGGTGCTGGCGGTGAAGCCGCAATCGCTGGATGCCGCGGCCGCGCAGATCGCGCCGCTGCTGCCGCCGGATGCGATGCTGCTGTCGATTCTGGCCGGGCGGACGCTGGAGCGGCTGGCCGAACTGTTCGGCGAGCGCCCGCTGGTGCGCGCCATGCCCAATACGCCGGCGGCGGTGGGCAAGGGATTTTCCGTTTTCGTCGCTTCGTCTGGCGCGCCGCGCCCGCGCATTGAGGAGGCCCACCGCCTGCTGGAAGCCTGCGGCGAGGCCGCCGAGCTGGAGGCCGAGACGCAGATGGACGCGGTGACTGCCGTGTCCGGCTCCGGTCCTGCCTATTTCTTCCTGCTGGCCGAGGCGCTGGCCGCCGCCGGCAAGGCCGAGGGCCTGCCCGACGATCTGGCCGAGGCGCTGGCGCGCGCCACGCTGACCGGCTCGGGCGCGCTGCTGGAGGCCGGAACAGAAAGCCCGGCGCGCCTGCGCGAGGCGGTGACTTCGCCCGGCGGCACCACCGCGGCGGCGCTGGACGTGCTGACCCGGGATATGGGCTTGCCGATGCTGCTGCGCCGGGCCGTTTCCGCCGCCGCGGCACGATCGCGGGAGCTGCGCAATTAATCGTTATATTGTAACACCTTGGGTGGGGGGAACATTGTGTCCGCCAGGTCCGGCTGGCATGGTTTAAGAATGTCGAAGCGACAGGACAACAATGCCCAGGCTCTATTTGAGGCGCTCCAGACCCTGATCCGCGGCCTGAAAGTGGCCGAGACAGGGGGTGGGGAGGCCGCCTCCGCCCGTCTCAGCCCTTCCGATCTTCAGGCCCTGATGCTGGTAGGCGAGCGCCAGCGCTGCATCGTCAGCGACATCGCCCAGGGCCTCAATGTCAGCCCGACCACGGCCAGTTCGCTGGTTGACCGGCTGGTGCGCAATAATTATGTGGAGCGCTACCGCACCGACGATGACCGCCGGATCGTGCGGCTGGAGCTGAGCCCCGAAGGGGCTCGCATCCGCGAAGAGGCAGTCATGATGCAGCTCTATCACTGCCAGCGCATGCTGGACGAGTTGACGTCCGCCGAGGCGGAGCGGTTTCTGGCTCTGATGCGCAAGATTGGCGCAGGTCTGAAGCAGCACCCGGAAGGTCGCCAGCCCGCCGCCGGGGCGCGGGAGAGGCTGGCGCCGGCCGAGGCGCAAAATTAACCGAAATTCGTAGTATTTTTGCTCGACATTGCCGGGCGCATGCATATATGAAGCGGCGGAAACCGCCGCGGGCGGCCCGGCTTTCGCCGTGGCCGCCCTTTTCGCCGAGTCGCCTCATGCGTCTGAAAACCAATCACTGGCTGGCGCTTGGCGCCGTGACGCTGAGCGTGCTTTGGCTGCTCAGCGGCGTCATCTTTCGTGGCGGCGAAAACGGCGACGAGGCGGCCGAGCCTCCGCCGATGCGGGTGGTGGTCGACACTCTGGACTATCGTCAGACGCCGGGTGGCTCTTCGATCTCTGGCCGCACCGAAGCCAATTACATCACTGTGGCGCAGGCCCGCACCAACGGCATCGTCATCGGTCTTCCGGTGCGCGAGGGCGAGACGGTGCGCGCGGGCCAGACCATCGCCCGGCTTTCCGACGAGGCGCGCGGCGAAACTGTGCGTGAAGCCGAGGCGCGGCTGGAACAGGCCCGCGTCGCCTACGAAGCCTCTGCCGAGCTGGCGGCCGAGGGCTTTTATCCCCGTTTGCAGCTCGACCAGCGCCGCGCCGAACAGGCCGCCGCGCAGGCGGCGCTGGACCGCGCCCGCGTCGAGGCGGCGCGCAGCACTGTCGCCGCGCCGGTAAGCGGTGTGCTGGATCAATTGCTGGTCGATCCCGGCGAGGCGGTGCAGACCGGCGCCGAGATCGCCCGTATCGTCGATCTGGATCCGATTGTCGCGGTGGCGGGAATCAGCGACGCCGAGCGCGCCACGGCGCGCGCCGGCGATCCGGCGGTGGTGATGTTGCCCGGCGGCCGTCAGGCGGAAGGCGTGGTGCGCTTTGTCGCGGCGCGCGCCGATCCGGCCACCGCCACCTACCGGCTGGAAGTGGAGATCGCTAATCCCGACGGCGAAATTCTGGCCGGCCAGATCGCCGATATTCGTCTGGCCTCGGCCGGCGGGCGCGCGGCGCAGGTGGTGCGCTCTGCCGTCACGCTCAACGAGAACGGGGTGATCGGCGTCAAATATGTGGAGGCGGGCAACCGCGTGGCGTTCGCGCCGATCCAGATTGTGCAGGACGATCCGCGGACTCTCTGGATTTCCGGCCCGCCGGACGGCGCCATGGTGATCGTGCGCGGCCAGGAATATGTGCGCGAAGGCGCAGTGGTGGAGCCGGTGCGCGCCAGCCCCGCCGCCGGTGATGACGCGGCGCTGGTGGCCGGAAGCGGAACCGGAGGCGCGGGCGCGGCGGGAGCGGCGCCATGAACGGCCTGATCCAGTTTGCGCTGGATCGTTCGCGGTTCACCCTGTCGCTGCTTGCGTTCCTGCTGGTGATGGGCGCGTTCGCCTATGTCGCTATTCCGAAGGAAGCTGAACCCGACATCCAGATTCCCACGATCTATGTCTCGCTGATGCAGCGTGGCATTTCGCCGGAGGATTCCGAGCGCCTGCTGCTGCGCCCGATGGAGCAGCAGCTCAAGAGCATCGCCAATCTGCGGGAGATGCGCTCCACCGCCTATGAAGGCGGCGGCAATGTGGTGCTGGAGTTCGACCCCGGCTTTTCGCCCGAGGCGGCGCTGGCCGATGTGCGCGCCCGGGTGGACACCGCGCGCGCCGAGCTGCCCGCCGACGCGGAGGAGCCTTCGGTCAACGAAGTCAATATTTCGCTGTTCCCGGTTCTGGTCGTCACGCTTTCCGGCGACATTCCGGAGCGCACGCTGGTGCGTCTGGCCGAAGAGCTGGAGCGCGAGGTCGAAGGTCTGCCCGGCGTGCTGGACGCCGCGGTGCAGGGTGCGCGCGCCGACGAGGTTCAGATCTTGATCGACCCGGCGCGGCTGGATGCCTATGGCATCGCGGTCGATCAGGTCGCGGCCTCTGTCGCCCGCGACAATACGCTGATCGCCGCCGGCGCGCTGGAAGGCGAACAGGGACGGTTTTCCATCAAGGTTCCGGCGCTGATTGAAGACCTGAACGATCTGGTCAACATGCCTGTTACCGCCAGCCAGGACGCCACCGTGCGGCTGGGCGATGTGGCCACGATCCGCCGCACCTATGCTGACGCTACATCCATTGCGCGCTTCAACGGCCAGCCGGCGATTTCGCTGGAGGTTACCAAACGCGCCGGCGCAAACCTGATTCATACCGTGGATGGCGTGCGCGAGCGTGTGGACCAGATCGCCGCCACATGGCCCGAACAGGTGCAAATCGCCTATTCGCAGGACAATTCCGAGACGATCCGCACGCTGCTTCTGGAATTGCAGAACTCCATCGCGCTGGCGGTCATTCTGGTGTTCGTCATCCTGCTGGTGACCATCGGCATTCGCGCATCCGTCGTGGTCGGGCTTGCTATTCCGGCATCCTTCCTGATCGGCATCCTTGTGCTCAGCATGATGGGGCTGACGGTGAATATCGTCGTGCTGTTCAGTCTGATCCTGGCGGTCGGGATGCTGGTCGATGACACGATCATCGTTGCCGAATACGCCGAACGCCGCATGAGCGAGGGCATGGCCCCGCGCGAAGCCTATTCGCTGGCCAGCAAGCGCATGGCCGGGCCGGTCACCGCTGCGACGCTGACGCGCATCGCAGCTTTTCTGCCATTGCTGTTCTGGCCGGGCATTGTCGGCCAGTTCATGATGTATATGCCGATCACGCTGATGGTGACGCTGACCGCGTCGCTGGCGGCGGCGCTGTTCTTCCTGCCCACGCTGGGCGTCATGCTCGCGGGCAAGGAGCCGCGCACGCCCGACGCCTCGATCCGCCCGGACAGTCCTTATATGCGCGCGGTGCGCGGAACCATCGCGCATCCCTGGCGCGTGATCTTCGGCACGCTGTTCATGCTGGTGGCGGTGATCGCGGTCTATAGCCGCTTTGGCAAGGGCGTGGAGTTCTTTCCCGATATCGAACCTGAAATGGCGCAGATTACCGTCGCCGCGCAGGGCAACCTCTCTGTCCGGGAGATGGACGAGATCGTGCGCGAGGCGGAAGAGCGTATCGCCCGCAACCCGTATCTTTTCAACATTTATACCCGTGTCGGAAGCATGGGCAGTGGCGGTGTGGCAGACGCCATCGGCGCCATTTCGTTCGAGTTCACCGACTGGCGTCACCGGCCCAAAGCGAACCGGATTCTGGAAGACCTGCGCAACGATCTGGCCGATCTGCCGGGCGTCCGCATCGTCATGCAGGAGCAGGAACAGGGGCCGGGCGGCGGCAGGCCGATCCAGATCGAGTTTTCCGGCGGCGATGATGTCACGCGCCGCGCCGTGGCCGACGAAGTCGCCGCGCGTATGGCCCGGCATCCGCAGATTATCGACATCGAGGATGGCCGCCCGCCCCCCGGCATCGACTGGGAGATCGAGGTAGACCGGGCGCTGGCCGCCCGTTACGGCGCCAGCGCGGCGGCCGTAGGCATGGCGGTGACGCTGGTCACCAATGGCGCGCGGCTGGCGGAATACCGTCCCTCCGACGTGGCCGACTCGGTGGATATCGTGCTGCGTTATCCGCCAGAGCGGCGAACGCTGGACCAGATTCTGGCGCTGCGCGTCAGCACGGCGATCGGCTCGACGCCGATCTCCACCTTCGCTTCGCTGCGTCCGGTAGAGCGCGTGGGCCAGATTGACCGCGTAGGCGGGCGGCGGGTTATCACCGTGACCGCGGATGTGACGCCGGACGCCAACGAGATCGCGGTGCGCGAGCAGATCGCCGAAGAGCTGGCCGCCGCTGACCTGCCGCCGGGCATCGCGTTTAAATTCTCGGGCGCGGAAGAGGATCAGGAAGAGGCGTCGAGCTTCCTGATGGGCGCGTTCGGCTCTGCGATCTTCCTGATCTTCGCCATCCTGCTGGTGACGTTCAACAAGTTCAGTTCGGTGTTCATTGTGCTGTCGTCGATCATTCTCAGCACGATCGGCGTGTTTCTCGGCATCATGATTATGGGCCAGAGCTTCAATATCGTGATGACAGGCGTGGGCATCATCGCGCTGGCCGGCGTGGTGACCTGCAACAATATCGTGCTGATCGACACCTATGACCGGCTGCGGCGCGAGGGTCTGCCGGTGAACGACGCCATCCTGAAAACCTGCGAGGAGCGCGCCCGGCCGGTGCTGCTGACCGCGGTGACGGCGATGCTGGGCGTGCTGCCCATCGCCTTTGCCGTGGGCGTGGATTTCGTCAATCGCGAACTGTCCTATGGCGCGCCGTCCACTCAATGGTGGATCCAGCTTTCGACCGCCATCGTCTATGGGCTGGGCTTCGCCACTATCCTGACCCTGATCGTGACCCCGGCGATGCTGAAGGCTATCGAGAATATTCAGGAACGGATGGCGGCGAAGCGGGCCCGGCGGGGGGCGCGGCGGCGTCCGCATGCCGGTGAGGGCGGGGCGCTTCAGCCCGCGGAATAGGGCGGATCGCCTCCGACACCGAAGCGTGTCTTGACCCCGGCTGTGGAGCGGCGATCATCCCCTGCAAATCCGGGGAGGCCAGATATGATCGCATTCCGCACCGCATTTCGCACGGGCCTGATCGCCGGCGCCGCCATGGGCACGCTGGGCGTCACGCCCGCTTTCGCCCAGTTCGGCCCGCCTGTCCCGCTTGAAGAGGGCGAGGGCAAGGAAATGACCGAGGCGCTCTGCACCGCCTGTCACGCCACCAACATGATCGCGACCAGCACCGGCTATACGCGGGCGCAATGGGCGGTGATCTCCGACGGCATGATCGACCTTCCCGCCTCACCGGCGCGTGACGAAATTCTGGATTATCTGGCCGAGCATTATCCGCCGAACGGCGCCCGCGCCGCGACGCCGGCCGATGGTCCGCTGGAGCTTTCCTTTACCGAATGGACCTCGCCGCGCCTTGGCGGGCGCCCGCGCGACCCGGTGGAGGCGCCGGACGGCGCGGTCTGGTGGGTGGGCCAGACCGACAACACAATCGGCCGGCTCTATCCGGCGACCGGCGAGGCGCAGGTCTGGGATCTGCCGCCGGGCGCGCTGCCGCACAGCGTCAATATCGATGACGATGGCGGCGTCTGGTATCTGGGCAACGGCAACGGCACGATTGGCAAGTTCGATCCCGAAACCGGCGCGGTGGACGCGATCGCCATGCCCGATCCCGCCGCGCGCGATCCGCATACCGGCGAGTTCGACGCAAACGGAATTTTCTGGTTCACGCTGCAACAGTCCAACATGCTTGGCCGCCTCGATCCGGCGACGCGCGAGGTGCGTCTGGTCACGGCGCCGCGCGAACGCTCGCGCCCCTATGGCATCAAGGTCGCGGCGGATGGCGCGCTCTGGATTCCCTGCAACGGCGCAAACTGCATCTATCGCATGGACCCGGAGACGATGGAGGTGCGCACGTTCGATCTGCCCGAGGGCTCGACCGTGCGCCGTCTCGACATCGCCAGCGACGGCGTGGTCTGGTACGGAAATTCCAGCCTCGGCCGGGTCGGCAGGCTCGACCCCGAAACCGGCGATCTGCGCGAATGGGACTCGCCCAGCGGCCCGACCTCGCACCCCTATGCCTTCGCCATCGTGAACGACGTGATCTGGTACAATGAATCCGGCGTGCGGCCGGACATGCTGGTGCGTTTCGATCCGAAGACCGAAGCGTTCCAATCCTGGCCGGTGCCGACCACCGGCGATGACGGCACGGTCGCCTATGCCGGCATCATCCGCCATATGCGCACCACGGCCGATGGCGATTTGCTGATCCATCAGGGCGCGACCAGCCGCATCCTGCGCGCGCATCTGCCCCCGGCGGAGTAGGGGGCGGGCTGGCCGGACCGGAGGAAGCGCGGGCGCCGTCAAAAGCGCGGCCCCGTAGATGTTTCCTAAATGTTCTGGTCTATACTCGTGCGCGATGACGGGGACGATTCGCATTCTGGGCGTCGATCCGGGCCTCAATCGCTGTGGCTGGGGGGTGATCGCGTTTGAGGGGACGCGGCTGAGCCATATCGCGCACGGGGTCATCGCGCCGCCGCCAAAGGCGGAGATGGCGCGGCGCCTGCTCTGCCTGCTGGATGGACTGGCGGATGTGATTGCGCGCTTTTCACCGCAGGAGGCGGCGGTGGAGCAGGTCTTCATGGCGAAGAACGCGGCTTCGGCCCTGGCGCTGGGTCAGGCGCGGGCGATGGCGCTGATCGCGCCGGCGCGCGCGGGCCTGAGCGTGGCCGAATACGCGGCGCGCGAAATCAAGAAATCATTGGTGGGCGCGGGCGGGGCGGAAAAGCATCAGGTCGCGGCGATGGTCGGCGTGCTGTTGCCCGGCGCGCGCGCGGCCGCCGACGCCGCCGATGCGCTGGCCGTCGCCATCACCCACGCGCACATGACCGGCGGAGCGCAGGCGCGCCAGCGTCTGGCCGCCCCTTTGTTGAGCAACGCATCATGATCGGAACGCTGAGAGGTGAGATCGCGGCGCTGGGCGATGCCGAGGCGGTGATCGAGGTTCATGGCGCCGGCTATCTTTTCGGGGCCGGGGCGCGCACGCTGCGCCGCCTCGCTGTCGGGGAAAGCGCGTATCTGCATGTCGAGACCGAGATGCGCGAAGACGCGATCCGGCTCTGGGCGTTCCTGTCCGAGGAAGAGCGCGCCTGGTTTGTGCGGCTGCGCTCGGTGCAGGGCGTGGGCGCCAAGGCGGCGCTGGCGATTCTGGACGTGCTGACGCCGGCCGAGCTGATGAGCGCGGCGGCGCTGGGCGATGTGACGGCCATCGCGCGCGCGCAGGGCGTCGGCAAGAAGCTGGCCGAGCGCGTGGCGGGCGAGCTGAAGGACAAGCCGCCGCCGCAGGGCCGCGCGCTGACCGGCGCCTTGCCGGGGGCGCCGGCGGGTCTGCCGGTCTCGCCCGCGACCGGGGCGCAGGCCGACGCCATCTCGGCGCTGCTCAATCTGGGTTATCAGCGCGGCGA
>JBJHDH010000023.1:0-19856 GCA_050486445.1 Euryhalocaulis sp.
TTTCTCCGATCCCGTCACCGGCAATGTCGCGATCTTCACCGCCATCATGCAGCGCGAGGTCGAAGGCTATCTCGCCGTGCGCCTGAAAATCGAGGGGCGGGAGATCACCGAGGTGGAGCACATCATTTCCACCCGCCGCAATCTTTCCAGCCCGCCGACCCCCATCGGCCCCATCGACGAATACATGCACGAATTTTTCGTCGACGAGATCGAGCCGGAGGGCGAGCGCCTCTCGCGCGACATGCTGGCCGCGCACGCCAACGGCTATTTCGATACGCTCCAGCGCAATGACGGCGAAATCCGCGGCACCTGTTTCCACGATTACGCAACGCGTCGCGAAAACGGGATGCTGTTCACCGACATCAAGGGCGGATTTGAATCCGGCCGCTATTGGGTCAATGACCGGGTGCGGCGCGAGATCATCCTGATCGACGAGCGGCGCCAGGTCTCGATGGGCCGCGGCTTTATCGACCACAAGGGCGTCATCGACGAATACGCGCTGACCGATGGCGAAGTCATCCGCTCCGTCTATCAGGAGCCGCAGAGCTGGGCGTTTCTGGAGGCGTTCAAAGTCGCCGAAGGCTGCATCGCCGCCGTGCTGGCCACGTTTTTCCAGCCGCCCTATTACCAGCGCAGCCCGTGGACCGAGGGACCGGACAGGTAGGGATCAGCGTGATCCTCCCCCGTAAACGGGGGAGGATCACTCCGTGCCTCGCCCTACAGCCCGCGTGCTTTCAGCTTCGCGTCCATGCGCGGATAGACGCGGCGGGCGTTGCCCTCGAACACCGCATGGCGGTCGGCCTCGCTGAGATCGAGCGCATCCAGATAGCGTTTGGTGTCGTCGAAATACTGGCCCGTCTGCGGGTCGATTCCGCGCACCGCGCCGACCATTTCCGAGCCGAACAGGATGTTCTTGATGTCGATCACCTCGAACAGCAGGTCGATCCCCGGCTGGTGATAGACGCAGGTATCGAAATAGACGTTCTGCATCACATGCCCGTCCAGCGGCGGCTGTTTCAGCATGTCGGCCAGGCCGCGATAGCGGCCCCAGTGATAGGGCACGGCCCCGCCGCCATGCGGGATGATGAGCCGCAGGTCCGGGAAATCCTTGAACAGGTCGCCCTGGATGAACTGCATAAAGGCGTTGGTATCGGCGGCGATGTAATAGGAGCCGGTGGCGTGGAACGCCGGATTGCATGAGCCGGAGACATGGATCATCGCCGGTACGTCCAGATCGCACATCGCCTCATAAAACGGATACCAGTAGCGGTCGGTCAGCGGCGGCGCCGTCCAGTGGCCGCCGGATGGGTCCGGGTTCAGATTGCAGCCGACAAAGCCCAGCTCCCCGACACAGCGGCGCAGCTCGGCGATGGAGGCGTCCATGCTTCCGCCTGGCGTCTGTGGCAACTGGCACACGCCGATAAAGGTCTCGGGATAGAGGTCCACCACGCGCGCGATCAGGTCGTTGCACGCCTGCGCCCAGGCCAGGCCCACCGCCTGGTCCCCCACATGCGGCTCCATGGTCGAGGCGCGAGGGGAGAAGATAGTCATGTCCGCGCCGCGCTCACGGATCAGCTTGAGCTGATTGCCCTCAATGCCCTCGCGGATTTCGTCGTCGGAAATATCGGGGCGCATTGGCGCCGGCAGCGACGGATCCTTCACATGCGCCTTCTGCGCCTCGCGGAATTCAAGGTGCGGCTTGGGCGCGACCGTGTGGTGGCCGTGGCAGTCGATAATCAGCGTCATGCGGGCGTTCCCCCTTCTTATAGGTCCGGTACAGGTCCGCGCCCGGCTTAGGGCAAAATCCGTTCGGGTTGAATCGCAGATTCAATCCGGACGGATGAATTTGCCCGCCCTCAAAGGGTAGAGCGTGACCCGATTTGATCGGGTCTCGCTCTAGCGGATCGGCCCGCTTCGCAGAAGAGGGCGGGCCGCCGCAACGCGTATGTTTTTGCGACGCATTTGCAGAAAATGACCTGTCCCCGTGAAATGCGCATTTCGCGGCTGGGGCGCATTGAAATGCGCTGGAACCGCGCCTAGGGTCCGGCGCGAAAACGGCCGAGTCTGCCGAACCAACAACAAGAGCCTCTCCGGGCGCGCATGACCCCGTATCTGCTGGAATACCTGCCGATCCTGATCTTTATCGGCATCGCGACGGTGATGGGGGTGGCCTTTCTGGCGCTGCCGGCCATCGTTGCGCCGTCCGATCCCGATCCGGAAAAAGTCAGCGCCTATGAATGCGGCTTCAACGCATTCCAGGACGCGCGGATGAAGTTCGACGTGCGCTTCTATCTGGTCGCGATCCTGTTCATCATTTTCGACCTTGAGGTCGCGTTTTTCTTCCCGCTCGCCGCCACGCTGATCAACATGCCCGATGAGCTGCGCTGGCCGGCCTATCTGTCGGCGATGGCGTTTCTGGCCGTGCTGACGGTTGGCCTGTTCTATGAGTGGAAGAAGGGCGCGCTGGAGTGGGAATAGAATGAGCGGGCAGACCATCATTCCGGCAGGTTCCGCGGCCCGCACGCAGATGGCGGCCTACGACCCGCAAAAACACGACCCGTTTTTCGACGGTGTCAGCGACGCGCTGGCCGACAAGGGATTTATCGTCGCGGCGGCGGACGATCTCATCACCTGGGCGCGCACCGGCAGCCTGATGTGGATGACGTTCGGCCTGGCCTGCTGCGCGGTCGAGATGATGCATATGGCCATGCCGCGCTATGACGCGGAGCGGTTCGGCTTCGCCCCCCGCGCATCGCCGCGTCAGAGCGACGTGATGATCGTCGCCGGCACGCTGACCAACAAAATGGCTCCGGCCCTGCGCAAGGTCTACGACCAGATGCCAGAGCCGCGCTATGTCATCTCAATGGGAAGCTGCGCCAATGGCGGCGGCTATTACCACTATTCCTACGCCGTGGTGCGCGGCTGCGACCGCGTGGTGCCGGTGGACATCTATGTGCCCGGATGCCCGCCCACCGCCGAGGCGCTGCTCTATGGCGTGATGCAGTTGCAGAAGAAAATCCGCCGCGAAGGCAATATCGACCGATGAGCGAGGCGATTGAGCATCTGGCCGGGCGCGTCAAAGACGCGCTAGGGGACGATGTGCTGGCGTCCCATACCGCCTGGGACGAGTTGACGCTTGGCGTGCGCCGCGAATCCATCGTCTCTGTTCTGCGCACCCTGCGCGACGACCCCGAATTGCAGTTCGAGGTGCTGATCGACCTTTGCGGCGTCGATCACCCGGAGCGGGAAGAGCGGTTTGAGGTCGTCTATCACCTGCTGTCGATGCACCATAACCGGCGCATCCGGCTGAAGCTGCGCACCGATGAGCAAAGCCCGGTTCCCAGCGTCTGTTCCGTCTATCCCGCCGCCGACTGGTTGGAGCGCGAAGCGTTCGACATGTTCGGCATCCTGTTCGAGGGTCACCCCGATCTGCGCCGGATTCTCACTGATTACGGGTTCTCCGGCCATCCGCTGCGCAAGGATTTCCCGCTCAGCGGCTTTGTCGAGGTGCGCTACGACGAGGAGCAGAAGCGCGTGGTCTATGAGCAGGTCGCGCTGAAGCAGGAATACCGCGATTTCGACTTCGAATCCCCATGGGAAGGCATGCTGAACATCCTGCCGGGCGATGAAAAAGCGGCGGCGGCGAAGGAAGGCGAGGCATGAGCGCGTCCCTCAAAGGCCAATGTCTCTGCGGCGCCGTGCAGTTCACGGCGACTCCGAAGGCCGATGAAATGGGCGTCTGCCATTGTTCGATGTGCCGGCGCTGGGCCGGCGGCGCCTTCATGGCGGTGTCATGCGGGACGAGTGTGAAGATCGAGGGTGACAGCCATCTGGGCGTCTATGCCTCCTCGGAATGGGGCGAGCGCTGCTTCTGCAAATCCTGCGGCTCCACCCTGTTCTGGCGGATGCGCGACGGATCGAACGTCGCCGTTTCGGCGCAGGCGTTCGAGGATCCGGGCGCCTTCGCCTTCACTACCGAGATTTTCATCGACGAAAAACCGGCGAACTACGAATTCGCCAACCCCACCACTCGCCACACCGGCGCGGAAATGCGCGCCCAGCTTGAAGCCCATCTGGCGGGCGGGGAGGGCGGCAATGGCTGACGGAACCATGCCGCCGCCAGACCAGCGCGGCGAGACCGGCGCCTCGGCCCCGGTCTCCGGCAACACCTATAATCTGAATTTCGGGCCGCAGCATCCGGCGGCGCACGGTGTGCTGCGCCTGGTGCTGGAACTGGACGGCGAGATCGTCGAGCGCGTCGATCCGCATATCGGCCTCCTGCATCGCGGCACCGAAAAGCTGCTGGAGCACAAGACCTATCTCCAGGGCATCGGCTATTTCGACCGGCTCGATTATGTCGCGCCGATGAATCAGGAGCGCGCCTTCTGCCACGCCATCGAGAAACTGGCGGGCATCGAGGTTCCGCGCCGCGCTGTCTTCATCCGCACCATCTATGACGAGATCGGCCGCATCCTGTCGCATTTGCTGAACGTCACCACGCAGGCGATGGATGTCGGCGCGCTCACCCCGCCGCTCTGGGGGTTCGAAGAGCGCGAAAAGCTGATGGTGTTTTACGAGCGCGCCAGCGGCGCGCGGATGCACGCGCATTATTACCGCCCTGGCGGCGTGCATCAGGATTTACCGCAGGCGCTGGTCGATGACATCTATGCCTGGACGGAAAGCTTCCTGCCGGTGCTGGACGATATCGAAGGCCTGCTGACCGAAAACCGCATCTTCAAACAGCGCAATGTCGATATCGGCGTGGTCAGCGCGCAGGATGCGATGGCCTGGGGCTTTTCCGGCGTGATGGTGCGCGGCTCCGGCCTGCGCTGGGATTTGCGCCGCGCCCAGCCCTATGGCGTCTATAGCGAGCTGGATTTCAAAATCCCCGTCGGCCTGAACGGCGACTGCTACGACCGCTATCTCTGCCGCATGGAAGAGATGCGCGAGAGCGTGAAGATCATCCGTCAGTGCATTGAAAAAATGCAGCCGGGGCCGGTTCTGGAAACCTCCGGCAAGGCCAGCCCGCCGCGCCGGGCGGAGATGAAGACCTCGATGGAGGCCCTCATCCATCACTTCAAGCTCTATACGGAGGGCTTCCACACGCCGCCGGGCGAGGTCTATTGCGCCGTCGAGGCGCCCAAGGGCGAATTTGGCGTCTATCTGGTCTCGGATGGCGGCAACAAACCCTACCGGCTGAAAATCCGCGCGCCGGGTTTCGCGCATCTGGCGGCGATGGATTTTCTCAATCGCGGCCACATGCTGGCGGACGTGTCCGCCATTCTTGGCTCGCTCGATATCGTGTTCGGGGAGATCGACCGATGACCGACGATCTGTTCCAGAAGGGGCTGGACAAGCTCAAGGAGATTCACAACGACGCGGGGCCGAACACGCTGGCCGTGCTCGACTCCATCCATCCCGATTTCGGCAAATTCATCGTCAGCACCGCGTTCGGCAATATTTATTCGCGGCCGGGCATCGACCTGAAGACGCGCCAGATCGCCACCGTGGCGGCGCTGGCCTGTATGGGCGGCGCCGTGGCGCCGCAACTGAAGTCGCATGTGCGCGGGGCGCTGAATGTCGGCTGGACCGCACCGGAGATTTTTGAGGTGATCCTGCAAATGGCCGTCTATGGCGGCGTGCCCGCGGCGATCAACGCCGCGATGGCCGCCAAGGAAGTGTTCGACGAATACGGCGTCAGCGCCGCGCCGGAACCGGCGGGCGGGGAGGGGGCGGACTGATGTCAGCGCGCCGCCTGGCCGAACAGCAGCCGGACGATTTCGCCTTCACGCCCGAAAGCGCGAAGCAGGCGGATGTCTGGCTGGCCAAATATCCGGATGACCGCAAGCGCAGCGCGGTGATCCCGCTGCTCTGGATCGCGCAGAAACAGGATGGCTGGGTCAGCCGCCCGGCGATGGAGCGCATCGCAGACCAGCTCGCCATGCCCTATGTGCGCGTGCTGGAGGTGGCGACCTTCTACACCATGTTCCAGCTCGCGCCGGTGGGCGCGCACCATATCCAGCTCTGCGGCACCACGCCCTGCATGCTGCGCGGGTCCGAGGCGCTGAAAGAGGTGCTGGCCCGCCGCGTCGGCCCCAAGGGCGCGACCAGCGCCGACGGCCTGTTCACCTGGTCGGAGGTGGAGTGCCTTGGCGCCTGCTGCAACGCGCCGATGGTGCAGATCTCCAACAGCGCTGGCGATCATTATTACGAAGACCTGACGCCGCAATCGCTGGACCAGCTTCTGGACGCCTTCGCGCGTGGCGAGACGCCCGCGCCCGGCCCGCAGATTGCGCGCCAGACCAGCGCGCCGGAGGGCGACCCCATAACGCTGACCGATCCCTCGCTGTTCGATGGCTCGCGCGCGAAAAAGGTTGCGATACCGGGCCGCCCGGCCCCGGATACGGGAGAGGAAGAACAGGCTCTGGACGGCGGCGATCTCACGCCTGGCCGGCCGTTCGACTCACGCGACAACGTGGCCGCCGCGCTCAAGACGCCGGCGGACAGCGCGGACAAGAAGGACGATTGAAGACGGCGATGCTGGAAGACAAGGATCGTATCTTCACCAATCTGTATGGCCGCCACGACCCGGGTCTGGAGGCGGCGATCCAGCGTGGCGCGTGGAACAGCACGAAGGACATCCTGTCCTGCGGCGGCGACTGGATTATCGACCAGATCAAGGCCTCCGGCCTGCGCGGGCGCGGCGGTGCGGGCTTCCCCACCGGGCTGAAATGGTCGTTCATGCCCAAACAGGTGCGCGAGGGCCGGCCGCATTATCTGGTCGTCAACGCCGACGAATCCGAGCCAGGCACCTGCAAGGACCGCGAGATGATGCGGCACGATCCGCATCTGCTCATTGAAGGCTGTCTCGTGGCCTCGTTCGCGATGCAGGCGCGCGCCTGCTACATCTATATCCGCGGCGAATATGTCGATGAGCGCATCGCGCTGGAAAAGGCCATCGCAGAGGCCTACGCCGCCGGCCTGGTCGGCAGGAACGCCTGCGGCTCCGGCTATGATTTCGACATTTATGTCCATCACGGCGCCGGGGCCTATATCTGCGGCGAGGAGACGGCCCTGCTGGAAAGCCTGGAGGGCAAGAAGGGCCAGCCGCGCCTGAAGCCGCCATTCCCGGCGAACGCCGGCCTCTATGGCTGCCCCACCACGGTGAATAATGTGGAGTCCATCGCCGTCGCGCCGACCATTATCCGGCGCGGGGCGGACTGGTTCGCGGGCATCGGCGCGGAGCGGAACACGGGCACCAAGGTGTTCTGCATTTCCGGCCACGTGAACAGACCGTGCAATGTGGAAGAGGCGATGTCGATTCCGCTGCGCACGCTGATCGAGACCCATTGTGGCGGCGTGCGCGGCGGTTGGGACAATCTGAAGGCCGTCATCCCCGGCGGCTCGTCCGTGCCGCTGATCCCCAAGGAAATCTGCGATGAGCAGATCATGGATTTCGACTGCCTGGTGAAGGTGAAGTCGGGTCTGGGCACCGCCGCTGTCATCGTGATGGACAAGTCCACCGACGTGGTGCGCGCCATCGCTCGCATCTCCTATTTCTACAAGCACGAGAGCTGCGGCCAGTGCACGCCCTGCCGCGAGGGCACGGGCTGGATGTGGCGCGTGCTGGAGCGGATGGCGCGCGGCGAAGCCGAGATGAGCGAGATCGACACGCTGCTCGACGTCGCCAGCCAGGTGGAGGGGCACACGATCTGCGCGCTCGGCGACGCCGCGGCCTGGCCGATTCAGGGCCTGATCCGGCATTTCCGGCACGAGATCGAAGAGCGCATCAATACGTATCGTGCGTCGCGGCCGCACGTGGCCGTTCCGGCTGTCGCCGCGGAATAGAGGAGGACCGGTATGAGCGATGCAACTGCCGTGGGGAGTGCAAGTCACAGACAGGTCGGCTTCGTCGAGGCCATCCAGCTCTTCTTTAAAAACTACGTGAACTTTCAGGGCCGCTCGTCCCGCGGCGCTTACTGGTGGTGGGTGCTGGCCTCCGTCATTATCAGCATCGTCCTGCGCATGTTCGACGCTGCGATCTTCGGTGGCGCAGAACTGCTCGGCGGTCTTTTTAGCTTGGCGATTCTTCTTCCAAGCATTTCTCTAAGTGTTCGCCGGTTGCACGACATTGGCAGGTCTGGATGGTGGCTGTTGATCCTTGTTGTTCCATTTATTGTTTATCTTGTCAGTCTTGTCGCCACGATCGTAGCGGCGGGCGGTGTCGGAGATCCGACATTATTTGGACCTGGGGCATTAAATATTGTCCTTGGTCTTGTGGTGCTCGCTAGCTTGATTGTGCTGATTGTTTGGGCGTGCCTGCCCGGTCAGCGCACGGCCAATGCCTACGGGCCGGACGTCGAAGCCGGCAAATAAGAACGGAAAGGGGTGGGCGCGGCGATCATGGGCAAGGCAAAGCCATACGCGGACCGGAGCGGAGACGGCGTCACCGTTTCCGCCCAGGTCGATGTCGTGGCGGTGCTGGACGCCTGGGTCGCCGCGCTCGAATCCTCGGAGCGGGAAATCCGGCACGAATCCGAACTCCCCTATGATCGGGAGATGATTAAACAGGCGCTGCTGGCGGGGCTTTCGGCCGCCGGCGATGAGGAACGGCCGCCGCTGGAGGCGGCGTTTCTGGCGCTCGCATGGTTCCAGCCCTTGACGGACGAGGAAAGCGCGGCCATCGCCGCGTTCGACGCGGAAGGCGACGAAGAAGCCGCGCCCGCCGCGCTGGAAACGGAAGAAACATTGGCTCAGTCCAGCGGCGCCTATGCCGCCGTGCTGGGCCGGATCGAGCGCGATGCGCGGCGGCTGCGCGCCGAACTGCATGACAACGGGTTTGGAGAATGAGTGACGTGACGAAACTGGCTCTGGCGGCGCCTGAAGGGGCGTCTCCCTCCCCCGAGGGGGAGGGTTGGGGTGGGGGGAATAGCTCCCATTCGTCTGTCCTCGCTGAACGCACACCCCACCCGTCCGCCTGCGGAATGCTTCCGCGTTCCGCCACGGCGAACCCCCTCAAGGGGAGGGAAAAAGAACAGGATAACGCAGCATGATGCGCGGACGGAAAATCACCGTTTTCGCCAGCGCGCCTTGCGCGGGATGGCTCGACCTTCTGGCCTTTGCGCTGGCGCTGATTGGCCTTGCGATCATGATCGGCGGCGCCGGTTCGCAATATGCCGGCGCGCCGTTTGTCGGCCTTTCCGTGGTTCTGTCGGGGCTGTTCCTGATCGCGGTCAATCGCACATGGCTGACCTTTGGCGAGAATGCGCCCGCCACACGGAGGCAGAAGACGATCTGGCGCGCGCTGGCGCTGACCGCCGGCGCATGCTTGGCGGCGGCGCTGGGCGCGGGCCTGTCGCTGCTGGGTCTGGAGCCGTCGGCGCGCTGGGCGCCGCAGATCGCGCTCAACATCGCCGCGTTGGCGGGCGTCATGGCCGTTCAGACCTATGGGAACTGGATCGCGATTGAGCAGCGTATGCCCAAGCCGCGTCCGGGAGGGCTGGGCGGTAAATGAGCGATCTGCGGAAAATTATCGTCGACGGACAGGAGGTCGAGGTCGCGGCCGATCTCGCGCTGATTCAGGCGTGCGAGGAAGCCGGCGCCGAGATTCCGCGCTTCTGCTATCACGAGCGCCTGTCGGTCGCCGGTAATTGCCGCATGTGTCTGGTCGAGGTGGTCGGTGCGCCAAAGCCGGTCGCATCCTGCGCGCAACAGGTGAAGGATCTGCGCCCCGGCCCGAATGGCGAGCCGCCGGTCATCAACACGAAAACGCCGCTGGTGAAAAAGGCGCGCGACGGGGTGATGGAGTTTCTGCTCATCAATCACCCGCTGGATTGCCCGATCTGCGACCAGGGCGGCGAGTGCGACCTTCAGGATCAGGCGATGGCCTATGGCCGCTCGTTCTCGCGCTATGACGAGAACAAGCGCGCGGTCGAAGACAAATATATGGGCCCGCTGATCAAGACGATCATGACCCGCTGCATCCAGTGCACGCGCTGCGTCCGCTTTGTCGCGGAGGTGGCCGGCGACGAATCCATCGGCATGGTCAATCGCGGCGAGGACGCCGAGATCACCACCTATCTGGAACGCGCGGTCACCAGCGAGCTTTCCGGCAATGTCATCGACCTCTGCCCGGTCGGCGCGCTGACCTCGCGCCCCTATGCCTTCGAGGCCCGGCCCTGGGAGCTGGAGCATACCGAAAGCGTCGATGTGATGGATGCGATGGGCAGCAATATCCGCATCGACAGCCGCGGCCCGCAGGTGATGCGGATTCTTCCGCGCGTCAATGAAGAGATCAATGAAGAGTGGATTTCCGACAAGGCGCGCTTTGTCTGGGACGGGCTGCTGCGCCAGCGGCTCGACCGGCCCTATGTGCGCAAGGATGGAAAGCTGACGCCCGCCACATGGCCGGAGGCGCTGGCCGCCGTGGCCCAGCGTCTTGGCGGCGCGCCGGAGCGGATCGCGGCGCTGGCCGGGGATCTCTGCGACGCGGAATCCATGAAGGCGCTGCTCGACCTGCTGAATGCGCTCGGCGTGCAGAACCGCGACTGCCGCGAGGCTGGTTCGGCGCTCGGCGCTCCAATCGGGAATGGCGGCGCGCATCGCGCATCGTATCTGTTCAACTCCACCTTCCTGGGCGTGGAGCAGGCCAGCCATCTTCTGCTGGTTGGCGCCGATCCGCGGCGCGAGGCCCCGGTGCTGAACGCCCGCATTCGCAAGGCGTGGCTGAACAACGATCTGAAAATTTCCAGCATTGGCGCGGCTTCTGACCTGACATACGCCTATGACCGGCTCGGCGAAGGCCCGGCCGATCTGGACCGCGCGCTCGGCGGCCTGCTGAACAGCTTCCAGAACGCGGAGCGCGCCATGCTGGTGGTCGGCGCCGGGGCGTATGCCCATGCGGCCGGCGCGGCGGTGCTGAACCGGCTTGGCCGTTTCGCGGCGGAGGCAAAGCTCGTCCGTGATGGCTGGAACGGCTTTAACGTGCTGCATACGGCGGCGGCGCGCGTTGGCGGAATCGATCTTGGCTTCCTGCCGGGGCAGGGCGGCAAGGATACGGCCGGCATTCTCGCCGCCGCGGAATCCGGCGCGCTGGATACGCTGTTCCTGCTCGGCGCCGACGAAATCGACACCGGGCGCCTCGGCAAGACTTTTGTGATCTATCTCGGCAGTCATGGCGACGCGGGCGCCAACCGGGCCGACGTGATCCTGCCCGGCGCCGCATGGACCGAAAAGCACGGAACCTATGTGAACAGCGAAGGCCGCGCGCAGCAGGCCGTGCGCGCCGTGTTCCCGAAAGGCGAGGCGCGGGAAGACTGGGCCATCCTGCGCGCGCTGTCAGAGGCGATGGGCCGCACGCTGCCCTATGACAATCTGGACGCGCTCCGCGCGCGCATGATCGCCGATCACCCGAGCTTTGGCGCGCTGGACTATGCGCCGGGCGCGGCGGGCGCCGCGGGGTTCGACCCGGCCGCGCTGGGCGCCGCCGGTCCGCTGGATGGCGCGCCGTTCCAAAGCCCGGTCGGGGACTTCTACTTCACCAACCCCGTCGCACGCGCCAGCCGCGTGATGGCGGAATGCTCGGCCGTGAAGGCGGCGACGCCGCGCGCGGGCTTTGAAACGGTGGCGGCCGAATAATGTACGATTTCTTCCAGAATTCGCTGGGCCAGGGCTGGGGCTTTTTCGTCGCCTCCACCCTGCACATCCTGATCGTGATGGTCGTTCTGCTGCTCAGCCTGGCCTATCTGCTGCTGATGGACCGCAAGGTCTGGGCGGCGGTGCAGATGCGCAAGGGGCCAAATGTGGTGGGCGCGTTCGGCCTGCTGCAATCCTTCGCGGACTTTCTGAAGTTCGTGTTCAAGGAAATCGTGATTCCGCAGGGCGCCGACCGCACGCTGTTCATTCTGGCCCCGCTCATCACTTTTGTGCTGGCCTTCGCCGCCTGGGCCGTGATCCCGGCGGGCGAGGGGCTGGCGGTGGCCGACATCAATGTCGGCATCCTGTATCTCTTCGCCATCTCCTCGCTCGGGGTTTACGGCATCATCATCGGCGGCTGGGCGTCGAACTCGAAATACCCGTTCCTCGGCTCGCTGCGCTCGGCGGCGCAGATGGTGAGCTACGAGGTTTCCATTGGCTTCATCATCATCGCGGTGCTGTTCCTGGCCGGCACGCTGAATCTCAGCGAGATCGTGCGCGTCCAGTCGGGCGGATTCTGGAACTGGCACGCCTTTCCGCTGACCTGGCCGGATATCCTGCTGCTGCCGGTGATGCTGGCCGTGCTGGCGCTGTTCTTCATTTCCGGCCTGGCCGAGACCAACCGGCCGCCCTTCGATCTGCCAGAGGCGGAATCGGAACTGGTCGCCGGCTATCAGGTCGAATATTCCTCCACCCCCTATCTGCTGTTCATGATCGGGGAATATCTGAACATCGTGCTGATCTGCGCGATGACGGTGATCCTGTTTCTGGGCGGGTGGTATTCGCCACTGCCGTTCGCGCCGTTCGACTGGTTCGACGGGCCGATCTGGTTCGCACTGAAAATCCTGCTGCTATTTTTCGCATTCGCCATGGTGAAGGCGTTTGTGCCGCGCTACCGCTACGATCAGCTGATGCGGCTGGGCTGGAAGATTTTTCTGCCCACTTCGCTTGCGGCGGTGGCGCTGTCGGGCCTGTATGTCGCCGTTACCGGCGGCCCGGCGGCAGGTTAGGGAGAAGCCCGTGGCTCTGAGACTGAAACAGGCCATTCGCGGCGCGCTGCTGCTGGATTTCTTCGGCGCCTTTGCGCTGTCGATGAAATATTTTTTCCGGCCCAAGGCGACCCTCAACTATCCCTTTGAAAAGGGGCCGCTTTCGCCGCGTTTCCGGGGCGAACATGCGCTGCGCCGCTATCCGAATGGCGAGGAACGCTGCATCGCCTGCAAATTGTGCGAGGCCGTCTGCCCGGCCCAGGCCATCACCATCGAGGCCGAGCCGCGCGAAGACGGCAGCCGCCGCACCACGCGCTACGACATCGACATGGTGAAATGCATCTATTGCGGCTACTGCCAGGAGGCGTGTCCGGTGGACGCTATCGTCGAGGGGCCGAATTTCGAATTCGCCGTCGAGACGCGCGAGGAACTGTATTACGACAAGGACCGCCTGCTGGCGAACGGCGACCGCTGGGAGCGCGAGATCGCGCGCAATCTGGAGCTGGACGCGCCCTACCGCTAGGCGGGGGACGCGGACGAGGGGACACGGGAGTTCATGGCGCAGACCATCGCCTTTTACGCGCTTGCGACCGTCGCGGTGTTCGCGGCCTTCATGGTCGTGGCCGCGCGCAATCCGGTGCGCAGCGTGCTGTGGCTGATCCTCACCTTCTTCACCGCCGCCGGCCTGTTCGTGATGCTGGGCGCCGAGTTTCTGGCGATGATGCTGGTGGTCGTCTATGTCGGCGCCGTCGCCGTGCTGTTCCTGTTTGTCGTGATGATGCTGGACGTGGATTTCGTCGCGCTGAAACAGGGCTTTCTGCAATATATGCCGCTGGGCGCGCTGATCGCGCTCATCATGCTGGCCGAGATTGTGTTCGTGGCCGGAAGCTGGGCCGCCGGGCAGGGGGCCGAGGGCGCCCCGCCAATGGTCGCCGGGGCCGCCAATAATGTGACCGCCATCGGCAATGTGCTCTACACGGACTACATCCTGTTCTTCCAGTTGTCCGGCATGGTGCTGCTGGTCGCGATGGTTGGCGCCATCGTGCTGACCCTGCGCCAGCGCCCCGGCGTGAAGCGTCAGGATGTCGGCGCCCAGGTCGACCGCCGCCGCGAGGACAGCGTCGATCTGGTGGACATCGAGCCGGGGAAAGGGCTCCGCCGATGATCGGGCTTTCGCATTATATCGCGCTTTCCGCGGCGCTGTTCACCATCGGCGTGTTCGGCATTTTCACGAACCGCAAGAATGTCATCATCATCCTGATGTCGATCGAGCTGCTGCTGCTCGCAGTAAACATCAATCTGGTTGCTTTCAGCGCCTATAGCGGCGACATCGCCGGCCAGATTTTCGCGCTGTTCGTGCTCACCGTGGCGGCGGCCGAGGCGGCGGTCGGTCTTGCCATTCTGGTCGTCTATTTCCGCAACCGCGGCGACATCGCCGTGGAAGACATCAATCTGATGAAGGGCTGACGGGGGATGCACGCTCTCATCGTGTTCGGGCCCCTGATCGGGGCGGCCGTGGCCGGCCTGTTCCAGCGGTTTATCGGCGACCGCGCCGCCATGCTGCTGACCAGCGGCCTGGTGGTTCTGTCGGCGGTGCTGTCCACCATCGTCTTCGCCCAGGTGGCGTTCGGCGGGGAAGAGCGCATCATCGTGCTGATGCGCTGGTTCGCCGTGGGGACGTTCGAGACCTCATGGTCGCTCCGCATCGACACGCTTTCGGCGGTGATGCTGGTGGTCGTCACCTATGTGTCGTCGCTCGTGCACATCTATTCGATCGGCTATATGGCGGAAGACCCGCACCGGGCGCGCTTCTTCTCCTATCTATCGCTGTTCACCTTCGCCATGCTGATGCTGGTGACGGCGGATGATTTCCTCCAGCTTTTCTTCGGGTGGGAGGGCGTGGGCCTCGCCTCCTATCTGCTGATCGGCTTCTGGTACAAAAACCCCGCGCCCAACGCGGCGGCGATCAAGGCGTTCGTGGTCAACCGGGTCGGCGATTTCGGCTTCGCGCTCGGAATCATGGCGGTCTATCTGATTTTCGGCACGCTGGAATTCGACGCCGTGTTCGCGATGGTTCCAGAGGTCGCGGCCCGCTCCACCGAATTCCTCGGCATGAGCTTCAACGCCATCGAGCTGATCGCCGTGCTGCTGTTTATCGGCGCGATGGGCAAATCGGCGCAGTTCATCCTGCATGTCTGGCTGCCCGACGCGATGGAGGGGCCGACGCCCGTTTCGGCGCTGATCCATGCCGCGACCATGGTGACAGCCGGCGTGTTTCTGGTCTGCCGCGCTTCGCCGATCTACGAGGCCGCGCCGATAGCCAGCATGATCGTTGTCGTGGTCGGGGCGGTCACGGCCTTCTTCGCCGCCACGGTCGGCCTGGTGCAAAACGACATCAAGCGCGTCATCGCCTATTCGACCTGTTCCCAGCTCGGCTACATGTTCTTCGCCGCCGGGCTTGGCCTTTATGGCGCGGCGATGTTCCACCTCTTCACTCATGCCTTCTTCAAGGCGCTGCTCTTTCTCGGAGCAGGCTCCGTCATTCATGCCCTCCACCACGAGCAGGACATGCGCAATATGGGCGGGGTGTGGAAGAAAATTCCCTACACCTGGGCGCTGATGATTATCGGCACGCTGGCGCTCACCGGCGTCGGCCTGCCGATGCTGGGGATCGGCTTCGCCGGTTTCTTCTCCAAGGACGCGATCATCGAGGGCGCGTGGGATGTGGCGCACGCCACCGGGTCGAATGTCGCCATGCTGGCCTTCTGGACCGGGGTGATCGCGGCGCTGCTGACCAGCTTCTATAGCTGGCGCCTGATCTTCCTCACCTTCCACGGCAAGTATCGCGGCGACCACCATACGTATGACCATGCGCATGAATCGCCGAAGGTGATGATGATCCCGCTGGTGCTGCTCGCCATCGGCGCGGTGCTGGCCGGCTCGCTGTTCGTTCGCTATTTCGTCGGCTCCGCCGGCGAGGGTTTCTGGCGCGAGGCGATGGTGATCCCGGAATATCACGGGCACGACCACATCCCGCTCTGGGTGCTGTGGGCGCCGTTCGCGGTCACGCTGGCGGGTCTGCTAGGCGCGATGCTGGTCTATCTAACGCGCGCGGGCGAGGGGCTGCGGGACAGCGCCAAGAAAACCCCGCTGCACGCCTTCCTCTATAACAAATGGTATTTTGACGAGCTGTATCACGCCGTGTTCGTGCGCGGCGCCCGCGCGCTCGGCGATATTTTCTGGAAAATCGGCGATGTGCGGATCATCGACGGGCTGGGCCCCAACGGCATCGCCCGCGCGGCAAAGGCGGGGGCGGCGCGCCTGTCGCGGCTCCAGACCGGCTATCTCTATCACTATGCGCTGGTCATGCTGGCGGCGCTGGTGATCGCGATTACCGCGCTGATCGCGCTGCGCGGGGCGTGAGGGAAGCATGACCGGTTTCCCCATCCTCTCGCTCGTCACCTTCCTGCCCACGATTGGCGCACTGCTGATCCTGGCGCTGAAGGCTATTTCGCGGCCGGAGGATTCGGCCGTCATCACCCGCAATGCGCGCTGGGCCGCTCTGTGGTTCACGCTGGGAACCTTCGCCGCCTCGCTGTTCCTGCTGGCCGGGTTCGATGCGGCCGACACGGACTTCCAGTTCGTCGAGGACGTCGCCTGGATCGGCAATATCGGCTACCGCATGGGCGTGGACGGGATCTCGATCCTGTTCATCCTGCTCACCACGTTCCTGACGCCGCTCTGCATCATGGCGTCGTGGAAATCCATCAATACGCGGGTCACCGAATATCTCGCCGCCTTCCTGATCCTGGAAACGCTGATGATCGGGGTGTTCTGCGCCCGCGATCTGGTGCTGTTCTATTTCTTCTTCGAAGGCGGCCTGATCCCGATGTTCCTCATCATCGGGGTGTGGGGCGGGCAGAACCGCATCTACGCCGCCTATAAATTCTTCCTCTACACGCTGGCTGGCTCGCTGCTGATGCTGGTGGCCATCGTGGCGATGTATCTGGACGCCGGAACCACCGACATCGCCGTTCTGATGGAGCATGGATTCCCGGCGGAGATGCAGACCTGGCTGTGGCTCGCCTTCTTCGCCAGCTTCGCGGTGAAAATGCCGATGTGGCCGGTGCATACCTGGTTGCCCGACGCGCACGTTCAGGCGCCCACGGCCGGCTCGGTGATCCTGGCGGGCGTGTTGCTGAAAATGGGCGGTTACGGTTTCCTGCGCTTCTCGCTGCCGATGTTCCCGCTGGCGTCCGACTTTTTCGCGCCGCTGGTCTTTGCGCTGTCGGTCGTGGCGGTGATCTACACTTCACTCGTCGCCTTCCGCCAGACCGACATCAAGAAGCTGATCGCCTACAGCTCCGTCGCCCATATGGGCCTCGTCACCATCGGCGTGTTCGCCGCCAACGAGGTCGGCGTGCAGGGCGCGATCTTCCAGATGCTCAGCCACGGCGTGATTTCCGCCGCGCTCTTCCTGATCGTCGGCGTGATCTATGACCGGATGCACACGCGCGAGATCGCCTTTTATGGCGGTCTGGTGAACCGGATGCCGGTCTATGCGGTGATCTTCGCCCTGTTCGCGATGGGCAATGTCGGCCTGCCGGGCACCAGCGGCTTTGTCGGCGAGATTCTGGCCATGACCGGCGGCTATCTGGTCAATCCGTGGATTGCGTTCGGCGCCGCGTTCGGCGTGATCCTCAGCGCCGTCTATATGCTGACGCTGTATCGCCGCGTCATGTTCGGCGAGATCGTCAATCCGAAGCTTTCAGACATTGCCGACCTGACCCGGCTGGAATTCGCGGTGTTCGCGCCGCTGGTGGTCGCCACGCTGGTCATGGGCGTCGCGCCGGCGTTTGTCACCGATATTACAGAGGCGTCGGTGGTCAATCTGGTGGATAATTATGCGCGCGCCATTGCCCCGGCCGTGGACGCCATCCAGCTTCCGGGGAACCCATGATGTACGCCGCCAGTTTCGCTGTCGTCCTGCCGGAGCTTGTGCTGGCGTTCGCCGCCATGACCCTGCTGGTCGCCGGCGTGGTGTGGAAAGATGTGAGCCCGCGCGCGATCAATCTCGGCGCCGTTGTGGCGCTGCTGGCCTACGGGTTTCTGGCGTTGGCCGAGGATTCGCTGACCGGCCGCGCCTTTGGCGGCGCCTTTATCAATGACGATCTGGCGGTGTACGCCAAAATTCTGATCGCGCTCGCCGCCGCCGCGACCCTGCTTCTGGCCGACGGCTTTCTGAAGTCGCATCCCGCCGCGCGCTATGAATACGCGGTGCTGGCGCTGTTCGCCGTGCTGGGCATGGGCGTGATGGTCTCGGCGCGCGACGTCATGGCGCTCTATATCGGCATCGAGCTTCAGTCGCTCTCGCTCTATGTGCTGGCCGCCTTCAACCGCGACAGCATCCGCTCGTCCGAGGCGGGGCTGAAATATTTTGTCCTGGGTGCGCTCTCCAGCGGCATCATGCTCTATGGCCTGTCGCTGATCTATGGCGCGGCGGGCGGCACGAGTTTCTCCGACATCGCCGCGGCGATGAACGATGGCGTCTCCACGATGGCGGTGGTCGGGCTGGTGTTCCTGATCTCGGGCCTGGCTTTCAAGGTCTCGGCCGCGCCCTTCCATATGTGGACGCCGGACGTTTATGAGGGCGCGCCCACGCCGGTCACGGCCTTTATCGCTGCGGCGCCGAAACTGGCGGCGATGGTGCTGTTCGCGCGCACGCTGATGGACGCTTTCGGCGACGCCACCGATAGCTGGCGTCAGGTGATCGTGGCGCTTTCGCTCCTGTCGCTGTTTGTCGGCGCCTTTGGCGCGCTGGCCCAGACCAACATCAAGCGCCTGATGGCCTATAGCTCTATCGGCAATATGGGCTTTGCGCTGATGGGGCTGGCGGCCGGCACGCTGGCCGGGGTGCAGAGCGTGCTTCTCTATATGGCGATCTATCTGGCCAGCGTGATCGGCGCATTCGCCTGCATCCTCGCCATGCGCCGCGACGGCGTGGAGGTGGAGCGGATCGACGAGCTGGCCGGCCTGGTCCGCACCCGTCCGGGTCTGGCCGTGGCCTTCACCATCCTGATCCTCTCCATCGCCGGCCTGCCGCCTCTGGCCGGGTTCTGGGCGAAATGGCAGGTCTTCCTGGCCGCGGTCGATGGCGGTCTGGTCTGGCTGGCCGTCGCCGGGGCGCTCGCGGCGGCGCTGGGCGCTTTCTACTATCTGCGCATCGTCAAGCTGATCTGGTTCGACGATCCGGCCCCTGCCTTCTCCGCGCCCGGACCGGTGCTGAAAGCGGCGGCCTTCGTCTCGGCGGCTCTGGCTTTCCCGATTCTGGTCGTGTTCGTGGGTCCGCTGTTCGACCGGGCCGGCGCGGCGGCGCTGAGCCTGTTCTGACCGGTGGTCTGGCTCGACAGGGTCGACTCCACCAATGAGGAAGCCAAGCGCCGCGCCGCGGCGGGCGCGCGCGGTCCACTCTGGGTCGCCGCGCGCACCCAGACCGCGGGGCGCGGCCGCCGGGGCAGGGCGTGGAACAGCGCGCCGGGCAATCTCTTCTGCACCCTGCTGCTGCGCGAGACCGCCGGTCCCGCGCGCTGCGCCCAGCTTGCCTTCGCCGCCGGTCTCGCCGTGGCGGAAACGGCGGATCGTTTCGTTCCCGCCGACCTGATCCGGCTGAAATGGCCCAATGACGTGCTGATCGCGGGCGCGAAGGTTTCCGGCTGCCTGCTGGAGACGGGACAGGACGCGCACGGCCCGTGGCAGGTCATTGGCGTCGGGCTGAACCTTGTCTCCGCTCCGGTGGGTACGCCATTCCCCGCCACGCATCTTTCCGCGCATCTACGCCCCGGCGCCCCGGTCCCCGCGCCGGAGAAGGCGCTGGAGCATCTGGATACGGCGCTCAGCCGCTGGCGCACGATCTGGGCAGGGCAAGGCTTCGCGCCGCTGCGCACGGCGTTTCTGGCCCGCGCCGCCGGGCTTGGCGAGCCGGCGACCGCGCGCCTCGCCGATGGGTCGGAAGTCTCCGGCGTGTTCGAGGACATCGACGAGACCGGCGCGTTGGTCCTGCGCCTTGTTTCCGGCGTCCGCCGCGCCATCTCCGCCGCCGATGTGTTTTATCCTCCCCCGTTTACGGGGGAGGGGGACCATGCGAAGCATGGTGGAGGGGGCGGAGGCCCCCAC
>JBJHDH010000023.1:19866-52585 GCA_050486445.1 Euryhalocaulis sp.
CCGCCCCCCTGTTTTTGTTTCCGCCCGGGTGGGGGGGGGGGGGGGCGCCTCCGTGCTCCGGGGGGCGGCCCCCCCCCCAGGCCCCCACCGTCGTGTGCCATAGGGAGCTTTCCTGTGCTGCTCGCCATCGATAGCGGAAACACAAATACGCTGTTCGCCATCCATGATGGCGCGCGCTGGCGCGCCCAATGGCGCAGCGCTACCTACAGCCCGCGCACGGCGGATGAATATGCTGTCTGGCTGGGTCAGCTCATGGCGATGGAAGGGCTCGGCTTCGCCGATCTGGATGCCTGCGTCGTCTCCACCGTGGTGCCGCAATCGCTGTTTCACCTGCGCAATCTGTCGCGCCGCTATCTGAAGGTAGAGCCGCTGGTGGTGGGCGAGCCCGGCGTGCGCACCGGCATTCCCGTGCGCGTCGACCGGCCGGAGGAGGTCGGCGCAGACCGCCTCGTCACCGCGCTGGGCGCCAGGCTGCTGGCCGATGGCGCGCTGCTGATCGTGGATTCCGGCACCGCCACCACGTTCGACGTGGTGTCCGAGGACGGCGCGTTCGTCGGCGGCGTCATCTGCCCCGGCATCAATCTGTCGCTTCAGGCGCTGCACGACGCGGCGGCCAAGCTGCCGCGTATCGAGATCCGCCGCCCCCCCAGCGTGATCGGCCAGAGCACGGTGCCCGCCATGCAGTCCGGCGTCTTCTGGGGCTATGTCGAGCTGATCGACGGTCTGATCGCACGCATCCAGGAAGAGTATGGCGCGCCGATGACGGTGTTCGGAACCGGCGGCGTCGCTTCGCTGTTTGAGGGGGCGTGCAGGCGAATCGACCGGTTCGAGCCGGATTTGACAATTAACGGCCTGCTGGAAATCTGGCGCCGAAACCCCTCAAAGGCATGACAATTTCCACATGACCGACAGCGAAAACGAACTGGTCTTCCTGCCGCTCGGCGGCAGCGGCGAGATCGGCATGAACCTCAATCTCTATGGCTACGGTCCGCGCGGCGCCTATGAATGGATCATGGTCGATCTGGGCGTGACGTTCGGCGACCGCTTTTCACCGGGCGTCGACGTCATCATGCCCGATCCGCTCTATATCGAGGATCAGGCGGAAAATCTGCGCGCCATCATTCTCACCCATGCGCATGAAGACCATATGGGCGCGCTGGCCCGGCTGTGGCCGCGCTTCCGCTGCCCGGTTTACGCCACGCCCTTCACCGCCTGGCTGGTGCGTGACCGTCTGGCCGAGGCTGGACTGCTGGGCGAGGTTCCGCTGATCGAAATCCCGCTTGACGGCCGCTTCACCGTCGGGCCGTTCGACATCCAGCTTGTCACGCTCACCCATTCGATTCCGGAGCCGAACGGCCTCGCCATCCGCACCCCGGCGGGCATGGTGCTGCATACCGGCGACTGGAAGATCGACCCGGACCCGCTGATCGGCGAGGTCACGGATTCCGCCGCGCTGCGCGCGCTGGGCGATGAAGGCGTGCTGGCGCTGGTCTGCGATTCCACCAATGTCTTTGTGCGCGGAGAGTCCGGCTCAGAGGCCGGCGTGCGGGAAGAGCTGATCCGGCTTGTCGGCGAGCTGAAGGGCAAGGTCGCGATCACCGCCTTCGCCTCCAATGTCGCGCGCATGGAAAGCGCGATCCGCGCGGCGGAGGCGAACGGCCGGCGCGTCTGTCTGGTCGGCCGCTCGATGCATCGCATGGCGGCGGCGGCCAAGGCGGTCGGCCTGCTTCAGGATGTCCAGTCTTTCGTGGAGGAAGAAGACGCAGGCGCCTTCCCGAACGATAAAATTCTTTATCTCTGCACCGGCAGTCAGGGCGAGAGCCGCGCAGCGCTGTCGCGTATCGCCGATGGCGACCATCGTCACATCACGCTGGGCCAGGGCGATACGGTGGTTTTCTCCAGCCGCATGATCCCCGGCAATGAAGAGATGATTATCGAGCTGGAGAACCGGCTGGCGTTGCGCGGCGTGCGCATCGTCACCGCCGACGACCGCGCCATCCATGTTTCCGGCCATCCAGCGCGCGACGAGCTGGCGCAGATGTATCAATGGGCGCAGCCGCGCATCGCCGTGCCGGTGCATGGCGAGCCGCGGCATCTGCTGGAACACGCGCGTCTGGCGCGCCAGATGCAGGTGCCGCATTCGCTGGCTCCGAAAAATGGCGATCTGATCCGGCTCTCGTCTGCTGGTCCCGAAGTGATCGACGAGGTTCCCGCCGGCCGTCTGCACGAGGACGGCAGGATCGTCACCCGCGCCGGCGACGAGTCGATGGCCGAGCGCAAGCGCATGGGCTGGAACGGCCATATCGTCGTGGCGCTGACGCTGGATGCGAAGGGCAGGGTGCTGGATGGCCCGGCGGTAAGTCTGCGCGGCGTGCCGCATCATGGCGCGGGGTTCGATCTGGACGTATTCGCCGACGAGCTGGCCGATCTGGCCGAAGGCGCGCTCGGCCGCCTGCGGCCCGAACAGCGCGCCGACGACGCCAAGGTGGAAGAGGCGGTGTTTCGCGCCGTGCGCGGTCACGCCCGCGCGGTGTGGGACAAGCGCCCGGTGACAGACGTTCTGGTCATGCGCGTGCAGGGGCGCTAAGCCCCCTCTTATGAACCCCGTCACCGCCTTCGCCTCCTATTTCATCATCTGGTGGCTGGTCTTTCTGGCCGCCCTGCCGTTCGGCGTACGCGGCCAGTGGGAAGAGGGCGACATCGTGCGCGGCAGCGAGCCGGGCGCCCCGGTCCGGCCTCTGCTGCTGAAAAAAATCCTCTGGTCCTCGCTCATCGCCTTTGGCTTCTGGCTGGTGCTGTATGCGGTGCTGGCCTCGGGTCTCATCACCCTCGACATCCTGCCCGGCCCGGACACCTTCTGGGGCTGAGGCTTCATCGGGCTTTTGCCGCCTGCGTTGCGCGGCCCGCGGGGCCAGTCTATCAACGCGGGTCTGCTTAACCGGCCCCGCGATTCATGCGCCTTTCCCGCTATTTCCTGCCTGTTCTGAAAGAGACCCCCGCCGACGCGGAGATCGTCTCGCACCGCCTGATGCTGCGCGCCGGCATGATCCGCCAGTCCAGCGCCGGCATCTATAGCTGGCTGCCTCTCGGCCATGCCGTGCTCAGGAAGATCGAACAGATCGTACGCGAGGAGCAGAACCGCGCCGGCGCCGTCGAGCTGCTGATGCCCACCATCCAGCCGGCGGAACTGTGGCGCGAGAGCGGCCGTTACGACGATTACGGCAAGGAGATGCTGCGCATTCAGGACCGGAAAGAGCGTGAAATGCTCTACGGTCCGACCAATGAGGAGCTGATTACGGAAATCTTCCGCGCCTCCTGCCGGTCCTATAAGGATCTGCCCAAGCTGCTCTACCACATCCAGTGGAAGTTCCGGGACGAGGTGCGCCCCCGTTTCGGCGTGATGCGCGGCCGCGAATTCCTGATGAAGGACGCCTACAGCTTCGACATCGACGAGGCTGGCGCCCGCCATTCCTATAACCGGATGTTCGTCGCCTATCTGAATACGTTCGCGCGGCTGGGCCTGAAATCCATCCCGATGCGCGCCGACACCGGCCCCATCGGCGGCGATCTTTCGCACGAATTCATCATCCTGGCCGAAACCGGGGAGTCGCAGGTCTATTGCGACCGCGCCGCGGTCGATCTGCCGCCGCCGGGCGATGTCGATTTCGAGTCCGATCTTTCCGCCATCGTGGCGGAGCGCACCGCGCTCTACGCCGCGACGGACGAAATGCACGACGAGGCGGCCTGGGGCGCGCTGCCCGAGGACCGGCGCATGAGCGCGCGCGGTATCGAGGTCGGCCACATCTTCTATTTCGGCGCGAAATATTCCGAGCCGATGAAGGCGCTGGTGCAGACAAAAGACGGCGAGGCCATCCCGGCGCAGATGGGGTCCTACGGCATCGGCGTGTCGCGGCTCGCGGGCGCGATCATCGAGGCCAGCCACGACGATGCGGGCATTATCTGGCCGGACTCCGTTGCGCCGTTCGGTGTCGGAATCATCAATCTCAAGCCCGGCGACGCCGAGGCTGACCGGGTCTGCGAAGACCTTTACGCGAAGCTCTCCATGGCTGGGCGCGAGCCGCTCTATGACGACACGGACGAGCGCCCCGGCGCCAAATTCGCGCGCATGGACCTGATCGGTCTGCCCTGGCAGCTCATTGTGGGGCCGCGCGGGCTGGCCAATGGGGTGGTCGAGCTGAAGCATCGCGCCACCGGCGAGAAGAGCGAGCTGTCGCCGGAATCGGCGCTGGCCCGTCTGACAGAAAGCCCTGTGAAATGAGCGAGGCCGGGGCCGCGCCCGCCGCGTCCGCCGCCGGCAAGGCCAACGGCCATTCCGCGACCATGCCGTTCGGCCAGTACGAGCGGATGCTGGCCGTCCGCTATCTCTTCGCCACGCGCAAGGATGGCGGCGTGGCGCTGATGTCGGTTATCGCCTTTGTCGGCGTGGCGCTGGCGGTGATGGCGCTGATTGCCGTGATGTCGATCATGAACGGCTTCCGGCACGAGCTCCTCACCCGTCTGCTCGGCATTGACGGCCATATCTATGTGCAGGCCGAAATGCTGACGCTGGACGACGCCGCCGCCGTCTCTGATCTGCTGCGTGATATGCCCGGCGTGTCTGCGGCGTTTCCGGTCATCATCGGAGAGGCTCTGGCCACCGGCCCGAACAATCAGGCGACGCTCGCCGTAGTGCGCGGCATGGACCCGGCGGACGTGGCGGGCGTGTCCTTCATCCGCGACAGCCTGATCCTCGGCGGCGATGAGGAGTTTGGCGAGGGCCTGAATGGCGGCGACCTGATCTATGCCGGGGCCGGGCTGGCCCAGACGCTGGGCGCGGGCATCGACGATGCGATCACGCTGATAGTTCCGCGCGGCGCGCAGACCGTCTACGGCAATTCGCCCATCCGCAAAGCCTATTATGTCGCCGATTTCGTCGATGTGGGGCTGGATGATTATAACCGCGTCCTTGTCTATATGCCGCTGCAACAGGCCAGTCTCTTTCTCTCCAGACAGGACCGCGCCGATCATGTCGAGGTGCGGCTCGCCGATCCCGACGCGGTGGAGACCATGCGGCCCGTCATCCAGCGGGCGCTGGGCGCCTATTATATTGTCAGCGACTGGCGCGACCGCCGCGCCTCGCTGTTCAACGCGCTCCAGGTAGAGCGCAGCGCCATGCGCCTGATCCTGATGCTGGTCGTGGTGATCGCCGCGCTCAACATCATTTCCGGCTTCACCATGCTGGTGCGCAACAAGGCGCGCGACATCGCCATTCTGCGCACAGTCGGTGTCCAGCGCGGCTCGGTCCTGCGTGTGTTTCTGATGTCCGGCGCCATGCTGGGCGCGGCGGGCACGCTGGCCGGCCTCGCGCTCGGCGTTCTGTTCTGCACATTTATTGGCCCAATCCAGAATTTTCTGGAGGTCGTGCTGCGGGTCGAACTGTTCGCCGCCGATGTCTATGGGCTGGATCATCTGCCCGTGCTGCTGGAATGGGGCGAGGTCGCGATCATTTCCGCCTGGGGCTTCGCCGTCTCGGTTCTGGTGACGCTGATCCCGGCATGGTTCGCGGCGAAGCTCGATCCGGTAGAGGCGCTTCGCTATGAGTGACGCGCCGATCCTGTCCGTGCGCGGCCTTGTGCGCACCTATCGCACCGGCGGCGAGACGCTGGAGGTGCTGCGCGGCGTCGATCTGGACCTTCAGGCGGGCGAGGTGGTCGGTCTGATCGGCCCGTCCGGCTGCGGCAAGTCTTCGCTGCTGCACGCGGTCGGTTTGCTGGAGCGGCCGGATTCCGGCGAGGTGTTCATCTCCGGGCGCGAGTGCCTGTCGCTTTCCGATGACCGCCGCACGCGCACGCGCCGGCGCGAGATCGGATTTGTCTATCAGTTCCATCATCTGCTGGCTGAGTTCACCGCATTAGATAATGTCGCGCTGCCGCGCATGGTGGCGGGCGGGGGTCTGCGCCGCGCGCGGGCGGAGGCTTCGGCGCTGCTGGAAAAGCTGGGCCTTGGCGCGCGGCTGAAACACCAGCCGGGCCAGCTCTCGGGCGGCGAGCGCCAGCGCGTCGCCATCGCCCGCGCCATCGTCAATCATCCCAAGGTTCTGCTGGCCGACGAGCCGACCGGCAATCTGGACCCGCATACATCCGATGAGGTGTTCGCGGCGCTGATGAATGTGGTGCGGCACGAGCGCGCAGGCGCGCTGATCGCCACGCACAACCACGAACTGGCCCGCCATATGGACCGCGTGCTGCTGATCGACGAAGGCCGCGTCCGCCCGGCGTGATTAGGCCGGCGCGGTTGGTCTCCCCTCGTAGCGCAGCTCCCTTGGCCGAGGGCCGGAGCGGATGCGCCCCGGTGTCAGACATAAGCGTTCATACAACGCACTCCCCTCATGCTGAGGAGCGCGTTCATCGCACTGCGATGAACCCGTGTCTCGAAGCACGAGGGCGAACAAAAATCGCGGGGAAGTTTCTCCAAACCTCCTACACCTCTCCACCGCGCATAGGATGGCGGTGTTCCTTCCTCACGGGGGACGCGCGCAATCAACGTGGGGGAAGGAAGTGCGTGGCCTGTCCGTGCTTCAGGGATGATAGCCTGAAGCTCCGGCAGGGCCTTCAGGGCGGCGAGCGGCACTAAACGACCGACCGCGTCAAAACCCTGGACTGGAATCGGGACGGAGACGTTCCGGCAAATCCATGCGCGGGGCGCTCAAAGGAACGCACCACACGTACCAAGGACAGGACACAAGCGTCCCAGCGGGCGCCCCGCTTCCCCTGCTTGCTTTAAATCCGGCGGCCCAACCGCGCGGCGCTGATGGCGCACGCGCTTTTTTGTGTTCCCCTCTTGTTCTTGGCCGATATTTACGCTAGAACGAATAGAGAACAAGGGGAATGCCACATGACTCAACTGGTTAAGGACGCGGCGGCGCTCACCGTGCTGGCCGGATTGCTGTGGATGATCGCCGCCTGGAGCATCGTGCTCGGGGCCTGAATGTTAGGGTCCGGGCAGGGCCGGGAGATTCGGCCGGGAGATTCGGAATGGGCGCCAGGCTGCCCTTTGTGCATTTGCGGGCGCGGTCCGCCTATTCCTTGCTGGAGGGCGCAATCCGCATCCCGCAGCTCGCAGAGCTGTGCCGCGCGCGAAAAATGCCCGCTCTGGCGCTGACCGACCGCAATAATCTGTTCGGCGCCATGGAGTTCTCCGAGACGCTGGCCGCGGCCGGGGTCCAGCCCATTATCGGCTGCACCCTTTCGGTGGCGCTGGCGGAGCGGGCGCTGGGCGAGATCGCCCGGCGGCCGGATGGCGCGCTGGCCCTTCTGGTCCAGAACGAGACCGGCTGGCGCAATCTGATGCGGCTTTCGACCATGGCGCATCTGGATGTCGATGCGGCCGATCCTCCGCATCTGCCGCTGGAAACGATCGAGGCCCATGCCGAGGGGCTGATCTGCCTGACCGGCGGACCTGAGGGCCCTGTCAACCGCCTGATTGTCGATGGCCGGCTGGACGATGCCGCGGCGCTGGTCCGCCGCCTCGCAGCCGCCTTTCCCGGCCGGCTCTATATCGAATTGCAGCGCCACGGCATGCCGGAGGAGGCCCAGGCCGAACCCTTTCTGGTCAACGAGGCCTATGCGCTCGATCTGCCGCTGGTCGCCGCCAGCGACGTGTTTTTCTCCGATCCCTCGATGCATGAGGCGCACGACGTCCTGCTCGCCATTTCCGAGGGCGGCTATGTCGCCAGCGAGGACCGCCGCCGCGTCACCCGTGACCACGATTTCAAATCGGGACGGGAGATGGAGGACCGCTTCGCCGATCTGCCGGAGGCGGTGGAGAACACGGCGCGGATCGCCCGGCGCTGCGCCTTCCGGCCGCTGAGCCGCGCGCCTATTCTGCCGCGCTACGCTTCCGAAGGCCGCACCGAGGCGGAGGAGCTGGCCGAACAGGCCCGCGCCGGGCTGGAGGCCCGGCTGGAGAAAACCCCGCTCGCGGCCGAGCGGGAGGACTATTTCAAACGCCTCGAATATGAGCTGGGCGTCATCGAAAAGACCGGCTTCCCCGGCTATTTCCTGATCGTCGCCGACTTCATCCAGTGGGCGAAGGCGCAGGGCGTTCCGGTCGGGCCGGGCCGGGGCTCGGGCGCGGGCTCTGTTGTCGCCTGGGCGCTCACCATCACCGATCTCGATCCGATCCGTTATGGCCTGCTGTTCGAACGCTTCCTGAACCCGGAGCGGGTCACGCTGCCGGATTTCGACATCGACTTCTGTCAGGAGCGCCGGGACGAGGTTATCAGCTACGTCCAGTCGAAATACGGCCACGACCGCGTCGCCCATATCATCACCTTCGGCACGCTTCAGGCGCGCGCGGTGATCCGCGATGTCGGCCGGGTGATGCAGATGCCGCTCGGCCAGGTCGACCGCCTCGCCAAGCTGATCCCCTTCAATCCCGCCAGCCCGGTGTCGCTGGCCGACGCCATCGACGGCGAGTCCCGGCTCCAGGCCGCGCGTGACGAAGACCCGGACGTGGCGCGGCTTCTGTCTATCGCGCTGAGGCTGGAGGGCCTCTACCGCAACGCCTCCACCCATGCGGCGGGGGTGGTGATCGGCGACCGGCCGCTGGTCGAGCTGTCGCCGCTCTATCGCGATCCACGCTCCGACATTCCCGCCACCCAGTTCAATATGAAATGGGTGGAGAAAGCGGGGCTGGTGAAGTTCGATTTTCTCGGCCTGAAAACCCTGACCGTGATCGCGCGCGCGCTCGACTATCTGGCGGAGCAGGGCCGGGCCGTGGACCTCGATACGCTGCCTAGCGACGACGCGGCCACCTATGAAATGCTCTCCACTGGCGCGTCCATCGGGGTGTTCCAGCTGGAATCCACGGGTATGCGCGACACGCTGCGCAAGCTGAAGCCGGACTCCATCGAGGACATTATCGCGCTCATCTCGCTCTATCGTCCGGGTCCGATGAAAAACATCGACACCTATGTGGCGCGCAAATTCGAGCGGGAAGAGACCGACTATCTGCATCCAGAGCTCGCCCCGGTGCTGGAGGAAACCTACGGCGTCATCATCTATCAGGAACAGGTGATGCAGATCGCCCAGATTCTCTCCGGCTATTCGCTGGGCGAGGCGGACATTCTGCGCCGCGCGATGGGCAAGAAGATCAAGGCCGAGATGGACGCGCAGAAAGAGCGCTTCGTCTCCGGCGCCGTGGAGCGCGGCGTCGCCGCCGCCAAGGCCGATTATATTTTCGAGCTGGTGGCCGAATTTGCCGGCTATGGCTTTAACAAGTCGCACGCCGCCGCTTACGGGCTCATCGCCTGGCGCACAGCCTGGCTGAAGGCCAATCACCGCGTCGAGTTCATGGCGGCGCTGATGAGCCTCGACCGTCACAACACCGACAAGCTGGCGCAATTCTTCCAGGAGACGCGGCGGCTCGGCGTGCGTGTACGCCCGCCGGACGTGAATGAATCCTTCGCCGATTTCGCGGTGAAGGACGGCGAGATTCTCTATGCGCTGGGCGCCATCCGCAATGTCGGCGCCGCGGCGATGGAGCATGTGGCCGAAGTGCGCGCGCAGGGCGGCCGGTTCCGCGATCTTTACGATTTCGCCGAGCGCGTCGATCCGCGCCAGGTCAACAAGCGCGCCTTTGAAAATCTCGCGCGCGCCGGCGCGTTCGATTCTCTGGAGCCGAGCCGGGCGCGCGCGCTGGCCTCGGCCGAAACGCTGCTGGCGCTCGCCGTCGCCACGCATCAGGACCGGACCAGCGCGCAGGAAAGCCTGTTCGGCGAGGAAATGGCCACCGCCGTGCGCCCGCCGCTGCCCACGGTCGAGGAATGGGATCCGGCCGCCCGGCTGGATGAGGAGCTGGCCGCCATCGGCTTCTACCTGTCCGGCCATCCGCTGGACGATGTGACAGAGTCGCTGCGCCGGCGCGATGTGGTGTTCGCGGCAGAGGCGCGCGAGGCCGCCGCCGAGGGCCGCACCGGACTGAAAATGGCCGGCGTGGTGCGCCGGCGGCAGGAAAAGGTCTCCAGCAAGTCGGGCCGCAGATTCGCCTTCGTCTCGCTGTCCGACCCCACCGGTGAATATGAGGTTCTGGCCCCGCCAGAAGTGCTGCTGCGCGCGCGCGATCTGCTGACGCCCGGCGCGGCGGTTTCGGCGCGGGTGCGGCTGGAGCAGCGCGACGGCGATCTCAGCTATTTCGCCGAGGAGTTTCAGCCGTTGGACCGCCAGCTCAATTCCGGCGCCACGGCCCTGGCGGTCTATCTGCGTTCCGAAGCGGCGCTGGAGGGGTTGAAGGCCCGCCTTACCGTGCTGGCCGAGCGGGGCGGGGAGAGCGAGATCCGCTTTGTTCTGCCGCTGGACGAGGCGCGCGAGGCCGAATTCCTGATCCCCGGCCGCTATCCGGCCGATTCCGCCGCCCGGGGGGCGCTCAAATCCGTCCCCGGCGTCGAGCTGGTGCGGGAGCTGTAAAAGCCCGGCCAGGCCGGGCTTTCAGCCGCCCCGGGCCCTTGCGCCCCATGCTTGCGCCGCGTGCTTGCACCTCTGGCCGCCGCCGCCTATAAGCCGCGCCTTAACGTCAATCCCTCACGCGGGTCCGGGGCGGGAAACCGTTCCACTTCCGGTGCTGGTCCTTCCTTTGAGGGCTGGCCAGACCCGCGCAAGGTCCAACCGGAGAAAGGAAAACCGATGGCCCTACCGGAATTCAGCATGCGCCAGCTTTTGGAGGCCGGCGCGCATTTCGGGCACCAGACGCACCGCTGGAACCCGAAAATGGACCGCTACATCTTCGGCGTCCGTTCCAATATCCATGTTATCGACCTGTCGCAGACCGTGCCGCTGCTGCACCAGGCGCTGGTGAAGGCGCGCGAGGTCGCGGCCAGCGGCGGACGCATTCTGTTTGTGGGCACCAAGCGTCAGGCGTCCGAACCGGTCGCCGTCGCCGCCCGCCGCTGCGCTCAATATTACGTGAATCATCGCTGGCTGGGCGGCACGCTTACCAATTGGTCCACCATCTCCAATTCCATTCGCCGTTTGCGCGAACTGGAATCGACGGTTAGCGAGGGCGACCATACGGGCCTGACCAAGAAAGAACTGCTCAACCTGACGCGCGAGCGCGACAAGCTGGAGCGGTCGCTGGGCGGCATCAAGGATATGGGCGGCGTGCCTGATCTGATCTTTGTGATCGACACGAATAAAGAGCAGATCGCGCTGAAAGAGGCGCGCAAGCTCGGCATTCCGGTTGTCGCCATTCTCGATACGAATTGCGATCCGGACAGGATCGACTTCCCGATCCCGGCCAATGATGACGCGGCCCGCGCCATCGGCCTGTATTGCGATCTTCTGGCCGATGCGATCCTGGACGGCATGTCCGCCGGGGCGGGCGCGGCCGGTGTCGATATCGGCGCTTCCGAAGCGCCGCCCGTGGAGCCGGCGCTCGCCGCCGCTGAATCCGCGGCGGACGGAAGCGCGGACGCAGACAAATCCGAAGGCGCGGCCGTCTGAGCGGCCCGTTTTCTGAAAAACCCGCGCGCCGCCAGCATCCCGCGGGATGCGGACGTCCCGCGCCGCTGTTGTTTAAGGAGAATTGAGATGGCTGAATTCACGGCCGCCGACGTCAAGGCGCTGCGGGATTCCACCGGCGCCGGCATGATGGATTGCAAGAAAGCGTTGCAGGAAACCGGCGGCGACATGGAGGCCGCCATTGACTGGCTGCGCAAGAAGGGTCTCAGCAAGGCCAAGGGAAAAGCGGACCGCGCCGCGGCGGAAGGCCTGATCGGCATTTCCTTCTCCGATGACGGACGCGCGGGCGCGGTGGTCGAAGTCAATGCCGAGACCGACTTCGTGGCGCGCAACGAACTGTTCCAGCAGGCGGTGCGCGACATCGCCGGCGTGGCGCATGGTGTAGACTCGGTCGAGGCGCTGGGCGGGACGAAACTTGCTGCCGGCGAAACGGCGCAGGAGCGGCTGACCGATCTGATCGCCAAGATCGGTGAAAACATGACTCTGCGCCGTCTGGCGCGGCTGGATGTCGGCGCCGGTGTCGTGGCCGGTTACGTACACAACAGCGTGGCGGATAATCTCGGCCGCATCGGCGTGCTGGTCGCGCTGGAAGGCGAAGGCGACCGCGCCGCGCTGAACGAGCTGGGCCGCAAGGTCGCCATGCATGTCGCCGCCACCGCGCCGCTTTCGACCGACATCGACGGGCTCGATCCCGCCGTGGTGGAAAAAGAGCGCATGGTGTTCGCCGAACAGGCGCGCGCTTCGGGCAAGCCGGAAAACATCGTCGAAAAGATGGTGGAGGGCCGGGTGCGCAAATTCTACGAGGAAAGCGTGCTGCTGAAGCAGGCTTTCGTCATGGACCCGGACAAATCCGTGGAAACCGTGGTGAAAGAGGCAACCGGCGGCAAGGCGCGCGTCACGGGCTTTGTCCGGCTGGTGCTGGGCGAGGGCGTGGAAAAGCGCCAGGACGATTTCGCCGCCGAAGTCGCGGCGATGGCGGGCGGGACGCCTTAGACGGCGGGCCCCCGCCGGTCTAAGCTGCGCCGCCATGAGCGATCCTGCGATTCCGGCCCCCGGCGGCGCCCCCCAAAAGGGGGCTGACGGCCCATACCGCCGCGTTTTGCTGAAGATTTCCGGCGAAGCCCTGATGGGTGACGGGGCCTATGGAATCGACCTGGCCACCGCCGACCGCATGGCGGCGGAGGTGGGGGCCGCGGCGGACAGCGGCCTGGAGGTCTGTCTGGTGATTGGCGGCGGCAATATCTTCCGCGGCCTTTCCGCCGCCGCGCGGGGCATGGAGCGCGCCTCGGCGGACTATATGGGCATGCTGGCCACCGTGATGAACGCTCTGGCCATGCAGAACGCGCTGGAACAGCGCGGATATGAGACCCGCGTGCTAAGCGCCATCCCGATGCAGACCATTTGCGAGCCCTATATCCGCCGCCGCGCTATCCGGCACATGGAAAAGGGCAGGGTGGTGATCTTCGCCGGCGGCACCGGAAATCCGTTCTTCACCACCGATACCGCCGCGGCGCTCCGCGCCGCCGAGATGGGCTGCGACGCGTTGTTCAAGGGTACGGGCGTCGATGGCGTCTATAGCGCCGACCCGCGTAAGGACGGCGCCGCCACGCGCTATGAACGGCTGGATTATATGGATGTGTTGTCGCGC
This sequence comes from Euryhalocaulis sp., assembly GCA_050486445.1. Classification (GTDB taxonomy): domain Bacteria; phylum Pseudomonadota; class Alphaproteobacteria; order Caulobacterales; family Maricaulaceae; genus Euryhalocaulis. The sequence continues at coordinate 33,031 of JBJHDH010000023.1, forward strand.
GACCTTCGGGTGATGGACGCTTCGGCCGTCAGCCTGATGCGCGAAAACGGCATTCCAATCGTTGTGTTCAATATCCGTGAGCCCGGCCGGCTGGGAGAGGTTCTGCGCGGCCAGGGCATGCACACTGTGGTGGGTGGCGGAAAGAGGCCGGGGGCGGCGCATGGCTGATGAATTCGATGCAGATGATCTGGGCCGGCGGATGGAAGGCGCCCTGGCTTCGTTGAAACAGGAATTCGCAGGTCTGCGCACCGGCCGCGCCAGCGTCAGCCTGCTGGAGCCCATCGTTGTGGAGGCCTATGGCGCGACCATGCCGCTGAACCAGATCGGCAATATCAATGTGCCAGAGCCAAGGATGCTTTCGGTCCAGGTGTGGGACAAGTCGATGGTCGGCGCGGTAGAGCGCGCGATCCGCAACTCCAATCTTGGCATCAATCCGGTGGTGGACGGGCAGACCGTGCGCATTCCGATTCCGGCACTGAATGAAGAGCGCCGCCGCGATCTTGCCAAGGTCGCTGGTAATTATGCCGAACAGGCGCGTGTCGCCGTGCGCAATGTGCGGCGCGACGGGATGGAGACCCTGAAACGGATGGAAAAGGCCGGCGATATCTCGCAGGACGACCATGAACTCTATGCAGAAGAGGTGCAGTCGCTCACCGACACCACCATTCAGGCAATCGACGCCGCCCTGAAGGCCAAGCAAGAAGAAATCATGCAGGTCTGAATGTCCGCCCCCGAAACCCCAGAGCTGCGCCAGATTCCTGGCCACGTCGCCATCATCATGGATGGCAACGGCCGCTGGGCCGCGATGCGGGGCGTGCCTCGGGCGGAAGGCCACCGGCAGGGTGTGGAGGCTGTGCGCCGGACAGTGCAGGCCGCGCGCAATCTTGGCGTTCGCCGGCTTACACTTTTCGGGTTCTCGACGGAAAACTGGAAGCGGCCGGCCGGCGAGATCGATGCTCTGTTTGCCTTGCTGAAGCGTTTCGTCGCTGCGGATCTGGAGCGTCTGGCGGCGGAAAACGTGCGCATCAGAATTATTGGTTCTCGCACTGGCCTGCCCGATGACATTCTGCAAATTGTCAGCCAAGCCGAGGCGCGCACTGCGTCAAACACGGGTTACGATCTCTGTGTCGCCTTCAATTATGGGGGACGTGACGAAATCGTACGCGCCGCCGCCTCCCTGGCGAAGGACGCAGCCGCTGGTGTTATCGACCCCGGCGTCATCGGCGAAGCAGCGTTCGCTGCGCGGCTTGATACGCACGGACTGCCGGATCCGGATCTTCTGATCCGCACCAGCGGCGAGATGAGGCTCAGCAATTTCCTGCTATGGCAACTCGCCTATGCGGAGCTCGTGTTCAGCGATGTGCTATGGCCGGATTTCGGCGAACGGCATTTGGCGCAAGCCATCGAAATCTATCGCGGCCGGGAACGCAGGTTCGGGGGCTTGTCCCGCTCCGATGCCGCTTGACCCTGAGGCTTCCCCGCCGTTAGAGCGCCGCCGCCGCGGCGACGCCGCCTTTATGGTGCGTTTGCGGTCGGCTGCGGTTCTTGCTCCGGCCGCCATCCTGGTCGCCTGGATTGGCGGCTGGGTGTTCGCCGCGGCGGTCGCCATCGTTTCCATATTGATGATGCGCGAATGGATACGAATGTCCGATCCAATTGCGCCCGCCCGCGCATGGCTCCCGGTTGGTCTGATCGCCGCGTTCGCCATCCTGTTGGCCGCCGTTGATATGTGGCTCTGGGCTGGCGTCCTGCTGGCCGCGGGGGCGGCGCTTGCCGCCATGCTGCGGCGTCCGCGCGGGCATGAATGGCGCGCCGCTTTTGGCGCACTCTATATAGGCGTTCCCTGTATGGTGCTGCTCTGGGTGCGCCTGGCGCCTGAGCAGGGGTTTGTGGCGCTGCTCTGTCTGTTCGCCATCGTCTGGGCCGCGGACATCGGCGCCTATATCGCCGGCGCATGGATCGGCGGGCCGAAGCTTGCTCCCCGCGCCAGCCCGAACAAAACCTGGACCGGATTTATCGTTGCTGTGGCGCTGGCCGCTGTGGCAGGGGGCGCGGGATTCCTGCTGATCGGTCATTCTGTATTCATCGGCGCGGTGCTGGGTTTACTCACGGGTCTGGCGGCGATGGGGGGAGACCTGCTGGAATCTGTGCTGAAGCGGCGGTTTGGCGTGAAGGATGCAGGCGGCATCATCCCGGGTCATGGCGGGGTGCTGGACAGGGTGGACGCCCTGATGGGCGCCGTCCTTATGTTCGCCGCATTGATCGCCTACTGGCCAGCGGCGGGAGCAGGGTTTTTCGGCGGATGAACGGCGCGACGCAAAGCCTGACCATTCTGGGTTCGACCGGCTCTGTTGGCGTTAATGCCCTGGATGTGGTCGCGCGCGCCACGCCAGGGCGGTATCGCATTGCGGCGCTATCCGCAGGCCGCAATGTGGCGCTGTTGGCTGAGCAGGCGCGGCGCTGGCGGCCGGAAATTGTGGCGCTGGCCGACCCGCGGGGCGAGGCGGAACTGCGCGAGCGGCTCTTCGGCGCTCAAGACGGGCAGGGGGTCGAGATTATCTGCGGGCCAAACGCGGCGGTTGAGGCGGCGTCCCGGCCGGCCGATATCGTGCTGGGGGCTATTGTCGGGGCGGCGGGGGTAGAGCCTGCGGTGGCGGCGGTCCGGCGCGGCGCCCGGCTGGCCATCGCCAACAAGGAAGCCATCGTCTGCGCGGGGGCGCTGTTGCAGGCCGAGGCGGCTGCGGCCGGCGGCGAAGTTATTCCCGTCGATTCCGAGCATAATGCGATTTTTCAGCTGCTGCACGGGCGCCCGGCCTCGGGTCTGACACGCATCGTGCTGACGGCTTCCGGTGGTCCCTTCCGAACCTGGCCGGCCGAGCGCCTGGCCGGGGTGCGGCCTGAAGACGCGCTGAATCATCCGGTCTGGTCCATGGGAGCCAAGAACACGGTCGATTCCGCCACTCTGATGAATAAGGGGCTGGAGCTGATTGAGGCCGAGATGCTGTTCCGCCCGGGTGTGGAGCGGCTGGGCGTGTTGATCCATCCGCAATCCATTGTGCACGGGCTGGTCGAATTTTCCGACGGCGCGGTGTTCGCGCATATGGGCGCGCCGGATATGCGTGCGCCCATCGCCGCCGCCCTGTCCTGGCCGGAGCGTATCGCGGGCGCGGCGCCGATGCTGGATTTGGCGGTGCAGGGGCGGCTGGATTTCGAGGCGCCGGATGAGACGCGCTTCCCGGCGCTTCGCCTAGCACGGGAGGCGTTGCGCGCGGGCGGCCGGGCCCCGGCAACGCTCAATGCAGCCAATGAAATCGCTGTGGAGGCGTTCCTTGACCGGAGAATCGGGTTTCTCGATATTGCCCGTGTCGTAGAGCAGGTGCTGTCCGCGCTTGCGGGGGAGCCGGATTTCGGAAGAGCGCCAGAGGCCGTGGGCGCGGCGCTGGAGATTGACCGCAGGGCGCGGTCGCGCGCGCATGCCCTGACGGCGGCGGGATGATGGAACGCAGATGATCGAGATTATCCAGTCCGCCCCGGTCTTTCTGATCGCGTTCGTATTCGTGATTTCGCTCGTCGTCGTATTTCACGAACTGGGTCATTACTGGGCTGCGCGCTGGTGTGGCGTACATGCCGAGGCGTTTTCGATGGGGTTCGGCCCGGCCTTGTATAAATGGCGTGACCGGCTGGGTACGGAATGGCGCATCGCCGCTTTTCCAATTGGCGGCTATGTACGGTTTCTCGGCGATGTCGACGCATCCAGCACGCCGCCGACCCGCGAACAAATAGAGACGTTGCGCCGCAGGGCGGAAGAGGAAGCACGCGCCAAGGCTGTCGCTCACGCTGCCGCCGCCGCGAATGGCGGCTCCATGCAAACAGGGCCGGTGGAGGCCGCGGACGCGAAGGCGCTGGGTGGCGTATTCCATCTGCAACCGGTCTGGAAGCGTGCGATCATTGTCGCGGCCGGTCCGTTGGCGAATTTCGTTCTCGCCATCGTTATCTTCACATTGCTGTTCTCTGTGTTCGGCTCGCAGACCCAGCCGCCTGTGGTTGGCGCAGTCGCGCCTGACAGTCCGGCGGAGCAGGCCGGCTTCGTCCCTGGCGACCGGGTGTTGTCTATCAACAATCGCCAGATTCGCGCCTTTGGCGATATCGTCGACGCCGTGGTGCTCAGCAGTGGGGAAACGCTCCGCGTACGTGTCGAGCGCGATGGTGAAGTTGTCGATCTGACAGCCCGGCCGGAAAGGACTGCGCGGACCGATCCCATCGGCGGCGAAATGACAGTCGGTTATCTTGGAGTATCCTCAACGGGCGAATATTCGGTGCAGCGGCATAATCCCGCCCAAGCCGTGGCGATGGGTGCGGATCAGACCTGGGGGGTGATTTCCGGCACCGGACGCTATCTGGGACGCGTGGTGACCGGCAGGGAGTCGGCCGACATGCTGGGCGGGCCGGTGCGCATCGCCACCTATTCAGGAAGGCTTGCTATCGACTCTTTCGGAGTGGAGGCGTCGTTCGGTCAGAAGCTGCGCCTCGCTGCGGTCAGTCTTATCAGTCTTGCCGGGATTCTTTCGGTAGGACTTGGACTTATAAATCTTCTTCCCATTCCGATACTCGACGGCGGCCATCTTCTGTATTACGCCTTTGAGGCTGCGTCCGGCCGCCCGTTGAGCGAGCGGGCGCAGGCGCTGGGTTTCAGGGCCGGTCTGGTTCTCGTGGCTGGCCTTATGCTTTTTGCGACCTGGAATGACCTGAATTATATACGCGGCTTTTTCTCCTGACCGGACTGGGTTTCCCGATCATGCGCTTCATCGTTTCCGCAAAATTTTTGTGCGCCGTGCTTGCCTTGGCTGGCATGACCTCGGCGCGGGCGCTGGCTCAGGATGAAGACGCCGGGCTGGCTCTGGTGCCGGCCTCGCCTGATGTGGAATCCCCGGCTCCAGTCGGCGTCGATCTGAATCTTCAGGCGATCGAGTCGCGCATCATTCGTCAAATTCTGGTTGAAGGGGTGGTGCGGGTCGAGCCGAACACCGTGCTCTCCTACCTTTCGCTCCGTCCCGGCGATGTTTATCAGCCTGCGGAAGTCAACGTGGCGATTCAGACCCTGTTCGCCACCGGCCTGTTTTCCGATGTGGATATCGTGCTGCGTGAAGACGACGCGCTGGTCGTCCGCGTGGAAGAAAGCCCGATTATCAATCGCGTGTTGTTCGAGGGGAACCGCGCGATGGATACGAACGATCTGCGGGATGAGATAGAGGCGGGCCCGCGCACGGTATTCACCGAAGGGCGGGTGCAAGCGGACGTGCAGCGCCTTATCGAAGTCTATCGGCGGTCGGGCCGTTTCGCGGCCACTGTCACGCCGAAAATTGTGGAGCTGGAGCAGAATCGAGTCGATCTGATCTTTGAAATATCGGAAGGCCAGATCACCGGCGTTCGCCGCATTAATTTTATCGGCAACCGCGCCTTTTCCGATGGACGGTTGCGTGGCGCCATCGCGACCCGTGAATCGCGTTTCTGGCGTTTTTTCAGCAGCAACACGAACTACGACCCTGACCGCCTCGATTATGACCGTGAGTTGTTGCGCGAGTTTTACGGTGACCGGGGCTATGCGGAATTCCGCGTTGTCTCGGCGGTAGCGTCACTGACTCCAGATCAACGCGGATTCTACATCACCTTCACGGTCGAGGAAGGCGAACGCTTCAGATATGGCGACATTACTGTTGAAAGCGAGCTGGACGATCTGAGCGCGGAATTTATGCGCAATGTGGTGCCATTGCGGTCTGGTCAGGACTTTGTTCGAAGCAACATCGAAAATTCGGTCGAGCTGCTCACCTATATGGCGGGATCCGCGGGATATGCCTTTGTCGATATCGAGCCGCGGATGCAGCTCAATTCAGAAGACAATACCGTCGACATCACTTTTCATATCGCGGAAGGGCCGCGCGTTTATGTGGAACGCATCGACATTCTTGGCAACACGCAGACTCTGGATCGTGTGATCCGCCGGGAAATGCAGGTTGTCGAGGGCGATGCATTCAATCGGGTTCTTCTGGACCGTTCCCGGAACCGCATCCGGGCTCTTACCTTCTTTGAAGATGTCACGATCACCGAGACAGAAGGCTCCCGTCCCGACACCGCGATTGTCCAGGTCAGTGTTACGGAACAGCCTACCGGAGAATTGTCTTTTGGTGCCGGTTATTCATCGCTGGAGTCGTTCCTGCTCGATCTGTCGGTGACGCAGCGCAACCTTCGGGGGCGCGGCCAGTATCTCCGTCTGGGATTCTCGACCAGCTCCTACCGCACCATGATCGACCTGCGCTTCCAGGAGCCGCGCTTCCTGGACCGTAACCTTTCAGCCGCGGTCGACGTCTTCCACATTGAAACGGATTATGGCCGCGAGGCGGGCTTCCTCTCCAGATCCACGGGATCGGGCGTACGCTTCGGATTCCCGATTTCCGACTTTTCGTCCCTGGGCGTGCGCTATACGCTGCGCCAGGATGGTGTGCGCGCCTTTGCCGGTGCTTCGCCGCAGGTAATCGCCTCATCGGGTGACTTTTTGACATCGCTGGTCGGGTACACGTTCCGTTGGGACCGGCGCAACGATCCGATCGCTCCGACTCGAGGCTTCGATATCTCGTTCTCGCAGGATGTCGCCGGCCTGGGCGGCGATGTTCAATATCTCCGCAACGAAATTCAGGGCGCCGCCTATCGGGGCATCATATGGGATGTTGTCGGAAGCTTTGTATTTGATGCAGGCTATATCACTGGCTGGGGCGGTGACGACGTCCGGCTTCAGGATCGTTATTTCAGGGGTGGTTATACATTCCGTGGTTTCCGTACTGCCGGCATCGGCCCGCGTGTGGTGCTGGAGTTTGATGATGGATCGGGCACGGTCGTCGAAAGAGGGGATGCGCTTGGCGGCAAACTCTACGCGATTGGCGCATTCGAGCTGGAATTCCCGATAGGTCTGCCTCCGCAATATGGGGTAAGAGGTGGCCTGTTCACGGAATTCGGCACGCTGGGTATGCTGGATAGCGCCGCGAAGGTGATTGACCCGACAGGCGGTGGGGGATTGCCTCCCGGCACGCAGTTCGCCATCCGCGATGATCTCGCGCTGCGCGCGGCTGCGGGTGTTACGATTTTCTGGGATTCCCCATTCGGTCCGGTCCGCTTCGACTTTTCCAAGGTTCTTATGAGGGAAGATTACGACCGTACCGAAACCTTCCGCTTCAGCCAGACAACGAGGTTCTAACCCATGTCCGCTTTTCGTCATGTTCGATACGTCGCGGTTGCCGCGGCCATGCTCTGCGGCCTTGCCGGCATTGCGCAGGCCCAGACCGTGCTGGTGGTGGACCGCACCCGCGTGCTGGCCGAATCTCAGGTCGGCCAGAGCATCAATCAGCAGCTCGAACAAATCCGGAACCAGATCCAGAATGAGCTGGAAGGGATAGGTCGTCCGATCCAGGAAGAGGATCAGCGATTGCAGGTGGAGTTGCAGTCTCTGACGCAGGACGCATTCCAGCAGCGGCCTGATCTGATTCAGCGTCTGGAGACGCTGAACACCCAGGTTGAGCAATATGCGATGGCTGAGGAGCAGCGCGCCCGCGAATTTCAGGCGACCCAGGAGCAGGCGATTCAGCCGGTTGTGGCCGCTCTGAACGAGATTGAACAAGCTATCATGGCAGAGCGTAGCGCGGCTTTGGTGTTGAACGCGGCGGCCGCCTATCATGTCAGCCCGTCGGTGAATATCACCTCTGATGTGGTCGAACGCCTGAATCAGCGGATGAGCACCACTACGGTCACCCGCGTCAATCTTCCGGCGCCGCAATAAGAGCGCCGCGACGCATTCCGCGCCCGTGACGGATCCACGCTTCTATCACAAGCTTGGGCCCGTCGCGGCGCGGGATTTGGCCGTGCTAGCGGAAGCGGAACTGCGCGGCGATCCCCGGCACATGATTGAGGACGTGGCGCCCGCCGGCAGCGCGGGCGGAGGCGACCTCGTTTTTATTACCGATGAACGGCGCGCGCAGACCTTACAGGCGCGGCCTGCCGCCTGTGTCGCGCCGCCAGAGCTGGCAGAATCTCTAAGCGGAGCCTGTTCGGCGCTGTTGCTGCATTCCCAGCCCCGCGCGGCCTTTGCGCGCATGGCGGCGCGGCTGTGGGAGCCGATTGAGCCGGTCTTCGGTCCTGAAGCGATTTCACCAGACGCGGAGATTGCGCCGGACGCGGTAATCGGGCCAGGCGCAGTGATCGGTTCTGGCGCACGCATTGGCGCCGGGGCGCGAATTGGTCCGAATGCGATGATCGGACGCGCCGTTGAAATCGGTGCGGAATGCTGCATCGCCGGGGGCGCGTGGATTGCGTTTGCGCAGATCGGCGCGCGCACGGAAATAGGGGCGAACACCGTGATCGGTGGCGCCGGATTCGGCGTAGCGCCCGCGCCGGAAGGGCCGGTCTCGATCCCGCATTTGGGCCTCGTGCGCATCGGCGACGATGTACGTATCGGTGCGCTCTGCGCGGTGGATCGCGGCATGCTGGACGACACCGTGATCGAGAGCGAGGCGAAGATCGATAATCTTTGCCAGATCGCGCACAATTGCCGAATCGGGCGTGGCGCGATCATCGCCGCTTTTGCCGGCCTGTCTGGCAGCAGCACGGTTGGCGCCGGCGCCATGCTGGCTGGCCGCGTCGGCCTTGCGGACCACGTTACGATTGGCGATGGAGCTATTGTCGGGCCGGGTAGCGGCGTGATGCATGATGTTCCCGCGGGTGAACACTGGCTCGGCTATCCGGCCCAGCCGCATCGGCAGTATATGCGCTCGGCGGCTGCTTTTGTCCGGATGGGGCGCAGCGGCAAGCGCGGTAAGTCTTCGTGAGCGCACAATGACCATGATTGGCCGGGCCGAGATCGAACGCTTCCTGCCCCAGCGTCCACCATTTCTTCTGCTTGACCGGGCCGAGGATTTTGTTCCCGGGCGCTCGCTTGCCGGAATTGTGGAAGCCAATGCGGATTGGCCGCACTTTGCTGGTCATTTCCCGGGTCAGCCGGTTATGCCGGGGGTCATGCTGATCGAGGCATTGGCCCAGACCGGCGCTTTACTGACCGGGAAATCGGAAAATCTGGACGCGAGCGGCGGCCTGCTTATGCTCGCCGCTGTGGAACAGGCGCGATTCCGGGCGCCGGTGTTGCCGGGTTCTGTCTTGCGTCTGCATGTGGAACAGCAGGCAGCGCGCCAGGGCGTATATCGCTATCGGGGGGAAGCCGTTGTGGATGGAAAGCGGGTTGCCGAGGCGACTTTTACCGCCAAACTGGCGCGGCCGGCGCTGTGAACGCTTCCATTGACCCGCTGGCCCGGGTCGATCCGGGCGCACGTCTGGGGGAAGGCGTGCAGATCGGTCCCTGGTGCACAGTTGGCCCTGGCGTTTCGCTTGGTCCGCGCACGCGTTTGATTTCGCATGTCAGCATGACAGGTCATGTGGAAACAGGAGAGGATTGCGTAATCTATCCGTTCGCTTCGTTGGGACACCCGCCGCAGGACTTTAAGTATAGTGGTGAGGAGACCCGTCTGATTATCGGCGCCCGTACGGTAATCCGCGAGCATGTTACCATGCATCCGGGCACTGCGGTCGGCCGCGGCGAAACGCGGATAGGCGATGACGGCTATTTCATGGTCGGCGTGCATGTGGCGCACGATTGTGTGCTGGGGAACCGCGTCGTGATGGCGAACAACGCGACGCTTGGCGGCTATGTCACGGTCGAGGACCATGTAAATTTCGGCGGTCTGGCCGCCGTGCATCAATATGCCCGGATTGGACGCCATGCCTTTATCGGCGGCGGCGCTATTCTTACCACCGATGTCATTCCGTTCGGTATGGCGCACGGTAATCATGCGCGTTTGACCGGTCTCAATCTGGTGGGCTTGAAGCGCCGGGGTTTCCCGCGTGAGACCATTCATGATCTGCGTTCAGCCTATCGTCTGCTGTTCGCAGCTGAAGGCACGTTCCAGGAGCGTCTGGCTGATGTCGCCAGTCTGTTCCAGGAATCAGCGGAAGTGCAGGAGGTCGTGGACTTTATCCGCGCCGGTGGCGAACGGGCGCTGTGCCTGCCCGGCGGGGACTGATGAACGCGGCGCCGGGCGCAGCCGGAATTATCGCCGGCGGTGGCGGTCTTCCCCTGGCGCTGGCGGAGCATTTACGCATAAGCGGCCGGTCTTATTACATCATCCGTCTGGCGGGCATTGCAGACCCGAATCTGGCCGAACATCCGGGCGAGGAACAGAGGATCGGCGCGTTCGGCGCTGTTGTCGCGGCGTTACGCAATGCAGGCTGCACACAGGTGACGCTGGCCGGCCTGGTCCAGCGTCCGGATTTCATGTCGCTGCGGCCCGATTTGCGTGGGGCGCAGGCGTTGCCGCGCATCCTCGCGGCGGCCGCGGCCGGAGACGACGCCTTGCTGCGGGCTATCGCAGTCGAGTTCGAGTCGGAAGGCTTTACCGTTGTCGGAGCTGAGGCAATGCTGGATTCGCTGCTGACGCCGGTTGGCGTTCTTGGCGCCCACGAGCCGGATGCGCAAGCTTTGGCGGACATCGAGCGGGCGAGCCGCGTGGTGACGGCGCTGGGCATGTTCGACGCAGGGCAGGGAGCGGTGGTGTGCGCAGGCCTGGTTCTGGCTGTCGAGGCGCAGGAAGGCACCGACCTGATGCTGGCGCGCGTGATGGACCTGCCCGTGGATATTCGCGGGACGGAAACGGCCCGGCGCGGGGTGCTGGTCAAACAGCCAAAGCCGGGGCAGGAGCGGCGGGTGGATTTGCCCGTTATCGGTCCCGTGACGGTGGAGGGCGCCGCGCGGGCAGGTCTTGGAGGGATCGCGCTGGCAGCAGGCGGCAGCCTGATTGTGAATCGGGCGCGCACGGTGGCGGCGGCCGACGCGGCCGGCCTGTTCCTCTATGGTTTTGATGAGGCGGAGACGGCTTCTGGCTGAAACGCTGATTTATCTTGTCGCGGCGGAATCCTCTGGCGACGCTATCGGCGCGGACCTGGCCCGGGCGTTGCGGGCGGAAGCCGCCGCGCCTGTGACGCTGGCCGGCGTGGGCGGCGCGCGCATGGCGTTAGAGGGAATCCAGAGCCCGTTCGATATTTCAGAGCTTTCTGTTCTGGGTATTCTGGAAGGCGTGAAGGCCTATCCGCGCGTGCGGCGTATGGCGCGCATGGCGGCGGAAGACGCGGCGCGGCGCAATCCCGCCGCCGCGGTGCTGATCGATTCCTGGGGCTTTAATCTGCGGGTCGCCTGGGGGATGCGTGAGCGTTCACCGCAAACGCGGCTGATAAAATATATCGGGCCGCAGGTATGGGCGACTCGTCCGGGCCGGGCGCGGACGCTGGCGCGGACTGTGGACTTGCTGCTGACCATCCATTCCTTCGATGCGCCGTATTTCGAGCGCGCCGGTCTGCGAACAATCTTTACCGGCAATCCGGCGCTGTATCGCGGTGCGGAAACGGGAGACGGCGCGGCGTTCCGCGCCCGGCACGGGCTTGGCGCGGCTCCGGTGCTGCTGATCCTGTTTGGCAGCCGGGAGTCGGAAGTGAAGCGTCTGTTCGATCCGTTTATGGGCGCGGCGCGGCTGCTGGCCGGGCGGTTTCCCGGTCTGCGTCTGATTTCGCCGGTCGCGGGCCCGGTCGCTGAACAGGTCCGGGCCCGGGCAGCGGAGAGACCAGAGCTGCTGCTGGTTTCCGAGGATGAGCGGGCGGACGCCTTCGCCGCCGCCTCCGCCGCTATTGCCTGTTCAGGGACAGTCACATCAGAGCTGGCGCTGGCCGGTGTTCCCGCAGCCGTGGCCTATCGCGTCGACTGGCCGAGCTATTTCCTGATCCGGGCGATTGTGCGCACGCCCTGGATCAGTCTGGTGAATATCGCGGCGGACGAGGCGCTCATGCCCGAACTGATCCAGCATCGCTGCGCCCCTGCGTCACTGGCTGATGCTGTGGCGCCGTGGCTGGCCGATCCGGCAGAGGCCGCACACGCAGGGGAGCGCCTGCGCGCTGTGGCGCAGGCGCTGAAGGGCGAAATGGACAGCCCCGCCCGGACGGCGGCGCGCGCCGTGCTGACCGAGATCGGCGTTCCGCTCAGGACCGCTGGCTGAACGGAACGTAATCGCGTCTGGGCGCGCCGGTATAAAGCTGACGGGGCCGGCCGATACGCTGGTTCGGATCCTCGATCATTTCCTGCCATTGCGCGATCCATCCGACCGTGCGGGCCAGCGCGAACAGCACAGTAAACATCTCGGTCGGGAATCCCATCGCCTTCAGCGTGATGCCGGAATAAAAGTCGATATTGGGATAGAGCTTTTTCTCGACGAAATATTCGTCTTCCAAAGCGACCTTTTCCAGTTCTTTCGCGACCTCCAGGATCGGATCGTTGTTGATGCCGAGCTCGCCCAGAACGCGGTGCGCCGTTTTCTGCATTACCTTGGCGCGCGGATCGTAGTTTTTATAGACACGATGACCAAAGCCCATCAGGCGGAATGGATCGTTCTTGTCCTTGGCCTTGGCGATATATTGTGGAATACGCTCTGGCGTGCCGATCTCCTCAAGCATCGTCAACGCCGCTTCGTTCGCGCCGCCATGCGCCGGGCCCCACAGACACGCCACGCCCGCCGCAATACAGGCGAACGGGTTGGCGCCGGACGAGCCGGCAAGACGAACCGTGGAGGTCGAGGCGTTCTGCTCGTGATCGGCGTGCAGGATGAAAATCTTGTCCATCGCATCGGCGAACACCGGATTGATGACGTAATCCTCAGCCGGCACGGCGAAACACATGCGAAGGAAATTTTCCGAATAGTCCAGTTCGTTGCGAGGGCTGACGAACGGCTGTCCGGTGGAATATTTGAACGCGCGCGCGGCGATGGTCGGCATTTTTGCGATCATGCGGTGGCTGGCCACCATGCGCTGGCGCGGGTCGGAGATGTCTGTCGAGTCATGATAAAAAGCCGACAGCGCCCCGACGGCTCCGACCATGATCGCCATCGGGTGGGCGTCGCGCCGGAAGCCTTCGAAAAACCGGTCAAACTGCGTGTGCAGCATTGTATGGTTCACAATGGTGGCTGTGAACGTTTGCAGCTCGTCTTCGCTCGGCAGTTCGCCATGCAGCAGCAGGTAGCAGACCTCGAGGAAGCTCGATTGCTCCGCAAGCTGTTCAATCGGGTAGCCGCGATAGAGCAGCACGCCCTCGTCACCGTCGATATAGGTGATCTTGCTTTCGCAGCTCGCGGTTGAGGAATAGCCAGGGTCGAAGGTGAAATGCCCGGTATCGGCGTATAGCTTGCGCACGTCGATGACGCTCGGTCCGATTGAACCCGCATAGACCGGAAGTTCCGCCGGTTTGCCGTCTGTCGTCAGCATCGCCGGCGCGATTTTTTTCATATTGCTTTCCATACGCACCCTGTCCCTTTTCGTCTCAGCGGCGAGCCGTGTGCTGCGTCAGGCCGTGGCCTGATCGCCGATCCGCGCCAGACTTTCCTCTCGTCCCAATATTGTCAGCACATGCCCGATGTCCGGCGCCGGGGCCCCGGCGGTGAGCGCCGCGCGAAGCGGCTGGCCGATCTTAGCAAATCCCACGCCTTCGTCGCGCGCGAATTGTTGCAGTGCGTCATCCAATGGTTGCGCCTCCCACATATCAATAGAATCAATACATTGAGAGAGGCGCCCAAGCCGGGCGCGGGCTTCGCCGTCCAATGGTTTTGCTGCTTTGCCTTCAATCGCCAAAGGACGGGTCAAACGAAGGAATCGGGTCTGTTCATCCAGCGCCGCGATGGTGGCGGCGCGGCTTTTCAGAACCGGTATGGCGCGAGCGATTCGCCCTTGGATTTCATCATCCGGCCGCTCGCCGGTTTCCCGCGCCAGCCAGTCAAGGAATAGCGCGCAGAGGCGTGCGTCGTCTGCCTGACGCATCCAATGCGCGTTGATATGTTCCAGCTTGGCGAGATCAAGGCGAGCGGGCGCCTTGTTCAGTCCTTCCAGACCGAAGGCGGCGACAGCCTCCGCGTCGCTGAAGATTTCCTGATCGCCGTGCGACCAGCCGAGACGCAAAAGATAGTTTCGCAGGCCTTCCGGCAGGAAACCCATATCGCGATAGGCCTCGACGCCGAGTGCGCCGTGGCGTTTTGAAAGCTTGGCGCCGTCCTGTCCGTGGATCATCGGCACATGTGCAAAGGCGGGGAGATCCCAGCCGAGCGCGCGCCAGATCAGAGTCTGGCGCACAGCGTTTGTCAGATGATCGTCGCCGCGGATGATGTGCGTGACGCCCATATCGTGATCATCGGCCACCACGGCCAGCATATAGGTCGGCGTTCCGTCAGCGCGCACCAGAACAAGGTCGTCCAGATGCCGGTTGGTGACAGCGACGCGGCCCTGCACCGCATCCTCGATTTCCGTCGCGCCATCGTCGGGCGTGCGGAAGCGGATGGCGCAAGGAATGTCCGGCGCCGCTCTGTCCCGATAATACGAGCGGAAGGCGCGATCCTCCTCACGCGCGCCGGCGCGCTCGGCTTCCGTCTCCTCCGGCGTCATTGCGCAGCGATAGGCCGCCCCCGAGTCCAGCAGGGCCTGGGCTGCCTCAAGATGGCGCGCCGCCCGCTGTGACTGGAAAACCGGCGGCGCATCGGGCGACAGACCGAGCCATTCCAACCCCTCCAGAATGGCGCGCACAGCGTCATCGGTGGAGCGTGCGCGGTCGGTATCTTCAATGCGCAGCAGAAAACGCCCGCCATGCCGGCGCGCGAACAGATAGCTGAACAGCGCCGTGCGGGCGCCGCCAATATGCAGATAACCGGTGGGCGAGGGCGCAAACCGCGTAACGACCATGGGCGATGGGTAACTCACGTTTTCGGGGCGGGAAAGTGCGCGCCTGATAGCACGCAGCCGCGCAGGGGCCTAGCGGCGCGAACTTTTGCGGCGCTTTGCCCTGGCTTGCCCGTGTTGTGGCGGCTTTTCGTGCGGTAGAAGAACTTCATCGCCCAGCATGTCCCTCAAATACAGCTTCTTGACCATGACATAAATTACCACGGCCAGCGGAGTGGCGAGGATTACGCCGGGAACACCAAACAGAACGGCGAAGGCCAGCACGGCGAAAAGCGTTATGGGAATTGGGATATGCGCGGCGCGGCGCATCACCAGGGGGGTGAGGAAATTCCCCTCGAATTGCTGAACGATGACATAGACAACCAGCGCCCAAATGAAGGTTTCCGTATCGACCGAGGCTGCGATGATGAGGCCCGGAATCGCCGAGGCGATGGGCCCGGCCAACGGCACGAACTGCGCGATGCCTGCCAGCAGACCCAGCGCCGGTGCGGACGGAACGCCGACGATACTGAGACCGATCCCGACCAGCAGGCCGATCACGGTCATCGAGAAAAACTGTGAAAGCAGCCAGAGCCGCAGGGCGCGGCCGGATGCATCGAACGCCTCACGCACGCCATTGCGGGCCCTGGGCGGAAACAGGATGACCATGCCGTCGCGATAATTCGCGGGCTTGCCAGCCAGGATCATGCCGGTGATGAGCACCACAACAAGCGCCGTGAGGCCGGTGAGCACATCCATGGCGATGCCGGGCGCGAGCGACAGGACATTGGCTTCCTCGCCAGCGCGCTGGATTTGCTGCGCCAGTTGCCGGCCAAGCGGATTGGTCTCCATGCGCTGCATCAGGCTGTTCAGCGCGCCGGGGATGGTCTCGAACAGCTGATCCAGCTGGCGCGAGACCTCGCGGCCGAACAGCCAGATGCTGATCGCAACGAGCGCGAAGAGCAGGATGATGGTCAGCGCCAGTGCGGCGCGCTGGTCAAGCGGCGTGCGGTTCGCCAGCGGATCGGCAATGGCGCGCAGCACCACAGCGGCCAGGACCGCGCCGAACAGCAGCAGCAGAACATCCGCCAGAAGCACGGTCAGCATCGCCAGCCCGAGCAGGCCCAGAATGGCGATAACGCGATAGATGAACCCCGAAATCAGCGCCTTTTTGGCTCCGTCTTGTTCCGCAGTCATTGGGCTTCCCGGTTTGGTCTGAAACGCCGGGCAGGCCGGCTTGTTCTCCCGGGCGGCCAGAAAACAGCGGCGCGCCCCGGCATATGGGCTAGACTGGTTGACATGGGGGGATGGGGGATGGCGGTTCTTTCGCTGGAATCGGCTGGTCCATACGCGGCGCCGGTCCGGCGCGCGCTGGCGTCCGCGCGGCTGGATTCCTGCGTGGTTCCGCCGTTCGCCATGGCGGCGGGAGTCATTCTGTATTTCCTGGCGCCGTGGGCGGCGCCGCCGGCGCTGCTGTTGACGCTGATCGGCGCGGGACTGGCCGGGCGCTGGGCGGCGGCGCGCTATCTGTGGCGGTCCTGGCCGCGCTGGTGCGCCGCGCTGCTGGCCTGGGCGGCCATCGGCTATGGCGCGGCGGGCTGGCGCACATGGGATGTCGCTGCGCCGGTGATGGCCGACACGGACCGCGGCTGGACCGTGGAAGGCTGGGTCAGCCGGGTGGATCCCGGCGACCGGGTGGCGGCGACCATCGTGGTTTCGTCCATCGCGGGTCTGGCGCCGGAGCAGACGCCGGCGCGCGTGCGCGTGCGGTTGCTCGGCGAGACGCCATCGCTGGGGCAGGGCGTGCGGGTGCGCGCCGGGCTCAGCCCGCCACCCGGCCCCTCCGCGCCCGGCGATCATGATTTTTCGCGCCAGGCCTATTTCGACCGGATCGGCGCCACCGGCTTTACCTATGGCGCGGCCGAGCCGGCGGAGGTGAGCGGCGGCGGCGCACTGCGCGCCGTTGCGCGGATGCGCGGGGCTCTGGCCGATCATATCCGCGCCCGGGCGCCGGACCATCGCGGCGGCATTCTGGCGGCGCTGGTGACCGGCGAGCGCAGCGGCGTGGATGCGCGTGACAGCGGAGCGATGCGCGATTCCGGCATCTATCACATGCTCGCCATTTCCGGGATGCACATGTCGCTGGTGGGCGGCGTGACGTTCGCGGCGTGTCTGCTCATGCTGGCGCTGATCTCGCCGCTGTCGCGCGCCTGGGACATGCGCAAGCCCGCGGCGGCGGCGGCGCTGCTGGTATGCAGCATCTATCTGGTAGTTTCGGGCGCGTATGTTTCGGCGGTGCGCGCCTATATCATGATCGCGGTGATGTTTGGCGCGCTGCTGGTCGACCGCCGCGCCCTGACGCTCCGCAATATCGCGATCGCGGCGACGGTTGTGCTGCTGATCGCGCCGGAGAGTCTGTTCGAAGCCGGGTTCCAGATGTCGTTCGCCGCCACCGCGGCGCTGATCGCCGGGTATGAATGGCTGCGCGAACGCAGGCTGGTGGCGGCGCGCGAACGCTCTGCCTGGGCGTGGACGCTACGGCTTTTCGGCGGCCTGACGTTCGCCAGCACGGTGGCGGGCGCATCCAGCGGCGTGATCGCCGCCTTTCATTTCAACCGGACCGCCAATTTTGGATTGCTCGGCAATCTGCTGGCCGTGCCGGTGTTCGATTTCTGGGTGATGCCGCTCTTGCTGCTGGCCTCGCTGCTGACTCCGCTGGGGCTCGACGGCCCGTTCTGGAGTGCGGCGGCCGCGGGCATGGGGCTGATCCTTTGGGTGGGCGACGTGGTGGCGGCCTTGCCGGGCGCGGTGAGCTGGATTCCTGGCGCGCCGCCCTATGTGCTCGCCATCTATGGCGCGGGCTTTATCGCGCTGTGCGCCGGGCGCGGCGCGGTGCGCGCGGGCGGGCTGGCGGCGATGCTGGGGGCGTGCGCGCTGTGGGCCGCGGCGCCGCGGCCGCTATTGTGGGTATCCGACACCGCTGTGGTGACGGGCGCGGCGGACGGCGTGCTCTATGTCTCGGACCTGCGGCGTTCGCGTTACGGGACGGATCGTTTCGCCCAGCGCACAGGGCTTGGCGCGGATGTCGAGCGGCGGCATTTCCGTGAGATCGCCGGATGCGATTCCGCCGGGTGTCTGGGCTGGCTGAACGGCGTGCTGATCGCGGCGCCGCTGACGCGCGGGGCGGTGACGGAAGACTGCGCCGAAGCCGAACTGGTGGCGTTTCGCGACCGGGTTTCAAACAGGCTGCGCGAATCGTGCGGCGCGCTGCTGCTGGACGGCAGGGTATTGGACCAGCAGGGCCCGGCGCTGATCTTTCGCGCCAGGGATGGCGGGCTTTCTGCGCGCCACGCGGGCGAGACGACCTGGCGTCCGCCCTACGGAGCGGGAGGCGGCGCGGGAATTTTCAGTCGTACTTCCGCACCAGACTGACCAAACGACCCTGCACCTTCACCCGGTCGGGGCCGAAGATGCGCGTTTCGTAATCGGGATTGGCGGCCTCCAGCGCGATGGAGCCGCCCTTGCGGCGAAGACGTTTCAGCGTGGCCTCCTCATCGTCCACCAGCGCCACGACAATGGCGCCGTTCTCGGCCGTGTTACAGCGGCGCAGGATGGCGATGTCGCCGTCATGGATGCCGGCGTCGATCATCGAGTCGCCCTGCACGGAGAGGGCGAAATGCTCGCCGCCGCCCAGCAGGTCGGGCGGCAGGGGGATGCGCTCCTGCTCGTGCTGGATCGCCTCGATGGGCGTGCCGGCGGCGATGCGCCCGAGCACGGGCACCTCCACCAGACCGGGATGGGATACGCTGGCGGGCGCGGCCGGAGAAGTGCGTTCGCGCGGCGGCGCGCTCCGGCCGCCGCCCTGAATGGTTCTTGGCTGAAAGGCGGCGGGGGCGGGCGCATCCTCAGGCAGTTTCAGCACCTCCAGCGCGCGGGCGCGATGCGCCAGCCGGCGGATAAAGCCGCGCTCTTCCAGCGCTGTAATCAGCCGGTGGACGCCGGATTTGGAGGCAAGGCCCAGCGCCTCGCGCATTTCGTCAAACGAGGGCGAAACGCCGTCGGCGCGTAGCCTCCGGTCGATGAATAGCAGCAATTCCTTCTGCTTGCGGGTCAGCATGGCGCGGTCCCTCCGCCTGATTGGCCGCCCAGGCTGCGCGGCCGGGGCTTTGTCCTTTTCAGGTTGGCCGGATAGCCAAATACGCAGCCTCCGAACAAACCATAAACACAGTCGCATGTTCTAGTTGTGTTCCGCGCGCGCGTCAAGGCGAAAGGGTTTTCCGGGGGATAGCGCTGGTGTTTGATGCAGGCGCGCATTCGCAGCGCCGCGCGGTTTAGCCGCCGGATCATAGGCAAGTGAGGGAAGCGGGGCGCCCGCGGGGACGCGGGTGTCCTGTCCTTGGTACGTATGGTGCGTTCCTGTGAACGCCCCGCGCGTGGATTTGCCGGAACGTCTCCGTCCCGATTCCAGTCCAGGGTTTTGACGCGGTCGGTCGTTTAGTGCCGCTCGCCGCCCTGAAGGCCCTGCCGGAGCGCCGGGCCGCCACGGACCGGCGCGCGGACAGGCCACGCACGCCTCGCGGTCATGGTGGCTGCCAACATCCCTCGGCCGCGAAGCCGCATGAAGATTAGACCCGCCGGAACGGGTGTAGGAGGTTTGCGGAAACTTCCCCGCAGTTTTTCGGTCTTACCGGGGGCGGACGGCAAGGGCGAGAAAGCTGGCCAGGAT
>JBJHDH010000024.1:0-49739 GCA_050486445.1 Euryhalocaulis sp.
CCCAAACTTCCTCTTGGCGCCGTAAATAAATCGGGTTCGTAGCTGGTGCTCCGCATCCCCACCCGCCGATGCGGCCTGCCGCTGAGGCGTGAAAGTGCTTCAGAACGCACCCGGGGCGAACGCACAGCCATGTCTGGAATTCTGCGCCTTCAAAAAACACCAACGCTATCCCCCGGAACGGCCGCAGGCCGTATCCGGGGCCCAGAAAATTGAATCCTCAGAGCGGAAAACCCTGCCAATACCAAACGCACCCTCATCCCGAGGAGCGCCCGTGCTTCGAGACGCCGCTTCGCGGCGGCTCCTCAGCATGAGGGGGCGCGTCTCGAGGGACGCTCCAGATGACGCGGGTGGCGGTGTCGTGCGCCAGAGGCCCCGGCTGCTTCTCAGGGGGCGGGATAGAGGACTGGCCCGGAATGCACCCCCGCTGGACCTCCCCAACAGCCCCCGCTAAACCGCGCCTATGCACGATATCAAGGCCATCCGCGCCGAGCCGGAGCGGTTCATCACAGGCTGGGAAAGGCGCGGCCTGGATAGTCCGAAAGAACTGGTCGATGGCCTGATAAGGCTCGACGCAAACCTGCGCGCCGCCATCGCCGCCAAACAGGCGGCCGAGACCGCGCGCAACGCCGCCTCCAAACAGATCGGCGCGGCCAAGGCCAAAGGCGACGAGGCCGAATTCGAGCGCCTGCGCGCCGAGGTCGCATCGCTGAAAACCACAATGGAGGCTGAGGGCGCGAAAGAAGATGAAGCGCGCACGATGCTAGCCGGTCTGATGGGAATGATGCCCAACCTGCCCGCCGACGATGTGCCCATTGGCCCGGACGAAACCAAGAATGTCGAGGTGCGCCGCGATGGTGAGCCGCCCGCATTCGATTTCGAGCCGAAAGACCACGTGGCGCTGGGCGAGGCGCTGGGCCAGATGGATTTTGAGGCGGCGGCGAAAATGTCCGGCGCGCGTTTTGTGCTGCTCTCCGGCGCCTTGGCGCGGCTGGAGCGCGCGCTGGCCCAGTTCATGCTCGACACCCACACGCAGGAGTTCGGTTATACCGAGGTTTCGCCGCCGCTGCTGGTGCGCGACGAGGCGATGTATGGCACGGGGCAATTGCCGAAATTCTCAGCAGATCTTTTTCAAACTACCGCCCTGGATGCTGACGCCTTCGCCTCAGCCATGGCAAACCAGATGTCCGAAATAGCTTCAACATATCCTGATCGCGGTCTTATTGAGGCGTTGCTCGCTAGTGAGTTGCGGAAAGCAACACAGATGCGGCATTTCCTCATCCCCACCGCCGAAGTCTCCCTGACCAATATCGTCGCGGGGGAAATCGTGGATGACGAAACCCTGCCCCGCCGCTACACGGCCTTCACGCCGTGCTTCCGGTCCGAGGCGGGCAGCGCCGGCAAGGACACGCGCGGCATGATCCGCGTGCATCAGTTTCAGAAGGTGGAGCTGGTCTCCGTGACAAGGCCCGAGGATTCAGATGCGGAGCACGAGCGCATGACGCTCTGCGCTGAAGAGATTCTGAAGCGGCTTGGCCTGCCATACCGCACCATGCTGCTCTGTTCCGGCGACATGGGTTTCGCCGCGCGCAAGACCTATGATCTGGAGGTCTGGCTGCCGTCGCAGAATAAATACCGCGAAATCTCGTCCTGCTCGAACTGCGGAGATTTTCAGGCGCGGCGCATGAATGCGCGCTACCGCGCTGGCGATTCCAAAGAAACAAGCTTCCTGCACACGCTGAACGGCTCCGGCCTCGCCGTGGGCCGCACGCTGGTCGCGGTGCTGGAAAACTATCAGCAGAAGGACGGCTCCATCGCCATCCCCGAGGCGCTCCAGCCTTATATGGGCGGCCTCAACCGCATCGGCTGAGCCTGACGCGCCGCGCCTACCAGATGCGCGAGGCCAGCGCGGCGCGCGGCGGCGTCGCGGCGCCGAACAGGCGCCTGCGTCCCTGACCCACGAGGCGCAGCGCCGGGCGCTCATAGAAATGATAGGCCAGCGCCGCCACGGTGAGGCAGGCGCAGACGCCCAGCGCCGTCCAGACGGCGTTGTCTATCCATGTCCCGTCCAGCGTCCACGGCGCCCACAGGCGCGACAGCGCCGACAGCACCAGCCAGTGCGACAGATACAGCGAGTATGACCAGTCGCCGATCCGCACAGCGGCGCGCGGCGGGCGCCATCCGCTGTCGGTCTCCAGCGTCGCCATGCCATAGACGATCAGCGCCGCCGGCCCGCCCAGCAGGATCGTGCGTCCCCAATAGTGCGGGAACGCCGCCTCGCCGAGCGCGGCCAGATACGCCCAGCTCGCGGCGAACAGGATGAGGCCGGCGCCCAGAATCCATGCGCCGCCGCGCCGCCGCCCGCTGCACACCAGCAGGCCCGCGACACAGCCCATGATGAATTCCAGCGTCATGGGGTGCAGCATCAGATGCGCCCACGGCCCGGCCTGGCGCCAGCCCATGATGTCCGCCACAACGATCAGCCCCGCCCACAGCGCGAGCCAGAGCGGCAGCAGCCGCGCCGGGCCGAGCAGGAACAGGGCGAAGACGAGATAGAAATACATCTCGTGCACCAGCGTCCATGCGACGCCCAGCACCAGCGGCTCGGATGAGGGAAACAGCAGCAGCGTCGCCGCGATCCCCTCCGCCGTCAGCCAGTCCGTATTGCCGATCAGGAAAAACCCGGGCAGCGCCAGCGCCGTGAACAACCAGACCGGCGGATAGATGCGCCCGGCGCGGTTATAGAGAAACAGCAGCGTGTTGCGGCGCGCGCCGAACAGGCCGCGCGTCACATAGACGATCACGAATCCGGAGATCACGAAAAACAGATCGACCCCGGCGCCGCCGACAAACAGCCATTGCGGCAGCAGCGTCGCGTCCGTCGCCTGCGCCTCATACCAGGCGGTGTGCGAGGCCAGCACCAGCAGCGCCGCCAGCGCGCGCAGCACCTGGATGCCGTGCAGCCGCTCCGCGGCGGCGGCGTGAGAGGATGGCGTGTGCGGGGCGGTCATGGCGTTTGCGGCGGGATTGGCCGGCAATCTAGCGGCGCTCTCTCCGCACGGCCAGTTCCGGGCTTTGTCCATGCGGGGCTGGAACCCCGCGCGGGCCGCGCGTAGGGTCCGGCCTCTCCGAATCCTGTCCTGGCCTGTTCATGGCCGGACCGCTCCAAAGGTCTGCCTTCCCACGATGTTTCCCGAAAACCCCCGTATCCTCTGCACCAATGACGACGGCGCCGACGCGCACGGGCTCCAGGTGCTGGAGCGCATCGCCGCCCAGCTTTCCAACGATGTCTGGACCGTGGCCCCGGCGGTGGAGCAGAGCGGGGCCAGCCGCGCGCTGTCGCTGCACGATCCGCTGCGCGTGCGCTGGCTGGCGGAGCGCCGCTGGTCGGTCTCCGGCACGCCGACGGATTGCGTGATGCTGGCGGTCGCCCATCTGCTGAGGGAGCATAAGCCAGACCTGGTCCTCTCCGGCGTCAATCGCGGCCAGAATCTGGCGGAGCATGTCACCTATTCCGGCACGGTGGCCGGCGCGATGCAGGGCATGGAGCTGGGCGTGCCTGCTGTGGCGCTGTCACAGGCCTTCGATTTCGGGCCGGAATCGCACATCCACTGGGAGACTGCGGAAACCCATGCGCCGGGGATTCTGCGCGAACTGATGGCCGCGAGCTGGCCGGAAAATGTGCTCATTAACATCAATTTCCCCGACCTGCCGCCAGATTCGGTGCGCGGTGTGGAGGTCACACGGCTGGGCGCCCGCAACGAGCAGATGATGAACGTGCAGCGCCGCACCGACCCTGGCGGACGCGACTATTACTGGCTGGGCTTTGAGGAACGCCCCGCGCCGCCGCCCGAAGGCGTCGACATCCGCGCGGTGAACGAGGGCCGGATCTCCGTCACGCCGCTGCATGTCGATCTGACTCACGACGAGACGCGCGAGCGCCTGACGGAGCGTCTTTCCGGGCGTCTCACCGGCGCGCTTGCCGGCTGAATGCGATGGCGGAGCCAGACGCCCGCAAGATCCGCCTGCTGATGCATCTCCGCCGTGCGGGGATTTCGGATGCGGGCGTGCTGCGCGCGATGGAAAAAGTGCCGCGTGAGATGTTCATCCCCGAAGGCTGGCACGACCGCGCCTATGAGGACAGCGCCCTGCCCATCGAATGCGGGCAGACGATTTCCCAGCCTTATATCGTGGCGCTGATGACCCAGGCGCTGGAGCTGGACGACAGATGCAAGATTCTGGAGATCGGAACGGGCAGCGGTTACCAGACCGCCATCCTCGCCCGTCTGGCGCGCCGGGTTTACACGATAGAGCGTTATCGCGCGCTACTGCGCGAGGCGCAGGCCCGCTTCGCGGCGCTGAAGCTGACCAATATCGTCGCCATCGCGGCGGACGGCGCCAAAGGCTGGCCCGAACAGGCGCCGTTCGACCGTATCCTTGTCACCGCCGCCGCACCTGGGCGGCCCGATGCGCTGCTGGACCAGCTGAAGCCGGGCGGGATCATGATCGCGCCGGTGGGGGCCGGCGATCCGCAAATGCTGATACGCTATCGCCGGACAGAGCAGGGGATAGAGGAAGAAAAACTGGCCGACGTGCGCTTTGTGCCGCTGGTGCCGGGTCTGGCGCGCGCCGCCGAACCCCGCGGCGAGAGCTGAAAATTATCGCGCCACGGCGTGAGACGCGGCGTGGTTCGCCGCCGGCGTCTGCCCGGCGATAAAGCGCCGGGCCTGTTCCAGCACGGCGGCCAGTTCGCGCGGCGCGATCGGCTTGGTCAGATAGGCGTCCATACCGGATCGCAGCGCCTCGTCGATCTGTTCCTGTCCTGCATCGGCGCTCAGCGCACAGATAAAGCCGCCCGCGTTCGGCCCTGTGGCGTTGCGGATGCGGGCCACGGCGGTCAGGCCGTCCATCTCAGGCATATGTACGTCCATGAAGATCATGTCGAACGCCTGCGCGGCGGCCGCCTCCACGGCCTCCGCGCCGTTCTCGGCGAAGGTCAGCGTGTGCTTCCCGTCTTCCAGCAGACCGGAAATCACCAGCCGGTTGATGGCGTTGTCCTCGGCGATCAGGATGTTCATCGGGGCTCCCGCGATCTCCGTGTCCGCGACGCCCACAATATTGGCTGGCGCGGCGGCCGGGGCGGCCGGTTCCACCTGCGGTTCGGCCAGCGAGGTCTCTAAAGCGAAGGTGAAGGACGAACCCTTGCCCGGCTCGCTTTCCACCCCGATCGTGCCGTTCATCAGCGCGCCCAGGCTACGGCAGATCATCAGACCCAGCCCGGCGCCGCCATGACGGCGCGCGGCCGTGTCGTCGGCCTGGCTGAATGGCTTGAACAGCATAGCCTGGGTTTCCGGCGTCATGCCGGGGCCGGTGTCCTCCACGATGAATGTCAGATGCGCCGTCTCGCCGCGCCGCTCGCTGCGCACATGCAGCGTCACCGACCCCTGTTCGGTAAACTTGATCGCGTTGGACAGCAGATTGCCGATAACCTGACGCACGCGCACCTTGTCGATGCTGACCCAGCGTGCGCCCTCATCGAATTTTGAGATCACGTTGAGGGTCAGCGACTTTTCTTCCGCGCGCGAACGCCACAAATTCGCCAGGTTGTTCGTCACCTGCTCGATATCGGCGGGCGCGGGGTCCAGAACCATGCGCGCGGCGTCCAGCTTGGCGAGATCCAGAATGTCGTTGAGGATCACCATCAGCACTTCGCCGGCGTCTTCCAGTGCGTCCACCAGCGTTTGCTGACGCGGCGAAAGCTCGGTCTGGCGCAAAAGATGGCCGGCGCCCAGAACGCCGTTCATGGGCGTGCGCAGTTCGTGACTCATCAGCGCAAGGAAACGCGACTTCGCCTTGTTCGCCTGTTCGGCGGCCTGACCGCGCCGGATCGCTGCGTCGCGCGCCGTGGTCATTTCAGACACCAGCCGGTTATAGACACGGAAGCCCAGCAGCATGTGCGCCACATAGGCGACGCTTACCACGAAGATGGCCAGATCCGTGGCGCCGCCTCCAGGTATTATCAGCGAGGTCAGCGGCAGCAGAACCAGCGCCCCCGTCACCGGCGTGGCGCCGCACAGGAAGATCGTGCGCACCGGGCTCTGCTGCACCATGATGTTCAGCAGCGCGGCGCACATCCAAAGCAGGGCGAAAACCTTGGCTTCTGGCGCCGGCGCGAAATAGGCGATGGCCGGAAGCGTGGTGTAGATCGCCGTGGAAATAGCGGTGGAGGCGCCGCAGGCCACGATCTCGGCCCGCTGCACCGGGCGTTCATCCGTAAGATCACGGAAACGGCGATAGACGCGGTGGTCGATAAATTGCGCAATGGGCATCGCCACGGCCCAGGCGAAGGCGATGACCGGCTCCACCAGCATGACGCCGATGGAGAACACCACCAGCCCCATCCCCAGCCGGAACCACAGCGCCCCGCCCCGCGCGCGGGCGAGCGTCTGCATCCGGTGAAGCAGGAGGGGGTCGGCCATCACGGGGGTATCGCGTCGCAACGCATAAAAAGCCGTTAACACCGCGCCGGTCGGTGCGGCAGTTTTCCGCAGGGGGAAAACGAGTTAGACGAGACGGGCGGCGATTTTCCGCGCCATTTCGTTCAGCGCCGCCATGTCCGCTGAGCCGCCCCCGCCGCCATGTTTTCCCAGCGCCTGACCGCTGTGCATCGGAATGATGTGGATATGCAGATGCGGCACGGTCTGGCCGGCGGCGGCGCCGTTGAACTGGACGATGCGCACCCCTTCGGCATCCAGCGCATCCACGGCGGCGCGGGCGATCCGCTGCGTCGCCGCCATTACCCGCGCCAGCGATTCCGGCGAGGCGTCCAGCAGATTGCGCGCTTTTTCCTTTGGCACGACCAGACAATGGCCGGGCGCCTGGGGGAAGGCGTCCATGAAGGCGACGATATGCTCATTTTCCCAGATGCGCGCCGAGGGGATCTCGCCCCGCAGGATGCGTGCGAACACATTGTTCTCGTCATACTCGCCGTTCAGTTCCATGTGTCGCTCCTCTTCGCCGCGTGGCTCAGAAAATCGTGCGCCGCCCGCGCGCGCAAGTCTCATCCCCGCCGGAATGGCGCATAGCCGGAAAGCAGGGCGATCTCTTCCTCCACGCCGGCGCGCTCTGCTTCCAGAAACCGCGCCACCGCGTCACGGAATCCGGGGTCGGCGATCCAGTGCCATGACGCGGTTTCCACCGGCTCATAGCCGCGCGCCAGCTTGTGTTCGCCCTGCGCCCCGGCCTCCACACGGGCAAGACCGCGCGCAATCGCGATCTCCACGGCGCGGTGATAGCACAGCTCGAAATGCAGAAAGGGCCGCTCCTCGCTCCGGCCCCAATAGCGGCCATAGAGCGCCTCCGAGCCGAGTAGATTCAGCGCCCCGGCGATCCAGCGCCCGTGCTTTCCCCCATCCCGCGGCCGCGCCAGAAACAGCACCACGTGTTCGGCCATACGCTCGTGCAGCAGCGTGAAGAAGGCCCGGTTCAGATAGGGCGCACCCCATTTGCGTGACCCGGTGTCCATGTAGAAATCGAAAAAGGCGTCCCAGTGCGCTTCTTCCAGGTCGGCGCCGCTGAGCGCGACAATCTCAAGTCCCTCCAGCGCGCGCGCGCTCTTTGCGCAGCGCCTTGCGGTGGCGCGAACTGAGCGCATCCAGAAAATCCTGATAGTCGCGATAGCCGCGATTGAAGAAATGGAACTGCCGTCCGGTGCGTTTCAGAAATCCGGCGCGCGCCAGCGCCGCTTCGTCCCGCGCCCCGGTGAAATTGACGTGGGCGGAGGACAGGTCATTGCGCAACACAATTTCCGCCAGCGCCCGGGCCAGCACGCCGCGCGCCGTTTCCGCCTCCGCGTCTGGGGCGGCCCCGGCCAGCAGGCGCCGTCCGCTGACCGGCGTGAACGGTACGGCGCTAAGCAGCTTGGGATAATAGGCGCCGCCTGCGCGCTCCCAGGCATTGGCCCAGCCGTGGTCGAACACGTATTCGCCATAGGAGTGCGATTTGAGCCAGGCAGGCGCCACGGCGGCGACGGCGCCCGCAGCGTCGCGCAGGATCAGGTGCCGCGGCGCCCAGCCGGTCTGCGGGGAAACGCAGCCGGCGCGCTCCAGCGCCTCCAGAAAGTCCCAGCTCAGAAACGGATCGAACGCCGCGCCGGGCGGATTGGCCGCGGCATCCCATTCCGTGCGTGAAATCCCGCCCAGTCCGGGCAGGGTTTCGACTCGCGCGCCTGCACCGCCATCCATGCGGAAAGAAATACGCCGATGCGTGGTCCGCGTCGATGCGTCCGCGTTCCGTAAGTGCGGCCTGCGCGATGCTCAGCCGATCTCGAACACCGCGTCGACCTCGACGGTGACGCCCAGCGGCAGGCTGGAACAGCCCACCGCGGCCCGCGCATGTTTCCCGGAATCGCCGAACACCTCGACCATCAGGTCGCTGGCGCCGTTGATGATCTGGGGAATATCGGTGAAGTCTGGCGGGCAGTTCACGAAACCGCCCAGCCGCACCACCCGCGTGATCCGGTCTAGATCGCCCAGCGCCGTCCGCGCCTGGGCCAGCAGCGACAGCGCGCATTGCCGCGCGCCTTCATAGGCCAGTTCGGGGTCCACTTCTGTTCCGGCCTTGCCGCGGACGTTCTGCGACACCTGGCCCGAGACGAACAGCAAATTTCCGGATTGCACCGCCGGCACATAATTGGCGACGGCTTTCGGAGGTTGCGGAAGGTCTATGCCCAACGCTTCAAGACGCGATTCAATTTTTCCCATCATCCCCGCCCAAGAGATTGTCCCACTCCCGGCAGAAGCCCGAAATCCCATCCGGATGCAACAAAGCTGAGTGAAATAAACGCAGTGATTTAATTCGATTTTTCCGGTTTTTTGGGATCAGTCCGCAGAGCGCGGCCTTTCATCACGGCTTGGCCGCCATACCGGGCCCGGGCCGCGTCGCCGGCGCGTTCCAGCGCGGCGCGCCTGCCGGCGCCGGGGTCCAGCAGGTCGGCGGCGTCTCCCTGCGGGGGGGCAAGCTCCGACAGGCCGATCCCGATCAGGCGAAAACGCTTGCCGCGCGCTTCCGCCGCCAGCAATTCGCGCCCCACGCGGAACAGCATATCGGCGAGCTGGGTGGGGGCGGACAGGGCGCGCCGCCGCGTGCGGATGCGGTGGTCCGCGGTTTTCAGCTTCAGCGTCACCACACGCCCGGCTGCGTCTTCCGCCTTGGCGCGGTCGGCCACGCGCACGCACAGCGCCCACAGCCGGTTTTCCAGCTCGTCCGGCGCGCTGATGTCCTCCGCGAAGGTGGTCTCGGCGGAAATGCTCTTGCGCGCCTCGTCCGGGTTTACGCGGCGCCCGTCCGCGCCCCAGGCCAGCCGGGCCAGCCGCAGGCCCGCCTCGCCATAGCGCCGCGCCATGTCCGCTTCGCCGATGCGGCGCACATCGGCCAGCACGCGCAGCCCGTCGCGCGCCAGCTTGCGTTCGAAGGCGGGGCCGACCCCGTGCACGAAACCGACCGGCTTTCCGGCCAGGAAATCGGCAGTCTCGGTCTGGCCGATCACGGAAAATCCGTCCGGCTTGTCCAGATCGGATGCGCTCTTGGCCAGAAACTTGTTCCAGGAGAGCCCGACGCTCACGGTCACGCCCACGTCGTGTGCGATACGCTGCTGAAGGCGGATCATCGTCAGGGCAGGCGGCCCGCCATGCAGCCGCGCCGTGCCGGAAAGGTCCAGAAAGGCCTCGTCGATGGAAAGCGGTTCCACCAGCGGCGTGATCTCCCGCATCATGTCGCGGATGCGCCGGCCTTCCGCAACGTATTTAGCGTGGTCCGGCTTCACCACCACCGCGTTCGGGCAGAGTTTCAGCGCCTGAAACATCGGCATGGCGCTGCGTGCGCCATACAGCCGCGCGACATAGCAGGCGGCGGCCACCACGCCGCGCGTGCGCCCGCCAACCAGAACCGGCTTGTCGCGCAGCTCCGGATTGTCGCGCTTTTCGATAGAGGCGAAGAAGGCGTCGCAATCCAGATGCGCGATGCCGAGCTGTTCCAGCTCGGGGTGCGCGGCGATCCGCCGTCCGCCGCATCGGGGGCAGGCCGGCGCCGCGTCCTCGTTCCAGCGATGCAGACAGTCGCGGCAGATGGCGCTCATCTACCCAGATAGCGCCCGCGTCCGGCGCGCCGTCAACTGGCGGGCGGAGTCTCCTTCCCGGCTTCCGCCGGGGGCGGTTCGTCTTTTGCTTTCGGCTTCGGAGCAGGCGCTGGCGCCGGGGTTTGCGCAGGTCTTGGCGCGGGTCCGGACGCGGCGGGTTTATCCGCCAGCGCCAGCGGATCGTCCGCCCGGCGGCAATAGCCGTCGAAGCGCGCGCCGGCCTCCATCTCCAGCGAGGCATGGACGATGTCGCCTTTCACCTGCGCGCTGGAAGTCAGCCGCACCCTGCGCGCGAAAATATTGCCGGTCAGCGCGCCGCGTACCTCGATGGTTTCGGCCGCCGCGTCGCCGGTCATGCTGGCGTTTTCGCTGAGGGTCAGGGTCTGAGCGCGCGCCTGGCCTTCGAGATGGCCGTCAATCTGGATGTCGCCCGCCGACTCGACCGTGCCGCTGATGGCAAGGTCGGGGCCAAGAATGGAAAGCGATTTTCCGCCGGTTCCGGTTTCGATGGATCTGGACATGAACGATATCGCCTTCCGCTGCCCCGGCGCCCTTTGCCGGCGCGCGGCATTGTGTGGCCGAATGCGGCTGCAATGCGGCTTCTCGCGCGTTTTATCACACTCAATCTTCGTGAGTGGTGGAAAAGAGTCGCGCGGCGCCGCGCACGCCGCTGGAGTCGCCATGCTTTGCCTGCACGATGCGCACATCATAAGCGTCACAGAACGCATGGCGTGCGACAGTTTCGTGCAATTCGTCATAAATCGCCGGGATGTTCGACACGCCGCCGCCCAGCACCACGCATGCAGGATCGAAAATATCCGCCACCATGGCCAGCGCGCGGCCCAGCCGGTCGCGGTATCGCGCCAGCGTGGCGTTGCAGGCGGAATCGCCCTCCGCAGCGCAGCGGGCCATCTCCTCGCAGGAGAGCGTCTCGCCCCCCGCACGCGCATGATCGGCGGCGAGCGCCGGTCCGCTCAACCAGGTTTCCAGACATCCGCGCCGCCCGCACCAGCATTCCGGCGCCGCTGCGATCTCTTCCGCGTTCATCCAGGGCAGGGGGGTATGGCCCCATTCACCGGCGATGCCGTTCGCGCCTTCGATGGGTGTGCCGCGCAGCACCAGCCCGCCGCCGACCCCGGTGCCGAGAATGACGCCGAACACGGAATCGAATCCCGCGCCCGCCCCATCGGCGGCCTCGGAAAGGGCGAAACAATTGGCGTCATTGGCCAGCCGCACCGGCGCGGCCAGTTCCTCGGTCAGGTCGTCGCAAAAGCGCTGTCCGTTCAGCCAGGTCGTGTTGGCGTTGCGTACTCGGTGCGTCTGCGGATTGAGCGAGCCCGGAATGGCCACGCCGATCCCATCGCAGGATTCCGCCCCGGTCTCCGTGCAGACGGCGCGCACCAGGCCGTCAATGACGCCGATTGCGGCGCGATATTCGCCCGGATTGGGGGCGCGGCGGCGGGCCAGAAAGCGGCCGCCGGCGTCCAGCACCGCCGCCTCGATCTTGGTGCCGCCGAAATCGACGCCGATGGTCAGGGTCATGCGCAGCCTCGGGCCCCGGGAATCATGGGCAATGCCGGAAAATAGCGTGGCGCCGGGGGTCTCGCGATCCCGGAAAGATTTTGCTAACCCTTTTTACCGGCTGGGAAAAATGACTCCGCTGTCCACCCTTGATTAACCGGGGGCGCGGTAAAACCGGCCCCGGGTGAAAAACGGTAGGCCGGAAAAGCCGGGCCACAGGCTAATATCCCAGGGAAGACGGCGGCATAATGCTTAATACGATGCCGAAAAAGGTTCTCATCGTCGAAGACAACGAGCTGAACATGAAGCTTTTTCATGATCTGCTCGATGCGCACGGCTATGAGACCCTGCAAACGCGCGAGGGGCTCGCCGCCCTGGATATCGCGCGCGAGCACCGTCCCGACCTGATCCTGATGGATAT
The DNA here is from genome assembly GCA_050486445.1 of Euryhalocaulis sp. Classification (GTDB taxonomy): domain Bacteria; phylum Pseudomonadota; class Alphaproteobacteria; order Caulobacterales; family Maricaulaceae; genus Euryhalocaulis. The sequence goes on from JBJHDH010000024.1 coordinate 12,075, forward strand.
CCAGTTGCCGGAGGTTTCCGGCCTGGAAGTGACCAAATGGATCAAGGAAGACGAGGATCTGGCCTCCATTCCCGTCGTCGCTGTCACGGCGTTCGCCATGAAGGGCGACGAGGAAAAGATCCGGCAGGGCGGCTGCGAGGCCTATATTTCCAAGCCGATCACCGTTTCCACCTTTATCGAGACTATCCGCCGCTTTCTCGACTAGGGGGGGCGCGATGACAGCCAGAATCCTGGTCGTTGACGATCTGGAGCCCAATGTCCGGCTGCTGCGCGCCAAGCTGGAAAGCGAGTATTACGAGGTTCTGACCGCGACGTCCGGCTTTGAGGCGCTGGAGGTCGCGCACGCCGAACAGCCCGATCTCATCCTGCTCGACGTGATGATGCCGGGCATGGACGGGTTTGAGACCTGCCGGCGGCTGAAAGACAATCCCGCCGCGCGCCATATTCCGGTGGTGATGGTCACCGCGCTGGACCAGCAGGAAGACCGTGTCGCCGGTCTGCGCGCCGGGGCCGACGATTTTCTCACCAAGCCCATTGACGACATCGCGCTGCTGGCGCGGGTGCGCAGCCTGCTGCGCCTCAAGACCGTGATGGACGAGCTGCGCACGCGCGAGGCCCGGGGCCGCGATGTGGGCGCCATCGACGATAAAGAGGAAGCCGCCGTCCAGTCCGGCGGCAATGTGCTGGTGATTGACGACAACGCCTATCAGTCAGAGCGGGTCAAGGCGCGGCTGGAGGGCGATTATTGCGTCACAGTGAAAGCCGACCCGAAAGAGGGCGCGGACGCGGCGAAGCTCGATCCCGACGTGCTCATCGTCAATCTGGCCTCGCGCGGCTTTGACGGGATGCGTCTGTGCGCGCGCGTGCGCTCCGACGAGGCGACGCGCGGCTCGCCGATCCTCGCCATTGTCGACGCCGACGACAAGGACCGCATCGTCAAGGCGCTGGAAATCGGCGTGAACGATGTAATCCCGCGCCCCATCGAACCGCAGGAGCTGCGCGCCCGCGTGCGCACCCAGATCCGGCACAAGCGTTATGCCGACATCCTGCGCGGGCGGCTCGACGAAACGCTGGAAAGCGCCGTCACCGACCAGCTCACCGGGCTGCACAACCGCCGTTATATTCAGGGGCGGCTCACCCGTTTTGTCGCGCGCGCGCGCGCCCATGATGAAGCTCTGTCGCTCATGCTGTGCGACATCGACCACTTCAAGTCGATCAACGACACATGGGGTCATGACGCAGGCGACGAAGTGCTGCGCGAATTCGCAAAGCGCCTGCTGGCCCATATGCGCGCGATGGATCTGGCCTGCCGCTGGGGCGGAGAGGAGTTTCTGGTCGTGCTGCCAGAGGCATCCGCCTCCGCCGCGGTTCAGGCCGCCGAACGGTTCCGCGCCGCGGTGGCCGAAGCGCCGTTCCGGGTGGCCCATGCGGACCGCGCCATCCCGGTGACGGTCAGCGCCGGCATCTCTGAAATCGTCGCGGACGATACGCCCGAAAGCCTGATCCGCCGCGCTGACGAGGCGCTCTACGCCGCCAAACAGGGCGGACGCAATCGCGTCGAGGTCCGCTCCGGCGCCCGACGCAAGGTCGCCTGAGCCCACGGACCGGCCCCGCAGGCCCCCGCAGCGCCGCCGCCGCCGCATCCACATTTTCTCCATGAATGCAGCCGCATCCTGTCAGGGAGGGTGATTCGCCCTCATTTGTTCTTTCTATGTTCTGTTTCCATGCAAGCATTGCGTGTAAATTGAGGGGAATTGCTTTTCGCAGCCCGGTTTATGTCTTGTTATCCCATCAAATCCCATGCTATCCCATTAGGCTCACATTGACCTGGGATGCGCCCCGCCCGTGCGCCTCCCTGGGGGGCGAAGAGCGGTCATGTTCCTGTCGAGATCGGAACACACGCTGGATGCGAAAAACCGGGTTTCGGTTCCGGCGCCCTTTCGCGCGCTCACAGGCGGCGACCCGCACCCGGGCCTCTATCTCTTCCCGCATCTGACCCGGCCCTGCCTTGAGGGCGGCGGACTGGCGCTGATCGAATCCTATCGCAGCAAGCTGGCGCGGCTGGGGCCGCTCAGCGACGACCGGCGCACGCTGGAGCTTTTGATCCTGGGTCAGGCGCGGCGGCTGGATTTCGACGCCAATGGCCGCATCACCCTGCCGGCCGAGTTCATCGACTATGCCGGCCTGTCAGAGCGCGTGGTCTTTGTCGGCTGCGGCGACCGGTTCGAGCTGTGGAACGCCGCCGCCGCCGGCGCGGCGGTCAGCGACGCGCGGGGCAGGGTGGCGTCCAACCCGGACATCCTCAATCTGCTGGCGGGCGACGTATGACCGCCCCCGCCGCCCCTCATGCCCCCCACGCTCCGGTGATGCTGGACGAAGCGGTCTCGGCGCTCGCGCCCCGCGATGGCGGTCTTTATGTCGACGGCACGTTCGGGGCGGGCGGTTATTCGCGGGCCATTCTGGCCGCCGCCGATTGCCGGGTGCTGGCCTTCGACCGCGACCCCTCGGCCGGGCCGGAAGGCGAGATGATGGCGCGCGCATATCCCGGCCGCTTCCGTCTGGTGACCGCGCCTTTCTCTGCGATGGCGCAGTATCTGGATGGAGAGGGTGCGGACGGCGTGGTGTTCGATCTCGGCGTCAGCTCGATGCAGCTCGACCGCCCCGAACGCGGCTTTTCCTTCCGCGCCGATGGCCCGCTGGACATGCGCATGGCGGGCGAGGGGCCCGCCGCCGCCGCCGCCGTGGCGCACCTGTCCGAAGCCGATCTTGCGCGCATCTTCCGCGTCTATGGGGAAGAGAAGAAAGCCCGCCGCGCCGCCGCCTTCATCGTGCGCGCCCGCGCCGAGGCGCCCATCGAGACCACCGGGCGTCTGGCGGAGATTGTGCGGAGCGCCGTCGGCGTATCGCCGAAATCGAAGATTGATCCGGCGACGCGCGTGTTTCAGGCGCTGCGCATCTATGTGAACGACGAGCTGGGCGAGCTTGCCCGCGGTCTGGCGGCGGCGGAGCAGGTGCTGCGGCCCGCCGGGCGGCTGGTGGTCGTGGCTTTCCATTCGCTGGAAGACCGCATCGTGAAGCTGTTTCTGCGCGCCCGCGCGGGGCGCGATCCCGCCGGTTCGCGTCACGCGCCGCCCGCGCAAAGCGGGCCTGCGCCCAGCTTCACGCTGCTGTCCGCCGGCGGGCAGGGCCCGTCCGAAACCGAGGCGGAGAGCAATCCGCGCGCCCGCTCCGCCCGGCTGCGCGCCGCTGTGCGCACCGAGGCTCCGGCCTGGGGAGCCGATCTCGCCGCGCTGCTGCCGGATGCGCCGCCGCTTTCCGCGCTGGAGACCGCCCGATGATGATGATCCGCGCCTTGAATGTGATCGGCCTTGTCCTCGCCATGGCTCTGGCGGTGGGTCTTTATCGCGCCAAGACCGAGGCGCACGCCGCGCGCGAGCATCTCGACCGGCTCGCCGCGATGGTTGAGACAGAGCGCCGGGCCAGCGCCACGCTGCGCGCCGAAATCGCATTTCTGGAGCGGCCCGAGCGGCTGCGCGCGCTGGCCGCGCGGCATCTGGGGCTGGAGCCTGCGGATTCTTCCAGGGAAATGCCGTTGGAGCAGGTGCTGCTGGCGCTGGGTGGCGACAGCTTTGCGCCGCCCGCGCCCTCCGGGCCGTCCGCGCGCGTCGCCGCCGCGTCGCCGCCGCCGGTCTCCAACGCTGTCGCGCCCGCGCCCGCGCCGCCTTCCAGAGCTGTCGCCATGGCGCAGGCAGAGCCGGCGCCAGAGTCGCCCGAAAACACGCTGCGTACGCTGGACGATCCCATCGCGGCGCTGATCCTGGCCGGAGGCGTGCGATGAAACGCGGCGTCCGCCTGCTCTCACGCGAGGATGCACCGCCGCCGCTGACAGAGCAGTCCGCCGTCCACATCGCCCGCCGCTTCGCCCTGCGCGACGAGGAACGCTCGGCGCTGGAAGCCGGGCGCGTGCGCATCGCCGCCCTTGGCGTCGCTTTCGCGGTCGGCTTCGCGGTTATTGTCAGCCGCTCTTTCAGCATCGCGCTGAACCCGCCCGAAAGCCCGGTCATCGCCGAAGCGGTGAATGTCACGCCGCGCGCCGATCTGGTTGACCGCAACGGCGAAATTCTGGCGACCACGCTGGAGACGCATTCGCTCTACGCCGACCCGCGCGAGGTGTGGGACGCGGACGAGACCGCGCGCGCGCTGACCGCCGTGCTGCCGGAATTGAATCTGGAAACCGTGGCGGAGCGCCTTCGCCGCCGCGCCGCTTTTGTCTGGGTCGCGCGCAATCTGACCCCGACCCAGCGTCAGGCGGTGTTCTCGCTCGGCCTACCGGGCCTGCATTTCATTTCAGAGCCGCGCCGCGTCTATCCGCGCGGCGCGCTGGCCGCGCATGTTCTGGGCATGACCGACCGCGACGGCGCCGGGGCGGCGGGGCTGGAGCTGGGGCTGGAGCGCGAAATTCTGGACGCTGGCGGGCGCGGCCGTCCGCTGCCGCTTTCCATCGACATGCGCGTTCAGTTCGCGCTGGCCGACGAGCTGGGCGCTGCGATGGCGGAGTTCAACGCCAAAGCGGCGGCGGGCGTGGTGATGGATGCGCGCACCGGCGAGGTGATCGCGCTGGCCTCGCTGCCCGATTTCGATCCGAACCGCCCCGCGGCGGCCGGTGACGAGCAGCGTCAGAACCGCGCCGCCACGGCGCAATATGAGCTGGGCTCGATCTTCAAGGCATTCACCGTCGCCGTCGCGCTGGAAGAGGGCGTAACCACGGTCAACACGCGCTATGACGCCACCCAGCCCTTGCGCGTGGGCTCTCACACCATCCGCGACTATCGCGGTCAGAACCGCTGGCTGACCACGCGGGAAGTCTTTCTCGATTCCTCCAATATCGGCGCGGCGCGCATCGCGACGGATGTGGGCGCGGAGCGTCACCGCGCGTTTCTGGACCGGCTGGGACTGCTGCGCCGCGCGCCGGGCGAGCTGCCGGAAATTTCCAGCCCCATCCTGCCCCGCCAGTGGGGACCGGCGGAGCTGGCCACGGTTTCGTTCGGCCACGGTCTCGCGGTGTCGCCGCTGGCCGCCGCCGCGGCCTTCGCCACTGTCGCCAATGGCGGCAATTATGTAGAGCCGACCTTCCGCGTCGTGCCGCCGGGAACGCCCATCCAGTCAACCCGCGTGATGTCCGCGGGCACGGCGGCCGAGGTGCTGCGGCTGATGCGCGCCGTCGTCACCGAGGGCAGCGGCAGCCGCGCCGAGGCGCAGGGCTATATGGTCGCGGGCAAGACCGGAACGGCGGAAAAAGCCGTCGCCGGTGGTTATTCCCGCGAACGGCAGTTGACCTCCTTCGCCGCCATTTTCCCGTTCCATGATCCGCGCTATGTCGTGCTGATCCTGCTCGACGAACCTCACCCCACGCCTCGCACCTATGGCTTTCGCACCGCCGGGTGGAACGCCGCGCCCACGGCCGGCGCGGTTGTGCGGCGCATTGCGCCCATGCTGGGGGTTGCGCGCTATGGCGACGAACCGGCCGCGCCCGCCGCGCCCGACGGGCTGGTTCTGGTTTCCAATGCCGGGGGCGCGCGATGAAACTGGCGGAGCTGGTCGCGCCGCTCGCGGCCCCGCCGGGTGCGGAGGAACTGGAGATTACCGGCCTCGCCGCCGACAGCCGGCAGGTGAAGCCGGGCTATCTGTTCGCCGCCATTCAGGGGCTGGCGCGGGACGGGCGGGAATTCGTCCCGCAGGCGGCGGCGGCCGGTGCGGTCGCGGTGCTGACCGGGCGAGGCTCGCCGCCCATACCGCTGCCGGCGGTGGAGGCGGAGGACGTGCGCCTTTCGCTGTCGCGCATCGCCGCGCGCTTCTATCCCCGCCAGCCGGAGATCGCCGTCGCCGTCACCGGCACCAACGGCAAAAGCTCCACTGTGGAATTCCTGCGTCAGATCTGGACGCGCGCCGGGCTGCGCGGGGCCAGCGTCGGCACGCTGGGCGTGCGGACGGAACAGGGCAGGGCGGCGCTGGCGCACACCACGCCGGACCCGATCGGCGTTCACCGCATGTTGCAGGCGCTGGCCGATACCGGGATCACCCATGTGGCGATGGAGGCGTCCAGCCACGGCCTGAAACAGCGGCGCATGGATTCGGTGCGTCTGTCGGCGTGCGGGTTCACCAACCTGACCCAGGACCATTTCGACTATCATCCGAATTTTGAGGATTATTACGCCGCCAAGCGTCGCCTGTTCGACACGCTCGCCCCGCGCGGAACGCCGGGCGTGATCGTGGCCGACGGCGAATGGGGCCGCCGCATGGCGCGCGCGGCGGAAAACGCCGGGCTGGACGTGCGCACCGTGGGCTGGGACGGCGCATGGATTCAATTGCGGGAAATCGTCCCCAGCCCGGACAGCCAGACCCTCCGCCTCACAACGCCTCAGGGACCGGCGCAGGTCGAGCTGCCCCTGATCGGCGAGTTTCAGGCGATGAACGCCGTGCTCGCCGCCGGCCTCGCCGCCGCGTCGGGCATGGAGCTTCCGGCCGCGCTGGAGCAGATCGCGCATCTGCGCGGCGTGCGCGGACGGCTGGAGCGCGCGGGCGAGACTGCGTCCGGCGGCCAGGTCTTTGTGGACTACGCCCATTCGCCCGATGGCATCGCCCAGGTGCTGCGCGCCGTGCGGCCCCATGCGCGCCGCCATGTCTGGATCGTGTTCGGCGCCGGGGGCGACCGCGACCCGCTGAAGCGCGTGAAGATGGGACAGGCCGCCGCGCGCCGCGCCGACCGCATCGTCGTCACCGACGACAATCCGCGCTCTGAAGACCCCGCCGCCATCCGCCGCGAAGTGCTGCGCGGCGCGCCCGGCGCGCAGGAAATCGGCGACCGGCGCGAGGCGATCTTCTCCGCCGTTTCCGGGATCGGCGAAGGCGACGTTCTGGTGATCGCCGGCAAGGGCCACGAGTCCGGCCAGATTTATGGCGCGGAGACGCGGCCCTTTGACGATATGAAGGCCGCGCGTGAGGCCATCGAGTCCGCCGGGGAAGCGCGATGAGCGCCCCGCTCTGGACCGCGGAGGAAGCGCACGCCGCGACGGGCGGAACGCTGCGCGGCGGGGCGGCGTGGACGGCCTCCGGCGTTTCCATCGACAGCCGCTCGCTCGCCCCCGGCGATCTGTTCGTGGCGCTGAAGGACCAGCGCGACGGCCATGATTTTGTCTCCGCCGCTTTTGCGGCGGGCGCCGCCGCGGCGCTGGTCTCCCGTCCGCTGGATGCGGGCCCGGAGCTTCTGGTGGACAATGTGCTGGAAGGGCTGCGCGGCCTTGCCCGCGCCGGGCGCGACCGCAGTCCTGCAATCCGCGTGGCTGTAACGGGAAGTGTCGGCAAGACCGGGGTGAAAGAGGCGCTGCGCGCCATCTTCGCCGCCGCCGGTCCTGCCCATGCCTCGGAGCGTTCCTACAATAATCACTGGGGCGCGCCGCTCAGCCTGGCGCGGATGCCGAAGCAAGCCGCGCGCGCGGTGTTCGAGCTGGGCATGAACCATGCCGGAGAGCTTGCGCCGCTCTCCGCTCTGGTGCGCCCGCACATCGCGGCGGTCACGCGCATCGCGGCGGCGCATATGGAATTTTTCGACTCGCTCGCCGCCGTGGCGGAGGCGAAGGCGGAAGTCTTTTCCGGCCTTGTGCGCGATGGCGCCGCCGTGATCCCGGCCGAAACGCCGCACGCCGATATTCTGGCGGTGCGCGCCGGTCAGGCGGGCGGGCGTGTCGTGACCTTTGGCCGGGGGGAAGGCGCCGATGCGCGCGTGCTGGATTACCGCACCGGCGAGACTGGTGGTGAGGGCGAGATCGCGCTGTTCGGCCGCCGCCTCGCCTTCCGCGTGCCTGCGCCGGGTGCGCACTGGGCGGAAAACGCGGCCTGCGCGCTGGCCTGCGCTGTGCTCGCCGGCGTCGAGGCGGACGCGGCGGCGGATGCGCTGGCCGGCTTTGCGCCGCCACAGGGCAGGGGCAGCGCGATGGCGCTGCGCATCGGCGCAGCGGACATCGTGCTGATCGACGATTCCTATAATGCAAACCCGGCGTCGATGAGCGCCGCGCTCGCCGCGCTGGGCGCCCATGCCCCGGCGCCGGGCGGGCGGCGCATCGCCGTACTGGGCGACATGCTGGAGCTTGGGCCGCGCGCTTCCGATTATCACGCTGCGCTGGCGGCGGATGTGGAGCAGGCGCGCATCGACCTTGTGATCGCGGCGGGCGGCCTGATGGAGGCGCTGTGGAGCGCCCTGCCGCAAAATCGCCGTCTGGCCCATGTAGCCGGCGCGGAAGGTGCGGTCGCTGCGCTGCGGGAGGCGCTGCGCAGCGGCGATGTCGTGCTGGTCAAAGGATCGAACGCATCCGGTATGGGGCGGGTCGCGGATGCGCTGAAGCGGGGGAACGTCTGATGTTCTATCAATTCCTGGTTCCGCTGGCGGACCAGTTCAGCATTTTCAACGTGTTCCGCTACATCACATTCCGCTCCGGCGGGGCGCTGGTGACGGCGTTGATCGTGGCCTTCCTGTTTGGGCCGGCGGTCATCAACTGGTTGCGGTCCAAACAGAAGAAGGGCCAGCCGATCCGCACGGACGGCCCCGAAAGCCATATTTTCGAGAAGGCCGGCACGCCGACCATGGGCGGCTTTCTGATCCTGCTGGCGCTGGGGATCGCCACGCTGCTCTGGGCCGATCTCGGCAATCCTTATGTCTGGGTCGTGCTGTTGCTGACTTTAGGATTCGGCGCGGTGGGTTTTATCGACGACTATCTGAAAGTCTCGAAACACAGCCACAAGGGTCTCGGCGGCAAGGCCAAGCTGCTCCTTGAATTCATCATCGCCGGGATCGCGGTCTGGATCATGATCGGCGTCGCCAACGCCGCCGACCCGCGCGGCGATTTCGGTACCATGCTGGCGCTGCCCTTCTTCAATGACGTGCTGATCGATCTTGGGCCATTCTACATTATCTTTGGCATGTTGGTGGTCGTCTCGATGGCCAATGCGGTGAATCTGACCGACGGGCTGGACGGGCTGGCCATCGGTCCGGTCATTGTCGCCGCCCTGTCCTTCGCGCTCATCGCCTATCTCGCGGGCAATACCGTGTTCGCGAATTATCTGGGCATCCATTACACGCCGGGCACGGGCGAATTGGCGATCCTCCTCGCCGCCATGATCGGGGCCGGGCTTGGCTTTCTCTGGTTCAACGCGCCGCCCGCCGCCGTCTTCATGGGCGATACCGGCTCGCTGGCGCTGGGCGGGATGCTGGGTGCGGCGGCCATAGCGGTGAAGCACGAGATCGTGCTGGGCGTGATCGGCGGTCTGTTCATGCTGGAGATGACGTCGGTGATTGTGCAGGTCGTTTCGTTCAAGCTGACCGGCAAGCGCGTGTTCCGCATGGCGCCGATCCATCACCATTTCGAAAAACAGGGCTGGCAAGAACCGACCATCGTGATCCGCTTCTGGGTGATCGCGGTGATTCTGGCGCTGATCGGCCTTTCCACGCTGAAACTGAGATAGGGCAAATGATCCCGGTGCATGTTTTCAAGGGGCGTTCGGTCGCGGTGTTCGGCCTGGGCCGCAGCGGTCTGACCGCGGCCCGGGCGCTCACGGCCGGCGGCGCTCTTGTTCATGCCTGGGATGAAAACGAGCCCGCCCGCGCAAGGGCGGAGGCGGAAGGTCTGCGCCTCACCGATCTCAACAAGCGCGACTGGTCCGATCTCGCCGCTCTGGTGCTGTCGCCCGGCGTGCCGCTGACTTATCCAGAGCCGCACCGCATGGTGCGCCTCGCCCGTTCAGTCGGCGTGCCGGTGATCGGCGATGTCGAGCTGTTTGCGCGGGAAGTCGCCGCCATAACGGCCGCTGAACAGCCGCGCGTGGCGGGCATTACCGGCACCAACGGTAAATCCACCACCACGGCGCTGACCGGCCATATTCTCCAGCGCGCCGGGCTGGATGTGCGCATCGGCGGCAATATCGGACGCGGCGTTCTCGACCTCGACCCGCCCTGGCGCGGCGCGGCCTATGTGCTGGAATTGTCGTCCTATCAGCTCGACCTTACCGCATCGCTGCGCTGTCACGCCGCCGCTTTGCTGAATCTGGAAGAGGATCATCTCGACCGGCATGGCGACATGGAATCCTATGCCGCCGCCAAAACCCGTATCTTTGACAACCAGACGGCGGAAGACGCCGCCATTGTCGGCGTGGATGACGAACGCTCGCGGCGTATCGCTAACAGGCTGCTGGCCGGCGGCGGGCGGCATGTTGTTCCGGTCTCGGCCACCCGTACGCTCAGCCGTGGCGTCTATGCGCTGGGCGGCGCGCTCTACGATTCCACGCAGGGCAGTGCGCTGCGCGTGGCCGGCCTTGCCGCCGCGCCGGCCTTGCAGGGCTGGCACAACTGGCAGAACGCCGCCGCCGCCTACGCCATCGCGCGCCGCTTCGGCGTCGCGCCGGAGACGATTGGCGAGGCGCTGGCCAGCTTCCCCGGACTTGCGCACCGCATGGAGCGGATTGGCACATTTGGCGATGTGCTGTTTGTCAACGACTCCAAGGCGACAAACGCTGACGCGGCGAAGAATGCGCTGGCCGTCTATGATGATATTTTCTGGATTGCGGGCGGTCAGGCAAAAAAAGAGACGCTGGCAAAATTGCGCCCCTTCTTCCCGCGCATCGCCAAGGCGTATCTGATCGGCGAGGCGGCGAAGCCTTTCGCCCGCCAGATGGAAGGCGCGGTCGAATACGACCTTGCCGGCGATCTGGAAACCGCCGTGGCGCACGCCAGTCGTGACGCGGCGGCGAGCGGCCGTGCGCGCCCGGTGGTGCTGTTCTCACCGGCCTGCGCCAGTTTCGACCAGTTCCGCGATTTCGAGCATCGCGGCGACTCCTTCCGCGCGCTGGTGCAGGCGCTCGCGCCCGCATCCGTGCGCGAAATTGAAAGGGCGGATGCATGATGATCGCCACGGTGCGCGCCCAGGGCGCGGACCTTTCCGACTGGTGGTGGAGTATAGACCGCGTAATGCTGGGCGCGTGCCTGATGCTGCTCGGAATCGGCGTGCTGCTGTCGCTGGCGGCGAGCCCGGCCGCGGCGGAACGTCTCCGGCTCGATGAGCCGTTCTATTTTCTCTATCGCCACGGTTTCTACGCTGTCCTGGCGGCCGGGGTTCTGCTGGCCGTCTCTACCCTGTCCAGCCTGGATACGCGCCGTCTCGCTGTGCTCGCGCTTCTGGTTTCGCTCGTGCTTACCGCTGCGACGCTGCAATTCGGGGTGGAGGTGAAAGGCGCCACGCGCTGGCTGAATTTCGGCGCCGTTTCACTCCAGCCTTCGGAGTTTCTGAAACCGGCGCTGATCGTCGCCACGGCATGGCTGTTCGCGGAACAGCGGCGCGGCGCGCCCACCATGACGGCGGTGGCGCCCGTGCTGGTCTATTTCCTCAGCGTTGCGTTGCTGATGGCCCAGCCGGATTTCGGCCAGACCATGCTGCTGACTGTTGTGTTTGGCGCGCTGTTCTTTCTGGCCGGGCTGCGGCTGTTCTGGACGATGCTGCTGGCCGCCGGCGCCGCCGTGGGGTCATTCGCGGCGTATCTGGTTCTGCCGCATGTGGCCAGCCGGGTCGACCGCTTCCTCAATCCCGACCTGGGCGACACCTATCAGATCGACCGCGCGACAGAGGCGCTGGGCCGTGGCGGGTTTTTCGGCGTCGGCCCGGGCGAGGGTCAGGTGAAAGCCAGCCTGCCCGACGCGCATACCGATTTCATCTTCGCCGTGGCGGGCGAGGAGTTCGGGATGCTGGCCTGCCTCATCATCGCCGGCCTGTTCGCGGTGGTGACGTGGCGCGGCCTGCGCGCGGCGCACCGCATGGCCGACCCGTTCCTCCAGCTTGCCACAGCCGGTCTTACGCTGCTGATCGGGCTTCAGGCATTCATCAATATCGCGGTGAATCTCAGCCTGCTGCCGCCAAAGGGTATGACGCTGCCCTTTATTTCCTATGGCGGCTCATCGTTGATCGCGACCGCCTTTACCGCCGGAATGCTGCTGGCGTTCACGCGCCGCCGTCCCGGCGTCTATGACCGGGGCGCGGCGTGAACGGGCCGCCGCTGGCCGCTCTCGCCGCCGGGGGTACGGGCGGGCATATGTTTCCTGCGCAGGCCGTGGCTGAGGCGCTGACCGCGCGCGGCTGGCGCGTCGCGCTCTATACCGATGCGCGCGGCATGACCCATGCCGACCATGTGATGGCCGAGCGGCGCGTGGAGCTGAGCGCCGGCTCCATCGCCCCTTCGAAGCCGATCCAGTCTATCGGCGGCGCCTGGCGCCTGACCCGGGGTTGCCTGACCGCGATGGGGGATTTCCGGCGCGACCGGCCGCGCATTGTCATCGGCTTTGGCGGTTATCCGGCGTTCCCGGCGCTGGCCGCGGCGCGCCTGTCGGGCATTCCTTACATTATACAGGAGCAGAACGCCGTGCTCGGCCGGGTGAACCGCGTGTTCGCGCGTGGCGCTGTGGCCATCGCGGCGGGGTTTCCGCGTCTGACGCGGATGCCGAAAAAGACGGAAGCCATCGCCCTTGGTAATCCGCTGCGCGAGCAGATCCAGGCCGTCGCAGGCGCCGCCTACGATGCGCCCGCGCCGGATGGCAGGCTGAATCTGCTGGTGCTGGGCGGCAGTCTTGGCGCCGCGATCCTGGGCGAGATCGTGCCGCGCGCCATCGCCGCGCTGCCGCCCGAACTGCGGATGCGTCTGAAGGTCACCCAACAGACGCGCGAGCAACAGCTTTCCGAGGCGCGCCGGATTTACGCAGAGGCGGGCGTGGAGGCGGTCTGCGCGCCCTTCTTCCGCGATGTCGCCGGCCTGCTGGCGGAGGCGCATCTGGTTATCGCCCGCGCCGGGGCTTCCACCGTGGCGGAGCTGGGGGCGGTGGGCCGCCCGTCTATCCTGGTCCCGCTGAAAATCGCGATGGACGACCACCAGACGCACAATGCCGGCGTGCTGGCGGATGTGGACGCGGCGGACGTGCTGGCCGAAAGCGAATTCAGCCAGGAAGTGCTGACCGCGCTGTTGGCCGAACGGCTGGCGGACGGGGCGGAGCTTGCCCGGCGGGCCGAAGCGGCGTTGAACACAGGCCGGCCAAAGGCGGCCGAGCATCTGGCCGAGCTTGTGGAGCGGCTTGCCGGCTGAGGGGCCGGCTGAGTGGAGGGGTCTGGAATGAAACCGCGTGGCGTCGCGCCCTATGAAGTCGGCCCGATCCATTTTGTCGGCATCGGCGGCATCGGCATGAGCGGCATCGCCGAGGTGATGCTGAATCTGGGCTATCAGGTTCAGGGCACGGACATCCGCGAAAACGCCAATGTCGCGCGCCTGCGCGAAAAGGGCGCCGTGATCCATATCGGCCACGCGGCGGAGCATGTCGGCGAGGCCGGCGCCGTGGTGATCTCCAGCGCCGTGAAGCCGGACAATCCCGAAGTGCAGGCGGCGCGCGCGCGCGCCATCCCCGTGGTGCGGCGGGCGGAGATGCTGGCCGAGCTGATGCGGCTGAAATACACGGTCGCCATCGCCGGCACGCACGGCAAGACCACCACCACCTCGATGGTCGCGGCGATGCTGGATGCTGGCGGCTTTGACCCCACCGTCATCAATGGCGGAATCATCAACGCCTATGGCGCCAACGCCAAGCTGGGCGAGGGCGACTGGATGGTGGTGGAGGCCGATGAGTCCGACGGCTCCTTCCTGCGCCTGCGCGGCACGGTCGCCGTGGTCACCAATATCGACCCGGAGCATATGGAGCATTACGGCGACTTCGATGCGCTGCGCACCGCCTTTCTCCAGTTCGTCGAGGCCATCCCCTTCTATGGTTTCGCCGTCTGCTGTCTCGACCATCCAGAGGTTCAGGCCGTGGTCGGCCGCATCGAGGACCGCCGCGTCGTCACCTATGGCTTTAATCCGCAGGCCGATGCGCGCATTGAGCGGCTGACCCCCGAGGGTGGAGTCAGCCGCTTCGATCTTTCCTTCCGCGGCGCCGATGGCGCGGTGGAAACCTGGCGCGATCTGCGCCTGCCGATGGCCGGCCGGCACAATGCGCTGAACGCCGCCGCCGCCGCCGCCGTGGCGAAGGGATTGGGCGTCGGCGAGGATCAGGTGCGCGAGGGCCTGGCCAGCTTCGCGGGGGTGAAGCGCCGCTTCAGCGATGTTGGCGGCTGGAACGGCGCGCGCGTGATCGACGATTACGGCCATCATCCGGTGGAGATCGCCGCCGTGCTGCGCGCCGCGCGCGATGCGGCGGACGGCAAGGTGATCGCCGTGGTGCAGCCGCACCGCTATACCCGCCTGCACAGCCTGTTCGAGGATTTCTGCACCTGTTTCAACGACGCGGACGCCGTGCTGGTCGCCGATGTTTACGCGGCGGGCGAGGCGCCCATTGAGGGCGCGGACCGTGACGGGCTGGTCGCCGGGCTGCGCAAGCATGGCCATCGCCGCGCCGCGCCGGTGGCGCGCGAGACTCTGGCGCGCGATGTCGCCGCGCTCGCCGGGCCGGGCGATCTCATCGTGTGCCTTGGCGCCGGGGACATCACCGCATGGGCCGCCGCCCTGCCGGGCGAACTGGCGGCGCTGACAGGAAAATGACGGGCTGGCCGTCCATAGCGGACCGCCTGCCGCCCGTGCGCGGCAAGCTCATCGAGAATGCGCCGCTCGCGCCCTATACATGGCTGCGCGTCGGCGGCCCGGCGCAGGTGCTGTTTCTCCCGGCGGACGAGGCGGACCTCGCCCGCTTCCTCGCTGAAAGGTTTGAGGACATCCCGGTCTTCGTCATGGGCGTCGGCTCCAATCTTCTGGTGCGCGATGGCGGCGTTCCGGGCGTCACCATCCGGCTCGGCCCCGCCTTCGGAAAGATCGAGCCGCTGCCCGGTTCCGGCGATAGGGGAGGGCGCATTCGCGCAGGCGCCGCGGCGCTGGACCGCAAGCTGGCGATGGCGGCGGCGGAGGCAGGGATCGCCGGGCTGGAATTCTATTCCGGCGTGCCGGGAACCATCGGCGGCGCGCTGCGCATGAACGCCGGCTGCTACGGCTCGGAAACTTCCGATGTGCTGGTCTCCGCCGTGGCGCTCGACCGCTCTGGCCGCCGCATGATCCTGACGCCGGAGGAAATGGGCTATTCCTATCGCCACAGCGAAGCGCCGGAAGACTGGATTTTCGTCGAGGCGGTATTTCAGGGCCGCCCCGATATGCCCGATGCGATCCGGGCCCGGATCGCGGACATCAACGCCCGGCGCGAGGCGACCCAGCCGATCCGCGAAAAGACCGGCGGCTCTACCTTCGCCAATCCGGACTCGCCAAAGGATTTTCCCGATGGCCGCAAATCCTGGAAGCTGATCGACGCCGCGGGGGGGCGGGGCCTTCGCGTCGGCGGCGCGCAGATGAGCGAGCTGCACTGCAATTTCATGATCAATACTGGTGAGGCCACCGCCGCCGATCTGGAAAATCTCGGCGAGGAAATCCGCGAGCGTGTGCGTGAACAATCCGGCGTCGATCTGCAATGGGAGATCCGCCGGGTGGGGGTGGAAGGATGATCGCATTGTGGAAACACGCACGGAGGCTCTCCCCCCGTTTACGGGGGGAGGGGACCGCCGAAGGCGGTGAGGGGGGCGAGTGCGCCCCGGTATTTGAAGACAGCGCTGCTTCCGCCCCCTCCACCATGCTTCGCATGGTCCCCCTCTCCCGCGAGCGGGGGAGGATCACGCGAGGAGTCCGCCCATGACCAGACGCATCGCTCTTTTGCTCGGCGGGCCGGACGCGGAACGTGACATTTCGCTGGTCACCGGCCGCGCCTGCGCCGCCGCGCTGAAGCGGCTCGGCCATGACGTGATCGAGATCGACCCGAAGGACAAAGCCGCCGTCTGGTCCCTGCTCGAAGCGGCTGACCCGGACATTGTGTTCAATGCGCTGCACGGGCCATGGGGCGAGGGCGGCGCGGTGCAGGGCGTGCTGGAGACGTTCGGCCGGCCTTATACGCATTCCGGCGTGCTCGCCTCGGCGCTGGCGATGGACAAGCAGGCGGCCAAGGCGGTGTTCGCCCATGCCGGGCTGGACACGCCGCAAGGCAGGCTTGTCCCGCGCGCCGAAGCCGCCGCCGGGCATGTCATGGCGCGGCCCTATGTGGTGA
This sequence comes from Euryhalocaulis sp., assembly GCA_050486445.1. Lineage (GTDB taxonomy): Bacteria > Pseudomonadota > Alphaproteobacteria > Caulobacterales > Maricaulaceae > Euryhalocaulis. The sequence continues at coordinate 28,225 of JBJHDH010000024.1, forward strand.
AGCCGAACGATCAGGGCTCGTCCTTCGGCGTGCATATCGTGCGCGAGGGCGACAACCGCCCGCCAGATATATTGAACGATGGGGCGCTCACCCATGAAGGCGCGGGCATGGGCGACATGCTGCTGGTGGAGGAATTTATTCCCGGCCGCGAACTGACCACCGCTGTGCTGGGCGACCGGCCGCTGGACGTCACAGAGATCATCCCGCGCACGGATTTTTATGACTACGAGGCGAAATACGCCGCCGGCGGTTCGGTCCATCAATTACCGGCGGATGTGCCGGATTCCGTGGCCCGGCGCTGCCTCGACATCGCCATGAAAGCGCATGAACTCCTGGGCTGCCGGGGCCTGACCCGGTCCGATTTCCGCTGGGACAGCGATAAGGACCGGTTAGTCTTACTCGAAATTAACACTCAACCCGGCATGACACCCACTTCGCTGGCCCCCGAACAGGCCGCCCATGCCGGCATCCCGTTCGACCAGCTTTGCGCATGGATAGCGGAGGACGCTTCGTGCCCAAGGTGACGCGCGCTCCGGCCTCGCGGGGGCGCGGCTCCACACCGGTGACCAGACCCGGCGCCGCTGCGAAGCGTGCGCCGCGCCGCCGTGCGCCTGCGAAACCGGCGTTTTTCACCCGTCTGCGCAATCAGCTTTCCGCCCGTCTGCGCGCCGCGCATTACCGCGCCGGCGCCGCGGCGCGTCTGGTTTCGTTCGCCTGCCTCGCCCTCGCCGCGCTGGCGCTGCTGATCGTGTCGGGAACCGGCCGGATGGATTCCGCCCTCTCCGCCGCCGCCGCGATGGCCGATGACGCGCTGCGCCATGCCGGTTTCCGGCTCCAGGTTGTGGATGTCGCGGGCGTCGAGGCGGCCTCGTTCGACGAGGTTCGCGCCGCGCTCGGTCTGGAATATGGCCAGTCGATCTTCGCCCTTGATCTGGAGGCCGCGCGCCAGCGCGCTCTGGCGTTGGAATGGGTGGGCGAGGCGCATGTATTCCGGCTTTTGCCGGGCCGGGTGCAGGTGGTGGTGACAGAGCAGATACCGCTCGCCCGCTGGCAGATTGACGGCCGCTTCATGCTGATCGACGCCGCGGGCGCGCCAATCGACGCCATCGGCCCCGGCGAATATGCGGGCCTGCCGCTGGTGGTGGGCGAGGGGGCGGCCGCCTCCGCGCCGGCGCTGCTGGCGGCGCTGGCGCAATTCCCCGCGGTTGGCGTTCATGTCGAAGCGGCCCAGCGTGTGGGCGAGCGGCGCTGGACCCTGTTCCTGCGGAGTGGCGCGGCCCTGCATCTGCCCGAACAAGACGGCGAGGCCGCGCTTGCCATCGTCAACGATCTGGAGAAAGAGCGCGGCGTGCTGAGCGCGCCGGCCGAATCCATCGACCTGCGCAATCCGGGCCAGATCGTCGTTCAGCCGCTGCCCGGCGCGGCGCCGTCCGGGGCGTCTTCGCGCGCCGGAGGACGTGAGGCATGAAACCGGAAACCTGGAGCAGGGGCGGCGGTCTCTTCGCCGGCATGGCGCGCAAGGGCGATGCCGGGATGAAATCCGGTGGCGGCTCCGGCAAGCCGTCGCTGCATGCCGCGCTGGATATTGGCTCGTCGAAGATCGCCTGCTTCATCGGCCGCGCGGAGGAGGACGGCCTGCGCGTTATCGGCGTGGGGCATCAGTCCTCGCGCGGGGTCCGTGGCGGCGCCGTGGTCGATCCGGACGAAGCCGAAACCGGCATCCGCGCCGCCGTGCAGCAGGCCGAGCGCATGGCTGGCGAGGCCATTTCCGCCGTTACCGTGAATCTTTCCGTGGGTCAGCCGCGCAGCCACCGCATCGTGGTGGAAGGCCCGCTCTCGGGCCGCGAGGTGCAGGACCGCGACCTGCGCCGTCTGCTGCGCGCCGCGTTGAACGAGTTTCACGAGCCCGCGCGTGTGGTGACGCACGCCATCCCGCTCTCATGGTCCGTCGATGGAGATCGCGGCGTGCGCGATCCGCGCGGCATGTTCGGCCGTGCGCTGGGCGTGGAAATGCATCTGGTCACCGTGGCCGCCGGTCCGCTGCATAATCTTGCCGCCTGCGTTGAGCGCTGCCGATTGGATGTGCGCGCCGTGGTGGCGGCGCCCTATGCTTCGGGTCTCGCCGCGCTGGTGGAAGACGAGCGTAATCTCGGCGCGCTGCTGATCGACATGGGCGGCGGCGCCACGTCGGTCGCTGCCTTTGCGGAAGGCGCGCTGGCCTATATCGACATCATCCCGGTCGGTGGCGCACACGTCACCACCGACATCGCGCGCGGACTGTCCACGCCGGTCGCCTCGGCCGAGCGGATCAAGACCATGTTCGGCTCGGTGCTGGAGAGCCCGGACGACGATCAGGAACTGATCGCCACGCCCCAGATTGGCGAGGAAGACCAGGGTGGGATCAATCACACGCCCCGCTCGATGCTGACCCAGATCGTCAAGCCGCGCCTTGAAGAGACATTCGAGATTGTGCGCGAGCGCCTGCGCACGGCGGCGGTGGATCGCGCCTGCGGCCGGCGCTGCGTTCTCGTTGGCGGCGCGGCGCAATTGCCGGGCGTGCGCGAACTGGCCGCGCGCATCCTCGAAAAGCAGGTCCGCATCGGCAGGCCGGAGCGCGTTCACGGCCTTGGCGACGCGGTCTCCGGCCCGGGCTTTGCCTGCGCCGCGGGCCTTCTGCGCCACGCCATTCATGGCCCGCACGAGGCGTTTGGCCGCGCGCCCGACCTGCGCGATAGCCGCCGTGTCCGCCGGCGCGATATGGCTGCCGCCCCCGGCGGTGGCGTCTCCGGCGCGCTCGGCTGGCTGCGCGAGAATTTCTGAGCGCTTCCGTTCCCATCCCTCCTGTTGCGGCGCCATGGCGCCTTCCTTATGCAACCAACGGGGGATTCAGGTGTTTTTTAACCCTGCCATGATTTAGTCCACATGCCTGTGGATAAGTGATTCGATGCTGGAACGGTTTATCCATCGCAAGCGTGACATCTACGCGGACGGCCCCGTCACGCGCGAGGCCGGGGTGATTCCGTTCACTATTGAGGATGGCGAGCCGGTCTTTCTGCTGGTCACCTCGCGCCGCACTGGCCGCTGGATTTTTCCCAAGGGCGTTTGCCGCAAGGACGAGGCCGCCGCTGCCTGCGCCAGCCGTGAAGCTTTCGAGGAAGCGGGGATTGAAGGCGATCTGGCCGCCAAGCCGGTTGGCGCCTATCGCGACATCAAGCACGGCGCCGGTCCGCTGCTGGTGGAGCTGTATCCCTTCGCCGTCCGGCGCCAGCTTGACGACTGGCCGGAGAAAAAACTCCGCAAGCGCCACTGGGCCACGCTGGACGAGGCCCGCCTGCTGCTCACCACGCCGGGTCTTTACGAACTGGCGGCGCAGGCGCATCACGCGCTGCGCGCCCAGGCGCAAATCCAGGCCCGGCAGACCAGCTCAGCTGCGCAATAGCGCCAGCGCCAGCGCCAGATAGGTCACGCCCGACAGCGTCGCCGCCGCCGGCACGGTGATGATCCATGCCGCGCCGATACCCCAGGCGTGCCGCCGCCGCACCAGCTTGCGCCGCTCGCGCTTGCGCAGCTTCTTCAGCGCCTGTTCCGGCGTCAGATTGAGCGAGGAGGCCGGGACCGGGCGGCGATCCTGGGGCGGACGCCGGCGCCAGCCATTATTGGCTATCACCTCGCGCAGGAAGCCGACGCCGAAAATCGCACCCACCGCGGTGTGGGTTGAGCTGATGGGCATGCCCAGATGGCTGGCGACCAGCACCGTGATCGCCGCTGACAGCGCCACGCACCAGGCGCGCATCGGGTCCATCTTGGTGATTTCCTGGCCCACGGTGCGGATCAGGCGCGGCCCGAACAGCGCCAGGCCGAGCGAAAGACCCATCGCGCCGATCACCAGCACCCAGACAGGCAGCGGCGCCTGCGCCGGCGCGGCCATGCCTTCCCGCGCCGCAGCGACAATGGCGGCCAGCGGCCCCACGGCGTTGGCCACGTCATTGGCGCCATGCGCGAAGCTCAGCAGCGCCGCCGCCACGATCAGCGGCGGCACAAACAGGCGGCCGACCTCCTTGTTGCGGTTTTCCATATGGCGCGAGCGGCGCATCACCCAGGGCCGGGACAGCGCCCAGGCCAGCGCGAAGGCGCCCAGCGCCAGCGCCAGCGTCATCCCGTCACTGACCGTCATCACCCGTGAGAGGCCCTTGCCGATCATATAGAGTGTGAACACCCCGGCCATCAGCGCCACCAGCATGGGCACCCAGCGCCGCGCCGCCGCGATCCGGTCCTGCCGGAACAGGATCGCCCATTTGATAAAAAGTAGCATCGCCGCCGCGATCAGCCCGCCCATCAGCGGGCTGATGACCCAGCTCGCCGCGATGCCGCCCATTACGGGCCAGTTTACCGCGCCGGTCCCCATGGCCGCGATGCCGGAGCCGACCACCGCGCCCACCACGGCGTGCGTGGTCGAGACCGGGGCGCCCAGCAGCGTCGCGATATTCACCCAGATGGCCGAGGCCAGCAGCGCCGACAGCATCATCAGGATGAAGGCCGCCACATCCATGTCGGACGGAGGGCTGACGATATTTCTGGAAACGGTGGCTACCACGTCGCCGCCGGCGATGATCGCGCCCGCCGCCTCGCACACCGCGGCGATGGCCAGCGCCCCGGCCATGGTCAAGGCGCGGCTGCCCACCGCCGGCGCCATGTTGTTGGCCACGTCGTTGGCGCCGATATTCAGCGCCATATAGCCGGCCACCAGAACGCCCAGCGTGACATAGAGCGCCATCGGGCCTTCGGCCACAAAGGCGGCGGCAAAGATCACGCAGGCGGCCAGAAACACCCCGGCCAGGCCGGGCAAAGCGAGTTTTCGCGACTGGGCGGCGGTTTCCGCCTCCAGCCGGCCGACCTTTTTCAGATCCTTGTCGAGCTTGGCCACGGGCGGGGCGTCCGGGTCTCAGGGCGGGAAGGGATCGGGCGGAAGGGAGGGGGCGGCTGGAACGGCGGACGAACGGCGGCGATTCGATGACGGTCCGGCGACAGGTCCGTGACGCTTCAATGACGGCACGCTCTATGCGCGGATTCAGTCCAGTCCCGCAACCCGTCCATTCACAGAATCTCCGGTGTCCCGGCCGCCTTTGCTGACCATTCGGTAATGTAGAATCCAGCCCGGGGTCTGTTATAGAAGCGCGTCCACATGGCGCATTTTTTCAGGGAGGAGAGGCGCAATGACCCGGTTCCAGAGCTGCGCTGTGCAGAAACGTCTGGCGTCCGCCGCCGCAATCGCCGTTTCCGCCATGTTCGCCGCGGGCGCTGTCATGACAGTTTCCGGCGCGGCCTTGGCCGATACGGGAGACGATCTTTCCGCGCAGGGCGACCGCGTCATTGTCCGGGGCGACCGCGAGATCGAGACTCTGGAAGAGCAGGCGCGCGATTTCGTTCAGCAGGTTTCCCATCCGGTGCGCAGTTTCGGCATCGCCCGCTGGACCAAAGATGTCTGTGTGGGCGTCGCCAACGCCTCGCCGGATGCGGCGCAATATGTCGTCGATCGTATTTCCCAGGTGGCGTATCTGGTCGGCCTGAATCCCGGCGAGCCGGGCTGCACGGCCAATATCATGATCATGTTCGCCGTCGACGGCCGCGAGACAGCGAATCTGATGGTAGAGCGTCACCCGCGTTCCTTCCGTCCCTGGCCCGCCGCGAGCGGCACGAACCAGAGCCTGCATGAGCTGGAGACGTTCAAGAGTTCCGACGCCGCCGTACGCTGGTGGCAGATCAGCATGCCTGTGGACCGTATGGGCCGCCCAGCCATCCGGCTGGACGAGACATATGGCCCGCCCGCGGTCGCCGGCGCCAATTCCCGCGTCAGCAGCCTGGTGCGCGACGAATTGCTGACCACGCTCATCATCGTCGATGTTTCAAAGCTGCAAGGCGGCGCGAACTGGGCGCAACTCGCCGATTATCTGGCGATGGTCTCGCTGGCCCAGATCGACCCGGACTCGGACACCACGGGTTATCCCACTGTGTTGAATCTCCAGCGCGACCCGGCCAATACGCCGAGCCTTACGGACTGGGATGAATCCTATCTGCGCGCGCTTTACGGCTTCGATCAGTATCGGGTGCCTCGGGCCCAGCCCGGCGGGCTCGCTAACATGCTGATCCGCGACCAGCGCCGCCTGGCGGCTGACATCGAATAGGCGGCGCCCGCGTTCACGGCGGCGCCCGCGTCCACGATGAGCGGCGGACTCTGGCGCCTGTCGGCGGAAGGCGCGGCCGGCAGGCTGCGCGCAGCCTATGACCGGCTCGCCGCCGCTGAGGAGACGGCTGAGGCGGCGGCGGCCCTGTCGCTCAGCCTCACGGATCGCGGCGCGGACCGCGCAGTTCTGGAGGCGCTGTTTCCCACAGCCCCGGATGCCGGGGCCTTTCTCCGCGCGGCGGGGCTGGAGCGCGCGGCGCTCGATCATCTCCATATCGCACCGTTGCCGGATGAAGACTGGGTGGCGCTGTCGCTGGCGGGGTTGAAGCCGGTCACGGCCGGGCGCTTCCTGCTGTATGGGGCGCACGACGCGGCGGAGGTTCAATCCGCCCCGTCCGGCGCCATTCCCATCCTGATCGAGGCGAACCAGGCGTTCGGTACAGGCCATCATGGCACCACGCGCGGCTGTCTGCTGGCCTTCGACGCGCTCCTCGCCGCCGGGGCAGACTTCAACACTGTGCTGGATCTCGGCTGCGGTTCGGGCGCGCTCGCCATCGCGGCGGCGAAGGCCCTGCCGGATGCGCGCGTGATGGCCAGCGACAACGACCCGCTCGCCGTGGCGGTGACGCAGGAAAACCTGGCCGCCAATTCCGTCTCCGGTGCGGAAACCATCGTGGCCGAGGGGCTGGATCATCCCGGCCTCGCATCGCGCGCGCCTTACGATCTGATCTTCGCCAATATTCTGGCCGGTCCGCTGATTGTGCTGGCGCCCGCCATCGCCGATGCGCTCGCGCCCGGCGGCCGGGTCATCCTTTCCGGCCTTCTGACAGAGCAGCGCGGCGCCGTGCTGGCGGCCTATGAGGCGGCCGGTCTCTCGCTGGAATCCGAAGGCGCGCTTGACGGCTGGTCGGCTTTGGTCGCGCGCAGGGGCGAGTGAACATACGCGGCGTGAAATGCAAGACGCGCCGGTCTTTGGGAGGGAAAGACCGGCGCGTCAGCAGCCTGACAGCGCCCTGAATGCCCCTTGGCGCCGCCCAGCGTGTCTCGTTGTTGCAACGTGTATGGAAACCCCCTGCCCCCATTTGCTGCAACTGCGAACAACCTCACTTTACGGATGAGGCTTCCGCCGGGAACGCCTGATTTTGCGCCCCTGCCATGCGAATGCGCATATTCGGGCGGATACACGGCCGTCACGAAGGCGGCGCACATACTGTAAATTTGTGAGTGGCCGCGCCGGTCATGCGGAAAAACCGGTTTCCACTTTTTCGCACGGCGCTTTAGGTTTCCCTGATGTTTCAGGACTTCGATGTCAGAGGCGGGCCGGAGTTCGGCCGGCGCAACCTGCCGCGCCTGCGCGCCGAGCTTGCGCGTCTTGGGCTGGATGGATTCATCGTCCCGCACGAGGATGAATACCAGAATGAATATCTCCCACCCTGCGCGGAGCGGCTGGGTTTTCTCACAGGCTTCACCGGCTCGGCCGGCGCCGCCGTGGTGTTCGCAGACCGCGCGGCGCTGTTCACCGACGGGCGCTATTCGCTTCAGGTCCGCGCGCAGACAGATCCGGATCTCTTCGCCTATGAGGATTTGACAGGCGACGGCATGGCTCTCTGGCTGCGCGGCAATACGCCCTCGGGCGCGCGCATCGGCTACGATCCGCGCCTGCACAGCCCGGACGCGGTGCGCCGCCTTGGCGACGCCGTGGAAAAGGCTGGCGCTGCTCTGGTCCCCCTCGACGCCAATCCGGTGGACGCAATCTGGACCGGCCGCCCGGCGCCGCCCGCGGCGCCCGCCGTCCCGCACGATGTGACCCATGCCGGAGAGCCGCACGCAGACAAGCGCCGCCGCATCGCCGTGGCGGCGGAAGAGGCGGGGGCGGACCATGCGCTTATCACCGCGCCGGCCTCGGTCGCCTGGTTGCTGAATATTCGCGGCGGCGATGTGGCGCATTCGCCGCTGCCGCTCTCCGCCGTGTTGCTGGGGCCCGGCGGCGCGGCCGATTTGTTCATCGCCCCGGCCAAGGTGACAGAGGCGCTGCGCGCGCATCTGGGCAATGAGGTCGCCCTCCGCGACGAGGCAGAGCTCCCCGCTGCGCTGGCCGCGTTGTCCGGTCAGCGCGTGCTGGCCGACCCCAAGACCGCCTCGGCCTGGCATTTCAGCCTGCTCGAGCAGGCCGGCGCGGTTCTCGTGCGTGGCGACGACCCGGTGCTGCTGCCGCGCGCCTGCAAGAACGCGGCGGAAATCTCGGGCGCGAAGGCCGCGCACCGGCGCGACGGCGCGGCGCTCTGCGCCTTTCTGCACTGGTTCGCGGAAGAGGCGCCCAAAGGCCGGCTGGACGAAATTTCCGCCGCGCGGAAACTGGAAGAATTCCGCATCGCGACTGGCGCGCTGACCGACCTGTCATTCGACACCATCTCCGGCGCCGGGCCGAACGGCGCGGTGGTGCATTATCGCGCCGATACCAGCACGGCGCGCGCCATCGAACAGGGCGCGCTCTTCCTGGTCGATTCCGGCGGCCAGTATCTGGATGGGACCACCGACGTCACCCGTACCATCGCGGTGGGCGAGCCGGCGCCGGAAATGATCCGCCGCTTCACGCTGGTGTTGAAAGGTCATATCGCGCTGGCGACCGTGCGCTTTCCCGAGGGGACGCCGGGCCGGGCGCTGGATGCGCTGGCGCGCGCGCCGCTCTGGACCGAGGGGCTGGATTACGACCACGGCACCGGGCACGGCGTCGGCTCCTATCTCGGCGTGCATGAGGGGCCGCAGGGCATTTCCAAACGCGGCGGCGACGCGCCCCTGCGGCCCGGCATGATCGTCTCCAACGAGCCCGGCTATTACAAAAGTGGCGAATACGGCATCCGCATCGAGAATCTCCAGTTCGTCACCTCGGCGGAGCTTCCGCCGGATGGCGAGCGCGCCATGCTGGGTTTCGAGACGCTGACCCTGGCGCCCATCGACCAGGCCCTGATCGACCCGGATCTGCTCAGCCCTTCGGAACTGGACTGGCTCAACGCCTATCACGCGCGCGTCGTAGCCGAGATCGGGCCGCTGCTGGAGCCGGAGGCGCGCGCATGGCTCGCGGACGCATGCGCGCCGCTCTGATCGCGCTGCTCGGTCTGGCCGGCTTCTGCGTTCTCGCTGACGCAGTCGCGGCGCAGGAACGGACGCAGCCGCGCCTGCCGCCCGAAATATTTGACGTAATCCCGCCCGCCGAACGGGTGACGGGCGCGCGCGGCGATTTCCAGCCGTATCAGACCGCTTGCCGCATCGGTCCCACGGAGCAATCGCGCCGCCGCATCGTCGACATCGCGGCGCAGGAATGGGCGGCCTTCGGCTTTCAGATCGTGGACCGCGCCGTGGTGGAGTCGCGCCATTTGCCGGAGGGTCTGGTCGCGCCGGATCGCAACCCGGAACTGGCCGCGCCGCGCGCCGGCGCGCATGTCCTGCGCGGCGGCGTCCGGGAACAATCGCCGCGCGCGGCGGCCGACATCGCCGGCTACTGGACCGCGGCGCCGGACTCCGCCCGCGCGCTGGCGCGCCAGAACGCGGCCTGGAACGGGCCGGGCGGCGAGGCCGTGTTGTGGCTCGAACCCTGGTCGGCGGTGTTCGTTTCCTGGGTGATGTGCGAAGCGGGACTGGGCGATCCGCCGCAATTCGCGCGCGACATCTCGCACCGCGTCTATATCGACCAGGCGATCCGCGCCCGCGACGGTCTGGCGCCGGAGGCCGCCTATGAAGCCTTCGACGCCGGCGAGGCGGAGATTCTTCCCGGCGACCTTCTGTGCAATGCGCGCGGCCGCACCGGCTACCGCTCGCTGGCCGACCGGCGCCCGGACATGGATCAGTATGCGCCGACCCATTGCGACATTGTGGTGCGCGTCGATGCGTCCGCCGGCCGGATTCTGGTCATCGGCGGCAATGTCGAGGATTCGGTGACACTGGTTATCCTGCCCGCCACGCGCGACGGCGCCGCGCATCTCCGCCCCGTCGGCGAGGCCGATCTGGACGGCGCGCGCACCGTGTTCGCGCATCTGCGGCTGCGCGCCCCCGCCATCGAACACATGGCGCTGGACAATACGCCCACCATCCGCGCCCTCGGCGCGCGGGACTAGCTCCCCCCGCGCGGATCCTCGCGCGGCAGAGAGCGGCCGCGGATCAGGTCGGCGGCGCGCTCCGCGATCATAATGGTGGGGGCGTTGGTGTTGCCGCCGGGCAGGTCGGGCATCACAGAGGCGTCGATCACGCGCAGACCGTCCAGCCCGTGCACGCGCAATTGCGGATCGACCACGGCGCCCGGCCCGGTTCCCATCGCGCAGCTTCCGACCGGATGCATGTTCACCGCCGCGTTGCCGCGGATATGGGCGTCGAGCGCGTCATCGTCGTCCACATCCGCGCCGGGCAGGATTTCCGGTCCCGCCAGCTCCGCCATCGGCCCGCACTGATAGACCCGCCGCGACATGCGGATACCGGCGCGCGCGGTGGCGAGGTCCGAAGGGTCGGAGAAGAGATTGAGATGAATCGCCGGATCGTCCGCCGGATTTGCGGATTTCAGGCGCACATGGCCCCGGCTCCGCGGATGCAGCAGGATTACGTCGCCGCTGAATGTGTGCGGCACGCGCTTTTTCAGGAACGGCGCGCCCCACAGATCGGCGAGGAGCGAGATCGGGTTGGACCAGAGCTGCACGTCCGGCTGCTCCAGCCTCGGATCGGTGCGCAGGATGAAATTGGCGCTGTTGACCTGGCGCGAGAATGGTCCCTGACCGGTGAACTGCCAGCGCAGCACGTTCAGCACCGCGCGGTCGATGCGCAATTGGTTCAGAAATGTCACCGGCTTTTTCGCCGCGAACAGCAGGGGCACATGCGCGTGCTCCTGCAAATTCTGGCCGACCCCCGGCAGATCGTGCACCACGCCGACGCCCATCCCGCGCAGATGCTCCGCCGGGCCGACGCCCGACAGCAGCAAAAGCTGCGGCGACTGGAACGTGCCGCCGCATACGATAACTTCTTTGCCGGCGCGCACGGACTTCGTCTGGCCATCCTGCGTGTATTCCACGCCGATGGCGCGCCGGCCCTCGAACAGGATGCGCGACGCCGGCGCGCCGGTGATAACGGTCAGGTTCGGCCGGTTCATCGCGGGCTTCAGATATGCGGTCCAGGTGCTGACGCGCCGCCCCTTCGGGTCGATGGTCAGCTCGCCCAGCGTCACGCCTTCTTCCTGCTCGCCGTGAATATCGTCAGTGACCGGATAGCCGCAGGCGCGCGCGCTCTCCATCACCAGATCGTGCAGCAGCCAGTCCTTCGCGTTCGGAATGACGTGCAGCGGGCCGGCGCCGCCATGATACGGTCCTTCGCCGCGCCAGCTCGTCTCCATCTTTCTGAAATAGGGCAGCACGTCGGCATAGGACCAGCCCGCGTTCCCCATCTGCGCCCAGCGGTCATAATCGCGGCTGTGTCCGCGCATATAGAACATGCCGTTGATGGAGGACGAACCGCCCAGCATCCGCCCGCGCGGCAGCGCGATGCTGCGCCCGTTCAGATGCGGCTCCGGCTCCGTGAAATAGAATTTGCTGTATTTCGGACTCGGAATGGCCTTCAGCATCCCCAGCGGCATCCGGATCAGGAAATCCTCCGGATTGCCCGTTCCGGCCTCCAGCAGCGCAACTTCCGTCCGCGCATCCTCGCTCAGCCGCGCGGCCAGCACCGCGCCCGCCGACCCCGCGCCGACGATGACGTAATCGAATTCCTGCGTCATGGAGTCCGTCACACCACCGCGTAATAGCGGAACAGCGAATGGTCGGGGTCTGTGCGGCGTTCGCCGGCCGCGACGAACACGGTGCGCATCATCCATTCGTGCGGCCCGTGCTCCACGCGGAAGCGCGGAGTGAATTTGAAATATTGCGGCTGGACCAGACCTTGCTCGTTCTGCTCCGTTCCGCCCTGTACCAGATAGCCGGTGCCATTGATGTAAATCATCGTCCCGTCATCGGCCTGGAGCATATAGTGCGTGTTCAGCTCCACCACGCCGTCAGGGCGCACCAGGGCATAGTCGCCGCCCGAATGCGGCACCACGGTCCCGTTCAGGCGCGGCCCGCTGATCACCCCGCCATGCGGCGGCGTGTATCCATGGCTCCAGCCGCTGGCCATTGGCGGCGACAGCATCCGGTCCGATCCGAAATCGACGCGGATATCGAACACATGCTCCAGACGGGCTTCCAGAAAATCGCTCATCATATCCTCCCCGGTATTCTTTGAGGTGAAGCTTAGCGGGGCGGGCGGGGGGAATCTACGCGAACCGCTCGATGTCGAACGGGGCGATTTCGGGGCTCTCCACCCCTCGCGCCAGGCCGAGAACATAATCCGCCGTCACCGCCGAAAGCGTCAGGCCCAGATGTGAATGGCCAAAGGCGTAGAGCAGGTTTTCCGCCCGCCGGCTGCGGCCGATGGCGGGCAGATAGTCCGGCAAAGTCGGGCGCGATCCCATCCAGCGTTCGAACGGCCCGCGCGCGGGCACGCCCATCTCGCTCAGCCAGCGTTCGAGGCTTGCCCATTTGCGCGGGTCGGCCGGTCTGTCCGGGCGCCCGAATTCCGAAAACGACGTCGCGCGCAGCCCGTCGGGAAACCGGGTGCAGATCACGTGCCGGTCCTCGAACAGCACCGGCGCCATGTCCTCGGGCCAGTCATGGTCCTGCGTCTGCACATGATAGCCGCGCTCGGCGATCAGGGGCGTGCGATGCCCGGCCTCGCGCATCAGCCCGCGCGACCACGGCCCGGCGCAGACCAGCGCCAGATCGGGGCGCACCGTCTCGCCGCCCGAAAGATGCAGCACGGCGCGGCCCTGATCGACGACAATTTGCGTCACGGCCTCGGCGCGGCGGATCGCGCCAATGCTGTCCAGCGCGTCTTCCAGCGCCTGCGCCACCGCGCCCGGCCCCTCGACATGGGCGGTGTTGCGAAAGCGGATCGCCCCGCCAATGCGCTGGCCCAGCATATGGGACAGCCGGTCCAGCTCCTCCGCCGCCGCCGGGCGCGGATCGGCGGTTCCGGTGTCCGCCGCCGCATAGCGGCGCAGCCCGGCCTCGGCCGTCTCGTCTGTGTGCCAGACCACAAAATGCCCGCCGCCATGCAACAGGTCCGGCCGCCCGATATCAGCCAGCAACGCCTCCCAGGCCGGGCGCGCCTTCGCCAGCGGCGGGGCCAGCGCCGCCGTCCCGGCGCGGAACCGGCCGGCCGCGCCGATAAAGCGCAGACTCCAGGACAGCCACCAACCAATATCGCGCCCGATAAAATCCAGCGGCCCGTCCACGGCGAACAGCTTGGCCGGCGCACGCCCGATATTGGACCAGTTGGCCCAGGGCTCCGGCTGTTCCAGGCACAGATGCCCGGCATTGCCGTGCCAGGCGGGCAGGGGGTCTTTGCCGGGGTCCAGCACGATGGTCTCGGCCCCGGCCTGACGCAGACGCAGGGCGCAGACGCGCCCGATAGCGCCCCCGCCGATCACGACAGCCGTTTTTCCCGGCAGGATTCGCATCTCTGTCATCGCGGCCTTCTAGCTTGGCCCTGGATTCGCGGCCATGCCGCTTGCGCGCCAGTCTTCGGTGTCTGTGTCATGAGTGATTTCAAGGCATACCCGGTTTGTGACGCGCAACGGATTCCCTCCCCTTGAGGGGAGGGCAAGGGTGGGGTGGAAAATTTGCGCAGGGTGAAGTCTGGATGACGCCGCAACGCCCCCACTCCAACCCTCCCCCGGTGGGGGAGGGAGCCGCGCCTGAAGGAACATGCTCATCACAAGTCTCTTCCAATCCCAAAATGAATAAAAATTTTCTTCTTGCATAATTATCCACATTGCTCTATCCGCGCACGATGAAACAACGCGCCGCCATTCTGGGAAGTTCGGGCTATGTCGGGGGCGAGCTGCTGCGCCTTCTGGCGGGCGGCCCGTTCGAGGTTGTTCGCGCCTTCGCCAACACCAAGGCGGGGGAGGCGCTGGCCGCTACGCATCCGCATCTGGCGCTGGCGTATCCGGGACTGGAATTCGAGTCTTATGCGCCGGCAAAGCTGGCCGGGCTGGACGTGGTGTTCGCCGCGCTGCCGCATGGCGAAACGCAGAAGATCGCGGACGATCTGATTGGCTGCGGCGCGAAGATCGTCGATCTTGGCGCCGATTTCCGGCTGGATAGCGCGGAATCCTATGCGCAATGGTACGGTCATGCGCATCACCGGCCCGATCTGCTGTCCAAATTCGTCTATGGCCTGCCGGAACTGCACCGGAAGCAGATCAAGGCCGCGCAATTCGTCGCCGCGCCCGGCTGCTATCCCACCGCCGCGACTCTGGCGCTGAAGCCCATTGCGGATGCCGGCCTGATCGACGTCTCGCAAATTGTCGTCGATGCGGTCAGCGGCGTTTCCGGCGCCGGCGGCGTTCCGAAGCCCGGCACGCATTTCAACACGGTGGACGAGAATTTCGCCGCCTATGGCCTCCTCAATCACCGGCACACGTCGGAGATGGAGATGAATCTGGGCGGCCGGGTTCTGTTCACGCCGCATCTGGCGCCGATGAACCGGGGCATTCTGGCGACATGCAGCGCCCCCGCCGCGCGCGATATGGATCCGGACGCGCCGCTGGCGGCGCTGCGGGACGCCTGGAAAAACGAGCCCTTCGTGCATGTGACAGAGCAGAGCCCGGCGGTGAAATGGGCGCTGGGCTCCAACGCCGCCTTCGTCACCGCGCGCTACGACGCGCGCACCGGGCGCGTGCTGGCCCTCTGCGCCATCGACAATCTGTGCAAGGGCGCGGCGGGCCAGATGCTGCAATGCGCCAATCTGATGTTCGGCCTGCCGGAAACCTCCGGTCTGCCGGTCGCGGGAGTCTATCCATGAGCGTCACCGCACCCAAAGGGTTTGTCGCCTCCGGCGTTCATGCCGGCATCAAGCGCAAGCGGCTGGACCTCGCGCTGGTCGCGGGCGAGGGCGGCGCCATGCTGTCCGCCGCCGGGGTGTTCACCCAGAACGCCTTCGCCGCGCCGCCGGTGAGACTGTGCCGCGAGGTGCTGGAGCGGACCGGCGGCCGGGTCGGCGGCGTCATCGTTAATAGCGGCAATGCGAACGCTGGCACCGGCGCGCGCGGTCTGGACGATGCGCGGGCGATGCAGAGCGTGGCGGCGGACGCGGCGGGCGCGGCGGCGGAGACCATGCTGGTCTGCTCCACCGGCCTGATCGGCGACTTCCTGCCGATGGACAAGATCGCGGCCGCCGGCCCGAACCTGAAACAGCAATTGTCGGAAGAGGGCGGCGAGGACGCCGCCAACGCTATCCTCACTACCGACACCCACGCCAAGACGGTGGTGGTGGAGGGGGATGGATTCCGCGTCGGCGGCATGGTGAAGGGCGCCGGGATGATGGCGCCCAATATGGCGACCATGATCTGCGTGCTGACCACCGATGCGCAGGCCGATCCCGAAACCCTGCGCGCCGTGCTGAAAGACGCGGTCGGCCCCACCTTCAACTCGTTGACCATCGACGGCTGCACCTCGACCAACGACACCTGCCTGCTGCTGGCCTCCGGCAAGGGCGCGGCGCCCTCACGCGAGGCGCTGACCGACGCGGTGTCGCGGGCCTGCGCCGCGCTGGCGCTGGAGCTGGCGCGCGACGCCGAAGGCGCGACGAAAGTGGTGCGGGTGCGGGTGCGCGGCGCGGAAAACGTGGAGGCGGCGCGCAAATGCGCGCGGCAGATCGCGGAATCCTCGCTGGTCAAATGCAGCTTCTTCGGCGAACTGCCCTATTGGGGCCGGGTGCTGTGCGAGGCGGGCGTGGCCGGCGTGGCGATGGACCCGGAAAAGTCCAGCGTCGCCTATGGCGGCGTGCTGGTCGCCGATGGCGGTCTTGAAATCCCGTTCGATGAAAAGGCGGCGATCAAGGCGATGCAGCAGGACGAATGGGATCTGGATGTCTGTATCGGCGAAGGGCCGGGCGTGGGCGAGGTGCTCACCGTCGATCTGACGCACGACTACATCAAAGAGAATATGGGCCGGTCATGAGCGCGGCGAACTCCCCCGAGACGGTGGCCAGCGTTCTGATCGACGCGCTGCCCTATATCCGCAAGTTCGCGGGCAAAATCATCGTCATCAAGCTGGGCGGCTCGACCATGAAGGACGAGACGCTGATCCGCCGCTTCGCCGAGGATATGGCGCTGCTGCGCTCGGTCGGCGTCCGGCCCGTCGTCGTGCATGGCGGCGGCCCGCAGATCGGCGAACTGTCGGCAAAGCTGGGCAAGAAGGCGGTATTCAAGGGCGGCTTGCGCGTCACCGATGCGGAGACGCTGGACATCGTGCGCATGGTTCTGGTCGGCCGGATCAATCGCGACATCGTCGCCGCGATCAATCTGCACGGCCCCATCGCCGTTGGCATGTCGGGCGAGGACGGCGCGCTGATCCAGGTCGCGCCGCGCAACCCGGATCTTGGCTTTGTTGGCGAGGTCACCGCAATCAACACCACGATTCTGGAGCGGCTGATCGCGGAGAACATCATTCCGGTGATCGCGACCATCGGCGTCGATGCGCAGGGGCAGGCCTATAATGTCAACGCCGACCTCGCCGCCGGCGCGCTGGCCGCTGCGCTGAAGGCCGAGAAATTCATCGCCCTGACCGATGTGCCGGGCCTTCTGGAAAACCCGAAGGACGAAACCACGCTGGTGCGGCACATCGCCTATGAAGACCTGAAGAAGCAATACGGCGCGAACACGTTCGATGGCGGCATGGCGCCGAAAGTCGAGTCGTGCCTGGCGGCGCTGGAGGGCGGTGTGCCGCGCGCGCATATGCTGGATGGCCGCCAGCCGCGCGTCGTGCTGCTGGAGCTGCTGACCCGCGCCGGCGTCGGCACCATGATCTATACCAAGGGGGCGGCGCCGCTGCCCCCCGGAGCACGGATAGAGTGAGCCCGACAAGATGACCGGAAAAACGGCAAACCATCTTCTCGCAGTCACCGACCTTGGCGCGGAAGGCGTGAAGGCTGTGCTGAATCTGGCGCAGGGCGATTCCGGCCGGCCGCTGGCCGGCAAGGGCGCGGCGCTGGTGTTCCAGCACCCCAGCGCGCGCACGCGCAATTCGATGGAGATGGCGGTTCATCAGCTCGGCGGCCACCCGGTCTATATCACCGACGCCGAAGTCGGCATCGGCACGCGCGAAAGCCCGGAAGACGTGGCGCGCACGCTGGCCTGCTATCACGGGCTGATCGCCGCGCGGGTGCGGGATCATGCGCTGCTGCGCGGCATGGCCGCGGCCTCGCCGGTTCCGGTGGTGAACATGCTGAGCGACGCCGAGCATCCCTTGCAGGCGTTGGCCGACCTGCTGACCGTGCAGCAGGCGCGCGGGCGGCTGGAGGGCGTCACGCTGGCCTATGTCGGCGACGTGAACAATGTCGCCCGGTCGCTGGCCGCCGCCTGCGCGATGGTTGGCGTTTCGGTGCGGCTTGGCGCGCCGGAAGGCTTCGACGCCACGGATGCGGAGCTGAAATCCTGGAGCGCATTGGGCGCGGAGGTGGTGCAGACCGCCGACCCGAAAGAGGCCGTGCGGGGCGCCGACGTGATCTATACCGATGTCTGGACCTCGATGGGTCAGGAGGCAGAGAACGAAAAGCGTAAGCAAATCTTCGCGCCCTATCAGGTGAACAGCGCCCTGATGGCGGCGGCGCGGGACGGCGCGGTGTTCCTGCACTGCCTGCCGGCGAAACGGGGTTTCGAAGTTACGGATAGTGTTCTCGACTCCGGCGCCAGCCTTGTCTGGCGGCAGGCGGAAAACCGGATGCATTCGGCGCGCGGCGCGTTGGCGTATCTGCTCCGAGGCAGTGATGGCTGACCGCCCCGGCAAGACGCGGCGTCAGGCGATGATCGCGCGCCTGCTGCGCGAGGAAAGCATCGCCAGCCAAAGCGCACTGGCTGAGCGTCTGGCAGAGCAGGGCTGCGCGGCGACGCAGGCGACGCTCAGCCGCGATCTGGAGGAGCTGGGCGCGGTGCGCGCCCGCGCCGGAGAGGATGGCTCCCTGGCCTATGTGCTGCCCGGAGAGGCCCCGGCGATGGCGGAAACGCCGCTGCGCCGCGTGCTGGCCGAATATGTGCTGAGCGTGGAGGCGGCGGGCGCGCTGCTGGTGCTGAAGACGCCGCCGGCCTGCGCCCATCTTATCGCGGCGGCTTTGGACCAGAATCCGCCGCAAGAGATCGCCGGCACGATCGCCGGCGACGACACGGTGTTTGTCGCGGTGCGCGACGGTGTGAATGTAAAAACCTTCGCCGGCCGCATGCGCGCGCTGGCGCAACTGACCAACTGACAAACGGTAAAAGAGACGGACATGCCCAAAAAGATCGTCCTTGCCTATTCCGGCGGCCTCGACACCTCGGTGCTCGCCGCATGGCTCCGCGAGACGGAAAAGGCCGACATCATCGCCCTCTCCATCGATGTGGGGCAGGAAACCGACTGGGAGCGGCTGAACCGCCGGGCGAAGGAGGCGAAAGTCGCCGACCTGAAAATCGTCGACGCGCGGGAGGAATTCGCGCGCGATTTCTGCCAGCGCGTGCTCAGCGCCGGGGCGCTCTATGAAAACCGCTATCCGCTGGTCAGCGCCCTGTCGCGGCCGCTGATCTCCAAACTGATGGTGGAAACCGCGCGCGAATACGGCGCCGACGCGGTGGCGCATGGCTGCACCGGAAAGGGCAACGATCAGGTGCGGTTCGAGGTCTCCTGCCGCGCGCTGGCGCCGGAACTGGAGGTGCTGGCGCCGGTCCGCACATGGGGCTTCACCCGGGCGGATTCGATGGCCTATGCCGAAAAGCACGGCATCTCCATCGAGCAGTCGAAAGCCAAGCCCTATTCCATCGACGACAATCTGTGGGGCCGGGCCATCGAATGCGGCGCGCTGGAAGACACCTGGAACGCGCCGCCGGACGATATCTGGAGCCTGACCGCGAAAGACGACGCCAAAGCCAAAGGCGAGATCGTCATCGGCTTCCAGGCCGGCAAGCCGGTGTCGCTGGATGGCAAGATGCTGCCGCCGCACGAGCTGGTGATCGCGCTGAACGCGCGCGTCGGTCCGACGGGCTGGGGCCGGCTGGACATGGTCGAGAACCGCCGCGTCGGCATCAAGTCGCGCGAGTGTTATGAGGCGCCGGGCGCGCTGGCGCTGTACGCCGCGCGCGCCGAACTGGAGTCGATGTGTCTGGAGCGCGACCTCTCCGTCGTGCGCCGCGACCTGTCGCCCAGATATGCGCAGCTCACCTATGACGGCCTGTGGTTCAGCCCGTTGCGGGAATCGCTCGACGCCTTCTTCACCTCCTGCGATCAGGTGCTCGATGGAGAGGTGCGGCTCGCGCTGGAGCCGGGCCGGTGCTACGCCAACGGGCGCCGCGCGCCGCGCGGCCTGTATGATTACGAGCTGGCGACCTATGAGGCGGAAGACACGTTCCGGCATGATGACTCCGCCGGTTTCGTGCGGCTCTGGGGCCTGGCCACGCAGGTCTGGTCGATGAAACAGGGGCCGGCCTCGCGCGGCCGGAACCAGTGATGGCGAAAACGCCCGCGAAATCCGCGAAGGTCAAAACGCCCAGAGGCAAGACTCCGGGGGCGCAAACCCTGTGGCATGGCCGCTTCGCGTCCGGCCCGTCAGACTCGCTGATGGCCTATACCGAGAGTCTGTCCTTCGACCGGCGGCTGGGGCTGGACGACATTGCTGGCTCGCGCGCGCATGTGCGCGGACTGGCCGGGTCCGGCCTGATGACCCAGAAGGACGCCCGGATGGCGCTGGACGCGCTGGACGAGGTGGAGGCGGAGCTGCTGGAAGGCCGCGTCCGTTTCAAGCCGTCGGACGAAGACATCCACACCGTGATCGAACGCCGCGTGACCGAGATCGCCGGCGAGGCGGGCGCGCGCATCCATACGGGGCGCAGCCGTAACGATCAGGTCGCCACAGCTTTCCGCCTCTTCCTGAAGCGGGAGCTGACGCACACAGCGGAGCGCGTCATCGCGCTGATGGAGGTGCTGTCCGCCCGTGCGAACGAGGCTGGCGCCGCGCCGCTGCCCGGCTTCACGCATCTGCAACCGGCCCAGCCGGTGACGCTGGCGCATCATCTGCTGGCGCATTGCTGGGGCTTTGCGCGCGATCTTGACCGTCTGCACGATGCCCGGCGGCGGCTGGATGTCAGTCCGCTTGGCGCCGGGGCGCTTGGCGGCTCCGGCCTGCCGCTCGATCCGGCCGGCAATGCAAAGGCGCTCGGTTTCGCGGCGGCGTTTGAAAACTCGCTCGACGCGGTGTCGGATCGCGATTTCGTGGCCGATGCGCTCTACGCGCTCGCCATGATCGGCGTGCGGCTCAGCAAGATGGGCGAGGAGATCGTGCTGTGGTCGTCCTCGGCGTTCGGCTTCGTGGTGCTGGACGATTCCTATTCCACCGGCTCGTCCATGCTGCCGCAGAAAAAGAATCCGGACATCGCGGAACTGGCGCGCGGCAAGGCGGGCAGGGTCATCGGCGATCTGGCCGGTTTCCTCGCCACGCTGAAATCGCTGCCGCTCGCCTATAACCGCGATCTGCAAGAGGACAAGGAGCCGGTCTTCGACGCGCTCGATCAGGTGAATCGCGGCCTGGAAGCCTTCGCCGGCATGTATGATACGATGGTGTTCCAGTTGTCGCGCATGAAGGCCGCGGCCAGCGCGCCGGAACTCGCCGCGCTGGACATCGCCGATGCGCTGGTGGCGCGCGGAACGCCGTTCCGTCAGGCCCATGCCGAGGTCGGCGCGCTGGCGCGCGAGGCCGCCGCCGGGGGCGCCGCGCTGGACGCGCTGGCCAAGGAAAAGCTCGGCGTAGATTTTGGCAAAGACGGCTGGTCGGCGGAAGCGTCGCTGGCGCGGCGCGTCACGCGCGGCGGCGCCGGCCCCAAAGACCTCGCCCGCCAGAAAAAGGCGCTCGCCGCCCGCATCGCAAAGGACAAGGCGCGGTTCGGCTGAGCTATGGCTTCTCCCCCGCGCGCACCCTCCTGCTGAGGCGCGCATTCATCGCGACTGCGATGAATGCGCGTCACGAAGCGCGCTCCAGAGTCCACCAGCGTCCATGTCAGCGCGCGGTTGATCTCCCCCTGCGAAGCGGGGGGAAGGGACCGCCGAAGGCGGTGAGGGGGTGAGAGGCGGTCGCGCAGCGACAAATCGTATTGCGATTTGAGCCTCGAACGCCCGAGCGGATTCCGCGAGGGCCGGAACGGATGCGCCCCGGTTTTTGACATTTATGCTGCGTCCGCCCCCTCCACCATCTTCGCTTCGCTCGATGGTCCCCCTCCCCCGCGCTACGCGCAGGGGAGGAT
>JBJHDH010000025.1:0-49314 GCA_050486445.1 Euryhalocaulis sp.
AAAACCCTGGACTGGAATCGGGACGGAGACGTTCCGGCAAATCCACGCGCGGGGCGCTCAAAGGGGGCGCACCATACGTACCAGAACAGGAACACCCGCGTTCCCCGCGGGCGCCCCGCTTCCCTCAATTTCCTATGATCCGGCGGCACAACCGCGCGGCGCCAATGACGCATGCCTGCGATTGAAGTGTGGCCACCGCTTTCCACGCCCATTTTTTCCTTGATATAAAGTGCTTTGTAATGCAAAGTTATGCTTGCGCGGGTCAAATGCCGGAGGAATCGAAAATGGCGGACACAGGAACGCTGGATCGGGACGTCGCCTGGCTGCGGCGAATGGCGCAGGCGGGGCGGCAGGGGCCGCCACTTGGCGGAGCGCTGCTGGCGGCCTTCGGCGGCTTTATCGGGCTCGGGTGCGCCGCTCTGTGGCTGAAGGATTCCGTCAGCCAGTATTTGCCGTTTACCGGAATGGAATTCGTTGCGGGCCTGCTCGTGTTCGCGGTGATCGCGAGCAGCGGGGACGTCTCTCCCCGGCGATTGCGGCGCGCATTGATCTGGAGTCTCGCGGCGGCAGCCGGGTTCTGGATCATGTATGGTTTTGGCGTGCCACTGTTTCAGCAGCAGGCTTGGAATTCCGCGCCGATGTCCCTGAGAGGGATGATTTACGCCTATATCCCGTGGGCGCTGGTTCTGGCCGGGCTTGGCGTAATCATCGCCACGATCCTGCGTCTGCGCCGGCGCCCCGCCGCGATTGCGCCGGGCAACGTCGTGGCCGGAGCGCTCTGGTCCGGCGGCATGCTGGCGATGGCGGCAATTATCGCGGCTTTTCTGATGCTGCACGCCACGCTTGGCGACAGGCTGCCGGCCGAGCTGACCGACCCCAGATACGGCCTGCCCGGCGCGGCGTTGTTCAGCGTTATTCCGGTGATGTTCTGGGTGATCTGGGCGCTGGCCTGGTGGGTTTGGGGACTGACGGCTGGAAGATTCTGGGCGCTGTTCGTGGCGGCGGGGTCGGCGGCGGTCGCAATCTGGTATGCGCTCACGCTGGCGGTCTTCCCGACCTCGACTGCCGGCCTGCTGCTGCTGGCTTTCATTCCCGGGCTGGTGCTGATCCGCGAAGCGCGGAGGGACGATGACGCCCGCCCTGCTGGCGCAGTGGCATGAGCGCGGAAGGATTCGACTTTACGGCGCTGGACGAGGTGATCCATGTCCGCGCGCGCCTGGGCATTGTGGCCTATCTGGTCGGCGCCGGAACGGCGGACTTCAACACGCTAAAGCGCGAACTCGCCCTCAGCGACGGCAATCTTTCCACCCATCTCTCAAAGCTCGAGGACGCGGGATATGTGACGATAAAACGCGCCATCGAAGGCAAGCGGACGCGCACCACCGCGGCGCTGACCAGAGCGGGGCGCAAAGCGCTCGACGCCTATGTGAATCAGGTATCGCGTCTGGCGACGCTGAAGTCAGCGAAATGACGCTCAGCGCGCCAGAGCCTACCGCGTCGGGATCGGGGTTTCGCCGCGATAGTCGTAGAAGCCCCGGCTTGCCTTGCGGCCCAGCCATCCGGCCTCGACATATTTCACCAGCAGCGGGCAGGGCCGGTATTTGGTGTCGGCCAGCTCCTCGTGCAGCACACGCATCACCGCCAGACAGGTATCGAGCCCGACAAAGTCCGCCAGCTCCAGCGGCCCCATCGGGTGATTGGCGCCCAGCCGCATGGCGCGGTCGATGGAGTCCACCGTGCCCACGCCCTCATGCAGCGCATAGACCGCCTCGTTAATCATCGGCATCAGGATGCGGTTGACGATAAAGGCCGGAAAATCCTCGGCCGTGGCGTGTTCCTTCTCCAGCCGCTCCACCAGTTCGATGGCGGTCCGATAGGTCTCGTCGCTGGTCTGGATGCCGCGGATCAGCTCCACCAGCTTCATCACCGGCACGGGATTCATGAAATGCAGGCCGATGAATTTCTCCGGCCGGTCGGTCGCCGCCGCCAGCCGCGTCACCGACAGCGAAGACGTGTTGGTGGCCAGCAGCGCGCCCGGCTTCATCACGCTTTGCAGATCGGAAAAGATCGCGCGCTTGACCTGCTCGTCCTCGGTCACCGCCTCGATCACCAGATCGGCCTTGGCCAGATGGTCCAGCCCCACGGCGGCCTTCACCCGGCCCAGCGCCGCGTCGGCGTCGGCCTGGCTGATCGCGTCCTTGGCGACCTTGCGGCCCAGGCTCTGCTCCAGCATCTCCCTGCTGGCCGCCAGCCGCTCCTCCGAAACATCCGACAGCAGCACATGATATCCGGCCAGGGCGCAGACATGGGCGATTCCGGCGCCCATCTGGCCCGCGCCGACAATGCCGATGGTTTTGAGGTTGGCCATGCCCGGGTCCGCTTCCATGCGCGAGGGGCACGCACTCTACCGCGCTGCGGCATAAGCACTAGCGGCCTGCTGCGGATGCGAACGCCACTGTGGCGCCCGCGCAACGCCACGCCCGCGGCCCCTTTCGCCACGGCCAATGCGGGGCGATGATCGCCGCGCGAATTAAAGAGAGGGACAGCATGGCGGAGCATCCGGTCACGGCGGGCGTACTGCTGATCGGCGACGAATTGCTGTCCGGCCGCACCCAGGATGTGAACCTGAAAGCCATCGCCGATTTTCTCCAGCCGCTCGGCGTGCGGGTCGCGGAGGCGCGCATCGTTCCCGACATTCAGGACGAGATTGTCGCCGCCCTGAACGCGCTGCGCACCCGCTATGATTATGTGTTCACCACCGGCGGCATCGGCCCCACGCATGACGACATCACCGCCGATTGCGTCGCCGCCGCCTTCGGCGTCCCTATCAAGGAGCGCGCCGACGCGCTGGCGGTGATGCAGGCGCATTACGGCCGCGCGCTGGACCGGGACGAAGATACGAACCGCCGCCGCATGGCGCGCATCCCCGGTGATGCGCGGCTTATCGTCAACGCCGCCACCGGCGCGCCGGGCTTCCAGATCGAAAACGTGTTCGTGCTGGCCGGCGTGCCGAAAATCATGCGCGCGATGCTGGAAGATGTGGCGCATCACATTAAAGGCGGCGCCGTTGTGCATTCCATCACGGTCGGCGCGCCGGACATGCGCGAAAGCGATCTCGCCGAAGGCATGGAGCGTGTGCAGCGCGAATGCGGCGTGCAGATCGGCTCCTATCCGTATTTCAACGAGACCGCGCGCGGCGTGAACATCGTGGCGCGCAGCGCGGACCCCGATGCCCTCGCCCGCGCGGCGGCGGCGCTGGAAGACCTCGTCCGCGCCGCCGGCGGAACCCCCGCGCGGGGGTGAGAATCACCCCAGGCGCCGCACGCTGCTGATCTGTGTCCCGTCCATGCCGATGCGGTCGCGCGCCTTGGCCAGCGGCTCGATGGCGACTTCCATATGATAGGCGTTGGCGTGGATCAGGCGTTCGCTGTCCAGCATGATGCCGACATGGCCGCGCCAGAAGACCAGGTCGCCGCGCTGCAGGCCGGAACCGTCGCCGCCGAAATCCACCGGCGCGCCCAGCGCCGCCTCCTGCTGGTCGGTGTCGCGCGGCGCCGCGACGCCGCAGGCGGCCAGCGCCATCTGCACAAGGCCGGAACAGTCGAGCCCCAGACTCTCCTTGCCGCCCCAGAGATAGGGCGCGCCATAAAACCGCTCGGCTGCCCCGGCATGGTCCGTGGGCCACAGCGCGTCCAGCGGCGCCGTCCATATTTCGTGCAGCCATCCCGCGCCGGGCGCGCGCAGATAGCGGCCTTCGCGCTCCACGATGGCGAGGCGGCAATTCATGCTCAGCAGCGCGGCCGGCGCCGATTTCAGGTCGGGTTCGGAAAAGGCGAAGGCGCGCAGCGCCGTCACCCGGTGCGTCGGCGCCACGCCTCCCTGCGAGAGCTGATCTGCGCGCACATAGCCGACATAGGAATCCGTCTGGCTCTGGCCCCAGGCCCAGCCATTGGCGATCTCATAGACATCGAATCCGTCGCCGAACAGCAACTGGTCGTCCATCCCGGCCGCGCTGTCCGGCGCGCGGCGGATCGGCGCCGCCGGCGCGGCGCAGCTATGGCGTTCCGGCTCGGCATAGCGCGCCGCTTCCACATGGCCGCGCAGATGCGCCGCCGCCAGGTCCGGCCGCGCCGGCGTTGCTCTGGGGTCGCGCGCGCTCATGCTCCATCCTCCGCGCCG
This sequence comes from Euryhalocaulis sp., assembly GCA_050486445.1. Lineage (GTDB taxonomy): Bacteria > Pseudomonadota > Alphaproteobacteria > Caulobacterales > Maricaulaceae > Euryhalocaulis. Next base: position 4,180 of record JBJHDH010000025.1, read on the forward strand.
AACCGGCGCTTCAGCACATGATAGGCGGCCAGGCACGCCTGCGCCTCGCCGCCCGCCGGCCTTCCGGGCCGCGCCGCCGGGTTCCAGGCGAAAATGTCAAAATGCGCCCACGGACCAGATGGCGCGAAGCGTTGCAGGAACAGCGCCGCGGCGATCGAACCGGCGAAACTGCCCGAGGGCGAATTGACCAGATCGGCGACGGGGCTTTTCAGCATGTCGTCATAGCCGCGCCACAGCGGCATCCGCCAGACCGGGTCGTGCTGCGCCTTCGCGCCCGCCTCGATCTCGGCGGCCAGGGTCTCGTCGTCGGTGTAAAAGGGCGGAAGCTGCGGGCCCAGCGCCACGCGCGCCGCGCCGGTCAGCGTGGCGAAATCCAGCGTCAGCGCGGGATTATTCTCCGCCACGCGGGTCAGCGCATCGGCCAGCACCAGCCGCCCCTCGGCGTCGGTATTGTCGATCTCCACCGTCAGGCCCTTCCGGCTGTTCAGAATGTCACCGGGGCGGAAGGCGTTCCCGGAAATCGCATTCTCCACCGCCGGAATGGCGACATGCAGGCGCACGGGCAGGCGCGCATCCATCACCAGCCGCGCCAGCGCCAGCGTCGCGGCGGCGCCGCCCATATCCTTTTTCATCAGGCGCATCGGGCCGGAGGGCTTGATGTCCAGCCCGCCGGAATCGAAGCACACGCCCTTGCCGACCAGCGCCACGCGCGGCGCGTCCGCCGCGCCCCAGTCCAGCTCGATCAGGCGCGGCGCGCGGCTGGCGTCCGCGGCGCGGCCCACGGCGTGGACCAGCGGGAATCCGGCGGCCAGCTCGTCCCCGGCGGTGATGCGCAATTCGGCGCCGTACTGCGCGGCCAGCGCCCCGGCGGCCCCGGCCAGCTCCTCCGGCCCCATATCGCTGGCCGGCGTGTTCACCAGATCGCGCGCCAGTGCGATGGACTCATACAGCCGCCGCACCTCGGCCGCGTCGGCGCCGGCGGGCAGGGCCAGACGTGGCGGTGTGCGCTTCGGCGCCTTGTAGCGGTCGAACACATAGGTCCCCAGCGCCCAGCAGAGCGCGATGCGGTCAGGCGAAAATTCCACGGGCGCCGATTCCAGCCGATAATCACCGGGCGGCAGATGTTCGGCGGCGGCGGCGAAGCTCCAGGCGTCAGGGGTTTCGCCAAGGCCCAGCAGCGCGCAGTCCGCGCCGCCGTCCGGGCGCGGGGCGAGCAGCAGCCTTCCCGTCTCGGCCTTGAACCCGGCGGCGCCGGCCCAGGCGCGCAGGGTCTCCGGCTGTTCCATCAGCCAGCCATCCAGATGCGCTTTCGCCACCGCATGGATGGGAACCGCGTTCGGGGCAGGTGTCTCTGGCAGGATGTCGCGCACGGTCATGGAAGTTCCTTGATGCAGCCTTCTGATGCAGACTTGATGTGGCGCGCGGACCACGCCGGGTCCAAAGCATTAACGCATTCTTGACGCGCAGGCATGAGCATCGCCCGCGAACCGCTTCAGGCATGGACCATGATTCGCCCGGCTTCCATCCTTTCCGCCATCGCCGCCGCGCTGCTTGTTTCGGGCTGCGCGACCACCAGTTCCCCGTCTCCGGCGCCCGCCGCCGCCGCGCCGCCGAATATGGCCGAACAGCGCGCCGCCAGCGCGCAACTGGAGCCAATGGCCCGCGCCGCCTTCTGGAGCGCGGAATATGAGCGTAACCCGGCTGATCCGCAGGCGGCGCTGGAATTCGCCCGCTCGCTGCGAATGATCGGCAGCGCCGACCGCGCCGCGATGGTGGCGTCCCAGGCGCTGGCGCAGCGTCCGAACGATATCGACCTGCTGCTGGTCCTGGCTTCGGCCCGGCTGGATGAAGGCCGTCCGCCCGCCGCCATCGAGCCGCTGGAGCGCGCCATCGCCACTGCGCCATCTGACTGGCGGCCTTATTCGCTGCTCGGCGTCATGCTCGACCAGATGGCCCGGCATGAAGAGGCGCGCGGCCGTTACCGGCAGGCGCTGGAAATTGCGCCCGGCAATCCGGCGGTGCTGACCAATCTTGGCATGTCCTACGCCATCACGGGTGATGCAGAGACCGCCGAGCGCCTGCTGCGCGAAGCGATGGCCCAGCCGGGCGCGGGGCCGCAGGCGCGGCAGAATCTGGCGCTGGTCATCGCCTATCAGGGCCGCTTCGACGAGGCGGAACAGCTTGCGCTGGTCGATCTGCCGGTAGGGGTGGCGCGCAATAATATCGACTATGCCCGCGCCGTGCTGACCCAGAACCGGCGCTGGGACGACCTCCGCCGCTAAACGCCGGACAGGCTCCAGAGCCGCCTTTTCCAGATCATGCCCTTGCGCCCCGGCGTTCCGGGGTGGAAGCTGTGCTGAAATCCGGCCCAAGAGCCGGAACTGCGGGGTTTTCTGGGGAGGATGCCGATGATGACCGGGCGCGGCCGGGGTGTTTCCGGCGTTTCCATTTCTGGCGGTGTGGTGCAGGGCAGTCTGGCGGGCGCGCTCGCGTTCGCCGCCTTGCTGGCGCTGTCGGCCTGCGGCGACGGAAGCCAGACCACCATTCAGAGTGACGCCCAGCCCGATGTCCAGACTGGCGCGCCGGCGGCGCGCGCCGCGCTCGCGGCGGTGGATCATGACCGGCTGCTGGCCATCGACACAGAGCCGGGCCAGTGGCTCACCACCGGGCGCGGCTATGAGGAACAGCATTACAGCCCGCTCGACCGGATCAACACAGAGAATGTCGCCGATCTTGGCCTGGACTGGTTCGCCGATTTCGACACCAACCAGAATCAGGAGGCGACGCCGCTCTATATCGACGGCAAGATTTACGTCACCACGGCCTGGTCGAAAGTCTATGCCTATGACGCCCGCACCGGCGAAACGCTGTGGCATTACGATCCGAAAGTGCCCGGCGAATGGCAGCAGAACGCCTGCTGCGGCGTGGTCAATCGCGGCGCCGCGGCATGGAACGGCAAAATCTATGTCGGCGCGCTGGATGGCCGCCTGATCGCGCTGGACGCCGGGACTGGCGAGGAAGTCTGGTCGACCCGCACATTCGATCACACCGATCTGCCGCGCAATCGCTACGCCATCACCGGCGCGCCGCGCGTGGTGAAGGGCAAGGTGCTGATCGGCAATGGCGGCGCCGAGTTCGGCGTGCGTGGCTTCGTCGCGGCCTATGACGCCGAGACGGGCGAGGAGGCGTGGCGTTTCTGGACCGTGCCGGGCAATCCCGCGGACGGTTTCGAAAACGAAATTATGGAAATGGCCGCCGAAACCTGGAACGGCGAGTGGTGGCGATATGGCGGCGGCGGCACGGTGTGGGATGGCATGGCCTACGACCCGGAGTCCGATCTCGTATTCATCGGCACGGGCAACGGCAGCCCGTGGAACGCCGAAATCCGCAGCCCCGGCGGCGGTGATAATTTGTTTCTCGCCTCCATCCTCGCGCTCGATCCCGATACCGGCGAATATGTCTGGCACTATCAGACCGCGCCCGGCGAGACATGGGACTACACCGCCACCGCGCCGCTGATCGTGGCGACGCTGGAGATCGGCGGCGAGGACCGCCGCGTGGTGATGCAGACGCCCAAGAACGGCTATTTCTATGTGCTGGACGTCTATACGGGCGAGCTGATCTCGGCAGAGCCGATTGTGCCGGTGAACTGGTCGCTGGGCATCGACGAAGCCGGCGCGCCGATCCAGAATCCCGAAACCCGCTTCGACCGGCACGGCGGCGCCGCATGGGTCACGCCCGGCCCGGCGGGCGGCCATAGCTGGCACCCGATGGCCTATAGCCCGCGCACCGGCCTCGTCTATATCCCGGCGCGTTACACGACTTACGCCTTCCAGACCGATGAGAATTTTGAATTCCGCTCCGTGGGCACCAATTGGGGTATCGACCCCGTGGCGGCCACTGCGAACGCCGGGCCGATGCCGGACGAGCTGCGCCACGAATTCGGCGGCTCGGTTCTCGCATGGGATCCGGTGCGGCAGGAAAAAGTGTGGGAATTCCCGCACCGGCACGAAGGCCCCAATGGCGGCATTCTCGTCACCGCCGGCGATGTCGTGTTCCAGGGCAATCTGCGCGACCAGTTCGCGGCCTATCACGCCGTAACGGGCGAACAGCTCTGGACCTTCGATACGCAGACCGGCGCGATGGCCGCGCCCATCGCCTACGAGCTGGATGGCGAGCAATATATCGCCGTGGTCCCCGGCCGCGCCGCCCAGCATTATTACGCGCCGAATTATTCGCGCCTGCTGGTGTTCCGGCTGGGCGGAACAGCGGTTCTGCCAGAGCCGGTGGAATACACGCCGCCGCCCATCGCTCCCCCGGCCCGCACCGCCTCGGCCGATATCGAGGCGCATGGCGAGCGGCTCTACCAGAATTTCTGCGCCGTCTGTCATGGCGATTCCGGCGCCGCGCGCTCCACCTTCCCCGATCTGCGGCGCAGCGCGCGCCTGAACAGTCAGGATGCGTTCGACGCCGTGGTGCTGCACGGCGCGCTCAGCGAAAACGGCATGGCCGGGTTCGCCGCTGATCTGGGCGAGGTGGATTCGCAGGCGCTGCGCGCCTATAGCGTGGCGCAGGCGCATGAGGCGCTGGCGCGGGGGCCGCAGGGCCCGTCCGCCGCTCCGCCACAGGCCGCCGCCGCCGCGACAGACAGTGAAGATATGGAATCGCCGGAAGACGGCGATCATCATCAATAGCAAGCTGAAACAGACCGGCGGGCTGACAGGTTGCCCGGAGGAGAAGAAAATGACTATCGGAAACGCATCGAAACCGGCGGCCGCGCTGGCCTCGCTGTTCGCGCTCGGACTGGCCGCCTGCGGCGATAATGCGCAGGCGCCCACCGCGCAGACGCCTGGCGCGGAGTCTCCCGCCGCCGAGACCCTGGATGCCGCCGCACCCGCCCGCCCCGCGTTCGCCGGCGTGGATTTCGAGCGTCTGGTGAATGCGGATTCCGAGCCCGGCCAGTGGATGAGCCACAGCCGCGATTACACCGAGCAGCGATTCAGTGCGCTCGACCAGATCACTACGGAAAATGTCTCCGATCTCGGCCTCGCCTGGTTCGGCGATTTCGACACCAATCGCGGGCAGGAGGCGACGCCGCTCTATATTGATGGCGTGCTCTATGTCTCGACGGCGTGGTCCAAGGTCTATGCCTATGACGCGCGTACGGGCCGCGAGCTTTGGCAGTACGACCCGCAAGTGCCCGGCGAATGGGCGGTTCACGCCTGCTGTGATGTGGTCAATCGCGGCGCCGCGGCGTGGAACGGCAAAATCTATGTCGGCACAATCGACGGCCGGCTGAACGCCATCGACGCGGAAACGGGCGCGGAAATCTGGTCAGTCCAGACCACCGACCCGGACTGGCCCTACAGCATCACCGGCGCCCCGCGCGTGGTGAAGGGCATGGTGCTCATCGGAAACGGTGGCGCCGAGTTCGGCGTGCGCGGTCATGTCGACGCCTATGATTCCGAGACCGGCGATCTGGTCTGGCGCTTCTGGACGGTGCCGGGCGATCCGGCGCTGGGCTTCGAACAGCCCGAGCTGGAATGGGCCGCCGAGACCTGGAGCGGCGAATGGTGGCGGCTGGGCGGCGGCGGCACAGCCTGGGACGCCATCACCTATGACCCCGTCACCGACCTGATCTATCTCGGCGTCGGAAATGGCAGCCCCTGGAATCAGGCGCTGCGCAGCCCCGGCGGCGGCGACAATCTGTTCCTCTCCTCCATCGTTGCGGTGACCCCGGAGACCGGCGACTATCGCTGGCATTTTCAGACCACGCCGGGCGAAAGCTGGGACTACACCGCCACCCAGCCGATGATGACGGCCGATCTGCTCATTGACGGGCTGGAGCGCCGGGTGCTGATGCAGGCGCCGAAAAACGGCTTCTTCTATGTGCTGGACGCCCATACGGGCGAATTTCTGTCGGGCGAGATGTTTGTGCCGGTGACATGGGCGGAGGGGCTGGACGAGACCGGCCGGCCTATCGAACGGCCGGAGGCGCGCTATGAAATCACCGGCGAAGGCGCAATCGTGGTGCCCAGCGGCGGCGGCGCGCATAGCTGGCATCCCTGGTCGTACAGCCCCGATACCGGGCTGGTTTACATCCCGGCCATGCACACCAATTTCCCCTATGTCGCCCAGACAGAGGAGGAGTTTAATCCCACCCCGCGCACCCAGAATTTCGGTCTCGATCTCGCCGCGGGCTTCGCCCTCTATAACGAGCCGGGCGCTCCGCCGCGCCTGACCGAGGGCATGTTGATGGCCTGGGATCCGGTGGAACAGCGCGAAGTCTGGCGCGTCTCGTTCGGCGATGGCGGACGCGGTGGCGGCACGCTGGCCACCGCCGGCGGGCTGGTCTTTCAGGGTAATTCCGCCAACCGCGAGTTCGCGGCCTATCGCGCGACCGATGGCGAGAAACTCTGGTCGGCGCCGGTGCATACCGGCATTGTCGCTGGCCCGATCACCTATGAACTGGACGGCGAGCAATATGTGGCGGTCGCCGCTGGCAATAATCAGGGCGTCGATTATTACGCCTCTAACGGCTCACGCCTTCTGGTCTTCCGGCTGGGCGGAACCGCGGTTCTGCCGCCGCCGCCGGAATTCACACCCGCGCCGATCAACCCGCCACGGGACGAACAGCCGGCCCAGCTCGTTCAGGCCGGCCTGGATCTGTATTCGGCCAATTGCGCCATCTGTCATGGCGACGATGCGCTGGTGCGGGGAATCTTCCCGGACCTCCGGCGCAGCGCCCGCCTGAACAGCCAGGACGCGTTCGACGCCGTGGTGCTGCACGGCGCGCTGGCGGCGAACGGCATGGCCGGGTTCGACGATTATCTGGATGAGACGGAATCGCAGGCGATCCGCTCTTATCTGATCGCGCTGGCGCAGCAGACGCCAATGCAGCCGGGAGCATTTCCGGGCGCGGCTCCGGTGCCCGCGGACGATGACTGATGGTGCGGGCGGCGACGCGGAAGACTAAGGGGGAGACAGTCATGGGGATCAATCTGCGCGGCGCGCGCTTCGGCGCGCTCGGGTCTGGCGTTGCGTTGGCGCTGATGCTTGCGGCCTGCGGCGAGCCGCAGACCCAAGGTCAGGCTCAGGATCAGGCGGGGTCTCAGGGCGCCGCCGCCGTGGATGGCGCGCGTCTGGCCGCCGCCGGCGCGGCTGAGCCGGGCCAGTGGCTGTCCTCTGGCCGCACATGGGACGAGCAGCGCTTCAGCCCGCTGGACCAGATCACGCGCGAGAATGTCGGCGATCTCGGCCTTGCCTGGTTCGCCGACCTAGACACCAATCGCGGGCAGGAAGCGACGCCGCTCTATATTGACGGCGTGCTTTATGTCTCGACGGCGTGGTCCAAGGTCTATGCGTTCGACGCGAAGACAGGCGAAACGCTGTGGCAGTACGATCCAGAGGTTCCTGGCGAGTGGGGCGGGCGTGGCTGTTGCGATGTGGTCAATCGCGGCGTCGCGGCGTGGAACGGAAAAATCTATGTCGGCGCCTATGACGGACGGCTGATCGCCATCGACGCGGAAACAGGCGAAGAAGTCTGGACCGCCAATACAATCGACCCGCAATACGCTGATTTCTATTATACCATCACCGGCCAGCCGCGCGCGGCCCGGGGGCTGGTGTTCATCGGCAATGGCGGCGCGGAATTCAGCGCGCGCGGCTATGTCTCCGCCTATGACGCGGAGACTGGCGATCTGGTCTGGCGCTTCTACACCGTACCGGGCAATCCGGCGGACGGGTTCGAGAACGCGGCGATGGAAATGGCCGCCGGGACCTGGAACGGCGAATGGTGGCTTCTGGGCGGCGGCGGCACGGTGTGGGACGCCATCGTCTATGACGACGTATCCGGCCTCCTGTATCTTGGCGTCGGCAACGGCACGCCGTGGAACGCGGCGTTCCGCAGCCCCGGCGGCGGCGACAATCTGTTCCTTGCCTCCATCGTCGCGGTTGATCCCGAGACTGGCGAATATGTCTGGCATTATCAGACCACGCCCGGCGAAAGCTGGGACTACACCGCCACCCAGCCGATCATGGTCGCCGATCTGGAGATCGGCGGGCAGGAGCGGCGCGTCGTCATGCAGGCGCCCAAAAACGGCTTCTTCTATGTGCTGGACGCCCGGACAGGCGAGCTGATCTCGGCCGACGCCTTCGCGCCGATGACATGGGCCTCGGGTGTCGACATGGAAACCGGCCGGCCGATTGAAAATCCCGCCGCGCGCTTCGGCGACACGGGTCAGGCCTTTATCCTCGCGCCCAGCGCGCAGGGCGCGCACGCCTGGCATCCGTGGTCGTACAGCCCGGATACCGGACTTGTGTATCTGCCCTTTGTCGATTCCAGCATGGTGATGGCGTCGCCGCCCAGCTTCACGCCCAATTTCACCGGCCCGAACACAGGCATTGGCGGCCCCGTCCCGGCCGATATCTGGGAAACCCAGCCCGGCGTGGAAAATCTGTCGCGCGGGCCCCAGGCCCGGCTGATCGCCTGGGATCCGGTCGCGCGCCGCGAGGTCTGGCGTTCAGAGGTCAAAGGCGGCGTCGGCTCCGGCGCGGCGGCCACCGCCGGCGGGCTGGTGTTCTCCGGTTCGCCCAATCTCGATGGCTGGCTCGCCGCGCACGACGCGGAGACGGGCGAGGAGCTGTGGCGCACGGACACCCACGCCGGCGTCGTCGCCGCGCCGATGTCCTATGAACTGGATGGCGAGCAATATGTCGCCCAGCTCGTCGGTTATGGCGTGCCGGGCTACGGCAATTCCAATGGTTCGCGCCTTCTGGTCTATCGGCTGGGCGGGACCGAAATTCTGCCCGCGCCGCCGCCGGCCGCGCCGCTGGTGCTCGATCCGCCGGCGCAGACCGCCAGCGCCGAAACCGTCGAGGCGGGGCGCGTGCTGTTCACCGATAATTGCGCCATGTGCCACGAGACCCAGTTCGGCAATCGCGGCCTGTTCCCGGACCTGCGCTACAGCGCGCGGCTGGGCAGCCAGGATGCGTTCGATGCTGTGGTGCTGCATGGCGCGCTGGAGGCGAACGGCATGATCGGCTTCGCCGGCCAGCTCAGCGAGGCGGATGCAGAGGCGCTGCGCGCCAATCTGGTCGCTCGCGCGCACCAGCTTCTGGCCGCGCAGCCCGGGCAATGAAGAAAGGGTTATGTGATGGTGGGACCTGTACGGGTCACGGCCAAACGTCTGCGTGAATTCAAAGCAAAGCTGGAAATGCTTGGTGGTAGCGCAGGCAATATTCGGTTGCGACGAGAACTCGGTTGGGAAGAGGGCTTCTATTGGGAAGTCCAAGGACGTTTAATCAAAGACGGAGACATCACGGCGGGCCGAGGACTTGGTGGTTCAGTGTCACTGACGGCTGCCGAAGCGGAAGAAGCCGAGCCCGTTGCGCCGTTTGTCGCAAATTCCGAACGCGAACTGTATGAACCGCTAAAGGCATCAATCAAGACTAAGTGGATTAATCGGTTTGGATTTGACTCGGTTGAAGTCGAAGAAACGCATTCTCGTGGTGCCAAGGATACGGGCGGAACTTTTACGCGCCCGGATATAACGGCCGCTGGCATCCGCCGATATGTGTATCTCCCAAAGCGGCTTGAGATTGTCACATTCGAAGTGAAGCCAGCCACGAATGTCGGCGTCATGGGTGTCTTAGAAGCGATCGCGCATCGAGAAGCCGCCCATCGCTCTTATGTGCTTTATCACTGTGATCGTGAAGCCTTCGATGGCTGCGCCGAAGCCAATCGCATCCTAGAACTCGCTCAAAAGTATGGTATCGGCGTGATATTAGCCCGCGACCCAAGAGAAGTCGAAGGATGGGAAATTGTCTTGGATGCAGCTCGGCACGAACCGGACCCAGCACGTCTGGACCGTTTCCTTGGTGACCTTCCTAATGAAGAGATGAAACAACAACTTTCCAAATGGAAAGAGTGACGGTCCGAAAATCAAAATTCTAGTTCGCTGACATCGATAATTACGGCATGAAAAAGGTTGGCATCGCAACAGACTCTCCCTCCGCGGCCTTGCGGGGACTGTGACTCGTCGCAGGGCTGCGATAGGTTTGGCTCAGGGCCTGCGCGGTCGGGAGAGCGGCGCAGGCCCGTGCATATCCCTGGGGAGGGTGGGTTCATGGCCTGTACAATTTTGCATCGCTCGTCCGTGTCTCGTCTGTCTGTCAGCGCCGCCGGCGCCGTGCTGGCGCTGATCCTCGCCGCCTGCGGCGAGACGGGGCCGGCGCGAGGCCCGTCACAGGATGCATCGAGCGGTCCCGCCGCTGTAAACGCGGCGCGCCTCGTCAATGCGGACAGCGAGCCCGGCCAGTGGATGAGTCACGGCCGCACCTATGACGAGCAGCGTTTTAGTTCGCTGGATCAGATCAATACGGAAAACGCCGGCGAGCTGGGGCTTGCATGGTTCGCCGATCTCAGCACCGACCGGGGGCAGGAAGCCACGCCGATCATGGTGGATGGCGTGCTCTATGTCTCCGAGGCCTGGAGCAAGGTGAACGCCTATGACGCGGTTACCGGCCGCCAGCTCTGGCACTATGACCCGGAGGTCGATGGCCAGTGGGCGGTGAACGCCTGCTGCGACGTGGTCAATCGCGGCGTCGCGGTGTGGGAGGGTAAAGTCTATGTCGGAACCATCGATGGCCGGCTGATCGCGCTGGATGCTGAAACCGGCGCGCCGCTATGGGACGTGCTGACCGTCGACCGCTCCATGCCTTACACGATTACCGGCGCGCCGCGCGTGGTGAAGGGCAGGGTGCTAATCGGCAATGGCGGCGCTGAGTTCGGCGTGCGCGGTTATGTCGACGCCTATGACGCCCAGACCGGCGCGCTGGACTGGCGCTTCTATACCGTGCCCGGAAACCCGGAGCTGGGCTTTGAGGATCCGATCCTCGCCATCGCCGCCGAAACCTGGGCTGGCGAATGGTGGGCGCTGGGCGGCGGCGGCACGGTGTGGGACGCGATGTCCTACGACCCCGATCTCGACCTGCTTTATATCGGTGTTGGCAACGGCGCGCCGTGGAACCATCAGGTGCGCAGCGACGGGCTGGGCGACAATCTGTTCCTCGCCTCCATCGTCGCGCTGCGACCCGACACCGGCGAATATGTCTGGCACTATCAATCCTCGCCCGGCGAGACATGGGACCACACCGCGACGCAGCAGATGATCTTGGCCGATTTGGTGATCGAAGGACAGGAGCGTCAGGTCATCATGCAGGCGCCGAAAAACGGCTTCTTCTATGTGCTCGACCGCGCGACCGGAGAGCTGATCTCCGCCGAGCCGTTCACGCCCATTAGCTGGGCGACGCATGTGGACATGGCGACGGGCCGGCCGGTGGAAAATCCCGCGGCGCGTTTCTATGAAACCGGCGAGCCGTTCGTCTCGCAGCAGAACCCGAACGGCGCGCACACCTGGCATTCGATGGCGTTCCATCCCGATACCGGGCTGGTCTATTTCCCGATCCACGGATCGCCCTTTGTTTTCGCCGATGGCTCGGATGGTTTCGCGCCCTCCGCCATGACCACCAACCAGGCCGTGGATTTCAGCCAGAACGCCATCCTCGACGCGGCGCAGACGCTGGAAAGCACGTTTGGCCGTCTGATCGCCTGGGATCCCGTGGCGCAGCGGGAAGTCTGGCGTGTGGAGCGCGCCGGCCCCGCCAATGGCGGCGCGCTGGCCACCAATGGCGGCCTTGTGTTTCAGGGCACGGGCTCCGGCCTGTTCACCGCGCTGGACGCGGAAACGGGCGCCACGCTGTGGGAAAGCCCGGTCCAGACCGGCGTGATCGCCGCGCCGATTACCTATGCCGTCGATGGCGAGCAATATGTCGCCATCGTCGCCGGCACCGGCGGCTCATGGGGCATCATCGCCGGCCCGACCAATATGAAGGGCTATGAGCAGGTCAATCGCTCGCGCGTGCTGGTTTACAGGCTGGGCGGAACCGCGACTCTGCCGCCCGCTGTCGACCCCGATCTGCCGCCGATGAATCCGCCCGCGCTGACAGCCTCCAGCGAAACGGTGGAGCATGGTGGGGGCCTCTACGCGGTCTTCTGCGGCAGTTGCCATGGCGGCGGCGCGGTGCAGATGGGCATTCTGCCCGATCTGCGCCGCAGCGTGCGCCTGAATTCGCAGGAAGCGTTCGACTCGGTGTTGCTGGAAGGCGCACTGGCGCCTACCGGCATGGCGTCGTTCGACGCGGTCCTGACGCCGGAAGACAGCGAGGCGATCCGCGCCTATATCGTCGCGCGCACACATGAAGACATCGCCGCCGGGACGCCATGATCGACCTCTACACTTGGGGCACGCCAAACGGGCACAAGGCGTCGGTGACGCTGGAGGAGCTGGGCCTGGATTACGCCGTCCATCCCGTGAATATCGGGACGGGCGAGCAAAAGCAGGACTGGTACCTGAAGATCAATCCGAACGGGCGCATCCCGGCCATCGTCAACCGGGATGATGGCGATTTCGCCGTGTTCGAATCCGGCGCAATCATGCTCTATCTGGCGAAACGCACCGGCAGGCTGATGCCCGCCGATGAAAAGGGCGAGAGCCTCGTCACCCAGTGGCTGATGTTCCAGATGGGCGGTCTTGGCCCCATGCAGGGCCAGGCCAATCATTTTTTCCGCTTCGCGCCGGAAAAAATTCCCTATGGCGTCAAACGCTATCAGGATGAGACGCTCCGCCTGCTGACGGTGCTGGATACGCGGCTGAAAGACCATGAATTTCTGGCCGGCGATTATTCCATCGCCGACATCGCCAATTTCTGCTGGGCGCGGAGTTATGCGTTTTCCGGCGTGGATGCGTCCGGCCTGCCGCATCTTCTGCGCTGGCTGGCGGCGATAGAGGCGCGCCCGGCAGTGCAGCGCGGCCTCGCCGTGCCGGAAAAACGCTGAGCCCGGCCGGCGAAACGACAATGGAGACAACGATGCGCAATCTCTCGATGCTTCCTGCTCTCGCCGCGCTCATGCTCGCCGCCTGCGGCGCGCCGCCCGCTGCGCAGGAAGACGCGGCGGAACGCGCCGCGTTACAGCAACGTATCGAAACCCTGGGCCAGCGACTCGCACGCGCTAGGGATGCCGCGGATATCAGACGGCTACAGCATAACTATGGTCATTATATGTCGCGCGGTTTGTGGGCAGACGCCGCCGATCTGTTCGCGGATGACGGAACCATCGAGATCGGGCTGGATGGCGTCTATCGCGGGCAGGCGCGCGTCCGCGAATATCTGCTGGAATATGGCGGCGGGCAGGAGGGCCTGCCGCACGGCGTGCTGAACGAGCAGATCCAGGTCATGCCCGTCATTCATATCGCGCCGGATGGCGAAACGGCGCAGGCGCGCTGGCGCGGCGTCATGCTCACTGGCGAACTTGGCGTGCAGGGCCTGGTCGGAGAGGGGCCGTATCAGGTCTCCTATATTAAGCAGAATGATGTGTGGCGCATCGCGTCGTTGCACTGGTTCAATTCGGTGACCGTCCCTTACGAGACTGGCTGGGCCAACAGCGAAGACCCCACCGGCGCGCGTTTCGTCACCACGCTGACGCCGGACGCGCCGCCCAGCGTGGATTACGAGCCGTGGCCCGGCGTCTATCTGCCCCCCTTCCATTTCCGCAACGATGCGGGCGTCACGACCGCGAACCTGACCGGCTTTTTCGCGCCGCCGCAAGCCATGAGCGTGGCCTCCGATGTGGGGGATTTTGATGCGCTGACCTTCCAGGGCGCCGCATTGGATGAGGCGCTCTCGCTGTCCGAGGCGGAAAAGGCCGCCGAGACGCTGCAACGCAAGTTCGGCTATTATATCGACAAGAATATGTGGTCAGACGCCGCGTCGCTGTTCACCGATGACGCCAGCTTTGAATGGGGCGGCTCGGGCGTCTATCGCGGGCGCGACAATATCCTTGCTTATTTCAATGCGCTGGGTGGCGAGGGGCCGCAACAGGGCGTTCTCAACGACAATATGATTCTGATGCCGACGGTGTATGTCGCGCCGGACGGGCTGTCGGCGGCTGGCCGGTTTCAGGGCTTCAGCCAGCTTGCCCGTCATGGGGAATGGGCGCGCTGGGAAACGGGTATCTATGAGACGCATTTCGTGAATGAAGGCGGAATCTGGAAGATCGGTTCGATGCGCTATGTCCAGACCATGGCCTCGCCCTATGAGGATGGCTGGGGCGTTACGGCGCTGCCGTTGAATGCGCCGCTCACTGACCCCGCGCCGGACAGCCCGCCCAGCCTGGATTACGAGCCCTGGCCCTCGTATTTCGTCGCGCCGTTCCACGCTCCGCACCCAGTCAGGGCCGGGGCGCCCACCCAAACGGCATTACTGCCCTCACGCGCCTCTGATATGGCGGCGCTGGAGGCGCAGGTGGACGATCTGGAGCGGCGCGCCCAGGCGCTGCTGGATATCGAGGCGCTGGAAAATCTCAACGCCATCTATGGCTATTATCTGGCGCATAATCAGTGGGACAGCCTCGCCAGCATCTTCGCAGAGGACGGAACCATCGAGATCGCCATGCGCGGCGTCTATGTGGGGCGCGACGCGGTGCGGCGTAATCTGAATCTCTATGGTGAGCAGGGCGGGGAGCAGCACGGTCTGCTGCACAACCATATGCAGTTCCAGCCAGTCATCACGTTGGGCGAGGATGGACAGACCGCGCGCATCCGCAGCCGCGCCTTCTCGATCATGGGCAACTACGGCGCCTATCAGCAATGGATGGCGGGCGTCTATGAAAACACGTTCAGCAAGATCGGCGGCGAGTGGATGTTCCAGACCGATCAGGTCTTCAACACCTATTTCGCGCCCTACGATCTTGGCTGGCGCGACCTGCCGATGCGCGAACCGCCGGGCATCACGGATTCCAATCCGCCGGACCTGCCGCCCTCGCACCCCTTCGTGCTCTATCCGGCGCCCTTCCTGCCGCCCTATCATTATCCGAACCCGGTCACGGGCCAGCCCTCGCACGCGCCGGGCGGGGGCTGAGCAACGTAACAGGAGACTTCATGCGCGCTTATGTGATCCGCAAGGGCAGTAATAGTCTGGATGGGCTGGCGCAGGTTGAAATGGAAAAGCCCGCGCCCGGCCCCGGCCCCGGCGAGGTGCTGGTGCGGATGCGCGCCGCCTCGCTGAATTTCCGCGACCAGGCCATCGTGGCCGGAAAATATTTCACCGGCCCGGTGGATCGCGACACGGTTCCGCTGTCCGATGGCGCGGGAGAGGTGGAGGCCGTGGGGCAGGGGGTCTCGCATTTCTCCGCCGGCGACCGCGTGTGCTGCGCCTTTTTCGCCAACTGGACCGATGGGCCGCCGCCGCGCACGCCGCTGGCGCATGGCTCGCCGCTCGATGGCGCGCTGGCCGAATACCGCGTGTTCCCTGAAAAGGCGCTGGTCCGTATTCCGGGCCATCTCGGTTTCGAGGAGGCGGCCTGCCTGCCATGCGCCGGAGTCACGGCCTGGCGCGCGCTGATGGAGCTGGGCGATCTCAAGCCGGGCAAGACCGTTCTGTGTCTTGGCACCGGCGGGGTTTCGGTGTTCGCGCTGCAATTTGCAAAGCTGGCCGGCGCGCGCGTCGTTATCACCTCGTCCAGCGACGAGAAGCTGGAGCGCGCCCGCGCGCTCGGCGCCGACGCCACGGTGAATTACAAAACCCATCCCGACTGGCACGAGGAGGTGCTGCGCCTCACCGGCGGGCGTGGTGTTGACCAGATTGTCGAGGTGGGCGGCGCGGGAACGCTGCCGCGTTCCTATCAATGCCTGGCCTATGATGGCCATATCGTGCTGATCGGCGTGCTGTCCGCGCCGGAGGGCGACGCCTCGCCCTATGCGATCATGCGCAAGGCGGGCCATCTGCACGGCGTCTTTGTCGGGCCGCGCCGGATGTTCGAGGATATGAACCGCGCCATTGATGCGAACGAACTGCGCCCTGTGGTGGACCGTGTCTTCCCCTTTGAGGAAGCGCGCGCCGCGTTCGAGTATGAGCGCGCCGGAAAGCATTTCGGCAAGGTTGTGATCGCTATCTGACGTCGCCATGCAAAACGAAAAAGGGCGGCGCAGCGCGCCGCCCTTTGCATTGTGCGTCTTGGGGTTGCGTCACACCATCATCAGCACGGTCTTGGTCTCGGTATAGAGATCGAGCACATCCTTGCCGTTCTCGCGCCCATAGCCGGATTGTTTGAACCCGCCGAACGACATGGCGGGGTCCAGGAAATTATGCGTGTTCACCCACACCGTACCGGCGCGCAGGCGCCTGGTGACGCGGTGCACGGTCGAGACATTGGTGGAATAGACCGAGGCGGCGAGGCCATAGTCGGTGTCGTTCGCCATGCGGATGGCGTCCTCCATGTCCTCGAAGGGCGTGGCGACCAGAACCGGGCCGAAAATCTCCTCGCGATAGATGGAGGCGCTTTCGGAAACCCCGGTGAACACGGTCGGCTGCACGAAATAGCCGCGATTGCCGTGCGCCGCGCCGCCCACCGCCACCTCGGCGCCTTCGGCCTTGCCTTTCTCGATATAGCCCAGCACGCGCTGGCGCTGCTCGTCGGAGACCAGCGGCCCCATGCCGACGCCCTCGTCAAAGGGCGAACCCAGCGTCATGCCCGACGCGGCGCCGGCGACGCCTTCGATTACCTTGTCGTGGATGGATTTGTGCAGGAACAGGCGCGAGCCGGCGGTGCAGACCTGGCCCTGATTGAAGAAGATGCCGTTCAGCACGCCGGGGATCACGTGTTCGAGGTCGGCGTCGGCGGCCACGATGGAGGGCGACTTGCCGCCCAGCTCCAGCGACACGCGCTTCACCGTGTCGGCGGCGGATTTGGCGATCTGCTTGCCGACGGCGGTAGAGCCGGTGAAGGCGATCTTGTTGACATCGGGATGGGCGACCAGCGCCGCGCCCGCGGTCTCGCCATAACCTGTCACGATATTGATGACGCCCTTGGGAAAACCGGCCTCCAGGATCAGTTCGCCGAGCCGGATCGTGGTCAGCGGCGTCTGTTCGGCCGGTTTCAGCACCACGGTGCAGCCCGTGGCCAGCGCCGGCCCGATTTTCCAGATCGCCATGGCCAGCGGGAAATTCCACGGCACGATCTGGCCGACCACGCCGACCGGCTCGCGCGTGCTGAAGGCGCGCCATTGCTCACCATGCATTGAGGGCAGCGAGACATCGAAGGTGCGGCCCTCGATCTTGGTGGCCCAGCCGGCATTGTAGCGCAGCGAGTCGATCGAGCCCTGAATGTCGATAATGCGCGCGAAGAACAGCAGCTTGCCGACATCCAGCGATTCAAGCTGGGTCAGCTCGTCGGCATGCTGTTCCAGAAGATCGGCCAGTTTCAGCATCAGATGCTGGCGCTGCGCCGGCGGCACGCGGCTCCATTCGCCCTCAAAGGCGCGGCGCGCGGCCTTCACGGCGCGGTCGATATCCGCCGCGCCGCCCTCGGCGACCTTGCAGATCACCTGCTCGGTCGAGGGGTCGATGGCGTCGAATGTTTTTCCCGAAACCGCATCGACCCATTCATTGTCGATCAGCAGCTTCTTGTCGGTAGAGATGAAAGACTGGGCGGCCGCGCCCAGCTTCGGAAAATTCACCTTCTGGTCCATGTCCTGAAACCTCCCCGTCTGGTTCGCCGGCCCGCATGGCGGCGGGCAGGCGTCCCCCGGATTCATGACGGCGCCATGTCCGGGGCAAGATTTTCGCCACTCTAGCACCCGCGCCCGGCGGCGCGAACCGTGGCGATAGAGGGGGTCAGGCTCAGCCCGGGAATTCCTGTTTCAGGAAGTCCAGCACGGGTTCGGGCGTCAGCGTTGTCTCGATATAGGCCTCGCCGATCCGGCGCGGCAGCACGAACACCAGCCGCCCCATACTGGCCTTCTTGTCGCCGCGCATCCGGTCCAGCAGCGCCGCCGGATCATACGGCCCGCCCGGCAATTCCGCCGCGCTGGCCGGCAGGCCGACGGCGCGCAGATGCGCCTCCAGACGCTGCGCGTCCGCTTCTGCGCAAATGCCGAGCGCGGCGGCCATGCGCGATGCGGCGCCAAGGCCCCAGCCTACTGCCTCGCCGTGGCGCAGCGCGTCGCCATATCCGGCCTCGGCTTCCGCCGCGTGCGCGAAGGTGTGGCCGAAATTGAGCAGTGCGCGCACGCCGGATTCACGCTCGTCCTCGGCCACGATTTCGGCCTTCAGCTCCACGGCGCGCGCCACGGCATGGGTCACGGCCTCCGGCTCCAGCGCCACCACATCCGGCCCGTTCGCTTCCAGCCAGGCGAAGAAATCCGCATCGCGCGCGGCGGCGATCTTGGCGATCTCCGCATAGCCGGCGCGGATCTCGCGCGCGGGCAGGGTGGCGAGCAGGTCCGTATCGGCCAGCACCAGGCCGGGCTGGTGGAATGCGCCCACCAGATTTTTGCCGCGCGCGGCATTGATGCCGGTCTTGCCGCCGACCGAGGAATCCACCTGGCTCAGCAGCGTCGTCGGAATCTGCACAAAGGGCGCGCCGCGTTTCAGCGTCGCGGCGGCGAAACCCGCAAGATCGCCGGTGACGCCGCCGCCAAAGGCGAAGATCGCCTCCCTGCGCTCCAGGTCCAGCGCTAGCAGCCGCTCCATCAGCTCGGCGTAATGTGCAAAACTCTTGGTCGCCTCGCCGGACGGGATTTCGACAGGAATGGGCGTCAGCCCCGCGCGCTCCAGCGCGGCGGAGAGATGTGTTCCGTGCCGCGACCAGACTGCGCTGTCCGCCACCACCGGCGCGCGGCCGAGCGGGCACAGCGGCGCGGCGCGACCGATCTCGTCCAGCGCGCCCGGCCCGATCAGCACGTCATAGGACCGCCCTTCCAGGGCGACGCGCACAGTGCGCAAAGTCATCTCACAGGCTCCATTTCGGCCAGCGCCTTCAGCACGGCGTCGGCTGTGCGCTCCGGCGACCCGGACCCGCCATCCACGATCAGGTCCGCCTGGCTGTATACCGGTTCCCGCTCGGCCAGAAGCTGGCGCAGCGTCTCGCGTACATCCTTATCCTGCAAGAGCGGGCGGCGGCCCCGCCGCTCGGTGCGCGCGGTCAGCACGCGCAGCGGCGCGCGCAGCCAGACCGAAATGGCGCTTTCCGCGACTCGCGCCCTTGTGCCAGGATCCATGATCGCGCCGCCCCCGGTGGCGATTACCTTCCGGGGTCCGGTCAGCAGGCGCGCGATCACCTCCCGCTCCAGCCGGCGGAATTCCGGCTCGCCATATTCGGCGAAAATATCGCTGATGCTACGCTTGGCGGCGTCTTCGATGGCCTCGTCGGCGTCGGCGAACTCCAGATTCAGGCGGCGGGCCAGAATCCGGCCGACCGTGCTTTTTCCGGCCCCCATAAGCCCGATCAGCACGATATGCCGTTCGCCCTTCGCCTCGCTTCCGCCTATTTCTCCGGTCATGGCTTTCCGTGTAATGAGCCGCTGGCCGGCTCACAAGCTTGCCCCGGCCTCCGAGCCGGGGCGCGCCGGGCGATGGCCATTCTGCACGGCGCGGAAAAATGGGTTAGGCTGGTGGCGGGCAGAGGAGGCGGATTCGTCATGCGGGCGGCCCTGATAGCAATTGGCGCATTTGTGGTGCTGGCGGGGGCGGGGCTAATCGCGCTGCTGGTCCATGCGGAATCCATCGAATCCGGCCAGGGAGAAGTTCGGATTGAGCTGCGGCAAGATGCGTTCCCTGAATAGGCAGGCGGCCCACGCCCGGCGCGCAGCCGGGGCGGCGGCCGGGGCGCTGGCGCTCTGGTCCTCCGGCGCTCTGGCGCAGGACATCCAGATTGAGACGCTGGGCCCGGTCGACCCGTTCAGCATCGGTCTTCTTACCCCCAGCGAGGGCGCCCTCCCGTCCAGCCTGTGGCGCGGCTCTACCCCGGCGCTGGCGGCCGAGGCGATGGCCCAGGCGCCCCGGGATTCCGAATCCCCGGCGGTCAACCGCTTGCTGTCGCGCACCCTGCTGTCGGGCGGGGAGCCGCCGGCGGAAGCCGATTCCGATAGCAATGGCGCGGCGCTGGCGGCCCGGCGCCTGCGGGTGCTGATCGAAGCCGGCTTCGCCGCCGACGCGGCGCGTCTGGCGGCGCGCACGCCCGATGTGCAGTCCCATGCCGATCTGGCGGAGTCGCAGGCGACGGGTCAGTTGCTGGCCGCCGATCTGGACGGCGCATGCCGCACCGCCGAACTGCTGCGCGAGGGCCGCGACGGCCAGTTCTGGCTGCACCTGCGCGCTGTGTGTCTGGCGGCCGCAGGCGATGCGCGCGCCGATCTCACCGCCCAGCTCGCCCGGGAGGAGGGCCGCAGCGAGCAGTTCGAGCGGGCCTGGTCCCTTATTCTGGCCGGTGATGCGCCGGACGAGCGGGTGCAGACCGCCGATCCGCTGGTCTATGCGGCCGCCGTGCGCGCCGGGGCCATCATTGCGCCGGCCGCGGGTGCACCGCGCGCCATGCGGCTTGCGCCGCTGCCTGGCGCCGCGCCGGAAACTCTGGCCTTCGATGCCGGCCGCGCCGCGCGTATCGGCCTTGCTGCTCCGGCCGCCGCCGCCGCCGCTTACGAGGCTGTCCTGGCGCCGGAAAGCGATAGCCCCATCGACCGGCTGGACCTGGCGCTGGACGCCGAACCTGGCCTGCGCGAGGCGTTGCTCTATCAGATCGCCGTGGACAGGACGGAGACCGGCGCGCTGCGGGCGCAGGCCATCGCCGCATCGCTGGAGACAGCCGAGGGCGTCAGCGGCCGGTTGCTCGCCGCGCGACTGCTGACCCCGGCGCTGCGCACCCTGCCGGCGGAGGACGGGCGCGACGACGCTCTGCTGTTTGCGATGGCCGCGGCCATCGCCGGGGAAGCCTCGCTGGCCCGCCGCTGGCGCGATCTGGCAGTGCAGCGCCCGCCCGCGCCTTCTCCCGCCGCCTCTGCCGACGCCGGCGCACCGGTTCCGCTCGGTCTGGCCGTCGCGCCCTGGAGTCCGCCCTCGGCGGAAGAACTGGCGGAGATCGACGCCCTGATCGCGCTCTTCGCGGAATCGCCGTCCGCCGCCGCCAGCCGCCTTCAGGACGAAGGGGATGAGCGCGTGCGTTTTATCGACGCCGTGGTGCTGGACGCGCTCGGCAAGTCGGGAGAGCCCGATCTGCGTCTGCGTTTCCTGCGCGGCGAGGGTGTTTCGGGCGCGCGCGCTGACGTCAATATTCTGATGGCGATGGAATCCGCCGCCCATGCCGCCGCCATGGCGGAAACGGCGCTGCTCGCCGCCGCGGCGATGGGGCCGGGGCCAGGTGAACTGGCCGCCGCCGATCTCGCCCGCATCGTCCGCGCCCTGAATCAGGCCGGACTGGTCGAAGCGGCGCAGGAAGCCGGGCTGGAAGCCATGCTGGCGGTGCGGCGATGACCGCCTCGGCGGAGGGCGCGGTCGAATCCTTTCTTGAGATGATGGCTGCCGAACGCGGCGCTAGCGACAATACGCTGGCCGCCTATCGGCGCGATCTGGATGATCTGCGCCAGCGCCTCGGCGCCGCGGGAATGATGGACGCCGGGCCGGACGATCTGGCGGCGGCGCAGGCGCAATGGGCGCGTGAGGGGCTCTCCGCCGCCACGGCGGCCCGCCGCCTGTCGTCGGCGCGCCAGTTTTACCGTTTCCTGATGCAGGAGCGGATGCGCCCCGATGACCCTACAACACAGATGGATTCGCCCCGGCGCGGCCGGCCGCTGCCAAAAACGCTGAGTGAAGAGGAGGCGGAGGCGCTGATCGAGGCCGCCGCCAGGCTGCCCGGCGCACATGGCGCGCGCGCGGCCTGTCTGCTGGAAATCCTCTACGCCGCCGGATTGCGGGTCAGCGAACTGGTGTCGCTGCCGCTTGCCGCCGCCCGGGCGAGAGAGAATGTGCTGCTGGTGCGTGGCAAGGGCGGCAAAGAGCGTCTGGCGCCGCTGACCCGCGCCGCGCTCGCCGCGACCGAAACATATCTGGAGGTGCGTGAAAGATTCCTGCCGCCGTGCGGATCATCCTCGCGGGCGCGGGCGGAGCGTTTCCTGTTTCCCTCGAACGGCGCGCTTGGCCATCTGACGCGCGAGCGGTTCGCGCAGATTCTGAAGACGGTCGCGGCGGAGGCGGGGCTCGACCCCGCGCATGTCTCGCCGCATGTGTTGCGCCACGCCTTCGCCACGCATCTACTGGCGCGCGGGGCGGATTTGCGCAGTCTGCAAACCCTGCTCGGCCATGCCGACATTTCGACGACGCAAATTTACACGCATGTGCAGGCCGAGCGGTTGCGGCGTCTGGTCGAAGACACGCATCCCCTCGCCCAGGATTCCTGAACCGGATTTATCTGTTGGAACCCGCGCTGCCGCGGGGATGATTGGATGTGGCGGAGCTGGGCATGTCCGGCGAGTCCAGCACGCGGTCATCCAGCCGTGCATTCTCGTCGATCATGGCGCAGGCGGACAGGGCGAACGCGCCCAGCATCAGCCAGGCAATCGTGGCGGTGCGGATCGTGGCTGCGCGAAGGGTCATTACAAAGCTCTCCCGGCTCGGGGCCCAATGTCGCATGAAACCGGCGGCCGCGACAATTCGCTGAGACTATATGTCAGCGTCAGGCCGCCTGGATGTCCCGGGATCCTGTTGCCTCGATGCGTGCGGCCAGCAGCGCGGCGGCCTCGGCCATCGCCTCGCCCCAGCGGTTCCAGCCGGACGGGCAGATCATCCGCACGCTGGGATAGAAGGGCAGGCGGCCTTCCACGCCCAGAGATGTCCAATGGTTGCGATAGCCCAGCATCCAGGTCTCGCCGCCCGCGGCGGCGGTCAGGTTGGTGGAGGCCGTGGCTGGTCCGATGGACACATCCAGGGCCGCGCCCAGCGCCGCCACCCCGTCCAGATCGTTTCTGACATTCAGGCCGGGGATTTCGTGGATGGTTATGCCAAGCTCGCGCGTCGCCTGCGCCAGTTCCGCCGTCACCTCGCCATATTGTAAATTCACGAACACCGCGCCCGGCGTTTTTAGCACCGGCGCCCATTGTGCGAAGGGTGAGAAGTATTTGGCGCGCGACGCGGTCATCAACATCGACTTCCAGATCACGCCCACTTTGAGCCCCGGTCCCAGCGCCTCCAGATGGCCGCGCATCTTCGCGACGCGCTCCGGATCGGCGGGCAGGAAAGCCGGCGTATCGGGAAAATCCGCGACGCTGCGGCGAAACACGCAGACCGCATCGGCCATCGGCGCCCACAGATCGCAGCCGCCCGCTCCGTCGATCCAGGGCGCCGTGCGAAACTTGCGCGCCTCCGCCTCAAAGGTGTGGTGCGGCCCGACGATGGCTTGCGGGAAGGCGCGTGCGATCAACGGGACCAGCCGGTCGGTGCAGGCGATCAACAGCTTGCCGTCCTCGCCGATGGCGCGCAGAAGGTCGGCGCCGGCGTTCATAAACAACACCTCGTCGCCCAACCCCTGTTCACCGGCCAGCAGCACGCGCTTGCCTTTCAGCGCAGCGGGATCGCGGTTCCAGCGTGGCGCCGGAATGGCGAATACCGTGGCGCCGGAATAGGCCGGCTGGGTGCGGATGTCGTATTCGTCCCAGCCTTCCGTCAGTCTCCCGCAGGCCAGCAGGCTGAAGGCCCGGCCATGGCGCATCTGTGCTTTGTCGTCCGGGGCGAGTGTTTTGTCGGAAAGGGCGCGGTCATAGGCATCGACCGCGCCTGCGGAGTTGCCCTGAAGGTCCAGCGCAAACCCCAGATTGTGCCAGGCGCGCGCAAGGTCCGGCTGGATTGCCAGCGCCTCACGATAAAACGTCTCGGCCTGGAAGGGGTCGCCGGCTTCCAGCAACACCGTGCCCAGCGTATTCCAGAGCGAAGGGTTGCGCTGGTCTGCAAAAATCGCCTGCCGGACAATCTCGATGGCGTCGTCGAATCGCCCCTGATCCCGCAACACGCCAGTCAGATTGATGATAGCGTCCTGACGGCCAGGTTCTTTCTGCAAGCTGATGCGGAAGAAGCGTTCGGCCGCTTCCAGCATATCCAGCTTCCAGGCGGCCAGACCCAGATTCTGATAGATTTCGGCGTCTTCCGGGTTCAGGCGCCAGGCCCGCTCGTAATGTTCCAGTGCACGGCTGACCTGGCCTGTCTTGTCATAAAGCAGGCCTGCGAGATGCTGCGCCTGTGCGAAATTTTCGTCCAGCGCCAGCGCCTTCAGCGCCAGCGCCAGCGCCTGTTTCGTATCCTCGTCGGCCAGTTTCAGGGCACGCCGCAATTGTGCGACCTGTTTGCGCTGCGCGCCGGCCGTGGCGGCGTCGTCCAGAAGGGGGAGCCGCCGGGTCTCGGCGGCTTCCCGCAGGGCGCGGCCTTCGGGCTGCTGGCCGGTCTGAGTCGGGGCGGCGGGGCGGGTGGAGTCGCTCATGCCAAAAACCTGGCGGCGCCGCGGTTAAGACCGGTTTAACCATGACGCGCGCGTTTGCTTAGGGCTTCCTTCACCCTCCGCATTTACCGTTCCATCTGCGGCGCGACAGACGAAAGCCGCAGCGGACAGGATCCCGATATGCCGCTCAAATTGTCGCTGAAGCCCGGCGAGAAGCTGGTCATCAATGGCGCGGTCGTTGAAAACGGCGACCGTCGCGCCACACTGGTGCTCCAGAACAAGGCGTCGGTGCTGCGCGAAAAAGACATCATGCAACAGGCCGAGGCCACTACCCCGGTCAAACGTATCTATTTCCCGGTCATGATGATGTATCTGGAACAGGGTGCGAGTGACGAAGTCTATAATGAATTCGTGCTGCGCATGACCGAGTTCATGAATGCGATCCAGAATCCGGAAGCTCTGGCCGAATGCATCGCGCTGAGTCGCGATGTTATGGAGGGCGAGTATTACAAAGCGCTGATGCGCTGCCGTAAACTTATGGCGTATGAGGAAAAACTGCTCGCCACCTAGGGACTGGATAGCGGATTAAACAAGAACCTTGGGAAAGGTCGGGGGAATCCATGTCGTTTCACGCCTACCAGACGACCGCGGCGCAGGCGGAATCGCCCCGCGAGACTGAGTATCGCCTGTTTGGCCAGGTCACGCGTAGCCTGATGGCGGTGGCAGACAGTGACGCCGATCTCTCCAGCCGCGCCGCGGCGCTTGCCTGGAACCGTCAGATTTGGAGTGCGATGGCCAGCGACTGCGCCGATGAACGCAACGGCCTGCCCGACGCCCTGCGCGCCGGCATCATCTCGCTGGCGTTGTTTGTGCGCCGCTACTCCTCGGAGGTGCTGCGCGACGGAGCGGAGATGGAGCCTCTCATCGACATCAACCGCACCATTATGCAGGGGCTGCAAGCGCGGCCGGGGGCGGTTTCCGCCGATCCGCAGGCCGCTCCGGCGGCCTGATCCACGCTTTTGAACGCGGTTCGCGCACGGCAAAATCCGCCGCCGGGGCAGGTTCTGCCGCCCTGAATGCACGCCCGGCGCCGGCGGGCGTCACAAGCGCGAAATAAATCAAGACGTTGTCTTTCCGTCTTCCGGATCCGGTCTGGCACGGGTGTTGCGCCGTGCGGAGCGGGGCAAAACGCCCTTCCGCGGAAAACCCGCGGGAAAACCCGACCAGAATGGAAGGACCCTGAGATGGCGATCAACAACTCCATCAACACCAATCAGGGCGCAATGATCGCCCTGCATAATTTGACGAAGACGAACCAGGAACTGTCCGTGGCGCAAACCCGGATCAATACCGGCCTCTCCGTGGCCTCAGCCAAGGACAATGGCGGCATTTACGCCATCGCCCAGAGGATGAGGGCCGAGGTGAGGGCCTATGATGTGGTCCAGCAATCGCTCGACCGCGGCATTGCGACCGTGGACATTGCGCTTGCCGCGGGCGAGGCGATCTCGGACATCCTGATTCAGATGAAGGAAAAGGCGCTGGCCGCCTCCGACGCGTCGCTGGATACGTCCAGCAGGCAGGCGCTGAACGAGGACTTCAAGGCGCTGCGCGACCAGATCGGCACGATTGTGGCAAACGCCGAATTCAACGGCCTCAACCTGATCGACGGTTCGGTAGCGTCCTTCACCGCTCTGGCGAACGCCGACGCATCGAACACGATTGTCATGTCCAGCGAGAATATGTCGCTGGGCGGCGGGATCGTGACGGTGACGGCCGCCGCTTCGTTCTTGACGGTGACCGAGGCGGCCACGCTGGCGTCGGACATCAATGTGTCCCTGGACAATGTGGGTCAGTCGCTTGCGCGGCTGGGCACGCGGGCCAAGGCGCTGGAGGTTCACGCTACGTTTGTCACCAAGCTGTCGGATACGTTGGAAGTTGGTATCGGCAATCTGGTGGACGCCGATCTGGCGAGAGAGAGTGCGCGGCTTCAGGCGCTGCAAGTCAAACAGCAGCTCGGGATCCAGGCGCTTTCCATCGCCAACGCGGCTCCGCAGAACATTATCAGCTTCTTCCGCTAGGGCGGCCTGTCTTCTTTTCTGGCCGGGGCCGCTGTCACGCGGCTCCGGCCGTTTTCTTTTCGGCTGGCCGGCGCGGCGGCGGGAAAAATCTGCCTGCCCGGCAATTTTCATCCGGCAAAATTTGCCGCCTGAGGCTCTGGCGCTGTCCTCGCGGCGCTTTCGCCGCGCTGTGATTTGAAGCGGACGCAGGGCTTTTGCGCCCTTGGTTAATCGTTTCTTTCCAGCAATTTCAACGGCATGGGCCTTGCAACATGCCGCCCGGGCAAAAGCCTGCCCGTGCAAAACGCGCGGGATCGTCAGAACCGACGAAAAGGAGCAAGAAATGTTCTCGGTTAACACCAATCAGGGGGCGATGATCGCCCTGCAGAACCTGGGCAAGACGAATCAAGGTCTCTCCCAGGCTCAGACCCGCATCAACACGGGTCTCGCCGTCGCGTCCGCCAAGGACAATGGCGGTATCTTCGCCATCGCCCAAAAAATGCGCGCCGACGTTTCGGCCTATGGCGTCGTCCAGCAGTCGCTGGATCGCGGCATTGCGACCGTCGATGTGGCCTTGGCCGCGGGCGAAGCCATTTCCGATCTGCTGATTCAGATGAAGGAAAAGGCTCTGGCCGCCAGCGATACGTCGCTGGATACGCAGAGCCGCGCCGCTCTGAACGAAGACTTCGTGGCCCTGCGCAATCAGATCACCACGATCGTTAATAACGCCGAGTTCAACGGCGCCAATATGTTGACCAGTGGCGGGACGAACGTGGTCGCTCTGGCCAACGCCAAGGGCACCAATACGATCACGGTGAACGCCGAACTCATGGCCCTGGGCGCGACGGGCAGCGTCATCACGCTGGGCGCCGCGGCGACCATTACCTCGGTGGCTCTGGCCACTGCGGCGGTGACGGCGATCGACACGTCGCTGAATAACGTGGGTCAGGCGCTGGCGCGTCTGGGCACGGGCGCGAAGGCGCTGGAGGTCCACTCCACCTTCGTCACCAAGCTGTCCGACACGCTGGAAGTCGGCATCGGCAACCTGGTGGACGCCGATCTGGCGCGGGAAAGCGCCAGGCTGCAATCGTTGCAGGTCAAGCAGCAACTGGGCATCCAGGCGCTGGCTATCGCCAACGCCGCGCCGGGCGTGCTGCTCGGACTCTTCCGCTAAGGCGGGAAGAAGGGACGGCGGGGGTCATCGGGGTCCGGCCCCCGCCGGACCGTCCTTGATTGTAGAGGGCCTCGTTTTGAGAGGAGCCGGCGCCGCAAACGCCGGCATGAGGCTATGAGCGCCACGATCGGGGCCGCACCACCATTCCCGGTTCTGCCGATGGATAGTGACCGCAAGCGGGCCGATACGACCCAGGGCAATGACCGCAGAGTCGCGCGTTCCCGCGCGGCCGCGGGACTTGGCGGCGCGGTGAAACAGTCCGCCGAAAAAGGCCAGCTTTTTATCGAGCGTGACAAGACGACCGGAGAGTTCGTCTATCGTATCATCGATCGGGAAACGGGTGAGCTGATCCGGCAATGGCCGCGCGAGGAAGTGCTGCGTATGCGCGAGGCGCTGGAGGCCGTGCGCGGCGCGCTGCTCGACCGGCGCGTCTAGGCTGTTTCTGCCTACAGGGCGGCCAAATCCGCCGGGCGGCCCAGCCCCGCAGTTTTCCTGAGAAACACAAGCTATTGTTTTTTATCTGAAAAGTCAGCGCCCTCCTGATGGCACGGGCGTTGCTCCCTTATGCGCGAACATGCTTTCCGTAAGGAGACCCGCGCCATGGTGATGAGTGTTCACACCAACAAGTCGGCGATGATCGCGCTGCATAATCTGAACAGGACCGGCACAGAGCTGGAAACCGCTCAGAACCGCATCAATACCGGCCTCAAGATCGTCGGGGCGAAGGACAACGCCGCCGTCTATGCCGTCGCCCAGAACATGCGCGCCGATACCGGCGCCCTGGGCGCTGTCGGCACCAGCCTGGACCGGGCGATCTCCATCGCCGACGTGGCCCTGGCCGCGGGCGAGTCGATTTCCGATCTGCTCGTGCAGATGCGGGAAAAGGCGACCGCCGCCCTCGACCCGTCGATCGATACCTTCACCCGCAACGCCTACGACGCCGACTTCAAGGCGCTGCGCGACCAGCTTGAAGTGATCCTGAAAAACGCGGAGTTCGACGGCGCCAATATTCTGAGCGGAACCATCACGCCGGGCATCGAGTTCCTGGCCGATGCGGCCGCCAGCCGCACGCTGACTCTCAAGGCGCAGAACCTGTCGCTTTCGGGCGCCAACGTCACCCTGACCACGACCGGCGACCTGCTCAGCATCAGTAATGCCGGCGCCACGCTGAGCCAGATTCAGGCCAGTCTGGACAATGTGAACCAGGCATTGGCCAATCTTGGTTCCGACATGAAGAAGCTGGAAGCGCACAACAAGTTCGTTTCCCGGCTTCAGGATGCGCTGAAAGTCGGCATCGGCAATCTGGTGGACGCCGATCTCGCCGTCGAAAGCGCACGGCTTCAGGCGCTTCAGGTCAAGCAGCAACTGGGCGTACAGGCGCTTTCCATCGCCAACAGCCAGCCGCAGATCATTCTCAACCTGTTCCGCGGCTAGGCGTATAGACGTATCCCCGACCCCGGCGAAAAGGCCGCCCGCATTGCGGGCGGCCTTTATCGCTTCTAGGTTCGGGTATGGTGAAAAAGTCCGAACAGACGGATCGTGAAAAGCGCCTGGCCGAGGCGCTGCGCCGCAATCTGCGCCGGCGCAAGGCGGCCGGCGCTTCGCCGCCCTTGCCGCCTCCGCCTCCGCCACGTTAACTCAACCTGTTACGGATGGTCGGGCGCACGCATGGATTCAATCAAACTGAGCGGCGGCCGGGCGCTGCATGGCGTCATCCCGGTTTCCGGGGCGAAGAACTCGGCCATCAAGCTGATGGCGGCGGCGCTGCTGACTGACCAGCCTGTTGTGCTGAGCAATACGCCGCGCTTGCGCGATACACGCCTGCTGGGCGAGTTGCTGACCGATCTCGGCATGGCGGTGGACGACAGCCAGCCGGGCCGGCTGAGCTTGCATGTCCAGCGTATCGTCTCGACCGTCGCGCCCTATGACCGGGTGCGCAAGATGCGCGCGACCTTCAATGTTCTGGGCCCGCTGCTGGCGCGCGAGGGCAGGGCGAAGGTCTCGCTACCCGGCGGATGCGCCATTGGCGCCCGCCCGGTGGACCTGCATCTGGATGCGCTGTCGCGCATGGGCGCGGAAATCGAGCTGTCGGGCGGCTATGTCAGCGCCGCCGCGCCGCGCGGTCTGCATGGGGCGCAGATCGTATTTCCTTTTGTCTCGGTCGGCGCGACGGAGCACGCAATGATGGCCGCGGTTCTGGCCAAAGGCGAGACGGTGCTGGAGAACGCCGCCCGCGAGCCCGAGATCGGCGACCTCGCTGACTTTCTGAACGCCATGGGCGCAAAGGTCGAAGGCGCCGGCGGTCCCACCATCCGCATTCAGGGCGTGGATGCGCTGTCGGGTGTGGAGCACAGCGTGGTTCCCGACCGGATCGAGGCGGGCGCTTACGCTATCGCGGTGGCGGCGGCCGGCGGCGATGTCACGCTGGCCAGCCTCAATCCGGGGCATCTCGCCGCGCTCTGGCCGCTGCTGCGTCAGGCCGGCGCGACGGTGGAGACAGGGGCGGATGCGGCGCGCATTGTGCGCGATCCCGCCGCGCGGCTCCGGGCCGTGGATGTGGAGACCCAGCCCTATCCGGGATTCCCGACCGATCTCCAGGCGCCGTTTATGGCGTTGATGTGCGTCGCTGAGGGCGCGTCGATCATCCGCGAAACGATTTTCGAGAACCGTTTCATGCATGCATCCGAGCTGATGCGCATGGGCGCACGCATCGACGTGCGCGGGCGCGAGGCCGTGGTGCGCGGAACGCCGCGCCTGCGCGGCGCCCCCGTAATGGCCACCGATCTGCGCGCCTCGGTCAGCCTGGTGATCGCCGGGCTGATCGCCGATGGTGAGACGACGATCAGCCGCGTCTATCATCTTGATCGCGGCTTTGAGCGTCTGGAAGAAAAACTGTCCGGCGTTGGCGCACAGATCACGCGCGCCGCCGGTGAAGGCGATGGCGACGCAGCCGGGGAGATTGGAATGTGAGCGGCAGGAACGCGCAGAAACAGAGCCTTCGCCTGTTGGCCGAGGATGCGGAGGATCTGAAAATCCTGTCCGCCGCCGCGCAGGATGCGGTCGCACGCCTGGGCGATCTGCGGTTCGACGCCCGCGCGCGCGCCTTTACCGCCGCGCTCAACCGGTATCGCTGGGAAGACAAAGGCGGCCGGGCCGAGCGTTCTCGCGCCGTGCTGCGGATTGACGGCGTGCTGTCGGCGCGCAGCCGGAATCTGCGTCAGGACGCGCCGGACGCGGTGGTGCAGTTGCTGGCCGTGGAGTTTACGCCCGGTGAGCCGCCGGGCGGCCATGTGCGGCTGATCCTGGCCGGCGGCGGCGAGATCAGGCTGGAGGTGGAGCAGCTGGAGGCGCGGCTGATGGATACGGGCGCATCCTGGCCGGCGCGCCGCCGGCCGGATCACGAGACGTCCTGAACGGCGCGATGGCGGACGGCGCGCATCGCCTGGTCGCGGTCCGGCTGGACGCGGCCTCGCTCGCAGCGCCCAGCGCCGACGCCGAACACGAACGCCGCATCGCCATCTACGATCTGCTGGAGGACAATTATTTCCATCCGGTGGAGTCCGAACACGGGCCCTATGAGCTGGACCTTTCCGTGGCGGAAGGGCGCCTTGTCTTCCAGGTCCGCCGCCCGGGCGAGACCGGGACGCGGTCCTACACGCTCTCGCTGGTCCCGCTGAAGCGCGTCATCAAGGATTATTTTCTGGTCTGCGAGTCGTATTACGAGGCGATCCGCACCGCTTCCGTGACCCAGATCGAGGCGATCGACATGGGAAGGCGCGGCCTGCACGACGAGGCGGCGGACATATTGCGCGAACGGCTGGCCGGCAAGATCGAGATCGACACCGGCTCCGCCCGCCGCCTGTTCACTCTGATCTGCGCGCTGCAACGCCGGGCCGCGCCGCTATGAAGGCGCCGTCCTCGGTCCTGTTTACATGCAATCTCAATGTCATCCGTTCGCCAATGGCGGCGGCGCTGTTGCTCGCTCAGGGAGGGGGCCGGGTGCGTGTGGCTTCAGCCGGGGTGCGCCGCGGCGAGGAGGACACCTTTGTCGCCGCCGTGCTGGCGGAGATCGGGCTGGATCTGGGCGGCCACCGGCCGCACGACTTCGCCGCGCTCGCGGATCTGGACTTCGACCTGATTATCTCGCTGACGCCCGAGGCGCACCACAAGGCCGCCGAACTGGCCGGTCCGGCCGGAATCGCCACGGAATACTGGCCAACCATGGACCCCACGCTGGAGGAGGGCTCGCGCGACCGCCGCATGGCCGCCTATCGCGACCTGCGGGACCAGCTCGCCCGGCGGATTGCTGAACGTTTCCCCGGCATATCGACGTTTGCGCCCTGAGAGGCTATAGGCCCACAACCCGCAACCCGAGGAGCCGCATGGCGAAGGAAGAATTGCTTGAGTTTCCGGGGGAGGTCACCGAACTCCTCCCCAACGCGACCTTCCGCGTGAAACTTGAAAACGACCACGAAATCATCGCCCACACGGCGGGCAAGATGCGCAAAAACCGCATCCGCGTCCTGGCCGGCGACAAGGTCCTGGTGGAGATGACTCCCTATGACCTGACCAAGGGGCGCATCACCTACCGCTTTAAATAGGGGCGGGCCTTGGCCGCGCCGCGCCAGAGCGCCCGGCTGATCCTCGCCAGCGCCAGCCCGCGCCGCCGCGATCTGCTGGCGCTGGCCGGAATCGCGCCGGACGAAGTTCGCCCGGCGGAGATCGACGAAACGCCGTTGCCCGGCGAGCTTCCGCGCGCACTGGTCCAGCGGCTGGCCGGGGAAAAAGCCCGCGCCGCCGCCGCGCCCGGCGATTATACGCTGGCCGCCGATACGGTGGTCGCCGCCGGACGGCGCATTCTGGGCAAGCCGGAAGACGCGGCTGAGGCGAGGCGGTTTCTGGAGCTGCTGTCGGGCCGTCAGCACCGGGTGCTGACCGCCGTGGCCCTGATCGCGCCGGACGGGCGGGAAAGCGCGCGTCTCAGCGAGACATTTGTGCGCTTCAAGCGGCTGGCGGGGGAAGACATCGATTCCTATCTCGCTACCGGTGAATGGCGCGGCAAGGCCGGCGGATATGCGGTGCAGGGCATGGCGGAGGCGTTCGTGACGCGGCTGAACGGTTCATGGTCCGGCGTGGTAGGCCTGCCGCTTTACGAGACGCTGGCTCTGCTGCGCGGCGCCGGCTGGCGGAACAGCGCATGAGCGGCGCCTGTCCGATCTGCAACAAACCTTTGGTGGCGCAGTACCGTCCGTTCTGCTCACGCCGCTGCGCGGATGTCGATCTCGGACGCTGGCTGAAGGGCGGCTACGCCATTCCCGGCGAACCGGCGGAGGAGGCGCCCGCCGCCCCGGCGGACTCCGGCGAGGATGATTGAAGGGCGCTAGATAAACCGGCCCTGCCTGAGCCGGTTTTCCGCTGCCCGGGCCGATTCTCCGGGCGATGAAATTCCTGTCCGGCGCCTCTTTTTTCCGGTTTTTGGCATCCCATATTTCAGTCACGACGCGGGGATATTCTCCCCCCAACCCCGTCCCCGCGCTGTTCGGCGCCCCGGAGCCCCCCCCTCGCTCCGGGGCGTCTTTTCATGTGTAATCAATATCTTATGCCGCGCCCGGCCGCCGCACCCAGCGCCGCCGCAGCCACTTCTCGCATTCCAGCAGGATCAGCAGCGCCGGTCCCGCCGCGATGATGACCGCGCCCAGTTCCAGCGGTATGGCCTCGGTCCGGAATACGGCCTGCATCGGCGGCGCATAGGTGAAGGCGAATTGCAGCACGGTGACCAGGGCGACGGCGGCCAGCACCCGTGATGTGCCCCGCACGCCGGTGAAGGTGAAAGACGGCGTGCGCAGATAGCGGACGCTGAACAGATAGAAGATTTCCATCACCACCAGCGTGTTTACCGCCGCCGTGCGGGCCAGCTCGACGCTGCCGCCCATGGCGGTCACATAGTTGAACATGCCGAAGACGCCGATCATGAACAGCGTCGAGACCAGCGCGATCCGCCACAGAACGAACCGGGACAGCAGCGACTCGCCCGGATCGCGCGGCGGCCGGCGCATTGCGTCGGATTCGGTCGGCTCGAACGCCAGAACGGCGGCCAGCGCGACCGAACTGACCATATTCACCCAGAGAATTTGCAAAGGCTCAATGGGCAGGGTCAGACCGAGCAGCAGCGCGAGCACAAGGCTCAGCGACTCGCCGCCATTGACCGGCAGCAGAAAGGCGATGGCTTTCTGGAGATTGTCATAGACCGTGCGCCCTTCGCGCACGGCGGCGACGATAGAGGCGAAATTGTCGTCGGCGAGCACCATCTCCGCGGCTTCCTTCGCCGCTTCCGTGCCCTTTTGCCCCATGGCGATGCCGATATCGGCGCGCTTCAGGGCCGGGGCGTCGTTCACCCCGTCGCCGGTCATCGCCACTGTGAAGCCATCGGCCTGCAACGCCTCGACCAGACGCAATTTATGCTCCGGACTGGTTCGCGCGAACACGGAGGCGTCATGCGCCGCCGCGCGCAGCCCCTCATCGTCCAGCGCATCGAGATCCTGTCCCGTCAGCACGTGCGGGTCTTCGGCGATGCCGAGCTGGCGCGAAATTTCCTTCGCAGTGATCGCGTGATCGCCGGTAATCATCGCCACGCGGATGCCCGCCGCGCCGCAGTCGGCGATGGCGCCGATGGCCTCGGGCCTTGGCGGGTCGATGAACCCGGCAAGACCCAGCAGCACCGCGCTGTCGTCGAGGTCGGAATGGTCCAGCGTATCGCCGTCCATCGGGCGCACGGCGAAGGCCAGCAGGCGCTGGCCGCGCGCGGCCAGCCGCTCCGCCGCCTTTTCCCACCGCTCGCGGTCGATGGGAACGTCCTCGCCGCCGCGCCGTTCGCGCGCGCACATATCCAGAATCCGCTCTGGCGCGCCTTTCACATAGGCGACGCCGTCATGCAGCGTCGCCATGAAGCGATGCGCGGAGTCGAACGGGATTTCATGCATGCGCGGCGCATTGCGCCGCTCCGCCGCCGGGTCCAGCCCCGCTTTCATCGCCAGCGTCAGCAGCGCCCCTTCCATCGGATCGCCGTCGACAAGCCAGGCGCCGTCGGCCTGCCGCAACTCCGCGTCGTTGCAGAGCAGGCAGGCCATGGCCAGTTCCGTGGCGGCGCCGGTCAGCTCCGCCGTTTCGTCCGGCGCATAGCCGACGCCAGGAATATCGATCTCGCCATCCGCGGTGACGATGGCCGTCACCGTCATCTCGTTGCGGGTGAGCGTGCCGGTCTTGTCAGAGCAGATGATGGAGACAGACCCCAGCGTTTCGACCGCGGGCAGGCGCCGGATGATGGCGTTGCGTCCGGCCATGCGCTGCACGCCGATGGCCAGCGTGATGGTCATGATCGCCGGCAGTCCTTCGGGGATCGCCGCCACGGCCAGGCCGACGACCAGCATGAAAGCCTCGTCCAGCACATAGCCGCGCAGCAGCATGGCGAAGGCGAAAGCAATCGCCGCGATGCCCAGAATGATAATGGTGAGCTGGCGCGCGAAATGCCGCATCTGCCGCGTCAGCGGCGTTTCCAGCGTCTCGACCTCGCGCATCATGGTGCTGATCCGGCCAAGTTCCGCCTCGGCCCCGGTGGCGACCGCGACGCCCGCGCCCTGTCCGGCGGCGACGAATGTGCCCGAATAGGCCATGCACACGCGGTCGCCGAGCGGGGCTTCGGCCTCCACTGCGCCGGTCTGTTTATCGACCGGCACGCTCTCGCCGGTCAGCACGGCTTCCTGAATTTTCAGATTGCTGGCGCGGATCAGCCGCAGATCGGCGGGAACCCGGTCGCCCGCCTCGATCAGCACCACATCGCCCGGCGTCACCTCTTCCGCCGCCACGGTGAGCCTGTGTCCGTCGCGCAGCACCGAGGCGTGCGGGTCGATCATCGCCCGGATCGATTCCAGCGCCCGCTCCGCCCGGCCCTCCTGAACGAAGCTGACCACCGTATTGAGAACAACCACCGCCAGAATGACCGCCGCGTCGATGGCGTGGTCCATAAGCAGCGACAGAACCGCCGCCACCAGCAGCACCTGGATCAGCAGATTGTTGAACTGGGCGGCGATGCGCTGGAGCGTGGTGCGGCGGCGGCCTTCCGGCAGGCGGTTGGGGCCGTGGCGCTCCAGCCGCGCCGCCGCCTCCTGCGCGGAAAGACCATCGGCGGCGGTCTCGAAACGCCGCAGCGTCTCCTCGATCTCCCCGGCATGCCAGTCATGGTCCTGGGGATCGTCGGCCATCCGCCCCTCTCCGTCTGTTTTGCCCGCGCGCCCGCCGCGCATCCCGGACTATAACGCCGGGCGTGGAAGGGTGGAGCTTCGCCGCAGAGTGAGGCAAGGCGCCGCGGAGGGGATTGATCCATCTCGCCCGGGAGTGGGGGTGTCGCGCTACGGTCCACCCGGGCCGGGCGCGGCGGCGGCCTGCGCCTGCGCGATCAGATAGGCGCGTAGCGCCTGCGCCCCGTCCTCGTCCAGAACATGGCCGAACCCGGCCATGCCGTTTTCGCTGAGCGCGCCGTGCAGCACCACGGCCTCGAACGCCTCCTGCGAGTGGAGGCGGGCGCTTCGCCGCAAGTCCGGGAACAGGCCGCGCGAGACCATCGAATTCTGATCGTGGCACAGCACGCAATTGGCGGAATACAGATCCTGTCCGGCGGCGACCAGCAGCGGATCCTGCGCGTCCGGCGGCGGGGCGATGGGCGCGGGCGTATAGGGCTCTGGCTCGGGAACCGTCGCGGTTCCGCCCAGCCGGAAGACCAGCAGGCGCGAGCCGTTCGGCGCATAATAATCGTTGCCGAGCGGCCCGCCCGAGGTCACGGCGATATGCTGTTCGCCGTCCAGTTCGAAGCTGATCGCGCCGGCCACGATATTGGCGTGGACCGGCCGGGACCACAGTCTCTCGCCATCCGTCGCGCGATAAGCGGCGAATTCCAGATTCTGCGAATTGCCCTGGAAGACAAGCCCGCCCGCCGTGGCCAGCGTACCGCCGCCACGCGCCGAACCGTAGGATACGCGCCACGCCTCGCGCTGGTTCACGGGATCCCAGGCTAGCAGGAAGCCTTCATTCAGGCGCTCCGGCGCGTCCGGCCCGCTGAAAATCATCTGGGTGGCGCGGGCGAAATCGACGCCGCTATTGGTCACGCCCGGCCGGAATTCAAAATTCTCCTGCGTCACATAGGCCAAGCTGGTCATCATGGCCGGGATATAGACCAGGCCGGTATCGGGGCTATAGGACCACGGGTGCCAGCTATGCGCGCCGCCGCCGCCGGGCTCGACAAGGGCGGCCTCTCCGGTCTGGTCGAACCGGGTTTCGGGATTCTGGATTGGCCGGCCCGTCTCATCGAGCCCGAAGGCCCAGTTCAGCGGCACAAACATCTCGCCGGACAGGAATTCGCCGGTATGGGCGTCCAGCACATAGAAAAAGCCGTTCTTTGGCGCCTGCATCAGCACGCGGCGCTCTTCTCCATTGATCGTCAGATCGGCCGTCATCATCGGCTGGGTGGCGGTGTAGTCCCATGTCTCGCCGGGCGTCGTCTGGAAATGCCAGACATATTCGCCGGTCTCCGGCGTCACCGCGACGATGGAGGAAAGGAACAGATTGTCGCCGCCGCCCGGGCTGCGCAGCCCGGCGTCCCACGGGCTGCCATTGCCGGCGCCGATATAGATCAGATCGGCGACGGGGTCATAGGTGATGGCGTCCCACGCCGTGCCGCCGCCGCCGACAATCCACCATTCCCCGTTCCACGTCTCGGCGGCCATCTCCATCGCCGCGTTCTCGAACCCGTCCGCCGGATTGCCCGGCACGGTCCAGAAGCGCCAGAGCTGCTCGCCGGTCTCGGCGTCATAGGCGGTTACAAAGCCGCGCACACCGAACTCGGCGCCGCCGTTTCCGATCAGCACCATGCCCTTGGCCACACGCGGCGCTCCGGTGATGGCGTAGGAGCGGTGAGAGAGGTCTTCGTCGATAGTCTGCACCGACCAGACTTCCTCGCCGGTGGCCGCGTCGACGGCGATCAGCCGCCCGTCAATGGCGCCGACATAGATTTTTCCGTTCCACGCCGCCGCGCCGCGATTGACCACATCGCAGCATGTGCGCACGCCGTGCTCGCCCGGCACCTGCGGATCGTATTGCCACAGTTCGCGGCCCGTGCGTGCGTCATAGGCGTAGAGTTTCGACCACGCCGTCGAGACATAAAGCACGCCGTCGATATAAAGCGGCGTCGCCTCCTGCCCGCGATTGGTGTCGAAATCGCTATACCAGGCGAGGCCGAGTTCAGAGACTGTCTCCGTATTGATCTGGCCCAGCGGACTGAATCGCTGCTCGGTGTAGTCGCGGCCGTGACTCATCCATTGGCCGGGCTCGGAATCCGCATTCACCAGACGCTCGAAATCCACTCCGGCATACGCCGCGCGCGCCGGCGCGCCGGAAGTCGCGGAAGAGGTCGCGCCATTGTCGCCGCAGGCGGCAAGACCCGCCGCCAGAATGGCCACCAGACCGGCGGTCCGACCGGCGCGCGGCGTGAAGAATCGTGTTCCGGCCTCAGCCATTGTGTTCCTCCCCGGGTTCATTTGGCGCGAGCCTAAAGCGTCTGCCGCAGCTTATCATCTCTCAAGCCGGGCTCCGGATATTTGCCGAGCGCCGCGAACAGCAGAATGGTCACAACCAGCAGGCCCGCGCTCAGCCACAGCGCCATGTCGTATCCGGCCCACATCGTCGAAGCCTCGCCATATAAAGGCGGGGCGAGACCTGCACCGACGCTGAAGATCGCAAACACCGCGCCGAAGACGGTTGGATAATGGCGCGATCCGAAATAGCGCCGGGTCAGATAGGCCAGCATGTCCAGCTCCGCTCCCGTCGCCACGCCGATAAAGCCCGCCACGACCAGCGCGAGGGTGAGACTGAGCGGCGCCTGGATCAGGATAATCACCGCCGCCAGCGGCAGCAGGAAGATCAGCGCCGCCACGCCCGGCGCCCAGAACCGGTCGACCAGCGCGCCCGCCGCCAGCCGGCCGAACACCACCATGACGCCGAGAAAGGCGGCGACGCTGGCAATGGCGTCGGGCTCCAGCCCCTTCTCCCCCAGAATGCGCGCGAAATTGGACACCAGCCCGACGATGACAAACACGCTGATGAACAGCACCAGGCCGAGATGCCAGAATTTGAGCGTCCGCACGGCCTCTGCCCGGCTCAGGCCCCATTCAAGGGCTTTGGCGGCGCCGGCCAGCGCCTGGCTGGTCTCCGCCCGCCGCTCGCGGAACAGGGCGATCACGATGGGCAAGGACAGCAGCAGCGAACCGGCGGCCAGCGCCTGATAGGCGCCGCGCCAGCCCAGCGCGTCGATGGCGGACTGCGCGATGGGCGGCAACAGGATGGCGCCGATGCCCGTTCCGGCCATGGTGATGCCGATGGCCTTGCCCAGATGTTTGTTGAACCAGCCATTCAGCCCGCTGGTCCAGATGATCGGCAGCGACCCCGCGCCCAGCACCGCCAGCAATGCGAACGACGCGTACCAGAGCAGCAGCGAGCCGGGATTGGCCGAGATCAGCCAATAGGCGATCGCATGGCCGATCAGCCCGATCACGCCGATCCGCAGCGCGCCATAGCGCGCCGCCAGCGATCCGATCAGCGGGCCGGTCAACAGGCCCAGACACATCATGATGGTGAAGCCGAAGAAAAATTGCGCCGGGCTCCAGCCGAACTCGGCGATGACCGGGCCGACGAAAAAGCCCTGCGAGTAATTGGTGATGGTCAGCAGGCCGCACATCGTGCCGACGGTGGCGGCCAGCAATGTGCCCCAGCCCTTTTTGAACTCTTCCATGCGTCCCCCCATGTCCCCCCGCGTCACGCTTTCGCGCGTCACGCTTTCCCGTTCTCTCCAGCATTGGCGTCCGGCCGCCGGGCGTCAATTCGGCGGCGCGTGCGCGCCATGCCGGCGGGTCGCGTCTGGCGGTATTTTACAGGAGGAAATGGAGTGGGGGAGGAAGGAGGGAAAAGATGGTGCCCAGGGGCGGAATCGAACCACCGACACGCGGATTTTCAATCCGCTGCTCTACCAACTGAGCTACCTGGGCGCCGCGTATCCGGCCGGGGCCGGGCCGCGAGAGCGCGCTTATAGAAGAGCCGCCGGTCCAAGTCCACTTGGCGGGGCGGCCCCCGGAAACGCCTATTCCAGCACCACTTCCTCGGCCGGTTCGCGCAGATTGTAGCTGCTGGACATCACCCGCCCATAGGCCCCGGCGGTGGCGATCAGCATCACGTCGCCTTCCGCCGCCCGGGGCAGCATCCGGTCCACGCCCAGCGCATCGGCGGATTCACAGATCGGGCCCACCAGGCTGGCCAGACCCTCCGGCTCCTCGTCCAGGCGGGTGAGATTCACGATCTCGTGCCGCGCATCGTAGAGCGCCGGGCGGATCAGGCTGTTCATGCCGGTGGCGACGCCGATAAAGCGCTGGCCGTGCGCGTATTTCACCTGCGTCACCTGGGCCAGCAGCACGCCGGCCTCCGCCGCCAGATAGCGGCCCGGCTCCATCCACAGCGCATATTGCGGGAAATCGGCGTTGAAGGCGGACAGCGCGGCGTCCAGCGCGGAGAGGTCGATACGGTGATCGCCGCGCATCCGTGGCACGCCCAGCCCGCCGCCGACATTGAACACGCCGGCGTCCGGGAAATGCGGCGCAATCTCCGCCAGCACGCGCGCCAGCTCGCCCCAGTGCGTGGGGTCGTCGACGCCGCTGCCGGCATGGGCGTGCAGCCCGGCGACGCGCGCGCCCGCCGCCGCGACCAGTTCCGCGGTCTCTTCGGCTTCCGATAGCGGGATGCCGAATTTGGCGCGCGGTCCGGCGGTCTCCACATGGCGGTGATGGCCGCGCGGGCGCTCCGGATTAAAGCGCAGGATCAGATCGGCGCCCTGAAACAGCTCCGGCCATTCGCGCAGCGGATAGAGGCCGTCCAGAGTCAGGGTCACGCCGGCCTGAACCGCCGCCTCATATTCGGCGCGCGGCGCGAAATTGGGCGTGAACAGCACGCGCGCGGGCGTCATGCCCGGAATCTCCAGCGCCAGACGCAATTCGGGCAGGGACACGCATTCCAGGTCCAGCCCCTCTTCGGAGACCGCGCGCAGCACGTCCGGGTGGCTGTTCGCCTTCATCGCATACCAGACGCGCGAGAGGCTTTTCAGCCCCTTCAGTTCGCGCGCCCGCAGGCGCACGGTCGGCAGGTGATAGACATAGGCGCTGGTCCGCGCGCCGCCGATTTCCAGCAGCCGCGCGCGCTCGGTTTCCCACCAGGGCGTTTCCTCGGACATCACATTCCTCGATTGAAGGCGGCCCTGCATAAGGGTCTTGCCGCCTTGCCGCAATCTCTGGCGCGGGCTGTCTTCCGGCGCTAGGTGGGGGCGATGGACGCCGCCGCCGATCCGCTGGACCTGTTTGCGCCGCGCGCCGGCGAGGCCGGGGCGGTGCTGCTCTATTCCTGCGGTCCGGGCGCGACGGCGGGATGGGCGCTGGAATCCGCGCCGGGCGGGCGCATCGTCTCGGGCCGGATCGGCGACCCGGCCGTGCGGGCGGCGGCGTTTGCGCCGGCCCCCGGCCCCGCGCTCGGATTATGGGGC
Source organism: Euryhalocaulis sp. (assembly GCA_050486445.1). Taxonomy (GTDB): domain Bacteria; phylum Pseudomonadota; class Alphaproteobacteria; order Caulobacterales; family Maricaulaceae; genus Euryhalocaulis. Next base: position 45,354 of record JBJHDH010000025.1, read on the forward strand.
TATGAGCTGGGCGGGCTGGTGGAGGCGGTGCCGGACTTGCCGCGCCCCATGCCCGGCTGGCCGGATTTCTGGCGCGTGGAAATGACCGGGAATGCGCCGCGCCGCTTTGCGCCGCGTCTGCGCGCCATGGAGCCCGCGCCGGCCGCGCCGGGCGCGGCGTCTGTCCGCGCCATGCAGGACCGGGCGGCCTATGAGGCGAAGGTACGGCGCGCCATTTCCTATATCCGCGCGGGCGACATTTTTCAGGTCAATCTCAGCCAGGCGTTCGAGGCGGAGCTGGCGCAGGGCGATGACCCTTTCGCGGTGTTCCGCCGCCTGATCGCCGCCAGCCCCGCTCCCTATGCGCTCTATGCGCGGCTGTCGGACGACATGGCGCTGGTCTCCAATTCGCCCGAGCTGTTCCTGTCGGTGACGGCCGATGGCGCGGTGGAGACGCGGCCGATCAAGGGCACCGCGCCGCGCGGCCGCACGCCGGAGGAAGACGCGGCCAATGCACACCGTCTGGCGGCCAGCGAAAAGGACCGCGCCGAGAATCTGATGATCGTGGATCTGATGCGCAACGATCTGGCGCGGGCCTGCGCCCCCGGCACGGTGCGCGTTCCGTCCATGTTCGAGATCGAGTCCTACGCCAATGTGCATCATCTGGTGTCCACGGTGCGCGGGCGGCTGCGCCCGGGCGAAACCGCGCTCAGCCAGGCGCGCGCCGCGTTTCCGCCGGGCTCCGTCACCGGCGCGCCAAAGCCGCGCGCGCTGGAGATTATCGCCGAGCTGGAGGGCGAGGCGCGCGGCCCCTATTGCGGATCGTTCGGGGTGCTGGACGGGACGGGCGCCGGCCTGTTCAACGTGCTGATCCGCTCCATCGCCTTTGTGCGCGAGGGCGGACGCTGGCGCGCACGCTTCCGCTCCGGCGGCGCGGTGGTGGCCGATTCCGATCCCGGCGCCGAATATGACGAGACCATCGCCAAGGCGGCGTCGATTTTGGGCGCGCTGGGCGCGGACATGGGCGTGCTGCGATGAGTCTGGTCTGGACCGGAGACAGGTTCGTGGACGCCGATGCGCTGCGCGTCCCGCCGGATGACCGCGGCTTTCTGCTGGGCGATGGCGTCTTTGATACGTTCCGCGTCAAGGGTGGTGCGCCGCTGCATTTGCCGGCGCATCTGGCGCGCCTGCGCCTTGCCGCCTCTGCTTTCGGCATTCCTGTTCCGTTTACAGACGAGGCCGTGAACGAAGCGGTTCGCACGCTGGCCGCGCGCAATGGCCTGAATGACGCCGCCGGACGGCTGACGCTCAGCCGGGGGCAGGGGCCGCGCGGGCTGGTTCCGCCAGACCCCGCCGCGCCGTTTGTGCTGCTGCATCTTGCGCCGCCGCCGCCCGCGCCCGCCGCGCCGCTGCGCCTGATCCTTTCGGATGTCGTGCGCCCGGCCGATGCGCCGTCATCGCGGCACAAGACGCTCTCTTATATCGACAATGTCGAGGCGCGCCGCCGCGCCGCGCTGGCCGGTTGCGACGATGCGCTGATGCGGAACGCGCGCGGCGAGATCGCCTGCGCCAGCGCCGCCAATGTTTTCTGGATCGCGGACGGAACGCTGTTCACCCCGGCGCTGGAATGCGGCGTGCTGGCCGGGATCACGCGGGCGCGCATTCTGGCGCTGGCGCCGGAGAGGGGCATGAAGGCGGAGCAGGGGCGGTTCGCGGTAGAAGTGCTGACACAGGCGGAGGCCGTATTCCTGACCAACAGCGTGCTGGGCGTTGTTCCTGTGGAGTCGCTGATTTTGCCCGATGAAGAGCTGCGTTTCGATGCGGAGCATCATCTGCTCACGCGCTTGCGCCAGGCTGAAGCCGCCTGACTGACGCCTAGCAGGTTCGCACGCCATTATTCGCGACGCGGCAGACGGACTGCGACCGGCGCGGCCGCAGATAAAGGCTTTCTTCCATCACAATCGGGCGTCCGATCACTTGCGACGCGGGCGCTTCGTAGTCGAAGCGAACCTCGGCCAGGATCACCGTCGCGCTTCCCGACAGAAGGCCGGCCGGAACATCGACCGTGCTGCCCGTGGCGCGCGCGGCGCGGTTATAGCCATTGCTCCAGACCACGCGCGGCTGGTTACCCTGGCCAATGCGCACGCTGGAGATCACCATCTGTATCCGGTCCTGCGGATCATGGGGCGCCATCATCGCCCGTCCGGCGGTGAAGATCGCGTCCAGTTCCGCAATCGTAATTTCATCGTCCTGCGCGGTCAGGTCGGCGATGGCGCTGGCCGCCACGGTCACGCGCCGGTCGGCGGTGAGGGCTGAATTGAGTTCCGCTGCGCCGAAAAACATCAGGATCATTACCGGCGCGATCAGCGCGAACTCGACGGCGGAAACCCCGCGCCTGTCGGAGAGAAAGCGGCGCAGCATCGCTCAGCTCCCGAACGGTTCGTTGCGGAATGCGACCGCGGCGGTAATCAGCCGGCGATTGCCCGACATGTTGGAAAAGCCCATGCCCAGCATCGGCGTGAGCACCTGCCAGTCATAAAACACCCGGACCAGAACGATTTCGTGCTCACGCGCCGCCGCCGTGTCGAAGCCGAAATCACTGTCGTCCAGCTCACCATTCTCGCCGACGGGATTAGAGGGGTTGATAGCGGAGAAATTCGCCCAGGTGCGCACGTCGATATACAGCCGGTCGCAATTAATCATGACGGCGCGGTTGCATACGTCTTCCTTGAACGCCGCCGCGTCTCCGCCGCCGAACCGGCCGGTGCGGATTTCCCGCGCCGCGTCCTCGGTCGCGGTTTCCAGCGCGGCGCTGGCGAACATCACCATGGCGATCTCAATGATCGCGAACAGCATGAACAGGAAGGGCGCCGCGACCAGGGCGAATTCCAGCGCCGCGACGCCGCTTCGCGCTTCGGCGAAGCTGCGGGCCGCCCTCCGGGCGCGGTTCCAGCATGTCTGCCGCATCGTCATCGTCAAACTCTCCAGGACGGTGCGGTATGACAGAACGGCTTTAAACCGCGCTTAAGCGCATTGGTTAAAAAGATCGTATTTTAATCGAATACGGGCGAACCGGGGTCGCGGACCCTAGAGCGTTTCCAGGCGAAGCAGCAACCGGTTCGCCGTCCGGAAACGCGGCAAAACAAAGAGTTGGAGCATTTCCGCGATTCGAAGAAGAGCGGGAATGCTCTAGTTCCCGGCTTCGGAGCGAGAGGCTTCGAGCTGGGCGGCGCGCTGCTGGTTCAGCGCGTCATAGGCGGCCGGGGAATCCCCCAGCATCGGCAGGCTCTGACAGCTGCCCCCGCTGGCGCAGGCATAGGAATAGCGCGAGGATCCACGATGCAGCGAGACCAGGGCGGTCTGCGGCGCGTTCGGCTCTGTCACCACGAGATCGGCGCTGAGAACAATCTCGCCCTGCGCGTCCAGCACGATCAGATTGGTCAGGCCATAGGATTTTCCTGTGATAATCAGGGTATGGCGGTCCTGTACCCCGGCGTCGGCGACCATCGGATTGCCGACAATGACCGTGGCGGCCGGGGCCGGCAGGCGCAGCGTGCGCGCCTTGTCCATCTCTACCGAAACCTGGCCTGTCTGCGCCGCCGCGCCAAAGCCCAGAATCGCAATGGCGGCGGCAAGTGCGGCGGTCCTGATCTGGCGCATGATGGTTTCCTCCGCGCCCGGACGGCGCATCCGGCCACACATTATTTCGCCGGACGTGAACGATTTCCTAAGCGGGGGCGGCGCGGGGCCGCCAAATGCAGACGCAGATGTGCGTTCACCCGCGCCGGTGTCATGAACCACTTTCACGCCTCAGCGGCAGGCCGCATCGGCGGTGAGGGAAGCGGGGCGCCCGCAGGGAACGCGGGTGTTCCTGTTCTGGTACGTATGGTGCGCCCCCTTTGAGCGCCCCGCGCGTGGATTTGCCGGAACGTCTCCGTCCCGATTCCAGTCCAGGGTTTTGACGCGGTCGGTCGTTTAGTGC
>JBJHDH010000026.1:0-41216 GCA_050486445.1 Euryhalocaulis sp.
GATCCGGGCGCGGCCGGCGGCCGGCAGGCGCGCAAGGCATTGGCGCAGGGCGGCGGCGGTTTCTGGCGTCAGAATGTCCATACTCATTCGCTGGGCTGTCCTCACCTTGCTGGTCAGTCTCGCACATGCCCGTTGGCGAAGGCTTAAGGCCGGGCCGAATGGCGCTTTGGCGGCGCTGGAGGGCCGGGCGTCCCAGCGTCCCATCATGGCGCGCCCGCTGGCCGCCCTGGTTCCGGGTGTTTCGGATCGGGAAAGCTTTTGTCCTTTAGAATGCAGGGGTTTGGGGGAGTCCGGGGAGCGGAAATTCGCCTGTGGGGCGGCCCGGTTCTTGCAGTTCTCGCCCCAGAGGCGATTTCGGGAATTTCAGGACAGGTCATGCTGGGCCGCCATCTTCTGTTCACCTTGCCGGTCAACGCGGCGCAGGCGATCGTCGGCTTTGGCGCGGTCTATGTTCTGACGCGCCTGCTGAGTCCGCACGATTACGGCCTCTATGCGCTGGCCATGGCGGCCACGCATTTCTGCCATGTGCCGGTCTTCGCCTGGCTGGAGGCCGCCGCCGCCCGATTTTATGCCCGCGCCGACCGGCGTGGACGTTTAGCCGATCATTTCGCCACGATGTTTCTGGCCTGGACGCCGCTGGCGCTGGGCTTCCTGCTGGTGACCGGGCTGGCGCTGCTGTTTCTGCCGCTGCCGGGCGAGATCAAGACGCTGGTTGGTTTCGGGGCGGCGGCGCTGGTCGTGCGCGCGGCGATGAAGGTGTTTCAGGAGACGCGCCGCGCCGCGCACGAGATCGTGCGCTATGGCGTGCTGGAGAGTCTCTATATCCTCGCGGGCTTTGGTCTCGGGATCGGGCTGATCCTGACGACGGAGCTGCGCGCCGCCGGGCCATTCGCCGGCATTCTGGTCGCGGGTCTGGTCTGCGTTCTGGTCGAGGCGCCGCTGATGCTGCGCCGCGCGCGCGGCGGCAGAGCCGACCGGCGCCGCGTCATGGCCTATGCGCGCTATGGCGCGCCGCTGTCGCTGTCGCTGACGATGGCGCTGATCGTTTCGGTCTCCGACCGCTTCATGATCGCCGGCATGCTGGACGAGGCGACAGCGGGTCTCTACGCTGCCGGATACGCGCTGGCCGACCGCACGCTGGACATTCTGTTTGTCTGGGTGGGCATGGCGGCGGGGCCTCTGGCCATCGCCCTGTTCGAGCGCGAAGGCGCCGAGAGCGCGCGCCGCGCCATCCGCATCCAGGGCGAGACGCTGGTGCTGCTGACGCTGCCGGCGGCGGCGGGGCTGGCGCTGGTCGCCGGGCCGCTGGCGACGGTGATGACGGGCGAGGCGTTCCGCGACCAGGCCGCCGCCATCACGCCGTGGATCGCGGCGGCGGCGTTTCTGGCCGGTTTCACCACGCATTATCTGGGCCAGGCGTTCGAACTTTCCCGCCGCACGCATCTGATCCCGCTGGTGCTGGCGGCGCCGGCCGCCGCCAATATCGCGCTGAACCTGATGCTGATCCCGGTCTTCGGCATGATGGGCGCGGTGGCCGCCACCGTGGCCGCCTACGCCGCCGGGGCGGTGATCTGCTACGCCGTCGGGCGGCGGCAATTCGCACTGCCGCTGCCGGTTTCGGCCTTTATGCGCGCGGGACTGGCCTGCACCGCGATGGCAGCGGTGGTGCTGGCGCTGCCTGATTTCGACCGCGCCTGGGTGACGCTGCTGGTTCATGCCGGGATTGGCGGCGCGGTGTTCGTGGCCGGGGCGCTGGCGCTGGACGCAGGCCCGGCGCGCGCCTTCGCGGCCGAGGGTCTGCGTCGCCTGCCGCGTTTTGGGCGTGGGCGCACTGTGGAGGCGGCGGGATGAGCCCGGCGCTTTCCATCCTTGTCCCGTTCTATCGCGACGATCCGTGCGCGCTGATCGCGGCGCTGGCCGGACAGGCGCGGGCCGAACCCGGAGCGGCGGAGCTGATCCTGTATGACGATGGCGGCGGCGACGACAAGCTGGCGGACCGTGTGGCGGCGGCGCTGGCGGAATTTCCCGGCGCAGGGCGGCTGATCCGGGGCGAGCGCAATCGCGGCCGGGCCTTTGCGCGCAACGCACTGTGCGAAGCCGCGCGCGCGCCGGTTCTGCTGTTTCTCGACGCCGACATGCTGCCTGAGGCCAGCGGTTTTCTGCGCCGCTGGCTGGAGGCGGCGCGTGGCGAGGCGGAGATCGTGTTCGGCGGATTTTCCGTGCCGCGCCGTGTGATGCCGGAGCAGGCGCTGCACCGCGCTTTTTCCGCCGCCGGCGATTGTCTGGACGCCGCGGCGCGCAGCCGCCGCCCGGCGCAATATGTGTTCACGTCCAACCTTTTGGTGCGCGCTGACGTTCTGCGCCGGACGCCGTTCGATGCGGGCTTTTCCGGCTGGGGCTGGGAGGACGCGGAATGGGCCGCCCGCGCGGCCGCGCATTGCTCCATCACCCATATCGACAATCCAGCCGTGCATCTGGGACTGGAGAGCGCGGAGACGCTGCTGCGCCGGTTCCGCGACTCGGCGGCGAACTATGCGCGCTTCGTTTCCCGCCACCCGGAGCTGGCGGTGAGTCTGGCCAGCCATGTCTGGGCGCGGCGGCTGAAACGCACGCCCGGCGTGCGCGCGGCGCGTCCGGTTCTGGCAATGCTGGCGCGGCTGCGCGCAGCGCCCATGACGCTGCGCGTGCTGGCGCTGAAGCTCTGGCGTGCGAGCTGGTATGCGGAGGCGCTGCCGTGACGATTGAGGCGACCGGGCCCTACATTCCCGCTGGCGGATTGGCCGGAAAGGCGCGGCGGCTGAACGCCCGTCTTCGTGCGCGGCGCATGGCGCCGGGACGGCTCGCGTCTGCCGGGCGCGGCATGGTCAGCTTCTGTTTCGACGATTTCCCGAAATCGGCGGCCGGGGAGGGCGCGGCGATTCTGGAGCGCGCAGGTATGCGCGCGACCTATTACGCCGCCGCCGGCTTCGCGGGGACAGACACGCATCACGGTCCGATGTTCGATGCGGGCGATCTGACGCGGCTGGCGCGCGCGGGGCACGAGATCGGCTGTCACACCTTCTCACATCTGGACTGCGCCCGCGCCCCGGCGCGCGACGTGGCGGCGGAGGTGGAGCGCAATGCGCAGGCGCTGCGCGCCATGGGTTATGACGGGCCGCTGCGCTCTTTCGCCTTTCCCTATGGCGAGGCGTCGCCGGCCGCCAAGCGTGCGCTGGCCGGGCGGTTTGCGACGTTGCGCGGCGTGCGGCCGCGCACGGTTCCCCGGCGCGCGGATTTCGGCCTGCTGCCGGCGCATTCGCTGGACGGTGGAGAGTCCGGACTGGCCCGCGTGCTTGATGCGCTGACCGCAGCGGCGAGGACGCATTCCTGGGTGATTGTGTTTGCTCACGACGTGCAGGCATCACCAACCGAATGGGGCTGCACGCCCGCCATGCTGGACAAGGCTGTAAAGGCGGCGCGCGCGCTGAATCTGGATGTTCTGACGGTCGGCGACGCGGCGCAGCGTCTGACGGCTTAATTTCGCTCTAACCTGCCCGGCGGACTCCGGTGGCGTCTTCCGGGACCATATTGACGATCACCCCGGCGGGCAGACCGCCGCGATCACGCACGGTCTCGGCCAGCATTTCGGCCTCTCGCATCGTCTCGGGATTGTCGTCCACCACGATCACCACGGCGTCGGCCTCGCCATAGAGCGGGCGGCCGGCGAAGCTGCGCTCAGTTGCGGGCGCGTCGATCACAGCCAGCTCCACCGTGTCGCGCAGCCGTTCCCAATAGGAATGGGCGGCGCGGATATGCACCTTTTGCCCGCGGCCGAGCAGTTCCGGGTGGAATCGCGAGACGAACATGCGCGTCCCCCCCACCCGGTGCAGGGTGAGCAGGGCAGAGATGTTTGTGCTCCGTCCTTCGTCTTCCGGCCGGCCGGAAGTGACGCGCCAGAACGGTTCCACACCCAGCGTCGTATCCAGCGCCGGACCGATGGGGCCGTAACGCTGGCGCGCCTCGGCGTTGGTGAAGGCGGCGAAATGCTCATTGCGGGAGAGGTCGAGATCGAACAGCCAGACGCCGCGCGGCGCGCGCCGCGCCATCATGCGGGCAAATTCCCGCGACAGCAGCGAAACGCCGAGCCCGACCCGTGGAGACGTGAACATGATGACGCGGCCGCGCCCGTCGGCCGGGCGCGTCCGGTCAAGACCGGCGGCGAGGCCGGCCAAATCGGCGCTGAGGTCGATCATCGGCGCTCCTGGCCGCAGGCTTACCCGGAACAAAGTTAACGGCTTGCTCACGGTTTGCCTGAGTCTGCCCGCCACGCAAGGCTTTACGGAGTTAACAGGCGCACACGAGGCAGTTGGTGCGTTTGGGGCGTGCCGGCGGGGCCGAGGCGGAACAGGCCGCCGGTCGTTGGCGGGAGTGGAGCCAGGCGCCGGGACAGCGGCGGAATCGCCCGCAAACAGCTTGGCGGCGACGGTGACGAACAGCACCCAGGACAGGTTGTTGTGTTGCAGGATGATGCTTTCCGACAGGCTGAACACAAGGGTCAGCGCAATATAGGGCAGGGCGAACAGCGTCTCGGGCAGGCGCGGAATCCGCGCAACGCCCATGACCGCGGTGGCCATCACATAGAGAGCGGCCAGCGCGACACCGGCGAGGCCGGTGCTGAGCGCCGTTTCCAGCCAGCCATTATGGGCGGTGGGCACGGCCCATTGCGTGGCCTGGCGCACCCACCAGGCCGGTCCCCACTCATCGCGCCAGAATACGCCATAGCCGTAACCAAGCAGCGGCCGCTCGGCGATGGCGCGAGCCAGCGCCTCCCAGATGTCGGTGCGTCCGGTCAGCGACCGTTCCCGGCCCAGCATCTCGAACACCAGATCGAGATCCCAGATCATCACACTGGCCAGCAGCACGGCGCCGAGCGCGGCGGCGCAGGCAAGTACAAGGCCCGGAACCGCGCCCCGGCGGAGCGCCAGAATGGCGATTATGGCCGCCGGAACCATCAGCGACCCCAGCAGCGAGGTCTTGGAGGTGGACATCAGCACCAGCGCGCAGGAAAGCAGCAGTCCGCCCCAGACCCAGAGCGTGCGCCGCTTCTCCGCATAGAGGACGAGCAATGCGGAGAAAATCAGCACGCCGCGGGTCATCTGGGCGCCGAACTCGTTCTTCTCCGACCACAGACCGGACCATGCGCCGGGGTGGATCTCCCACATGACGCCGCGCGAGGGGAGGAGGAGGGCGGTAAGCAGGCTGGCGATGGCGAGCACCAGAAACAGCACGCCGATCATGGTCAGCAGATCGCGCCAGTTGAAGCGCAGCGCCAGATACAGGGCGAAGGCGGTTGTACCTGCAAGCGCGATGGTGCGGCGGAAGGTGATGCCGGGGTCGATGGACCACAGCGTGGAGAGGACAGCGAGCGCCACGGGCGCCAGCGCCAGCACATTGATGAGAGCCAGACGAAACGCAGGGCCTGGCCGCACGGCCAGCGCGGCCAGGGTGAACAGATAGACCGGATACCACAGCATCCGCAGCAGCGGCTGGTCGTCGGCCAGCACGCCGGGGTCGAAGAGCACGGTCAGCGCCTGCGACATCATGATGAGGCAGATGAACGCCGCCGCCATTTCCAGCCAGATGAGGATGCGTCCCATGCCGGTGCGGATCGCGGGATCCATAAAGGCCGCGTTCCGCCATGCGGCGGGGGAGAGGTCAGCCATAGGCGGGGGCGGGAGCCGAGGCGGCGCGGCGCGGCACCGTGGCCAGCACCGGCAGGCCGGGGGGCGGGGCGAAGGCCTCCGGTTCCGGCTCTGGCGCGGATTGGCGCCGGGGCGCGGCCGCGCGGGCGGGACGCTCCGGGCGCTCTCTGGATGGCGCGGGCGCCCAGTCCGGCAGGATACGCGGGCCGCCGCGCATCAGGCCGCGGCCAAGGCCGGTCAGTACAGCAAGGATGCCTGCGACGATGAAGGCGCCCGCGAGGGCGGGACGCCGCAGGCTGCTGGCCCGGTCCGGGGTCATCGCGGGCTGGACGATGGTGACATTATCCAGCGCGGCGGCGGCCAGTTCGCGCTGGGCGCGGCTGGCCTCCTGCCGCGTGGCGATGGCGTTCACCGTGGTCTGAAGGGCGGTGAGGTCGCGGTTCAGCCGTTCAAATTGCGGCGCGAGCCCCTGAATGCGAATCTGTTCCTGCTGTAGCTGGTTTCGCTGGCGCGTCAGCTCCGCCACGCGGCGGTCCAGCGCCGCGGCCTGGCCGGTGAGCTGAAGCTCCACGCCCTGAAGTTCCTGACGCACCGGGTTTGGGCCGGTTCGGCGCGTGCCTGCGCCCTCTGTCCCGCCGGAAGCGATGAAGGCGGAAAGTTCGTTGATGCGCTGGGTAATCTCGACGACCGGGGGCGCCTCCTCGGTATAGCGCGACAACAGGTCGACGCGCTCGATCATCAGGTTTGCGAGCCGGCCGGTGGCGTCGTTTTCGACATACTGGTCGATCTCCGCCGGCAACTGGGCGATGCGGGTGCGCAGCGAACCCAGTTGTGCGCGGCTCTGCTCCAGATCCGCGCGGGCGGCGTAGAGGCCGGCGTCCACTTCTGTCTGACGCTGTTGCAGGCTGAGCCGGTAGGATTCGAAATCGCCGATTTCGTTGGCGGTCAGGAATTGCTCCAGCGCCGCGTTGGCGCCGGCCAGGCGGGCCTCATACTCCTCACGCTGTTCCTGATAGCCCTCAGGGCTGAAGGCTTGCAGCACGTCGGGCCGGTAGGCGAGATATTCCCGCACCAACGCATTGAGGAAGCGCGCCGAGGTTTCGGCGCGCGAATGGCGGAAGCGAACCTCGATATTGGGCGAGCCGGGGGCGACGGAGACCGACAGGTTGCTCGACACGCGCCGCATCGCCTGGGCCATCACGCGCTCGCGCGCTTCATTGGAGGGCGCCTCGATATAGGCGTTGGCGAGGTCGGGATAGACTGTGCGCAGGCCGAGGCTTTCCAGCGTGCGGCGCTTCAGCGTATCGGCGCGCAGAATGCTGGCTTCCGACTGGATAATCTGCTCGATGCCCAGCGCGCTGCCGCCGGCCTCCGATGCGATCATTGGATTATAGGCGTAGGCCTCGTCCTGCCGCACCAGAAGGCTGGTGTGCGCCGTATAGGTCTTTTCAAGCAGCAGGAACGCCCCCGCGGCCAGCAGGGCGAACGCGGCCAGAAACACGATCAGCATCAGCAGCCGTTCACGCCACAGCATCAGGGCCACATCGCCCAGCCCGGAGGGCGGGGGGCCTGGATCCCGGACGGACCGTGAAGGCGGCTGTGATGGCATCGGTTTCGGGAATCCGGGCGCGAATATGGTTAAGAACAGGATCGGGCCTCAGGCTTTAAATTTTCCTTATTCTTTACCCGTAGAGTGCGGCCCATGACTCTCCGGACCAAATTGGGGGCGCTGTGCGCCGCGCTGATGCTGGCCGCCTGCGCCACGGAAAGCGGGGTCACGGGCGGGGACTGGAGCGCGGCCAATTTCCGGCCCTGGAGCCCGCAAACCGCGGATTATCTGCTGTATCCGGGTGACCAGATCGAGGTCAGCGTGCCATCCGCGCCTGAACTTTCGCGCACCGTGACCATCGGACCGGATGGCCGGTTCAATTTCCCGCTGGCCGGGGCCGTGATGGCGGCGAATCGCTCGACGCCGGAGGTGGAGGCCTCGCTGACAGGCGCGCTGGCCCGCGATCTGCGCCGCCCCTATGTCGAGATTTCTCCGGTTTCTTATGCGTCGCAGCGAATCCTGGTGCTGGGCGAGGTCGGCCAGCCGGGCCTCTACGACCTGCCGGGACCGATGGGGGCGCTGGAGGCCGTGGCGATGGCCGGGGGCTTTACGTCCACGGCGGACGCCAGCAAGGTTTCGATCATCCGCCGCGCGCCGGACGGCGGGCCGATGCGGCGCGAAGTAAATCTGCGCGCCACGCTGCGCGGGATGGAAGGCGGCGATTACGACGTGCTGGCGCGCTATGACGTGGTCTATGTGCCGCGCACGGGCGTGGCCATCGCCAATCTTCTTATCGAGCAGTATGTGCGAAACATGATTCCGTTCAATATCGGCTTTTCCTACACGCTGGGCGACGATTACCGGGGCGCGTCCGCCAGCGCCTCCGGGCCGTAGGGGCGGGGCGCCTCAATCCCGGGCGGTTGCTCTGCATCACCGCGCTCATGCCGCCTACTGGTTTTCTGGGCCCCGGATATGCGCTTCGCGCATTCCGGGGGATACGTTGGTGTTTGATGGGGGCATGCGTTCGCGGCGCCGCGCGGTTGTGCCGCCGGATCATAGGAAATTGAGGGAAGCGGGGCGCTCGCGGGGACGCGAGTGTCCTGTCCTTGGTACGTATGGTGCGTTCCTTTGAGCGCCCCGCGCATGGATTTGCCGGAACGTCTCCGTCCCGATTCCAGTCCAGGGTTTTGATGCGGTCGGTCGTTTAGTGCCGCTCGCCGCCCTGAAGGCCGCGCCGGGCTTTGAAGCGTCACCTCCAAAGACGGACGCGCCATGCACTTCCGGCCGCCGCAAGTGACTGAGCTCACGTCCCCCGTGCGGCCGGAACAGCGCCATCCTATGCGCGGCGGAGGGGTGTAGGAGGTTTGGGGAAATTTCCACGCGATTTTTCGCGCAACCGATTGATTGCGTTGGCGCCGGGGGCGCTTCTCTCCCGGGCTTTATCGCGGCTGATGCCGCTGGCGCAGCACGGCCATCACGTCGTCCAGCGTGAGGGCGTTGGTCTCCAAGAGGACGAGCAGATGGTAGAGCAGATCGGCGGCCTCCTGCTTCAGTTCATCCGCGTCCAGCGCGGCGCCGGCGAGGGCGGCCTCTACGCCTTCCTCGCCCACCTTCTGCGCGATCTTGCGCGGGCCTTTGGCGAAAAGTTTCGCGGTGTAGGAGGAATCCGGCGGGGCGGTTTTGCGTGACGCCACGATCTGCGAAAGCCGCGCCAGCCAGCCGACACCGGGCGCGTCGTCCTCGCTGAAACAGGATGTGGTGCCGAGGTGGCAGGCCGGGCCTTCCGGGTTGGCGAGGATCAGCAGCGCGTCGGAATCGCAATCGGTATGCGCGGAGACAAGGCGCAGGCGATTGCCGGACGTATCACCCTTGCGCCACAGCTCATTGCGGCTGCGCGAGAAGAAGGTGACAAAACCTTCGCCGAGTGTTTTTTCCAGCGCATCGCGATTCATATAAGCGAGCATCAGGATTTGCAGGGTTTGCGCATCCTGCACCACGGCCGGGACAAGGCCGCCGGATTTTGTCCAGTCGATACTGTCGAGACCGGCCGCGTCTAGCGGCGCACTTCGATTCCGCATTGGTCCAGATACTCTTTCAGCGCCGGAATGGCGATTTGCCCGGAATGGAATACGCTGGCGGCCAGCGCGCCGCTGGCGCCGCACGCAAGAAAGACATCGCGAAAATGCTCTGGCGCGCCGGCGCCGCCGCTGGCGATGACCGGCACGCTGACCGCCTCGCGCACTTCGCGGACATGCTCCAGATTATAGCCGCGGCGGACGCCGTCCTGATCCATGCAGTTCAGCACGATTTCCCCCGCGCCGCGCTCAACCGCTTCGCGCACCCAGTCGAGCGTGCGGCGGCCGGCGTCGATCATTTTATCCGGGTCGCCGGTATATTGCTTCACGAAATAGTCGCCGCCCATTTTCACGCTGTCGACGCCCAGCACGACGCATTGCGCGCCGACGCGCTGGGCCAGTTCGGAGATCAGCGCCGGGCGCTCCAGCGCCGGGGAGTTGATGGAGATCTTGTCCGCGCCGTTATCCAGACAGGCCACGGCCTGATCGACCGTGCGCAGCCCGCCCGCGACGGCGAACGGCACGTCGATAATCATGGCGACGCGGCGCACCCAGTCGACATCCAGCGAGCGGCCATGCGCGCTGGCGGTGATGTCGTAAAAGACCAGCTCGTCCGCACCCTCGTCGCGATAGCGCGCGGCGTGTTCCACAATGTCGCCCATGTCGACATGATTGCGGAATTGCACGCCCTTCACCACGCGGCCGTCGCGCACATCGAGGCAGGGAATAATTCTACGCGCCGGCATTGACGGCCTCCCGCACGCTGAGCGCGCCGTCCCACAGCGCCTTGCCGACAATGGCCCCGGCCGCGCCGGCGGGTTTCAGCGCACGGATGTCATCCGCATTGCGCACGCCGCCGGAGGCGATCAGCCCGATTGTGGGCAGGCGCGCCGCCGCCTCTTCCATCAGCGCGAAATTCGGCCCCTGCATCATGCCGTCCTTGGCGATGTCGGTGATGAGCATGTGGGCGAGGCCGGCGCTCGCGAAATCCGCGCCGATGTCCCAGAGACTCTTGCCGCTGTCTTCCGTCCAGCCGCGCGTCGCGACGCCGGGGCCGGACTCCGTCACGCGGACATCCAGCGCCAGGCCGATCCGCTCTGGCCCGAACGCCGCCAGCCAGGATTTGACCAGCGCCGGATTTTCCACCGCCAGCGAGCCGATGACCACGCGCGCCACGCCGGACTCCAGCAGAGCGCGGACATGATCTTCCGTGCGCACGCCGCCGGCGGCCTGAATTTTCAGCGGCGCGTCCTTGGCGAGCGCACCGATGAGATCGTGCTGGCGCGGGGCGCCGGCTTTGGCGCCGTCCAGATCCACCACATGCGCCCATGTGGCGCCGGCCTGGGCATAGCGGGCGAGCGCCTGCGCCGGCGCCGCCTCATAGGAGGTGACGCGGTCAAATTCGCCCTGTGACAGGCGCACGCATTTGCCGCCGATCAGGTCCACCGCGGGATAGATGATCATGTCAGACCCAGAAAATTTTTCAGGAGCTGTTCGCCGGTCTTTGACGAACGCTCCGGGTGGAACTGGCAGCCCATCACATTGCCCCGGCGGACGATGGCGGGAACCGGCCGGCCGTAATCGGCGGCGGCCAGGGTCGCATCCGTATCGTCGCAGGCATAGGAATGGGCGAAATAGACATAGGCGCCATCCGCCATGTTTTCGATCAGCGGATCGGGACGGCGCAGCGCAAGGCGCGACCAGCCCATATGCGGCACGGGCCGGTCCGGTCCGGGCTCGATCCTGCGCACCTTGCCGGGGATGAAGCCGAGACAGGGCACGCCGCCATCCTCTTCCGACTCATCGAACAGCAATTGCATTCCGAGACAGATGCCGAGCAGAGGCTGTTTCAGTCCGCGCAGCACATCGACAAGGCCTAGCGCCTGGAGCTGGCCCATCACAAAACCGGCGGCGGCGACACCGGGCAGCACGACGCGATCCGCCGCGCGGATGGCGTCCGCGTCGGCGGTGACGATCACCGGCGCGCCCAGCCGCTCGAACGCGAAGCTGACCGAAGCCGTGTTGCCGGCGCGGGAATCGACGATGACCGTGCTCACGCCAGCATGCCCTTGGTGCTGGGCGTCTCGGCGCCGCTTCCCTCAATGGCGAATGCCTGGCGGAGCGCGCGGCCGAACGCCTTGAACGCCGCCTCGGTCTTGTGGTGGTCGTTCTCGCCGGAGACTTTCACATGGATCGCCGCGCCGATGGATTCAGCCAGCGAGCGGAAGACATGCTCTGTCATCTGCGTCGGATAGGCGCCGATATGATCCTGATCGAATTCGCCCTCGAACACCGCATAGGGGCGGCCGCTGAGATCGACCAGCACCTGCGCCTCTGCCTCGTCCATCGGCAAGGCGAAGCCGAAGCGGCCGATGCCCGCCTTTTCACCCAGCGCCTGACGCAGCGCCTGGCCGAGCGCGATGGCGCAATCCTCGATCGTGTGGTGGGCGTCGATCTCCAGATCGCCCTGGCAGCCGAGCGTGAGGGAAAAGCCGCCATGCGCCGCCACCTGTTCCAGCATGTGGTCGAAAAAGGGAACGCCGGTTCCGATGCGGCGCACGCCGGCGGCGTCCAGATTCACGCTGACGGCGATTTGCGTTTCTTTGGTGTCGCGCACGACGCTGGCGGTGCGGGCCGTTTTGCCCTGTGGCGCGGCGCCGAAAATGCCGAGCACGATATTGTTTTCCTCTGGCGTGCCGACCGAGAGGCGCAGCGCGCCGGGCAGCACCATCGGGCGGAAGCGCACGCGCACCCCGGCGGCGCGGAGCTTCTCCGCCAGCGGTTCGGGATTTTCGACGTCGATCAGCAGGAAATTCGCCTCTGACGGATAGATGCGTTTGACGCCCGGCGCGGCGGCAAGGGCGGTCTCCATGCGCGCGCGTTCGGCGCGCAGCAGGGCGACGCGCTCTTCCACCAGCGGACGGCGCGAGGGCGAGAGCGCCGCCATCGCCGCCTCTACGGAGAGCGAGGGCAAGGGATAGGGCGGCATCACCCGGCGCAGCACTTTGATGGCGGATGGCTCTGCAATCGCGCAGCCGATTCGCGCCCCGGCCAGACCATACGCCTTGGAAAGCGTGCGCAGCACGACGAGATTTTCAGCGCGGGCGGCCTCGGCGGCCATGCTCGGGCGATCGCTGAACTCGATATAGGCCTCGTCCATGACGATGATGGTGTCGGGCAGGGCGGCGCAGACACGGCGCACCTCCGCCGGATCGACGCCATTGCCGGTCGGGTTCATCGGCGAGCAGATGAAGGCAAGCTTCAGGTTTTCGATTTTTTTCGCTTCGGCAATGAAGCGGTCCGTTTCGAAGGCGAAATCCGCGCCCAGCGGAATTTCCGCGATCAGCGCGCCCTGGATGCGCAGATAGGATTCATAGGCGCCGAAGGTCGGCGGGCAGATCGCGGCGCTGTCTGTCCCGGCGCGGCAGAAGGCGCGGCAGAGCGCGTCGATGGCGTCGTCCGAGCCGCGCCCGGCAAACAGGTTTTCCGCCGCCACGCCATAGAGCGCGGCGAGCGCGGACAGCAGGCGCGCGGGCTGCGGCTCTGGATAGCGGTTCAGCGCGGCGGTCAGCGGGCCGGAGACCAGCGGCGCGAACGGGCTTTCATTCGCGTCCAGCCGGATGGCGTCCGCCGGGAATCCCTTGTTCTGGTTCGCCGAGGTGTCGAAGGGTTTCAGCGCCAGAATGTCGGGCCGCGCAAGTCGTTCAGCGGTGGTGGTCATTGCGCGGACTCCAGAAATTTCAGGCGGATGTCGGCGGCGCGGGCGTGCGCCTCCAGCCCCTCCAGCCGGGCCAGCCGCGCTGAGGCGCGGGCCAGCGGCGCAAGGCCGCGCGGGCTGACGCTCTGCACGCTCATGCTGCGCATGAAGGAGAGCGCGGAAACGCCGCTCCAGGCGCGCGCGGCGCCGTCGGTGGGCAGGACGTGGCTGGGTCCGGCGGCGTAGTCGCCGAACGTCTCGGCCGCCAGCGCACCGGCGAACACGGCGCCGGCGTTGCGGATGGCGGGCACCAGAGACTCCGGCGCCGCCACCGCGAGCGACAGATGCTCTGGCGCGTAGGCGTTGGAAATGTCCACGGCCTCATCCAGATCGCGGGCGATCAGGGTGCGGCCCTCGGACAGCGCGGCGCGCGCCACATCGGCGCGGGGCAGGGTCTGGAGCTGGTCTTCCAGCGCGGCGCGGACACGGTCCGCCAGTGCGGCGCTGGTCGTGACCAGGATCACCTGCGCCGATGTGTCGTGCTCTGCCTGGCTGAGCAGGTCGGCGGCGACCATGCCGGGATCGGCGGTCTCGTCGGCGATGACCAGAAGCTCGCTCGGCCCCGCCGGCATGTCGATGGCCGGACCGCCGGGCAAAGCGGAGACATAGTTTTTCGCCTCGGCCACAAAAGCGTTGCCGGGGCCGCAGATTTTGTCGACCCGGGGCAGGGGGTCGGCGCCGAAAGCGAGGCCCGCCACGGCCTGCGCCCCGCCCACGGCATAAAGTTCATCCACGCCGCAAATTTCCGCCGCCAGCGCCGTGGCGGGATCGACGGCGATGCTTCCATCCGCGTTCCTGCGCGGAGGCGTCACCGCGACGATGCGCGAGACGCCGGCCGCGCGCGCGGGCAGGGCCAGCATCATCAGCGTGGAGAAGAGCGGCGCCTCGCCCGCCGGGACATAGAGACCCACGGAGGAAATCGGCCGCCATTCGGCGCGGCAGACGATCCCTGGCATGGTCTCCACCTCGCGCGCGGGCGGGATGGAGTTTTTGTGAAAGGCGATAATGGCGTCGCGCGCGGATTCCATCGCGGCCACGTCTTCCGGCGCGATGACGGCGCGCGCGGCCTGCGCGGCGGCGGTGACATCAATGCGCGCGGGCGCGGCGCCATCCAGACGCAGCGCCTGTTCGGCCAGCGCGGCGGCGCCGCGGGCGCGGATGTCCTCCACGATGGCGCGCGCGGCGTCCGTGGTGCTGGCCGCGCTGCGGAAGCGTGGGCGGGCCAGCGCGCCTGCGCGGGCGGTATTGTCGAGGTCGGACCAGATCAGGGTTTGCATGATTACATCAGCATTTTTTCAATGGGCAGAACCAGAATGGCGCTGGCCCCGGCGGCCTTCAGCTTTTGCAGCGTCTCCCAGAACACGGATTCCTGACAGACGGCGTGGACGGCGACATGGCCGCCGCGCCCCGCCAGCGGGATCACGGTGGGGGATTCCGCGCCCGGCAGGATGGCGCAGATCTGCTCCAGCGCGCTCTCCGGCGCGTTCATCATAATGTATTTGGACTCCTTGGTGGCCAGCACGCCGCCGACGCGCGCCATCATGGATTCCGCCACCGGCGCCAGAGCCGGGTCCAGCGTCTGTTGCGAGCGGATCAGCAGCGCCTCGCTCTCCAGCACCGTTTCCAGAGGGCGCAGTCCGTTCTGCTCCAGCGTCGCGCCGGTGGAGACCAGGTCGCAGATATAGTCGGCGATGTGCAGGCGGGGAGCCAGCTCGACCGCGCCGTTCATGCGCACCACCTGCGCCTCTACGCCATTGTCTTTCAAAAACCGCTCGGTGATGCGGGGGTAGGAGGTGGCGATCTTCGCGCCCGCCAGCGTGCGCGGCCCGTCATAGGCGCGCGCCTCCGGCCCCGCGATTTTCAGCGCGCATTTTCCGAAGCCGAGCGGGGCGACGATTTCGAACCCGCCGCCGCCGCGCAGGGCGAATTCCTCCAGCACGTTGCGGCCGACCACGCCGAAATCGCAGGCGCCGTTGCCGACAAAGGTGGGGATATCGTCATCGCGGACGAACAGGATTTCGATGGGAAAATTCTCGACCCGCGCGGCCAGCGCATTTTTCGCGCCGACAATGCGGAAGCCGGACTCCTTCAGGAGGTCCAGGCTCTTTTCAGAGAGGCGTCCCGATTTTTGCACCGCGACGCGCAGGCGCGGATTTGCGCGATCCATTTTGTGATGTCCTCAATCGTTCGAGCGCGAGCCGGTAGCCGCCATGGGGTTCGTCGCGCAGAAAGCGCGCGACCCGCGTGATGGTGGTGGTGCTGACGCCGGTTTCTTCGTGAATGTCCCGGTAGGAAAGTTCGCCCGCCTGTAACAGGCGTGCGACGCGCCAGCGTTCGGCCAGCGAGCGGATTTCGCCCGGCGTGCAGAGATCGGCGAGCAGAGCGCGCATCTCCTCCGCGCCGCCCGGCTGGAGCAGGGCGACGCAAAGATCGTGCGCATCGCGTTCGGCGCCGTGGCCATCGCCATCGTCTCCGGTCTCCTTCCCGGAGGCTTTGGCCCGGCTATTGTCCTTGCCCGGCATGGGAATCTCCGTCACTTGGAGCATTGAGCGCGGGGTTTCTGGCGCCCCGCACTGGCGTTCCTTCGTGTTAACGTGCTAATACAATCACAAGATGGAACGAGTCAAGGGGAAAGAATTCCGGCGGGCTTCCGGTGAACACCTGACGTTATCCCCCGGAAGCCGCGCAGCGGCTATCCGGGGCCCAGGAAGACGGCCGCCGGACAATTTTCCTTACGACTCTGGACCCCGGATAAGGCCCCGAGTCCGAGGCCTTTCCGGGGAATAAGGTTGAGGGTGATGGATTTACAGAAGGCGACAGAGATCGCGGAGGCGGCGTGCGACGCGGCCGGCGCCGTGCTGCGCGCGCGGTTCCGGCGGGAACTGGCCTCTGACATGAAGCCGGACAACACCATCGTCACCGAGGCCGACGCGGAGGCGGAGCGCGCGATGCGCGCCGTGCTGACCGCCGCGTTTCCGGGCCATCGGGTTACTGGCGAGGAACTGCCGCCCGAGGGTCCGGCGGAGAGCCGGTATGAATGGGTGCTGGACCCGATCGACGGCACGGTCGCGTTTGCCTGCGGCAAGGCGCAGTTCACGACGCTCTGCGCGCTGCTGGAGGACGGGGTTCCGGTGTTGGGCGTGATCGACCAGCCGGTGAGCCGCGAACGCTGGATCGGCGCGCGCGGACAGGCGACGGTGTTTGATCCTTCCCCGTTTACGGGGGAGGGGGACCACAGTGTTCAAAACCGGGGCGCATCCGCCCCCCTCCCGCCCTTCGGGCGGCCCTCCCCCCGCTTCGCAGGGGGAGATCACCTTTCCTTTAACGATGGGGCGGTTCCTCCCCCGTTTACGGGGGAGGGGGACCACCCGAAGGGTGGTGGAGGGGGCGGCCGCCGCACAGTCTGCACGCCGTCATCGGTGACGCGGCTTTCCGAGGCGCGGCTGGGCACGACCGACCCGGCGCTGTTCACAGAGGGAGAGGCTGAATTTTTCGAGCGCCTGCGCGCGCGCGCGCGCATCACATCGCTGGGCGGGGACGCCTATCAATACGGGCTGCTCGCCTCCGGCCATCTCGACCTGATTTTCGAAAGCGGGCTTTCGCGCCACGACATCGCCGCGCTGGTGCCGGTGCTGCTGGGCGCGGGCTGCGCGGCGGCGGATGCGCAGGGGGTGAGCTATGACGGGCGGGCGCTGGGCGAGGGCAAATTCAGCCTGGTCGCGGCCGCGACGGGGGAGGTGTTAGGGGAGGCGCTTTCTGTTCGATAGTTGTCATGGACCGATTATCGGAAACGAAGCCGCTGATCGTCGGGATAATCCGCCAGTGGCAGCTCAACTTTGCTGAACTGAACTTCGGAAAGGTGGAGCACCCTATGGCGATAAAAGGAGTGTTCCGCAGACAGTTTAAGGAATGCGTCGTCATTCGAAAGGATTGCATCGACATAAGGTGCATACGCCATATGCATACCGTCGTGGAGTGACCCGCGATTGGTGGAACCGGAACGATACTGAAGTGCTGCCATGACAGCCATTTCAAGAATGGGACCGCAAACGAATATCTCGGGAAAATCCGTGAATACCCGTATGATCTGATCTGGTTCTAATTTTTCAGTGAAGCCTTTGTCCGCCCAAAATTCATAGGCCTCAGACCCGTCTAGATCAGCGGAGATGAGGAGAAGCAAAAACACATAAAGGATGACGAACTTGGCTATGTGATCGTCGACGCCGCGAGACCGAAGGTCGTCACAGAGCGTCGTATGCACGTCATTGACGTAAGTTGACGCGAGGATGACGATCTCGTCATCGTGATATCGACCTTCGATCACGCTTCCCAAATTCTTCGAGATAATTCGAAATGGTTTGGTTTTTGCCAGAAGACTATCGAAGTCAAAAGAGAAGGTTCGGGTGAAATCCGTCGTCATAGCGCGCCATAAATCCCTCCAAGCCACATTTGTGAAAAAAGAGTAGTTCACCGCATTTTCGGGATAGGTGTGGCGGAGGTAGCGGGTGGTCAACTCGGTCGGCGTCGCAAGCAATAGCGGGTCAAACAATGCTTGTGCAGCGAGTAGCATTGTGTCGGCTCGCTCCCGGTCCGTGTTGAGCATAATTTCCCAAAGAAGCATCGGCGACGTAACGAAGATAACCCCCTTACGACGCTGGAATGCGCGTGTGAGTTCGATATCAGGAAGATCGAAATTATCGACAAAGTAGTTAAAAGCGGAAGTTTCGAGATAGAGGCGTTGGGTCCGCAGAAAGCGATCAATCTCCTTGCGGGGAAGGCCAGCGGCTTTTTCGAGGGCTTCTCTGTCCAGACCCCGAATCATTCTGATCCCAATGCGTGGCTGGTGGTGCTTAAGAAGCTAAACGAGTCTTCCCATAGCTCATCCAGTCTATTGCCGTAATCGCGGGATTCGAAGCGTGCAAGCAAAGATCATTCACGCCGCGACGGGCTCGATGTTTTTCAGCTCGTCCGACATTTCCTGTTCCAGCAGGCGGAGGTCGTAATCCCGCTGCATGTTGAGCCAGGATTCCGCGCTCACATTGAAAAGTTTGCCAAGGCGAAGCGCCATCGCGGGCGACACCGGCGCGCGCTCTTCCAGGATGGCGTAGAGCATGGCGCGGGAAATGCCGAGCCGCCGCGCGATCTCTGTCTTCGGGATGCCGAGCGCGGGCAGGATGTCTTCCCGGAGCAATTCGCCGGGATGGGTGGGCGTGAGACCCTTCAGCAGAGGATTGCCGGTCATCAGTGATAGTCCTCCAGATCGACGTCGATGGCTTCACCGTCCAGCCATCCGAAAGTGATCCGCCAGTTGCCGCTGGCGTCCACCGCATACCGGCCTTTGTCCTGGCCTTTCAGACCGTGAAACCGGAAACCGGGGAGGTTCATGTCCTCCGGCGCGGTCGCCGCATTCAGACGGGCAAGAATGCGGCGGATACGATCCGGATTCTGGACGCTCAGCTTTGAAGCGTCTCCGCGTTCGACAAAACGGCGGAGCGCCTTGCTTCTGAACGACCGGATCATGTCTAACAATATTAGACAGGGCGGCGGGGTGTCAAGTGTTATTATACAGGTCGCGCCACGGTATTTGAAGACCGTGCGAACCGCCGCCCCCTCCACCATGCTTCGCATGGTCCCCCTCCCCCGCGCTGCGCGCAGGGGAGGATCGCAGCGCTCACTCTCTACATCCCATCACAGCTCATCGAGCCGGTTGTCGTAGTCGCGGGCTTCGAGGCGGAGCCAGGCGATGAAGGCGGCGGTTTCGGGCGTTGGCGTGCGCGAGCGCGCGGTGACGATGTAATAGGCGCTGCGTGTCGCCATGCCGCCTTCGGCGAAGGGCGCGACAAGGCGGCCGGCGGCGAGGTCTGCCTGAGCCAAAGTGCGCTTGGCCAGCGCCACGCCGCGCCCGGCGGCGGCGGCGTCGATCACCAGCGCCGACTGGTTGAAGCGCGGGCCGCGCGCCGCATCCACCGCGTCCGCCGCGCCGCGCGCGGCGAGCCATGAGCGCCAGTCGAGCCCGTCGCCGGCGCTTTCGGGCGAGGCGTCGTGCAGCAGCGTGTGATGGGCAAGGTCGGCCGGAACGCGGATCGGGTGGGGGCCATCGAGCAGCGCGGGGCTGCACATCGGGCTGACCCATTCATCGAGCAGGCGCTCGCTAAGCAGGCCTTCATACTGGCCCGAGCCGTAGCGCACCGCGAGATCGGCCTCGCCCGCCTCCAGATCGGCCAGCACCGTATCGGCGGCGATCCAGACCTCGGTGTCCGGGTTGGCGGCCTGAAACCGGTGCAGGCGCGGAGTCAGCCATTTGGCCGCGAAACTGGGCGCGATGCTGACCGTCAGGCGGCGGCGGCGGGCGGGCGCGCGCATCAGCGCCACGGCGCGGGCCAGCGCATCGAACCCGTCGGTGAGGAGCGGCAGGGCGGCCAGCCCGGCGTCGGTGAGCTGGAGCGTGCGGCCCTGGCGATAGAACAGCTCGGCGCCGATAAAGTCTTCCAGCCCCCGGATCTGCTGGCTGATCGCGCCGGGCGTGACGTTCAGCTCCTCCGCCGCGCGGGTGAAGCTGAGCCGGCGGGCGGCGGCCTCGAAGGCGCGCAGGGCGTTGAGCGGGGGCAGATGGGCGCTGCTCATGGCTATTATTTAGAATTTCTAATACGAAACGCCAAATCAAATCGTTTGCAATATAGAGCCGGGAGCCTAAATCACCCTGTAAATGCGCCGTATTGGGCGGCGCGCAGGCGATATGGCCGCCCTGGCACGGCTAACCCGGGCGGCGAAAGGGATTCTGGCATATGCGAGTTTTTCTCGCATCTCTGCCCCTTGAGGGGCGCACCGTCCGGGTGATCGGCGACGGTCCGCTGGCCGAGGCCAAATTGCGCCTGTTCCTCTCCAGCCCGGCGAAACTGGTCTGGCACCGGGGCGGGGACGGGCCGGTTCCCGCCGACATCGCGGCGAAGGCGAAGATCAGCAAGCGCCCCGAGCCGGGCAAGAAGCAACTGAAAGAGACCGCGCTGCTGTTCGTCGCGGGCGAACCGAGCGCGCGGGTCCGGCGTCTGGCGGCGAAGCACAATATCCTGCTGAACGTCGTCGATAGCCCGGCGGAGTCCAGCTTTCAGACCCCGGCGATCATCGACCGGGGCGGGGTGGTCGCGGCCGTCGCCACGGGCGGGGCGGCGCCGCTGCTGGCGCGCGATCTGCGCGGCGCGGTTGAGGCGGCGCTGCCGGCCGGGATCGGTCTGCTCGCCGATCTGGCGCAGGACGTGCGCGCCACGGTGCGATCCGTGCTGCCAGGCGTGGAGAACCGCCGCCGCTATTGGGAGCGCGCGCTGCGCGGCCCGGCGCGCGACCGCGCGCTGGCCGGTGACGAGGCGGGCGCGCGGCGGGCGCTGCTGCAGGCGCTGAACGGGACACAGGAACAGGCGGCGGGCGTGGTGCATCTGGTCGGCGCCGGGCCGGGCGATCCCGATCTGCTCAGCCTGCGCGCGCTGCACGCGCTGCGCGATGCCGACGTGGTGGTGCATGATCGGCTGGTGAGTCCGGCCGCGCTGGATCGTGTGCGGCGCGATGCGCGGCGCATCGATGTCGGCAAGACGCGCGGCGAGCATCCCGTGCCGCAGGAGGAGATCGTAAACATCCTGATCGCGGAGGCGCGCGCCGGAAACCGCGTGGTGCGGCTGAAGGGCGGCGACCCGTTTATCTTTGGACGCGGCGGGGAAGAGCTGGATGCGCTGCGCGCCGCCGGGATCGAGACGCATGTGACGCCGGGCATTTCGGCGGCGCTGGCCTGCGCCGCGGCGGCGGGCGTGGCCCTGACCCATCGCGATCATGCGCAGGCGGTCAGCTTTGTCTCTGCCGTGGCGAAGAAAGACGGACCGGCGCCGGACTGGGCCATGCTGGCCTCGGCCAACCACACCGTGGCGGTCTATATGGGCGTGGCGGCCGCTGAGTCTGTGCGCGATGGATTAATTGGCGCGGGACGCGATCCGCAGACGCCGCTGGTGGTGGTGGAGAACGCCACGCTGGCCGAGGAGCGTATCGTGGCGGGGCGGCTGGGCGATCTGCCCGGGCTGATCGCGCGCGAGGGGATCGCAGGGCCGGCCGTGATTTTGATCGGCGAGGCGGCGGGCGTTCGCCTGACGGCGGAGACGCCGCAAGCGGAAGGGGAAAGCATCGCATGAAAGCCGTGACCGCCAATCGCCTGACCAACGGCCGCGTGGTCTACTGGACCGCCGGGCAGGGCTGGAGCGAGCAGATCGCCGACGCGCTGGCGCTGGAGGATTCGGAGGCCGAGGCGGCGCTGGCGCTTGCGCTGAAGACCGAAAGCACCGAAGTGGCGGGCCCGTATCTGATCGCGTTCGAGAACGGCCAGCCGGCGGGGCGCGAGCGGCTGAAGGAAACCATCAGGCTGACCGGCCCCACGGCCGGCAGCACAAAAGTCCGGGCGACGAACGCCGGGGCGAAGGCAGGCTGATGTATCGCTATGACGAATATGACTCGGCAATGGTGCGCGAGCGGGTGGGGCAGTTCCGCCAGCAGGTGGATCGCCGCCTGACCGGCCGCCTGACCGAGGACCAGTTCAAGCCTCTGCGGCTGATGAACGGTCTGTATCTGCAACTGCACGCATACATGCTGCGCGTCGCCATTCCCTATGGCGTGCTCAGCTCGCGGCAGTTGCGCGCGCTGGCGCATATCGCGCGGCGCTATGACCGCGGCTATGGCCATTTCACCACGCGCACGAACATTCAGTATAACTGGCCGGCGCTGGTCGATGTGCCGGACATTCTGGACGTGCTGGCCGATGTGGAGATGCACGCCATCCAGACCAGCGGCAACTGCATCCGCAATGTCACCTCTGACCCCTATGCCGGGGCGGCGGCGGACGAGATCGAAGACCCGCGCCCCTGGGCGGAGATCGTCCGGCAATGGTCGACCTTCCATCCCGAATTCAGCTTCCTGCCGCGCAAGTTCAAGATCGCGGTTTCGGGCGCGGCGGAGGATCGCATCGCTACGCGCGCGCACGATATTGGCCTGCGCATCGTGAAGAACGAGGCGGGGGAGGTTGGCTTTGCCGTGTATCCCGGCGGCGGGCTGGGCCGCACGCCGCGCATCGCGCCGCTGATCCGCGCCTTCCTGCCGCAACGCGAGCTGCTGGCCTATCTGACCGCGATCCTGCGCGTCTATAATCTGCACGGACGGCGCGACAATATTTACAAGGCGCGCATCAAGATTCTGGTCGAGGCGCTGGGGGCGGAGGAATTCGGCCGTCAGGTCGAGGCCGAATATGACGAGATCGCCAAGGCGGGCAATCTGACCCTGCCGGAAGAAGAGATTGCGCGCATCCGCGCCTTCTTCCCGCCGCCGCCTGTGGTGGACGATTCCGGCCCGGTGACGTTCCCGGACGATCCGGCCTTCGCGCTGTGGCGCACGCGCAATGTGCGCGCGCACAAGTCTCCCGGTCTGGCCAGCGTGGTGGTCTCGCTGAAGCCGATCGGCGGCGCGCCCGGCGACGCCACGGCGGAGCAGATGGACGCGGCGGCCGATCTGGCCGAACGCTATGGCTTTGACGAAATCCGCGTCAGCATGGAGCAGAACCTGATCCTGCCGCATGTGCGCGAGGCCGATCTGGAAACGGTGTGGCGCGTGCTGGTGGAGCAAAAGCTGGCGACGCCCAACGCCTATACGGCGACGGACATCGTGGCCTGCCCCGGTCTGGATTATTGCAGCCTGGCCAACGCCCGCTCCATCCCCGTGGCGATGGAGGTCGCGCGGCGGCTGGAAGAAACCGGGCTGAACGACGCGGCCGGCGATGTGACGATCAAGATGTCGGGCTGCATCAATGCCTGCGGCCATCATCACATCGCGCATATCGGCGTGCTGGGCGTCGATAAGAAGGGCGAGGAATTTTATCAGATCACGCTGGGCGGTTCGCATTCGGATGATGCGGCCATCGGCCAGATTGTCGGCAAGGGCGTGCCGGGCGAAGACGTTCCGGCGGCCATCGAGCGCGTGCTGCGCGCATGGCAGGCGCAGCGCAAGGACGGCGAGCGGTTTCTGGACACGCTGCGGCGCGTGGGCGAGGCCCCGTTCAAGGAGGCGATTTATGAAGCTGCTTGAGCCGGGGACGGACCCGGCGACTCCGCTGGACAGCATTGCGGGGACGAACCAGAGCGACCTGGCGGTGGAAATGCCGGGCGATACGCCGTTTGAGCAGGCGCGCGAGATCGCCGCGCGCGCCCGGCGCATCGACGTGCGCTTTCCGAAATTCCGCGACGGGCGCGGCTTTTCGCTGGGCGCCATGCTGCGCGAGCGCGCCGGGTTCACCGGCGAGTTGCGCGCGGTGGGCGACATTCTGCCCGACCAGATTTTTTTCCTGAAGCGTGTCGGCTTCGATTCCGTTGCGCCCGAAAGCGGGGTGAGCGAGGACGAGTGGAAAGATGCGGTTGCGCCTTTCTCGCACGTCTATCAGCCGGCGGCGGACGGGGCCGAGACGGTCCTGCAGAAGCGCACGACTGGCGGCGCGGCGGAACAGGAGGCAGCGTTTCGCCAAAAAAAGCTGAATGAGCGGTTCCGCGATGCGCCGGCGGCGGACATTGTGCGAGCCGCATGGACCGAGCTGTTTCCCGCGAAGCTGGCGGTCCTGTCCTCGTTCGGCGCCGACGCGGCGGTGAGCCTGCATCTGGCGGCCCAGGTCGATCCGGATATTCCGGTGCTGTTTCTGGAAACCGAGCGGCACTTCGCCCAGACCGAGCAGTATCGCAAGCAGTTGGTCGAGCGGCTGGGCCTGACCAATGTGGTCATCATCCGGCCCGATGCGCAGGAAGCGGCGGAAGAGGACGCGGCCGGTGATCTGTGGCGCACCGATCCCGATTCCTGCTGCGCCCTGCGCAAGGTGCGGCCGCTGGCGCGGGCGCTGGACGGCTATGAGGCGCTGGTGACTGGCCGCAAGCGGTTCCAGGGCGGGACGCGGGTGCGGCTGCCGGTCTTCGAGATTCTGGATGGGCGCTGGCGCGTCAATCCGCTGGCGAACTGGTCGCAGGATCAGGTGCGGGCGTATTTCGAGGAACATAGTCTGCCGGAGCATCCGCTGACCGCGCTGGGCTATACGTCCATCGGCTGCTGGCCCTGCACCCAGCCTTCGACCGAGTCCGGTGTGCGTTCCGGCCGCTGGGCCGGGCGCGACAAGACCGAATGCGGCATCCATTTCTCGTTCAGCGACACGGCCAAGCCCGTGCGCCGCGCGAGCTGAGCCGGCGCGGACGGAACAGCCCATGCCCGCGCGCGACAGCGTTATCGACCTGATCGGGAACACGCCGCTGATCCGGCTGCGCAAGGCGTCGGAGCTGACCGGCTGCGAGATTCTGGGCAAGGCCGAGTTCATGAATCCCGGCGGCTCGGTGAAGGACCGCGCGGCGCTGGGCCTGATCCGCGACGCCATCGCGCGCGGCGCGCTGCGCCCCGGCGGCGCGGTGGTGGAGGGCACGGCCGGCAATACCGGAATCGGGCTGGCGCTGGTCGGCGCGGCGCTGGGCTATGAGGTCATCATCGTGATGCCGCGCACCCAGAGCGAGGAGAAAAAAGGAACGCTGCGCGCCCTGGGCGCGCGGCTGATCGAGGTGGACGCGGCGCCGTTCAGCAGTCCGAACCATTTTGTGCATTATTCGCGGCGGCTGGCGGAGCATCTGGATGCGACGCGGCCGGGCGGGGCGGTCTGGGCCAACCAGTTCGACAACACCGCGAACCGCGATGCGCACGCCGCGACGACCGCGCCGGAAATCTGGGAGCAGACCGGCGGCAGAATCGACGGTTTTATCTGCGCCGTCGGCACCGGCGGCACGCTGGCCGGAGTCGCCAAGGGACTGCGTGCGAAGAATCCGGACATCGCCATCGGCGTCGCCGATCCGGCGGGCGCCGCGCTCTATTCGTATTTCACGGACGGCGAGCTGAAGAGCGAGGGAAGTTCGATCACCGAGGGTATCGGCGTGAACCGTATTACCGGCAATCTGGAGGGGCTTTCGGTCGATTATGCCTGCCGGGTCGAGGACGCCGAGATGCTGCCGGTGCTGTTCGATCTGGTGCGGGAGGAGGGGCTGTCGCTCGGCGGTTCATCCGGCGTGAACATCGCCGGGGCGATCCGGCTGGCGCGCCATCTCGGCAAGGGCAAGACAGTGGTCACCATGCTGTGCGATTCCGGCGCGCGCTATGCCGGGCGGCTCTATGACGCAGGCTTTCTCGCCTCCAAGGGATTGCCGGCGCCGCCCTGGACGACAGAATCGCCGCCACGGCTGGATTCCTGAGCCGCATCCGGTCCCGCGCAATACACGCACTCACGAACAAAGAACGCGAACAAGAACAAGGACGATCCCGTGCTGAACGCCCCGAACGCCGCCGCCGCGCCCAAGCCAAAACCCTTTGACG
This sequence comes from Euryhalocaulis sp., assembly GCA_050486445.1. Taxonomy (GTDB): domain Bacteria; phylum Pseudomonadota; class Alphaproteobacteria; order Caulobacterales; family Maricaulaceae; genus Euryhalocaulis. The sequence continues at coordinate 25,471 of JBJHDH010000026.1, forward strand.
AACAAAGGGTGGTGGAGGTGCGCCACTGGACCCCGACGCTGTTTTCCTTCCGGCTGGAGCGCCCGGACAGCTTTCGCTTCCGCTCGGGCGAGTTTGTGATGCTGGGGCTGGAAGTGGACGGGAAACCGCTGGTCCGCGCCTATTCGGTGGCCAGCCCGTTCTGGGACGAGACGCTGGAATTCTATTCCATCATCGCCGCGGACGGGGCGCTGACTCCGCGTCTGAAACAGATCCAGCCGGGCGATTCCGTGCTGCTGGGCCGCAAGCCGACCGGCACGCTGGTTCTGGATGCGCTGCTTCCCGGAAAGACGCTTTACCTGCTTTCGACAGGCACGGGCGTGGCGCCCTTCGCCAGCCTGATCCGCGACCCGGAAACCTATGAACGCTATGAGCGCGTGGTGCTGACCCATACGTGCCGCACCCATGCGGAGCTGGAATACGGGCATGACGTGGTGCGCCGCACGCTGACCGATCCGCTGATCGGCGAAGAGGCGGCCGGCAAGCTGATCCATTTTTCCAGCGTGACGCAGGAAGACGGGCCGCATGTCGGGCGCATCACGACGCTGATCGAGAACGGAAAGCTGTTCGAGGCGATCAGCCTGCCGGAATTCAATCCGGAGCATGACCGCGTGATGATCTGCGGCAGCGAATATGTGCTGCGCGACCTGAAGGCGATCAGTGAGGCGCGCGGCTTTATCGAAGGCTCCAACGCCCAGCCGGGCCAGTTTGTGATCGAAAAGGCGTTTGCGGGCTGATTGGCGTCAGGCCGGGCGCGGGGCGCGCGGCCAGAGCCATGCGGCGAGCGCGAAAGCGGCCAGCGCGCCCGCGAACTGGCACGCGATAAAGAGTGGCGCGGAGGCGGGCGCGATGCCCGCGAAGGTGTCGCTGAACGCGCGGCCGATGGTCACCGCCGGATTGGCGAACGATGTCGAGGCCGTGAACCAGTAGGCGGCGGCGATATAGAGGCCGACCAGAGTGGGCGTTGCATCCGGCCTGCGCTCCGTGCAGCCGAGAATGGTCAGGATCAGGCCGAACGTGGCGACGGATTCGGAAAAGCCCAGCGCCGCGCCTTCGCGCAGTTTCTCCGAGACCTGCAACACCGGCGCGGCGAACATCAGATGCGCCGTCCAGATGCCGATGATCGCGCCCGCTGTCTGCGCCGCGACATAGAGCAGGGCGATGCGCGGCGCGATCTCGCGCCGCAGCGCGAAGACCAGCGTGACGGCCGGATTGAAATGCGCGCCCGAGACCGGCGCGAAAATCGAGATCAGCACGATGAGGCCCGCGCCGGTGGCCAGCGTATTGGCGAGCAGCGCTAGCGCGGCATTCCCGTCCGACAGGCGCTCGCCCATCATGCCGGAACCGACGACGATGGCGAGCAGCAGCGCCGCGCCCAGCGCCTCGGCGGTCAGACGCTGCGCCAGATTCTGGGTCATGGGCTGCGTCATGCGGTTTCGCCACGGCCGATGGCGTCCATGCTTTGCTTCAGCCGCATTGCGTCCAGTTCCGCGACGGGCAGGCTGAGAAACTGGCGGATGCGGGCGCCGAGCTGGCGCGCGGTCTCTGTGAAGGCGGCGGCGATGTCCGCGTCCGCGCCGGTCACGGCGGCGGGATCGGGCACGCCCCAATGCGCGGCGATGGGGCGGCCGGGCCAGATCGGGCAGACCTCGCCGGCGGCGTTGTCACAGACCGTGACCACGAAATCGAGATGCGGTGCGCCGGGCCGGGCGAACTCATCCCAGGATTTGGAGCGGAAGTCAGACGCCGTGAAGCCGAGCGACTCGATCACCGGGATGACGTGCGGATTGATCTCGCCGTGCGGGAGGGAGCCAGCCGAGAAGGCGCGGAAGCGCCCGGCGCCTTCCTTGTTCATGATCGCCTCGGCGATGATCGAGCGCGCGGAATTGGCGGTGCAGAGGAAGAGGATCGTCCGGGGCTGGCTCATAACGGGGTCTGTGGCGGTCATGGCTCTTGAGGATCAGGCGCAACAGGCGCGGGCGGCCTGCGCCAGCGGCGCGCAGACGGCGGGGTTTCCCTGACAGCAATCTTCGGTGAGGAAGATCAGCAGCCGGGTCATCGCCTCGAAATCGGCGGCATAGATGATGGAGCGCCCCTCGCGCCGCGAGCGGACGAGGCCGGCATGGGTCAGCACCGACAGATGCGCCGACAGCGTGTTGGCGGGAATGCCGAGCCGCCGCGCGATCTCGCCGGCGGGCAGGCCCTCATGCCCGGCCCGGACCAGCAGGCGGAAGGCGGAGAGCCGCGTCTCCTGCGCCAGGGCGGCGAGGCCCCGGGTGGCGGTTTTTGATTCCATATTTCCAGAATAATAGAAATGATGGAGCGGGAGAAGGGGGTGAGAAGGGGGTAGATAAGATGTTTATTTTCAGTTTGTTGGGGAAGAAGCCTCAAAGCACATTTAAGCGGGACACCTCCACTTGGCGGTCCCCAGGCGACCCCGGATTTAATTCGGGGGAGACCCGGGGGCCAAGGACGCTGGCGTCGCGGCTGGGCTCATCGTGCGCCCGATAGCGCGGACGGACTCGATGTCACTGGTGGTTCACGCGCCCCTTCGCCCCCTCATCGCGGGAGCGGAAATGATGGCGCCCCTGGACCCCGGCTCAAGGCCGGGGACCGCCGCGATGAAGGTGCGGAAGTTTTCCGAAAACAATGGCTATCGGACAATCTGGCTGAGGCTATGGGCCTTGCAGAACGCCGGATATGCACCCACGTATGGTTAATCTATAGCAACCGGAGGGGTAGAATGCCAAACACCGTGAGATATTCGGAGATTCCTGACTATGTTCAGGAGTTCACCGTCGTTGAGTATCCGACCTCAGTGAGGAATGGTCAGGTTTATTGGCTGCCTCGAAATACATACAGCTCTCTCGATGAAGCGATTGATAGTATTATCGCTCATGGCAGCACGGGCGCTCATTTTCAGGTTACGGTGCATATGCAAGATACCGATCCGGACTTGGACCCGCGCGATCTTGTGGAGTTGGTGGACAAGAAGCGCGCCGGTCGCGTGAGTGCAACTGGGCGCTAACGTATCAGCCGCGCGGCTTCCTCGGCGAAATAGGTGATGACGGCCGCCGCGCCGGCGCGCTTGAAGGCGCTGAGCGTTTCGATGATGGCGCGGTCGCGGTCGAGCCAGCCATTCTGCGCCGCGGCGGTGAGCATGGCGTATTCGCCGCTGACCTGGAAGGCGAGCGTGGGAACGCCAAACTCGGCGCGCACGGCGGACACGATGTCCAGATAGGGCAGGCCGGGCTTCACCATCACCATGTCGGCGCCCTCTTCGAGGTCGAGCTCGACCTCGCGCAGCGCCTCTTCCACCGTTCCGGCGTAATCCATCTGATAGGTTCGCTTGTCGCCTTTCAGCGCCGTGGCCGAGCCGATGGCGTCGCGATAGGGGCCGTAAAAGGCGCTGGCGTATTTGGCGGCGTAGGAGAGGATCATCGCATCGGTATGGCCTGCGTCCTCGAAGGCGTCGCGGATGGCGCCGATGCGCCCGTCCATCATGTCGCTGGGCGCCACCACGTCGGCGCCAGCGCGGACCAGAAGCAGGGCCTGTTCGACCAGAATTTCCACGGTGGCGTCGTTGAGCACGGCGCCATTTTCCAGAACGCCGTCATGGCCGTGATCGGTGAACGGGTCGAGCGCCACATCGACGATCACGCCGATCTCCGGCGCGGCGGCCTTGATGGCCTTCACCGTCTCTGGAACCAGGCCGGATTCATTCAGCGCCTCTGATCCCTGCGCGTCTTTCTTCTCCGCGCCGATATGCGGGAAGATCGCCAGCGCCGGAATGCCGAGATCGCGCGCGCGGATGGCGGCCTTCGCAGCCTCCTCAGGGGAGAGGCGCTCGACGCCCGGCATGGCGGCCACCGGCTCACGCGCCTTGCCGGAATCGCTGACCACCAGCGCCCAGACCAGATCGCTCGGGGTCAGCGCCGTTTCGCGCACCAGCCGGCGCGACCAGTCATGCTGGCGCAGGCGGCGCATGCGTGTGGCGGGATAGGACAAGGCATTGCTCCCTGATACGCAAAGGGCTTTACGTCCGGTCAGGAGGGACGGTCAATGGATGGCGAGCTTATCGTCCTGCGCCGCGGCCGGGCAGGGCGCATCACGCTGAACCGGCCGGGCGCGCTGAACGCGCTGACCCACGCCATGATCCGGGACATGACGCGCGCGCTGAACGAGTGGCGCGACGACCCGGACATAGGCTGGGTAATTGTGGACGGGGCAGGGGAGCGCGCCTTTTGCGCCGGGGCCGATATTCGCGCTCTGCATGCGCTGGGGACCGGCGGACGGCGGGATGAGGCCGGGGCGTTTTTCCGCGACGAATACGCGCTGAACCGGCTGATCCGCACCTATCCCAAACCCTATGTGGCGCTGATGGACGGCGTGACCATGGGCGGCGGCGTCGGGATTTCGGTGCATGGCGCGCGGCGCGCGGCGACGGAGCGGACATTATGGGCCATGCCGGAAGCCGCGATCGGCCTGTTTCCCGATGTCGGCATGACTTATGTGCTGCCGCGCCTGAAAGATCATGCCGGGATCTGGCTGGGCCTGACCGGGGCGCGGCTGGACGGGGCGGGCGCTTGCGCGCTGGGTCTGGCCACGGACTTCATCCCGACAGAACGCCTGAAGGAATCCATTCCTGTGCTGGTAGCTGAAGGGCCGGAGGCGCTGGCGCGCTTCGCCGTGGCTGCGCCGCCTCCCCTGGGACTCCCGCCGCCCGCTGCGCTGGCGGCGTTCGGCGCGGCGGAGATTGCCGGCGTGCTGGCGGCGCTGGAGGCGGATGGAACAGATTGGGCGCGGGCGCAGCTCGCGGCCCTGCGCGCGGCCTCGCCGATGTCGCTGGCGATTACGTTCGAGGCGCTGCGCCGGGGCGCATCCATGAGCTTTGACGATTGCCTGCGCATGGAGCTGGGCCTGGCCCGGCGCTGCATGGCCGGGAATGACTTTTATGAAGGCGTGCGCGCGCAGGTGATCGACAAGGATCGTGCGCCAAAATGGGACGTTTCGCGGATAGAGGATATTTCACGCGCTGAAATCGCAGAGATTTTCAATTCGACGTATGAAAGCAGGGACGCATAAAGGTTTTTTCAGGATTGCCCGCTATCTTTCCCGAAACGTCGAAAACGGCGAACAAACACAGGGGTGATCGATGGGGCTGGCTCAACCGGCGCACGCCGCAGGCGTGGATGAGCAGTTTCGGGAGACGTATCTGCAATCGCTCCGGCTTCTGGAGCGTCTGCACCGTCAACTGCTCGACGTTATCAAGGACGATCTGGAGCGCAACGGGCGCAACGAAATCAACAGCGTTCAGGCGCTGCTGATGTTCAATATTGGCGAGAGCGAGGTGACCGCGGGTGAGCTGCGCACGCGCGGCCATTATCTGGGCTCCAACGTCTCCTATAATCTCAAGAAGCTGGTCGAGGCGGGCTATATCCGTCACGAACGCTGCAATGTGGACCGCCGCGCCGTGCGCATCAGCCTGACCGAAAAGGGCAAGGATCTGTGCGACGAGCTGAACGCGCTGTGGGCGCGCCAGGTCGGCTCGCTGGCGCCGGTGGCGAATGTGCAGCGGGACGATCTGGATCGCATGAATCTCGCGCTCAGCCGTCTGGAACGCTACTGGTCCGACCATATCCGCTACCGCCTGTAGGCGGCGTTCGCCGCTGAGGATTGGGGCTGGACGATGCTACGCCTGAAGGCAGGTCTTGTTCTTCTGGCGCTGCTCGCCGCTGTGCTCGCGCTCATCGCGGGCCTTGTCTGGCTGACGGTCGAGTTCTGGCCGACCCTGCTTGTGCTGGGCCTCTGGGTGCTGTGGCGCCGCTGGACCGGCCGCCCCGCCTTTCCCGAACTCTGGCGTCTGAATCCCGGCCGCCCCTGGGACAGTTCCGCCAGCAGCGCGGAGAAACAGACCGGATCCCAGGCAGGCCCTTAACGCCCCCCGCATTCACGCCCGGTTCAGCGGGTCCGCGATAAATTGAGAATAGTTCTCAATGGCTTGCGGGCGCGGCGCATTGACGCAATGACAGGATGGTAAGTTTGAAATCCTGCGCCAAACCCCTAGCTTATGCCTGTAATTTCTGCGAAACGGCGTGGGTATGGATTATAAAAGCGCATTCCGGAGCGCCGTCCGTCAGGTTCGCGACGAGGGACGGTATCGGGTCTTCGCCGACCTGAAGCGCATTCGCGGCCAGTTTCCGCGCGCCCGGTGGCGCCGGCCGGACGGCAGCGAGCGCGAGGTCGTGGTCTGGTGCTCCAACGACTATCTGGGCATGGGTCAGCATCCGCGCGTGCTGGGCGCGATGAAGGCGGCGCTGGATGAAACCGGCGCGGGCGCCGGGGGCACGCGCAATATCGCCGGAACCACGCGCTATCACGTCGATCTGGAGCGGTCGCTGGCCGATCTGCACGGCAAGGACGCCGCGCTGCTGTTCACCTCTGGCTATATCGCCAATTCGGCGACGCTCTCGACGCTGTGCAAGATTCTGCCGGGTCTGCATATTTTCTCCGACGCCAATAACCACGCCTCGATGATCGAGGGCGTGCGCTATGGCGGATGCGAGAAGCGCATCTGGCGGCATAACGATCTGGAGCATCTGGAAGAGCTGCTGAAGGCGGCCCCGAAGGATGCGCCCAAGCTGATCGCGTTTGAATCCGTCTATTCGATGGACGGCGACATCGCGCCTATCGGCGAGATTTGCGCGCTGGCGAAGAAGTATGACGCGCTGACCTATCTGGACGAGGTTCATGCTGTGGGCCTTTATGGCGCACGCGGCGGCGGCGTGGCCGAGCGCGACGGCGTGGCCGATCAGGTCGACATCGTTGAAGGCACGCTGGGCAAGGCGTTCGGCGTGATGGGCGGCTATATCGCGGGCGACGCGGACATTGTGGACGCGGTGCGGAGCTGGGCGCCCGGCTTTATCTTCACGACCTCGCTGTCGCCGGTGCTGGCGGCGGGCGTGATCGCCGCTATCGACATTCTGAAAGGCGACGAAGGACGCGACCTGCGCGAGCGCCATCAGGAGCGCGCCGGGACGCTGCGCCGGCTGTTCCGCGAATCGGCGCTGCCGATCATCGAGGCGCCGAGCCATATCGTGCCGGTGCTGGTCTGTGACCCGGTGCATACCAAGATGGTCTCTGACCTGCTGCTGGAAGAGCATGGCGTCTATGTGCAGCCGATCAATTATCCCACCGTGCCGCGCGGCACGGAGCGGCTGCGCTTCACCCCGTCGCCGCTGCACGATGACGCGATGATGGCCGATCTGGTCCGCGCCATGGACGGCCTGTGGTCGCAGTGCAATGTCGCGCGCCAGCCGGCCGCCGCCTGATTCCGGCGGCCCGTTCGCAAGCCGGGACACCATTATCGAATTTACCCGTGTCGGCGGTCAGATTCGCGCCGCCGCAGTCGATGTAGCGACGGGCGCCGAGGCTGTGGTCTTTGGCCCCGTCTCCGCCGCGCAGGCCGATCTGGAGCGTCTGGCGCTCAACAAGCTGCGCTATGTGATGGAGGGCAGGCCCGGGGACGCCGCGCATCCGCGTCCGGGAAAACTCGTGTAGCCTTGGCGCATGACCGAAGCGGGTGTCCGCGAACATTTCGAGCGTCAGGCCGCGCAGGCCGCCGCGCTGGGCTCGCCCTTTATGGAACGGCTGTGCCGGGTTCTGGCGCGCGATCTGGACGGGGGCACGGAAACCGGGCGGCGCGTGCTGGGCTGGCCGCGCAGTCCGGGCGGGGATGCGCTGGCGCTGCGGTTGTGCGGCGGGCTGCATGGATTGGTTTTGGCGGGAACGGATGCGGCGCTGGCCGAAGCCTATCCGCCGAACGAGGCGGACGACGATGCGCTGGCGGCGGCGGTGCGCGGGGCGCTGGCGCGGCATGATGCGGAGCTGAGCCGCTGGCTGGACGGCGCGCCGCAGACCAACGAGATCGGCCGCTCCGCCATGCTCTTGCCCGGTTTTCTTGAGATCGCGCGGGAGACGGGTCTGCCGCTCGATCTTGCCGAGATCGGCGCCAGCGCCGGGTTGAATCTGCTCTTTGACCGTTTCCATTTCGACTATGCGGGCAATGGCTGGGGCGATGCGGACTCGCCCGTGCGCCTCGCGCCGGAGCTGCGCGGTGCGCCGCCGCCGCTGGACGGGGAGATCAGGATCGTGCGCCGCGCGGGGGCCGACATCGCTCCGGTCGATATACGCGACCCGGATTCGCGGCTGCGCCTTGCCGCCTATGTCTGGGCGGACCAGACGGCGCGCCTGCGGCGGCTGGAGGCCGCGCTGGGACTGGCCGCGCAGTCCGGTGGAATGGCAGCCCGCGCCGACGCGCCGGATTTTGTGGCGCAGAGGCTGGCAGGGCGCCTGCCCGGAACGGTCTTCGTGCTGTTCCACTCGATTATGTGGAACTACATGCCGAAGGAGTCGCAGGCGCGGATCGAGGCGCTGATGGAAGAAGCGGGCAGGACGGCGGCGAAGGACGCGCCGCTGGCCTGGCTGCGCATGGAGGGCCTGCCGCCCGGCGACGATCATGCCTGGCTCAGCCTGACATTATGGCCGGGCGGGGAGACGCGGCGCCTGGCCGCCTGTGACTATCATGGGCGCTGGCTGGAATGGCTTGCATGAGCCCGGCCGTGCAGCTTCTGTTCATGTTGGCTGTTTCAGGATCGCGCAGGTTGGCGCCGGACGCTTTGGGGGCGCAGGCTGTGAATCCGCGCGCAGGACGGGAGGAACCGATGGAGGCGACGATGTTGCGCTCATGTTCCGCGTTTTTGACGGCGGCGATGGCGGGGGCGGCGTTCACGGCGTCTCCGGCCCAGGCTCAGGCCCTCAGCGGCGGAGACTATGAAGTGTGTTCGGTCTACAGGCCCAACGGCGAATGGGCGGGCTATAACAATGCCTGTCTGGAACGGCAGCGCGCCGCCATTCGCCAGTGGTCGAACGTGGGGACCGGGCAGGGCGGGTCTTATGGCGGCTCTTCCTATGGCGGCTATTCCAGCGCCCCGGCGGGCGGCTACGGCTATTATGGCTATCCGTTGATGGCCTGTCCGGGCTGGGCCAATAACGGTTATGGCTTTAGCACGACGACGGGCTCGGGCGGTTATGCGGGTTTTGGGCCCTACGATTCCGCGGTGAACGGCCGGCCGTGCAGACCCAGCGTCAATATCATCCTGCCTGGCATAAGGTAGGCGCGCCAGCCGGCCGCATCCCGCTCGGTTGACCCGGCGGCGCAGGGGAGCATAGAGACGGCTTTTCGCCGTCCCGGAGCTTTCCTGTCATGCCGCAGCCGTCCAGAGAATCCGTCGAAGAGTCCGGTTTTTTCACCGGCACGTTGGCCGAGCGCGACCCGGACCTGGCGGCCGCCATCGCCGGCGAGTTGAAACGCCAGCAGAACCAGATTGAGCTGATCGCCTCGGAGAATATCGTCTCCCGCGCCGTGCTGACGGCGCAGGGCAGCGTGCTGACCAATAAATATGCCGAGGGCTATCCGGGCCGCCGCTATTATGGCGGTTGCGAATATGTGGACGAGGCGGAGGAGCTGGCGCGCAGCCGCGCGCGCCGCCTGTTCGATTGCGCCTTCGCCAATGTGCAGCCCCATAGCGGCAGCCAGGCCAATCAGGCGGTGATGCTGGCGCTGCTCCAGCCCGGCGACACGGTGATGGGCATGAGTCTGGCGGCCGGCGGACACCTGACGCATGGCGCGCCGCCGAACCTTTCCGGCAAATGGTTCGATATTGTCCCTTATGGCGTGCGGCGTCAGGATTGCCGCATCGACATGGACGAAGTCGCAGAGAAAGCGCGCGCGCACAAACCCAAACTGATTATCGCGGGCGGCAGCGCCTATCCGCGCATTATCGACTTCGCGGCGTTCCGCGCCATCGCCGACGAGGTGGGCGCCTATCTGATGGTGGACATGGCGCATTTCGCCGGTCTGGTCGCCTGCGGCCTCCATCCCAGCCCGCTGCCGCACGCCCATGTCGCCACCACGACCACGCACAAGACGCTGCGCGGGCCGCGCGGCGGCATGATCCTCAGCAATGACGAGGAAATCGGCAAGAAGATCAATTCGGCCGTGTTCCCCGGGCTTCAGGGCGGGCCGCTGATGCATGTGATCGCCGCCAAGGCCGTCGCGTTCGGCGAGGCGCTGCGCCCCGAGTTCAAGGCCTACAGCCAGCAGGTGCTCGAGAATTGTAAAGTTCTGGCCGCGACGCTGCGGGAACATGGCGTCGACATCGTTTCCGGCGGCACGGATACGCATCTGGCTCTGCTCGATCTGCGGCCCAAGGGCCTGACCGGAGACATCGCGGAGAAGGCGCTGGAGCGCGCAAACATCACCTGCAACAAGAACGGCATTCCGTTCGACCCGGAAAAGCCGACCGTGACATCCGGCCTGCGGGTCGGCGCGCCGGCGGCGACGACGCGCGGCTTCGGCGCGGCGGAATTCCGCAAGACCGGCGAGCTGATGGCCGAGATTCTCGACGCGCTGGTGAAGAACCGCGAAGGCGACCCCGCCGTCGAGGCGCGCGTGCGCGACGAGGTCGCCGTTCTGACGAAACGCTTCCCGATCTATCCGGGGGTGTAGGCGGTTCTTTCCTGCGCGTAGCGTGGGGAGGGGATGACGGTTCGCACGGTTTCAATACCGGGGCGCGCTCGCCCCCCTCCCGCCCTTCGGGCGGCCCTCCCCCCGTAAACGGGGGGAGATCACTGAGCCTGCGCGCCTAGGCCGCGCCGCGCGAGGTGGCGAGCATGGTCTGCTGCATGCCCTTGCGGTCGAAATTTTTCGGATCAAGCCAGGCTTCGTAGGCGGGTTTCAGCGCCGGCCATTCGCTGTCGAGCATGGAAAAGCAAACCGTGTCGCGGCTGCGCCCCTTCACGATCATGTCCTGACGGAGCAGGCCCTCATAAATGAATCCGAAGCGGAGGGCGGCGCGGCGCGCGGCCTCGTTGCGCGCGTCGCATGTCCATTCGAGCCGGCGATAGGATTGTTGTTCGAAAAGATGACGGGCGGTGAGGAACACGGCCTCGGTCGCCACGCGGGTGCGCGAGGCGCCTTCCCCCCAGAGAATGTCCCCCAGCTCGACCGCGGCGTGTTCAGGACGGATGCGCATCAGCGCCTGCCGCCCGACACAGCATTTGGTCTTCGCGTCGATTACGGCGGAATAGAGCCGGTCCGGGCGGCGGCGCGCGCGGCTGATCCAGCCGGCCAGTTCCGCCTCGTCATGCGGCGGATAGGCGGAGAGCCAGTCGAACAGGGCCTCGTCTCCACCCACGGCGGCGAACAGGTCCGGCGCGTGCTCAGGGGAGAGCGGCTCCAGCCGGCACCAGCGGCCGGCGATCACGAACTGGTCGGGAAAGGGAACAGGTTTCAGCGGACTCACGCCGCCTCCATAGCAAACTTTCCTTTTGTGTGGACTGGCTCTTTGCCCCTCAGGCTGTGGTAGGATGGGGACAGAACGCCCACGAGATACAGGATTTGCCGCGCCATGCGCTGCCCGTTTTGCGGAAACCCCGACACCCAGGTGAAAGACAGCCGCCCGGCCGAGGAAGGCAACGCCATCCGCCGCCGCCGGCTGTGCGGTAATTGCGGAGCGCGCTTTACGTCCTTTGAGCGCGTGCAGCTTCGAGAGCTGACGGTGCTGAAAAAGGGCGGCCGCCGCGCGGCGTTCGACCGCGACAAGCTGATGCGCTCTGTCCTGCTGGCGGTGCAAAGGCGCAATCTGCCGCCCGAGCGGATCGAGCAGATGGTCAGCGGCATCGTGCGGCGGCTGGAAAGCTCTGGCGAGACCGACGTGGAATCCAAGGTGATCGGCGAATATGTGATGGAGGCGCTGCGCGAGGCCGACCAGGTGGCCTATGTGCGCTATGCCTCGGTCTATCGCGATTTCCACGAGGTCGGGGATTTCCGCGAGTTTATCGAGGAAGAGAAACTGGAGGCGGAGGAATAGGCCGATGGCGCGGCCGCGCGTCACGCTGAAACTGGCGACCTCGCTGGACGGACGCATCGCGGCGCGCGGCGGCGCCTCGCGCTGGATCACCGGCGAGGCGGCGCGGGAGGAGGGCCACCGCCTGCGCGCCGCGCACGACGCCGTGCTGGTCGGAGCCGGGACGGCGCGGGCAGACGACCCGGATTTGCGCGTGCGCCTGCCCGGTCATGGCGGGGCGCAGCCGCTGCGAGTGGTGCTGGATCCGCGCCTGACCCTGAGCCCTTCCAGCCGCCTGGCGGAGACCGCGCACGCCGCGCCTGTTGTGATTTTCACCCGTTCCGAAGCTTCGGAACCGCTGGAGAAAATGGGCATAAGCATTGAAAGTATAAATGGAAATTCAGATACGATTGATCTGAACGTGGTGCTGGACCGGCTGGCCGCGCGCGGCGTGGGATCGGTGCTGGTCGAGGGCGGCGGACGCACGGCGGCGGGATTTCTTCGCGCCGGTCTGGCGGATCGGCTGGAATGGTTCCGGGCGCCGATCCTGCTGGGCGATGACGGGATCGCGGCCGTAGGTGAACTGGGCGTCGGCTCGCCGCAGACCGCGCCGCGATTCCGGCTGGAGTCCGTGCGTACGGTCGGCGAAGACCTGTGGGAGCGCTATATCCCGGCATAACGGGATGGGAAGATCATGTTCACCGGAATCGTCACGCATCAGGGAAATGTGCATCGCATCATCCAGCGCGAGGGCGGGCTGAGCCTGGAGATCGAGAGCGATCTGCCGAAAGCGGCGCTGGAGACCGGCGCCTCGGTGGCGCATGACGGCTGCTGTCTGACCGTGGTGGCGGCCGGCAAGGGCAAGCACGCCAAACGCCGCCACGCCGTGGACGTTTCGGCCGAGACGCTGGCCCGCACCACACTTGGCGGCTGGGCGGAGGGCATGACGGTGAATCTGGAGGCCGCGGCCCGGTTCGGCGACCCCATTGGCGGTCATCATGTGCTGGGCCATATCGACGGGACCGGAATGGTGGAGATGGCGGAGCGGCGAGGCGAAAGCCTGTATCTGGAGATCGCCGCGCCCGCCGCGCTGAGCCCGCTGATCGCCGAAAAAGGCTCCATCGCCGTGGACGGCGTGTCGCTGACCGTGAACGGGGTGCGCGACGCGGACGGCGCGGCGCGGTTCAGCCTGACCATTATTCCGCACACGGCCGAGGTGACTACGCTGGGCCAGTATGCGCCCGGACGGCGTGTGAATCTGGAAATCGACCCGCTGGCGCGTTATGTCGCCCGCCTGATGCAAGCCGGACCGCCGAAATGACTGAGGCCAAGCCCAATGTTTATGTCGTCGGCGGCGACAGTCCGGTGTCCCCCATCGAGGACATTATCGAGGACGCGCGCCAGGGCCGGATGTATATCCTGGTCGACGCCGAGGAACGGGAGAATGAGGGCGACCTGATTATCCCGGCCCAGTTCGCCACGCCCGATGCGATCAATTTCATGGCCAGGTTCGGCCGCGGCCTGATCTGCCTGCCGCTGACGCGCGGGCGGGCCGAGCGGCTGGGCCTGGAGCCGATGGCCCGCGACAATCGCAGCCGCCACCGCACCAATTTCACCGTCTCCATCGAGGCGCGCGAGGGCATTTCCACCGGAATTTCCGCCGCCGACCGGGCGTGCACCATCGCCGTGGCCATCGACCCGGAAAAGGGCGCGGAGGATATTGTGAGCCCCGGCCACGTCTTTCCGCTGGTGGCGCGTGAGGGCGGGGTGCTGCTGCGCGGCGGCCATACCGAGGCGGCGGTGGATATTGCGCGCCTGGCCGGGCTGATCCCGGCCGCCGTGCTGTGCGAGATCATGAATGACGACGGCACGATGGCGCGCCTGCCGGACCTCGTGGTGTTCGCGCAGCGTCACGGGCTGAAGATCGGCGCCATTTCCGACCTGATCGCCTATCGCCGCCGTCACGATCATGTGGTGGAGCGCGTGCTGGAGCGCGACATCGACAGCGTGCATGGCGGGCGCTTCCGCCTGATTGTCTATCGCTCGACCATTGACGGGTCGGAACACGCGGCGCTGGTGCGCGGGACCATCGCGCCGGACCGGCCGGTTCTGGCCCGGGTGCACAAGGCCGATATCGCCGCCGATCTGCTGGGCGTGGAGGCCGGGCGCGACGATCTGGCGCCGCTGGCCATGCGCGCCATCGCGGCCGAGCCTGAGGGCGGTGTTCTGGTGCTGATCCGCGACATGGATGGCGGCGTGCTCAGCCGCCGCTTTGGCGCCGAAGCGGAGGACGGGCCGGCCGACACGCAATGGGTGCGCGAGATCGGCATCGGCTCGCAGATATTGCGCGATCTGGGCGTTTCGCAGATGCGCCTGCTGACCAATACGCGGCAGAAGCTGGTGGGGCTGGAAGGCTATGGCCTGACCGTGGTGGAAACGCGCAAATTCGGTCCGGCGGAATGAGCGAGGCGCCGCACGTTCTGATCGTTGAGGCGCGGTTTTATGACGATCTCGCCGATCTGCTGGCCGCCGGCGCCGAGGCGGCGCTGGGCGCGGCGGGCGCGGCCTTCGAGCGCGTCACCGTGCCGGGCGCGCTGGAGATCCCGGGCGCCATCGCGATGGCCGTGCGCAGCGGCCGGTATGACGCCTATGTGGCGCTGGGCTGCGTGATCCGCGGCGAGACCGGGCATTATGACATTGTGGCGGGCGAGTCGGCGCGCGGTCTGTTGGACCTGACGATGCAGGGCGTGGCCGTAGGCAACGGAATTCTGACCGTGGAAGACAAGGCGCAGGCGCGGCGGCGCGCGGACCCGGCGCAACTGGACAAAGGCGGCGGCGCGGCGCGCGCGGCGCTTTCCATGATTGCGCTGAAGCGCCGGTTCGGCGCATGAGCGGACCGGATTTCGCCGCGCGTCAGGACCGCGCCCGGCTGCGCCGCGCCGCGCGTCTGGCCGCCGTGCAGGCGTTGTATCAGATGGAGATTGGCGGGCGCGGCGTGGAGGCGGTGGTGCGCGAATGGCGCGAACACCGCTTTGGCGGCGCGCATGAGGTGCCCGACTATACCGAGGCCGACGAGGATTTTTTCGAGGCTGTGGCGGCCGGCGTGGTGGGGCAGCAGCGCGATCTGGACCAAGCCATCGCGCGGAATCTGGCGGAAGGCTGGCGGCTGGAGCGGATCGACGCGACGTTGCGCGCGACGTTGCGCGCCGGAGTGTGGGAGCTGCTGCACAGCGATACGCCGGACGCGGTGGTGATCGATGAATATGTCGAGATCGCCAGGGCGTTTTTCGACGGCGCCGAGCCGGGCTTTGTCAACGCCGTGCTGGATGCGGTGGCGAGGGAGAGGGCGTAATCTCCCCTTGCGAAGCGGGGAGTGGCTGAGCGAAGCGAACGAGGGCGGATGCGTCCCGGTGTTGAAATCCTGCGAACCGCCGCCCCCTCCACCACGCTGCGCGTGGTCCCCCCTCCCCGTGAACGGGGGAGGATCACCGGTAAGGTCTCCATGTGAACGAATTTGACTTTATCCGCGAGGTTCTGGCGCCGCTGGCGGGCGAGGGGACATATGGCGCAAAATTTGGCCAAAGCTATGGCCAGAGCTTTGGGCTGACCGATGACGCGGCGCTGCTGCGCGCGGGGGCGGCGGGGCTGATCGTTACGGCCGACATGCTGGTGGAGGGTGTGCATTTCACGGCAGAGTGCCCGCCGGAGACGGTCGCGAAAAAATCGCTGCGCGTGAATCTCTCCGATCTCGCGGCCAAGGGAGCGAGGCCGGTCTGCTACATGCTGTGCGCAGCGTGGCGGGCGGAGCAGGGTCTAGAC
>JBJHDH010000027.1:0-34517 GCA_050486445.1 Euryhalocaulis sp.
TCCGGCGAAGGGGGTGATGCCCCGGAGCCCGGCGCGGCTCGTGGAGAGGCGGACGGCACTAAGCGACAGACCGATCCAATTCCCACGCTGGGAGCGGGGGCGAGAGTCCTCGGAAAATCCACACGCGGAGCGCCGGCGGGAACCCACAATCCCTCTTGGCGCCGTAAATAAATCGGGTTCGTAGCTGGTGCTCCGCATCCCCACCCGCCGATGCGGCCTGCCGCTGAGGCGTGAAAGTGCTTCAGAACGCACCCGGGGCGAACGCACAGCCATGTCTGGAATTCTGCGCCTTCAAAAAACACCAGCGCTATCCCCCGGAACGGCCGCAGGCCGTATCCTGGGCCCAGAAAATTGAATCTGTGAGACGGAAAACCCTGCCAATACCAAACGCACCCCACACCTTGAGGAAAGCGCAGGCCCGCTCAATCTTCCAGCAGATTGCCGAACACCAGATGCCGCACGACAGAGCCCGGCTGCACGTCCAACTCCTGCGCCCGGCCGCCGGGGATCTCCAGCACCACAGCCACCGGCGTGCCGGCATTGATGCTTGCCAGTGAACCCGGCTGTGCGTTGCGCGCGATCTTGGTGATGGTCCCGTCCGGTTTCACAAACAGGATGTCGAGCGGGATCAGCGTATTCTTCATCCAGATGCCGACATCGTTCGGCTGCGCATAGAAGAACAGCATTCCTTCATCCGGCGCCAGCTCTTCGCGGAACATCAGGCCCCGCTGTTGCGCGCGCGGCGTCGCGGCGACCAGCACTGTGAAGTCGTGGCGGGTTCCGTCGGCGCTCTCCAGCACCACGCGCTCGGGGCCGGCGAACTCCACCACTGCGTCGGGGTGGTCGGGCGGCAGCAGGGCGGGGTCGATATCGTTCTGGGCCAGCGCCGGCGCGGCGGCGAAGCTGAACAGCAGGGCCAGCGACAGGCCAAGGGTGCGAAGCGGGGTCTTTGTCATGCGCCGGAAACTAAAGCGTTTCCAGGTGAAGTGGAAGCCGGTTCACCGTCCGGAAACGCGGCCAAAAAAGAGCGTTTCCAGGTGAAGTGGTCCTTCGGCAGGCTCATGATGAGAACCCGGTTTCCCTCCCGAACTGCAACGGCGCGCACGGATAATTGAACGCCCTGCCCCGCCGCACGTTCACCCCCCGCGATGGAACCGCGCGCCGGCCCCGCCAAGACAAAAACAAGAGGATCCCCGATGAGTAATCCCGTTTCGCTGACCGCAAGACGCCCCAATTCTGAAATGGGCGATGCGCATCGGCGGCTCGCTGCGTGGAATACACGGCGCTGGAAGCCCGCCCTGCCCGTCTCCGGCTGGCGCGACAGCGTTGCGGAAGATGCGGAAATGCAACTCCTGGAAGGCGAGCTGATGGAAGCCGCCCGCGCCACTGTGCGCGCCACGGCCGCCGCCGCGCCAAAAGACCCGGACGCGTTCGTCGCATGGTTTGAGAGACTGAAGCAGACAGGTCCGGGCCAGAACGATCCGCTGTTCGGCTGGCTGGCCGAGTCCGCCACATTGGAAGAGCTGACCTGGTTCGTGCGGCAGGAGCTTTCCGGCGAAGCCGGCTTCGACGATCTCGTCGCCTTGACGCAGGTGCAGATGCCGAACCGCGCCAAGCTGGAGCTTGCCCGCAATTACTGGGACGAAATGGGCCGTGGTGATGAGCGGGGCATGCACGGTCCCATGCTGGCGCGGCTCGCCGAAGAACTGGGCATTACCCACGACCTTCGCGCGGCGCTGACAGAGCCGCTGGCGCTGGCCAATCTCATGGCAGCGATGGCGGCGAACCGGCGCTATGCCTTCCACGCCGTCGGCGCGCTGGGCGTGATCGAACTCACCGCGCCGGACCGCGCGGAAAACGTGGCGCGCGCACTGAAGCGGCTCGGCGTCCGCCCAAAGGCGCGGCAATATTTCGCCGTGCACGCTGTTCTCGATGTGCGCCACTCCGAGGCCTGGAACCGCGAAGTCCTCCACCCGCTGGTCGCGAGCAATCCGGACTGCGCCCGCGCCATCGCCGAGGGCGCGTTGATCCGCCTGCATTGCGGCGGCGCCTGTTTCGAGGCGTATCGCGCCCATCTGTGGCACGAAACCCGCCCCGCCATTCTTCGCGCCTCCTGAGTGCGGCGATGACAGAGGAAGCGCCCGGCCACCAAGCTCAGCCCGCATGGGGCCAGAAGGAACGGGCCCTGCACGGCCTGCTGATCGCGTTGAAAGCGCGCGGCTACGCCTTTGTCACGCCTTCGCCCCGCACCCATGCGCGCGTTATTGCGCGGCCATACGATCCGCACGCCGATCCGCTGCGCGATCTTTTTGGCTGGAGCCGGCCGGTCCCGCACGCGGCGGTCGACTCCATTGTTCTCGATCTGCTGGAGGCCGGCGGCGGCCTGATCGCGGGAGAGCCCGGCATGATCGCCAGCCGCTACCGCGTGTCGAGCGAAGGCGCGAACCTCTATCTGCACTCCGCATATCCGACGAGCGACGCCGATTCCGTTTTCTTCGGCCCCGACTCCTATCGCTTCGCCGCATGGCTGCGGCGGCGGCTGCGCGGAACCGTCAACACCAGCCGTCTGGCGGAGATCGGCGCCGGAACCGGAATCGGCGCCCTGACGGCAGCGCGGATGTTCCCGGGAACACACGTGCTGCTGACCGACATCAACCCGGCGGCGCTGCGTCTGGCGCGCCTCAACGCGGCCGCGGCGGAGGTCAGCGTGAACGCCCGGCTGACCAGCGGGCTGGACGCCGTAGCCAGACCGCTGGACCTGATCGTCGCCAACCCGCCCTACATGATCGACCCGGACCGGCGCGCCTATCGTCACGGCGGCGCGGACTATGGCGCGCAGGTCGCGCTGGACTGGACGCGGGCGGCGCTGAACCGGCTGCGTCCCGGCGGGCGCTTCCTGCTCTATAGCGGCGCGCCTGTCGTGCGCGGCGAAGACATCCTGCTGTCCGGCCTGCGGCGCATTGCGCGCGAAACGGGCGCGCGCCTGGACTATGAGGAACTGGACCCGGATGTCTGGGGCGAGGAGCTGGAAACGCCCGCCTATGCCCGGGTCGAACGCATCGCTGTCGCCGGCGCGGAGCTGGCGTTTCCAGGGATGCGGTAGAGGCGAAATGAACCGGAAACAGCGGCCCCCCGCGAGCGCGCGCGGAGCGGAGAGATGGCAGGCCCTAGGGGAATCGAACCCCTCTTTCCAGGTTGAAAACCTGGCGTCCTAACCGATAGACGAAGGGCCCGCGGTCAGGCGCGTCGATATAAAGAGTTCGGATTCCCCCTGCAAGCCGCGCCCGGCCCTGCGCCGCGCTTTTTCTCAGTCTCCCGGCCCGAATCTCAGCCAGGCGCGAGGGCTCAGCCCGTGGCCAGATCCACGATATGCAGGTCGGCGCGGGCCCGGCCGCGCCATTCGTCGCGTCGCAGCCGCCCGGCCAGATGCACGCGGGAATCCCGCGCAGTCAGCAGCGCGACGCCCAGCGCCGTATCGGCGGCGCGGAACGCCACGCCGGATGCCCGCCGCCCCGCCGAATCCTCCAGCGAGACGCGCACATGCCCGCCGCGCAGCGCCTCGGCATAGGCCACGCGCGCGTCGGCCACGGCGACCAGCGGCTCCGGATTGCCCTGCCCGAACGGGCCGGCGCGCTCCCATGCCCCGGCCAGCTCCGCCGTCAGCGCGCCGACAGAGAGCAGCGCGTCGATCTCCAGCGCCGGCTGCGGCGCCTCCGCCGGAGCCGCCGCCGTCATGGCGTCCTCCATCCAGCTCCGGAACTGCGGAATGCGCGCGATCTCCACGGTCAGGCCCGCCGCCATTTCGTGTCCGCCCCCGGCGGCGAGCACGCCCTCGCGCGCGGCGCGCGAAACCGCCTCGCCCAGATTGATTCCGGCGACCGAGCGGCCCGAGCCGCGCGCATGGCTGTCGCCGGGGCCCCAGCCCAGCACCAGCGCCGGGCGCGCGAAACGCTCCACCAGCCGCGCCGCGACAATGCCCACCACGCCCGGATTCCAGCCCTCTCCGCTCACCACCAGCACCGGCGGGTCAGCGGCGGCGAGCAGCCGCTCGGCCTGGCCTGCCGCCTGATCGGCGATCTCCGCCTCGATTTCGCGCCGGCGCAGATTCAGCGCCTCCAGCTCCCGCGCCAGCATCGCGGCCTCTTCGGGATCGTCAGTGGAGAGCAGCCGCGCGCCAAGATCGGAGCGCCCGATCCGCCCTCCGGCATTGATGCGCGGGCCGAGCACAAAGCCCGCCGCATAGGCGTCGAAGCCGCGCCGGTGTCCGGCGGCTTCCGCCAGCGCGACAATGCCCGGATTGCGGCCCAGCCCCATCTGCCGCAGCCCCTGCGCCGCGACGGCGCGGTTGAATCCGGCCAGCGGAACCATGTCGCAGATCGAGCCCAGCGCCGCGAGGTCGAGCAGCTCCATCAAATCCGGCTCCGGCCGCGCATCCGAAAATGCGCCGCGACGCCTTCCCTCGCGGTTCATCGCGGCCAGAAATACAAACGTCACCCCGGCGGCCGAAAGATGCCCCTGCCCGGATGCACAGTCCGGCCGGTTCGGATTGACCAGCGCCGCGGCGCGCGGCGGCGTCCCGTGCATCAGATGGTGGTCCAGAACCACCACATCCACGCCATCCGCCGCCGCCGCGTCCAGCGCCGCGTGCGCCGCCGCGCCGCAATCGACCGTGAAGACCAGCGCCGCGCCGCGCGCCTTCAGCGTGCGGAAGGCGGCGGCGCTGGGGCCATAGCCCTCGGTCGCGCGGTCGGGAACATAGAGGTCCAGCGCAACGCCCTGCGCACGGAAATAGCGGATGAGCTGCGCCGCCGACGATGCGCCGTCCACATCGTAGTCCGCAAAGACCGCAAGGCCGCGCCCCTGCTCCACCGCGTCCCATGCCAGACGCGCGGCGGCGTCCATGTCGGCAAAGCTGGAAGGGTCGGGAAAGGCGCGGCGCAGCGTCGGCGAGAGGAAATCCTCCGCCGCTTCCGCCGTCACCCCGCGCGCCGCCAGCAACCGTCCGAGCGCGTCCGGCGCGCCCAGCCGCCGCGACAGCAGGCTGGCCAGCGCGTCGTCGCATGGACGCATCAGCCAGCGTTTGCCCAGCACGCTGCGCGCCACATCGAGGCAGAGCAGATCGCCGGGCGCGCCGCCCGGCGCGGATGCGGCCGCGGGCGCGGCCGTCACGTGGTCCCAAGCGGTCGGCGTGTATGCACCCGGCGCACGGCGCCGCTGGCCGAATCCATAATCAGGGAGTGTGTGCGCACGCCGCCGCGCGGTCCGGTCTCCACCCCGTCCAGCAGATCGCCCTTGGTGACGCCCGTGGCGATGAACAGCGTGTCCTGTGAGGCCATGTCGCGCATGTCGTATTTGCGGTCCAGATCCTCGATACCGGCCTTGGCTGCGCGCTTGCGCTCGTCATCGTTGCGGAAGAACAGCCGGCCCTGCATCTGTCCGCCGATACAGCGCAGCGCGGCGGCGGCCAGCACGCCTTCCGGCGCGCCGCCCTGCCCCAGATACATGTCGATGCCGGTCGCCGGATTGGTGGTGGCGATCACTCCGGCCACATCGCCATCGGTAATCAGGCGGATGCGCGCCCCAACGCCGCGCAGGCTGGAGATAATCCCTTCATGCCGGGGCCGGTCCAGCACACAGACCGTGATGTCGCTGACATCCACGCCTTTGGCTTTGGCCAGCGCCTTCGCGTTCTCTGCCGGGCTCGCGTCAATATCCACCACGCCCGTCTCATAGCCCCGGCCGATGGCGATCTTGTCCATATAGGTGTCCGGCGCGTAGAGCAGCCCGCCGCGCGGCGCCAGCGCCAGCACGGCGCACGCCCCGGCCATCGCCTTCGCGGTCAGCGTCGTGCCTTCCAGCGGATCGAGCGCGATGTCGATCTCATGCCCCGCGCCGGTCCCGACTTCCTCGCCGATATAGAGCATCGGCGCCTCGTCGCGCTCGCCCTCGCCGATCACGATCCGGCCTTTCATGGCGATGCGGTTCAGCCCGGCGCGCATGGCGTCCACGGCGGCCTGGTCGGCCGCCTTTTCGTCGCCGCGCCCCGCCAGACGGGACGCCGCAATCGCCGCTTCCTCACACGCCCGCAGGGCGCCGAAAACCAGGCTGTCGTCCAACGCGCTATCGGCCATTCTTCTTCCCCATCATCCGGACGCCCCGCGCCACCGGCGCTTTTACGGCGATTCCCCGTCGCCGGCGTCTATTCCGCGGCCCGCGCCGCGGGCGATTTCAGAAACTCTTTCAGATTGCGCGCCGCCTGCCGGATGCGCTGCCAGTTCTCGACCAGCGCCAGGCGCACAAAGCCCTCACCCGCCTGACCAAAACCGACGCCCGGCGAAACCGCCACATCCGCCTCGCTCATCAGCCGCCT
Source organism: Euryhalocaulis sp. (assembly GCA_050486445.1). Taxonomy (GTDB): domain Bacteria; phylum Pseudomonadota; class Alphaproteobacteria; order Caulobacterales; family Maricaulaceae; genus Euryhalocaulis. The sequence continues at coordinate 6,371 of JBJHDH010000027.1, forward strand.
CGCAAATTCCAGCGAGCCCAGATGCGCCATCTTCTCGGGCAGCGGCGCCCAGCAGAACATGCTGGCCGCGGGCGCCGGAATGCGCCACCCGGCCTCGCCAAAGCTTTCCACCAGCACGTCGCGGCGGCGGCGATAGATGGCGCGCATCTCGTCCAGATAGTCCTGCGGCCCGTTCAGCGCCGCGCAGGCCGCCACCTGGATCGGCGTGAAAGCGCCATAATCCAGATACGACTTCACCCGCGTCAGCGCGCTGACCATGCGGGCGTTGCCGACCGTGAACCCGACGCGCCAGCCGGCCATGGAATACATCTTGGACAGTGAGATGGTCTCGACCGCCACGTCCTTCGCGCCCTCGACCTCGAAGATCGAAGGCGGCGGCTCGCCGAAATACAGCTCGGCATAGGCCATGTCCGACAGGATCATCATGTCGTGCCGCTTCGCCAGCGCCACCACCTCGCGATAGAAATCCAGCCCCGCCATCTGCGCCGTTGGGTTGGACGGATAGCAGACCACCGCCGCCGTCGGTCCGGGCGTGCTGGACGCTGCCGCCTCGTGCAGGCCGCGCAGATAGGTCTCCGGGTCATGCGCCGGAATCTGGCGCAGCGCGGCGCCCGCGATCACAAATCCATAGGCGTGGATCGGGTATGACGGCTCGGGAACCAGAACCAGATCGCCCGGCGCGGTGATCGCCTGCGCCAGATTGGCGAAGCCTTCCTTGGAGCCGAGCGTGGCGACGATCTCGCTCTCCGGGTCCAGCGTCACGCCGAAACGGCGCTGATAATAGGCGGCGCAGGCGCGGCGCAGGCCGGGAATGCCGCGCGAGCTGGAATAGCCGTGCACGTCCGGCTTGTTCACCGCCTCGATCAGCTTGTCGACGACATGGCGCGGCGGCGTCAGGTCCGGATTGCCCATGCCGAAATCGATAATATCCGCGCCCTCGCGGCGCAGCCGCAGCTTCAGCCGGTTCACCTCCTCGAACACATAAGGGGGCAACCGCGCGATGCGGTGAAACTCGTTATGATCGCTCATCGGGCCGCCTCGGGGCCTTCGCCCGGCGCGGCCACCGCGCCCATGTCTTCGGGCAGAACCACACTGATGTCGTCCGGGCTCGCCCCTTCGGGGCGCTCGGCGCGGATCGATTCCGCTTCACGCTCCAGCCACGCGCGCGCCTCCGCCAAACGCTGCGCCTCGTCCAGACCTGCCGGCGGACAGGGCAAAAGCGGCGGCGCGGGCGCCCGCGCCTCGGGGCGGGGCCCCTCGCCCTGGGCCATGCGCGTCAGGGTGCGTGCGCCAGAGACCACGCTGCTGAACTCTTCCTGCCAGTTTACGGCCGGCCTGCGCGGCTGCGCGGGGGGCGGGATGATGGCGGGAACCGGCGGCTCGAAGGCGCGCAGCGCATCCCGAGAATCCGCCGACACAGCCTGGATATCGCTCTGACGCAGCGCCGCGCGCAGGCAATGGGCGTCCGCCGGCTCTTCCGGAATATCCACCAGACGGGGATAATGCCGCACGGCGGCGTCGGCGGCGCGGGCCGCCTCCGTCTCCGGGCCCAGATCGAAGGCCACGCAGGCGGAAAGGCACAGCGCCGCGGCCGCGGCCCCTGCGATTTGTGCGTTTATGACATGCGAACGGGTCATTTTTCTGCCCGTTGTCGTATAACGTCCCGGGGCCGGGCGGAAGGCGCCCGGGTTGGAATTGGCAGGGATCATGGCGGAAGACGGCAAAGGCGGCGGAACCGGAGCGGACAAGACGCCGGGCGCCGGGACCCCTGCCCGCAAATCCGCGAAAAAGCCCCGCAAGGCGGCGGTGAAAGCCCCTGCGAAGCCCCCGGCCCAAAAAGCCCCAAAGAAACCCACGAAAAAAACCGCCAAAAAACCGGCAAAAAAATCCACCCCGGCGAAACCTGCGCGAAAATCCGCGCCAGGAATGAAAGCTGGAAAGAAACCCGTCGCGACCGAATCGCCCGAAACGCCGCTGGAGACGCCCTGGTCCGGTTTCGGCGCGGCCGAGGCGGATTCCGTGGATACGCTGTCGCGCAACATGGTCGAGGCGATGTTGCAGGGCCAGCGGGCGATGGGGGCGATGTTCGCACGCGCCGCCGACCCAAAGATCGTGCGCGATCCGTTCGGCATGGGCGCGGCGATGCAGGAGACATTCCTGTCCGCCCTCTCGCATCCCGAGCGCATCGTGCAGGCCCAGGGTGCGCTGCTGGACGGCTATCTCAACCTCTGGACCTCCGCCGCCAAGCGGATGGCCGGCGCGGAGGCCGAACCGGCCATCACGCCCGCGCCGGGCGACCGGCGGTTCGTTGACCCCGCCTGGAGCGAGAATCCCTGGTTCGACCTCATCAAGCAGGCCTATCTGCTGAACGCCCGCTATCTCGAAGGCGTTGTATCGGCAGCCGAGGATCTGGACCCGAAAACAAGGCGTAAGGTCGAATTTCTCACGCGCCAGATGATTGACGCGGCGTCGCCCTCTAACTTCCCCCTGACCAATCCCCAGGTTCTGGAAGAGACCCAGCGGACCCACGGCGAGAACCTGCTGCGCGGCCTGACCAATCTGGCGGAAGACCTGGAGCGTGGCGGCGGGCGCCTGACCCTCACCCAGACCGATCCGGACGGCTTCAAGGTCGGAAAGGATCTGGCCTTCACGCCGGGTCAGGTGGTGTTCCGCAACCGGCTGATCGAGCTGATCCAGTACGATCCCTCGACCGAACAGGTCTACAAGCGCCCGTTGCTGATCCTGCCGCCCTGGATCAATAAATTTTATATCCTCGACATGCGCGAGCGGAATTCGCTGATCCGCTGGCTCACCGGTCAGGGCTTCACCGTCTTTCTGGTTTCCTGGATCAATCCGGACGCCAGCCTCAAGGACTGCGGCTTTGAGGAATACGCCACGCACGGCCTGATCGCGGCGCTGGACGCGATCGAGACGGCCACCGGCGAAAAGACCGTGAACGCCGTCGGCTATTGTATCGGCGGCACGCTGCTGGCCTCGGCTCTGGCCAGGATGGCGGCGGGCAAAGAGAAAAAGCGCATCGCCTCGGCGACCTTCTTCACCACCCAGACCGATTTCGAGGAATCCGGCGACCTTCAGGTCTTCACCGACGAAGCCTGGGTCGAGGAGATTGAAAATCTGATCGACGCGCAGGGCGGCGTGCTGGAGGGGCGCGCCATGGCCGACACCTTCAACATGCTGCGCGCCAACGACCTGATCTGGTCGTTTTACGTGAACAATTATCTGCTGGGGCGCGAGCCGAAGAGCTTCGACCTGCTGTTCTGGAACGCCGACCATACGCGCCAGCCCAAGGCGCTGCATCTCTTCTATCTCAACAAATTCTATCGCGAGAACGCGCTGGCCAAAGGCGAGCTGGAGCTGTTCGGCCAGAAGCTGAATCTGAAGGACGTGACCATCCCCTGCTACGTGCAGGCGACCGAGACGGACCATATCGCGCCCTGGCGCAGCGTCTATCGCGGCGCATGCCTGCTGGGCGGGCCTGTGCGCTTTGTGCTGGCCGGCTCGGGCCATATCGCCGGCGTGATCAATCCGCCGGACGCGCGCAAATACAAACACTGGATCAATGCGGACCTGCCGGAAACGCCGGATGCATGGATGGAGGGAGCGCAGGAGCACCCCTTCTCATGGTGGCCGGACTGGGCCAACTGGCTGGCCGAACACAGCGGCGCCATGGTCCCCGCGCGCTTCCCCGGAGACGGCAGCCTGAAACCGCTCTGCCCCGCCCCCGGCGAATACGTCCATATGCGCGACTGATCGGCCTGTCAGACGGGATAGGCGCCAACTTTACGGAATCTCAGCCCGACCTTCCGGCCCTGCTCCGGCGCGGCGCTTTCCGTCCAGTCGGCGTCGACCGTGTAGCGGCCGGAACCGATGGCGATCTCCGCCCGGCGAATGGCGCCGTGGCGGCGCACCCGCCGCACCACGCCCGGAACAGCGCCTTCGGCAAGCGGCCCCACATCCACGTCCTGAGGCCGGACATAGATGCGCAGGCGCGAAGCCTCAGGCAGCGCGCCTGGCAGATTGACGGGCCGTCCCTCCAGCACCGGACGCCCCCAGTCGGCGTCGACCTCGAAATGGCTGGAATCGCCGATGAAGTCGAAAACAAACGGCGTAGCCGGATTATCGTAAATGTCGTCCGGCGCGCCCACCTGTTCCACCTGCCCGTCTTTCATCACCACGATCCGGTCGGCCAGCTCCAGCGCCTCATCCTGATCGTGGGTCACAAACACCGTTGTATGGCCGGTCTTGTCGTGCAGTTCGCGCAACCATGTGCGTAAATCCTTGCGCACCTTGGCGTCCAGCGCGCCGAACGGTTCATCCAGCAGCAGCAGGCGCGGTTCGATCGCCAGCGCCCGGGCCAGCGCAACGCGCTGGCGCTGGCCCCCGGAAAGCTGTGACGGGAAACGGCGCTCCAGCCCGCCAAGCTGAACCAGGCGCAGCAGTTCAGCCGCGCGGCGGCGAATGTCCCTGCCGCTCGGGCGGGTCCGTCGCGGCCGCACGCGCAGACCGAACCCGACATTGTCGATCACGCGCAGATGGCGGAACAGCGCATAGTGCTGGAATACAAAGCCGACATTGCGCTGCTGCACCGTAAGCGCCAGCGCCTCAACATCGCCGAACCAGACGCGGCCATTGGTCGGAAATTCCAGCCCGGCCAGCACCCGCAGCAGCGTCGTCTTGCCAGAACCGGAAGGGCCAAGCAGCGCGACCAGCTCTCCGCCTTCGATGTTGAGCGATACGTCATGCAGCGCCGGCGTATCGCCGAACAGCTTGCTAACGCCTTCGATGCGCACGTTCAGCTTTTCGCCTTTTGCAATAGCGGCGGCCTCCCGGTCCACGGCGCCAAGGGAGTCTTCCGTGGACGGGGCAAACTCGGCGGTGACGACAGACATGGTTTCTTCCTCGAACTAGTGGCCGCGCGTGGCGGAAAGCTGGTCGACAAAGCGCCATTCCAGCAGGGATTTTGCGATCAGGGTGACAAGCGCGAGCAGCGCCAGAAGCGACGCCACAGCGAACGCTGCGGAGAAGGCGTATTCGTTGTAGAGAATCTCGATATGCAGCGGCATGGTGATGGTCTCGCCGCGCAGGCGCCCCGAAACCACCGCCACCGCGCCGAATTCGCCCATCGCTCGCGCGTTGCAGAGCAGCACGCCATAAAGCAGTCCCCATTTGGCGTTGGGCAGCGTAACTTTCCAGAACGTCGTCCAGCCATTCGCGCCGAGGGAGAGCGAAGCCTCCTCGTCCTGCGTGCCCTGTTCCTGCATCACGGCGATCAGCTCACGCGCAACGAAGGGAAACGTGACAAAGATCGTGGCGATGACGAGACCCGGCAGCGCGAAGATGATCTTCACGCCGCTCGCCGACAGCAGCCCGGCAAAGAAACCCGACGTGCCGAACAGCAGCACAAAGACCAGACCCGCGACCACCGGTGAAATCGCGAACGGAAGGTCGATCAGCGTCACCAGAAACGCCTTGCCCCTGAAGTCGAACTTGGCCACGGCCCAGGCGGCGGCAAGACCGAAGATCGCATTGCACGGCACAACGATGGCGGCCACGCTTAGGGTCAGCCGGATGGCGGACAATGAGTCCGGGTCGGTGATCGCCCGCAGATAGGCGGCGAACCCGTTGCGCAGCGCCTCGGAGAACACCGCAGCCAGCGGCACAAGCAGAAACAGGGCCAGGAAGGAAAGCGACACAAAGGTCAGCAGGATTTTAATGGCCAGCGGCTCGTGCAGCGCCGCGCGCGAGCGCAACGGGCGCGGCGGACGCTCGTCCAGGGCGGACGGACGTTTGGCGGCGACAACGGCGGCGGCGATTGCGTCAGACATGACCGAGCCTCTTCCGGCTATAGGCTTGCAGCAGATTGATCGCCAAGAGCATCACCAGCGAGATCGCCAGCATCACTGCGCCGATGGCCGCCGCGGCCGAATAGTTGAATTCCTCCAGCCGGATCACGATCAGCAGCGGCGCAATCTCGGAAAGGAACGGGATGTTGCCGGCGATGAAAATCACCGAACCGTATTCACCGACGGACCGGGCGAAGGACAACGCAAAGCCGGTCAGAACGGCTGGCGTCAGAATCGGCAGCACCACGCGCTTCAGCGTGGTCAGCCGATAGGCGCCCAGCGTTGCGGAGGCTTCCTCCACCTCACGATCCAGATCCTCGATCACCGGCTGCACGGTGCGCACGACAAAAGGCAGGCCGACAAAGGTCAGCGCCACAATCACGCCCAGCGGCGTATAGGCCACTCCAAAGGGCAGATGTTCGCCGATCCATCCCGTGGGCGCATACAGCGCGGTCAGCGCGATGCCGGCCACGGCCGTGGGCAGCGCGAACGGAAGGTCGATGACCGCATCGACAATCTTCCGGCCCGGAAATTCGTACCGCACCAGAACCCAGGCGGTGATTGTCCCGAATACCAGATTGATCCCCGCCGCGATAAAAGCGGCGTAGAGGCTCAGCCATACCGCGGCCCTGGTGCGCGGGCTTAATGCAACGGCCCAGAACTCCTCCCAGCCCAGCGACGCGGAACGCAGCACCAGCGCCGCCAGCGGAATAAGGACAATCAGGCTGAGATAGGTGAGCGTGAAACCCAGCGTCAGCCCGAAGCCCGGAATAACAGACCGGCGGGGAATAATCCCCCGCCGGCCCGCGGATGGAATGGTGAGGGGAGGAAACATCACCAATCCAGACCGATCCGTCCGGCAAACACGTTGCCGTTCTGGCTGACGCCCTGCCGGTCGCTGTCGAAGCGAACGAAGTTGAACGTCGTGCGCACGTTGGAGACCGGATACCAGTTCAGACCCAGCGTGTAGTTTTTGGTCTCGCCGCCAAGAATGTCGGCGTCATCGAGATCGACGGTGCTGTAGCGCGCAGTCACCGCCCATGCGCCGGAACCGCCGGAACCCAGCGGATTGTTCGGCCGCACTGACCCCAGAACGCCGTTCGAGTACGGCAGGCGCTCCCCTGTCAGGAACCAGCCGCCAGCGAGATAGAAGCCGTCGAAACTGACATCCGGCGCCGGGATGCCTGCATTGGGCAGACGATCCAGCTCCGACCGCCCATATTCACCCAGCACGAAGAACGGGCCGAACGCGGCGATACCTTCCACACCCACAAAGGTGATGCTGTCAGCCAGCAGCGCGGGGTTCAGGCCGCCCTGGGTATCGACGATGCGCCGGTTGTCCACGCGCACTTCCGGCCGGTCGCCGAAGCGCAGCCCCGTCGTCGAGCCGGTGTCGCGCCAGAAGGCGGACGCACCCACATGCACCAGATTGCCGTTGCTGTTGACCGGAACGAACGTGCCGCGGCCATAGACGCCCCACCCTTCGCTGCCGGTTCCCGCATTGCCGCGCGTGCGGTTCAGGGGCTCACCAAAAGCGCCAGCGGTCAGCGTCCAGTTCGACCCGCGCCAGCCGGCTGAAACGCCCACGTTACGATCCCCGCCAACACCATTATTGGTGAGCGTCTCGACCACGGTGGCCCGCTCCAGAAACAGCAGGGCCGGCGAGCCCGTCAGACGCTCCAGCGAGGTCGGCGACTTGTGCTGGCCGATGGTTACGGTCGTTCCACCCCAGCCCAGATACTGCACATAGGCGTCGGCGATCGTGACGTTGCTGTTGGCCAGATCGACCTCGAACCGGTAGCCCCAGTCCCCCTCTATCCTGCCTTCCGCTCCCAGACGGGCGCGGCGCAATTGCGTCCCGCCGCTGAAGCCAGCCGCATCGAACGCGGCTGCGTCGAATTCCAGCCGGCCGCGCGGACGGAAGGTGAAGCCGCCGGGGCCGGTGAAGCGCGGGCTGGGCGACAGGGTCACGCTGGCCGCGCCTACGGCCGGCTGCGCGGTTTTCAGGCTCTCGACTTCAGACTGGAGCGCCTGAATCTGGGCCTCCAGCGCCTGCAGGCGGGCTTGATCCGTCTGGGCCGCCGCCGGCAGAGCCCAGGCCATACCGAGGGCGCTCGCGGCGGCCAGAAGGCCGCCGCGCAGTTTATACGTCGTTTGCATCGCTATTTTCCCTCTGGCCGCTGTCTGGCGGCCTTTCCGTCAGACCGCTCAGCGGCCGGGTTGATAAATCTGGTCGAAGACCCCGCCCTCACCGAAGAAGCGCGGCTGCACCACGGCCCATCCGCCGAAATCGTCGATGGTCGCGAGTTCGAGATCCGGGAACCGCTCCAGCAGCGCGGGATCTACGATTTCGGGATTGGCCGGCCGGTAGAAATGCTTCGCCGCCAGGTTCTGGCCGACATCCGAATACAGATAATTCAGATAGGCTTCGGCCACGCCGCGCGTGCCGCGCCGGTCCACCACCTGATCCACAATCGCCACGGGCGGCTCGGCCAGGATGGATACGGACGGAACGACGATGTCGAACGCATCCGGCCCAAGTTCCTCGATGGCCAGAAAAGCCTCGTTCTCCCAGGCCAGCAGCACGTCGCCGATGCGGCGTTGCACGAAGGTGGTGGTGGAGCCGCGCGCCGCGGTGTCCAGCACCGGCACATGGCGGTACAGCTCGCCCACATATTCCAGCGCTCTCGCCTCATCGCCGTCATATTCCTTCAGGCCCCAGGCCAGCGCGGCCAGCAGGTTCCAGCGCGCGCCTCCGGAGGTTTTCGGGTTCGGCGTGATGACCTGAACGCCCGGCCGCACCAGATCGCCCCAGTCCTGAAGGTTCTTCGGATTGCCTTTGCGGACAAGGAACACGATGGTCGAGGTATAGGGCGAGTTATTGTACGGCAGCGTTCCACGCCAGTCGGTGCGCAGCTTGCCGCTCTGCGACGCGACCGCGTCGATGTCCGCTTCCAGCGCCAAGGTCAGAACGTCAGCGTCCAGCCCGTCGATCACCGCCCGCGCCTGGGCGCCGGAGCCTCCGTGGCTGGTATTAATGGTGACGCGGCTGTTACCCTGCGCCCGCCAGTGTTCGGTGAAGGCGGCGTTGAACTCGCGATACAGCTCGCGTGTCGGGTCATAGGAAACATTGGTGATCTGCTGGGCCAGCGCCGGGCCGGCCAACAGGCCGAACGCGGTCGCGCCAATCAGGATGGACTTGAAGCGCATGGGGGATGCTCCTTGTTATAATCTACATAATCCATACCTGTATTATAGGGATATAGGAAAACGAAAAATTCTGACTGGAAGGATTAGAAAAACTTACGCTTGAGTCCGCTTGCGCCGCCTGGCGCTGGGGCTGCGACCGCCAGCCAATGCATCGGCGATAGTGGTCTTTTCCAGAATTTCGAGCTGGGCGTCGAACGCCCTGCCAAATTCCCGGCGGATGTCGCAGCGAGCCTCGTCCACACAATCCTCGCATTTCCGATAGGAATAGCGGGACAGGCACGGCAGCGGCGCCAGCGGCCCCTCAAACAGCCGTAGAACCTCACCGAAGCTGATCGTATCGGCGGAGCGCAGCATGACATAGCCGCCATTCTTGCCGCGCCGGCTGGCCAGCAGGCCAGCCTTTTTCAGCTCCACCAGAATCTGTTCCAGAAATTTATGCGGAATGTGATGCCGGGCGGCGATCTCGATACTGGTGAGAGGACAGCCTTCCGGCTCGGCAGCGATCGCCAGAAGCGCGCGGTATGCGTATTTTGCCTTGTTCGAGATCACCGTTCGTCCTGGGCCCCGGGAATAACTCCCTATTATATATCCGTGGATTCTAGGTAATTCCCCAGGCTCGTTCGGCCAACCCTTCGCTGTCAATTTTAAGGAAAATGCGCGGCCTGCCGCAAATCAGCCGGCAATGTTGCGCCGCGTCATGCAATCATCATTCGAAAGCATCGCCGCGCTGTGGTAAAGTTCCTTTCGTGATGGGACAGACGCAATTTCTTTCAGCTGTGCATACTCGGGTCCGCGCCTCGGCCCAGACCGGCGCCATTCTGGACGCCTATCTTCTGGCCGATGAACTGATGGCCCAGGATATCGCCTATCCGATCACCCGCGACGTGGCGGTGCGGACAGTGCTTGCCGCCAGCGTCGTCTATGGCGCCCCGCTGCTGCTCGATCCGGGAAGCCGGGCCCGCCAGCACCCGGTAAGAGATACTGGCGCCGCGGCGCGTCTCCAGCCTGCCCAGCCTGCTCGCGCCATGGAATCCCGCGCCGTAATCTGACCGTAACCCTCCCGTCAGGTTTTTCATGTTCCCGTCAGAACGCAATGGGAGCGTGGCTTTGCGCCTCTTTTCTCTGGCGCCTTGGCGCAAAATCGCCTCCAATCCCGGCCAGAATCTTGACCGAAATCCTGGGAGTCAGGAATGTCCGGAAAATCGTTCGTTTTGGATCGTCGCGCCCTGCTGGGCGGACTGGCCGCCATGCCGTTCGCATCCGGACTCGCGCGGGCGCAGAATTCCGGAGAACTGATCCTCCGCAATATTCCCGGCGCCAATCGCCAGGCCGCGATCATCGGCGTCGGCACCGCGCGGCGCTATAGCGATCCTGCGGAGGGCGACATCGCCGGTCTGCGCGAGACCATCGCCCGGTTTCACGAACTGGGCGGCAGTCTGATCGACACCGCCCCTTCCTATGGCCGGGCCGAGGAAGTGACCGGCCGCATTCTCGAAGAGCTTGGCGTTCGCGACGGCATCTTCCTCGCCACCAAGGTCGGCGCCGAAGGCAAGGACGCCGGCGAGGCCCAGATCGCGGAATCGTTCGCCAAACTCCGCACGGACTATATTGACCTGATCGCGGTGCATAATCTGCGTGATCTGGATACCCAGCTCGCCACGCTGCGCGCGCTGAAAGATTCTGGGCGCATCGGCGCGGTCGGCATCACCACCTCTTTCGCGCCCCAGCACGAGGAATTCGAGGCTGTGATGCGGCGCGAACAACTGGACTCGATCCAGGTCGATTACGCGCTGGACAATCGCGCCGCCGCTGAACGCATCCTGCCGCTGGCGCAGGATCAGGGGGTGGCGGTGATGGTCAACCTGCCCTTTGGCCGCGACCGCCTGTTCGACAAGACCGAGGGCGTGCCCTTGCCCGGCTGGGCCGCCGAGATCGGCTGCGAGACATGGGCGCAGGTTTTTCTGAAGTATGTCGTCTCGCATCCGGGCGTGACGCACGCCATTCCGGGCATGGCGCGTGTCGCCTATGTGGACGACAACATGAACGCCGCTCGCGCCCCGCTGCCCGACCCGGCGGTGCGCGCCGAGATGGAACGGTTTATCGACGAACTCTGATACGGGTGCGCGGCGCGGGGGAGTTTCCGCCGCCGCCTGTCAGGTAAAAACAGACGCCTGGTCCGGCGGCGCAACGCCGGCCAGACTTTGGGGAGAAAACAAATGACCTCAGCGCTCCAGCGCTATTTCAATGTGCGAAAAGAAGAATTGCTGCCCATCCTGGTGGCGGCGCTGTATTTCTTCCTGATCCTGACGGCGCTGGCGGCCCTGCGCCCGACGCGCGACGCGCTCGGCATGCAGCGCGGTATCGACGATGTGCGCTGGCTGTTCATGCTGACGCTGGTGGCGACACTGTTCGTCAATCCGGTGTTCGGCTGGCTGGTCAGCAAATTTCGGCGAATGACCTTCATCTCGATCACCCATGCCTTCTTCGTGTTCAACCTTCTGCTGTTTACCGGCCTGCTGCTCTTTACGCCGCAGGCCGTCGGCGAGCGCACCGGGCAGGTCTTCTATGTCTGGATGAGCGTATCCAATCTGTTCATTACCATGGTGTTCTGGGCGCTGATGGCCGACCGCTTTTCATTGGAGCAAAGCAAGCGGATTTTTGGCGTGATCGCCGTCGGCGGCACGCTCGGCGCAATGACCGGCTCTTCATTGGTCTGGGTGCTGGCGGAAATTCTCGGCGCGCCGGTCATGCTGGTGATGGCCGGGCTCCTTCTCATCCTGGCCACCGGCGCAGCCTGGACGTTGACGAAACTGCAACCCGAACAGCGCGTCCATAGCCCCGAAGCGGCGCCAGAAGTGGATGAGCGCAGCGTCATCGGCGGCTCCGCATGGGAAGGCTTGCGCGCGGTGTTTCGCTCTCCCTATTTGCTCGGCATGGCGGGCTACGTCGTCATCATAACGGTGATGGCGACCTTCATCTATTTCACGCGCCTACAAATGGTCGCGGCGCTGGGCGACGATGTCGACATGCGTGCCGGCATGTTCGCCCAGATCGACTTCTGGACACAGGCCGCCACCTTCATCATGCAGCTTTTCGTCACCGGCTGGGTGATGAAGCGCTTTGGCGTCCCGGTCGCCATGGTGCTGCTGCCGGTCACCGTCGCGCTGGGCTTTATCGGCCTCGCCATCGCCGGGTCGCTGGTGGTGCTGGTGATTTTCGAAGCCAGCTTCCGCGCGATGCAGCGCGGCCTGAACCGCCCCGCACGCGAAACGTTGTGGACCGTCGTCACCCGCGAAGAAAAGTACAAGGCCAAGGCCTTTATCGACACCTTCGCTTATCGCACCGGTGACGCCATCGGCGCCGTAACCGAAGGCCTTCTCGGCCGGCTGGGCATGGCCCTTTATGGGCTGGCCATGGTCGCCGTGCCGCTGGCCGCGGTCTGGGCCGTTCTCGGCTTCTGGCTGGGCCGCCGTCAGGCCCGCATCGCGCAGCAGCGCAGCGCCGAGAGCGGCGGCGCGGGAACAGGCGCGGCCGCGACGTCGCCATTGGTCTCATAGACTTCGGTCAGCACAAAGAAAAACGCCCCCGGCTTTGCCGCTGGGGGCGTTTCTTCTTTCGCGTCCCAAACGCGCCTTATGGCATCGTGCGTGCACGCGTCGCGCGCCGGTGCTGGATCTCCTGCACATAGATCGGCGTGCGATAGAGATTGGCGCCCATCCGCGCTTCCGGCAGCGGATGCGCCGGGACCATGGATTCCAGCAGCGCATTGCAGCGCGCCTCGACCCCCACGCGGTATTCCTTGTGCGTGGAGATAAAGAGGTCGTTGTGCAGAATCCCCTCCAGCACATGCTGGGCGGATTCCACCGGCGTCATGGCCACGGCCGTCATGGCCGCCGACATGCCGCCTCCGCCGCCACCGGCTGGCGCGGCCTGTCCTTCATTGCGCAGATCTTCCGGCCGGCCGCGCTCGCTGTCGCCAATATTGGTGACGGTCAGGCCGGGAATGAAGGCCGTCGTGCCGATATTGGTGTCGCGCAGTTCGTGGCGCAGCTCTTCCATCAGCGAGACCGCCGCCATCTTGGCGACGGTATAGATGCCCGCGCCACTGCCCGGCAGGATGCCGCTGGTGGATGTGGTGGTGACGATCTGCGAGCCTTCGCCGTGCGCCAGCATGCGCGGCACGAATGTATGCACACCATAGACAGGGCCAAAGAAATTGACGGCCATGCCCCATTCCCAGTCGTTCAGCGTGCCGGTGCTGGCCCGCCCCTGAAGTCCGACCCCGGCGTTATTGACCAGGATATGCACCGGGCCGAAATGGCTCTCGATCTCGTCAGCCTTGGCTTCCCAGCTGTCTCGTTCGATCACGTCATGCTGCACCAGTGCGATGCGCGGATCGTTCTCGGGAAATTCGGCCAGCACCTCGGGAATACGCTCGGCGCTGCGATAGCCGATCACCACTTTCATGCCGGCTTCGTGAAACACCTTGGCGATGCCAAGCCCGATGCCGCTGGAGGCGCCGGTGATATAGGCCACCTTGTCGCGCGGGTCGGTGATGGTGGGCGCCTGGGCCGGTCCCAGATCGGGCAGATCGTCCGCCAACTGCGCCCGCGCCGCCGCGCCAGGCAGCAGCGCCGCGCCGCCCGCCGCCAGCACCCCGGCGCCAAGCAGGCGCCGCCGGTTTAAACCCTGGTCTTCCATCTTCCACCCCGCATTTTAATTATTGCCATGATTGGCGTTCATGGGCCGCGCACAGCGGCCATCCCTGCCCGGGACTATCGAAACTTGCGGAAAACCGGTCAAGCGCGCCGCCTGCCCGTCTCCGTCACGAAACGCTGAAAGAAAGCAGAAACAAAAAGGGCGCCTCCACCAGGAGACGCCCTTTCCGGATAGAGATTCCGTGACGCTTAACGCTTGGAGAACTGGAAGCTGCGGCGGGCTTTCGCGCGGCCGTATTTCTTCCGCTCCACAACGCGGGAGTCGCGGGTCAGGAACTTGCCCGGCTTCAGCGCCACGCGCAGTTCCGGCTCATAGGCCACCAGCGCCTTGGCGATTCCGTGACGCACCGCGCCGGCCTGACCCGAAAGGCCGGAGCCTTTCACAGTGCAGACCACATCGAACTCGTCATTGCGCTGGGCGGCCAGCAGCGGCTGGCGGATCATCATGCGCAGCACGGGACGGGCGAAATAGATTTCCTCGTCCTTGCCATTAACGGTGATGCGCCCGGCGCCCGGCTTGATCCAGACGCGAGCCACCGCGCTCTTGCGCTTGCCGGTGGCGTAGGCGCGGCCCAGCGCGTCACGCTGCGGCTCGGGCCGTTCGGCCGGCTCGGCGATGGCGCGCAGTTCGGCGGGAGCGCCGGAATCGCTCAGCGCGTCCTTGAGGTCTTCGAGGGAGCGGACCTGATCGGTCATTATGCGGTCCTCGCATTCTTGGCGTTCAACGCCTTGAAATCCACGGCTTGCGGCTGCTGCGCCTCGTGCGGGTGATCCGGCCCCGCATAGACGCGCAGATTGGAGAATTGCTGGCGGGCCAGCGGGCTTTCCTTGGGCAACATGCGCTGCACCGCCTTTTCGATCACCCGCTCGGGATGCTTGCCGCCCAGGATCTGACCCATGGTGCGGTCCTTGATCCCGCCCGGATGGCCGGTGTGCCAGTAGAAGCGCTTGTCGGCGAGCTTATTGCCCGTGAACCGCGCCTTCTCGGCGTTGATGACGATGACATTGTCGCCGCAATCGACATGCGGGGTGTAATCGGGGCGGTGCTTGCCGCGCAGGCGCGAGGCGATAAACGCCGCAAGGCGCCCGACCACCGCGTCTTCCGCATCGACCACGATCCAGGTCTTTTCGACCTCGGCGGGTTTCAGAACGAAGGTTTTCATCGTGAGACGTCCGAAAAAATCATGGCCGCCGGCGGGACCGGCGGCGCGTCGGGGCGGTCTCTAGGCCCCTGCCCCGGCCCTGTCAATCGGGTCTGTGTATCTGATGTAGAATCAATTATTTACGTCAGAGGTATTTGGATACCGAGCCGATGAACCGGGCGTCAGCGCCGCGTGCGCCAGCGCCAGCGCGGCCAGGAACAGCGCCACGGCCCCCGCCTGATGCGCCGCCCCGGCATGAACCTCCCCCGCCGTCAGCAGCGCCGCGACGCCCAGCGCTGCCTGCGCCGCCGCCAGCGCGCCCACAAGGACCAGCCGCCGGCGCAACACGCCCTGCGCCGCCGCGCGCCAGCCCGCGATCAGCAGCGCAACCGCCCCCGCCAGCACGGCATAGCCGCCCATGCGGTGGTTGAACTGGACCAGGCTGCGGTCCTCGAACGCCATCATCGGGCTGAACTGACCCAGATGCGGGATGATCCCGCCATCCATCAGCGGCCAGGTATTATGGATCAGCCATGCGTGCAGCCCCGCCACAAACGCGCCCAGCAAAATCTGCACGAACACCACGGCGGAAAACGCCGCCGCCGCCAGACCCAATCCACGATGGCCGCCCTGCTCCCTCCTGTCCGGCCAGACATCCAGCATCGTCCAATAGAGCAGCGCCAGAATCAGGAACGCCAGACCCAGATGCGCGGCCAGGCGGTACTGGCTGACAGAGACCCGCTCGGTCAGGCCACTGGCCACCATCCACCAGCCCACCGCTCCCTGCGCGCCGCCCAGCAGGAAGATCAGAATCAGCCGCCGCGACAGCGGCCGCGAAATCCGCCGCTGGAGCCAGAACACGATAAACGGGATCAGAAAGGCGGCGCCCAGCGCCCGGCCCAGAAACCGGTGCGCCCACTCCCACCAGAAAATCGTCTGGAACTCGGCGAGAGTCATCCCCGCATTGATGAGCTGATATTGCGGAATCTGGCGGTATTTCTCGAATTCCTCCAGCCAGCCTGCCTCGGAGAGCGGCGGAATCGCCCCGGTCACCGGGCGCCATTCAGTGATGGAAAGGCCAGATCCGGTCAGCCGCGTCAGCCCGCCGACCAGCACCATCGCCACCACCATGCCGGTCAGGACCAGCAGCCAGACAGCCACCGGCCAGCCGGGCGCGCGCGCCGGGCGCGCCGCTGGCATGTCGGATGTGGCGGTTTGCGTGTTCACCGATCAACCTTCGCCGGACCAGACCGGCCCGGGAGGATGGTCGGAGCGGCGGGATTCGAACCCACGACCCCTTGACCCCCAGTCAAGTGCGCTACCGGGCTGCGCTACGCTCCGAACCTGCCATCCTCTCACGGGGCGCGTCTTATAGGCCGAAGGCGGCGCGAACCGCAATGCGGCGTTCCCGCGTGCCAGCTCCGCCCTGCCGCGACGGAATCCCGGCCCACTATCGTTCCATATTCCGGCGGCGTATGATCGCCGACAAAATAAAACTGCGAAACGCAGTCCAGACCGCAGGGGGAAGCACAATGCGCATCATCGCAACAGCAATCGCCGCCGCCGGCATGGCCACCGCCTCGCCGGCTTTGGCGCAATCGCTCGTCGGCACATGGGACGCCACGGTCGTGGTCGAGGGTATGGGCGAGTTCACCGAAACGCTTACCGTCTCCGAGAGCGGCGACGGCTATTCCGTGGTCGGCGAGCCGACCGGCGCCGCCGCCGCAATGCCCGGCGCAGGACCGTCCCCCGCGACCAATGTGACGCTGGACGGAGACACCTTCTCCTTCCGGCGCACCATCGACACGCCACAGGGTGCGATGGAAATGACCTATAGCGGCACGGTCGAAGGCGACAGCTTCACGGGCGTCGTCGATATGGGCTTCGGCCAGATGGCCTATTCCGGCGTGCGCAACTAAACCGGAAAACATCCCGGAACGTGAATCGGGCGGGCCTTACAACGGCCCGCCCGATTTCTTTGGGCGTTATCCAGCCCTCAGTGCTCGATCCTGCGCCGGAACGTCTCGGGCAGGAAGATCAGGCCGATCACGACGGTCAGCGCGGCGATCAGCACCGGATACCACAGACCGAAATAGATATTGCCCGTGGCCGCCACCATCGCGAAGGCCAGCGTCGGCAGAAACCCGCCGAACCAGCCATTGCCGATATGATAGGGCAGCGACATCGACGTGTAGCGGATGCGCGCGGGAAACAGCTCCACCAGCATCGCCGCGATCGGCCCATAGACCATCGTCACCAGCAACACGAGCGTCGTCAGGATCGCGACCACCAGCGGCCGGTTGATCTCATCGGGATTGGCGGCGGCGGGATAGCCCGCGGCGTCCAGCGCCCCGCGCACATCGGCGCGCCAGGCGGCGATGGCCTCCGCCCGCGCCTCGCCTGAGACCAGCGCCGGATCGGGCGCGGCGAGGCGCACATCGCCCACCTGCACCTCCGCCACCGTTCCCGGCGCGGCGCGCTGGTTGTCATAGGAAACGCCGGCTGTCGCCATATACGCCTTGGCGATGTCGCAACTGGTCGTATCGAAACGGTTGCGTCCCACCGGATCGAACTGGATCGAGCATTGGCCCGGATCAGCGATTACCACCACCGGCGCACTCGCCTGCGCGCGGGCGAGCGCCGGATTGGCGGCGTAGGACAGCGCGTTGAACAACGGGAAATACAGCAGCGCCGCCAGCGCGCAGCCGGTCAGGATGATCGGCTTGCGTCCGATCTTGTCGGACAGCCAGCCGAAAATCACGAAGAACGGCGTGCCGATAATCAGCGCGATGGCGATCATGATATTGGCGCTCGCCCCATCGACGCGCAGCATCCGTTCAAGGAAGAACAGCGCGTAGAACTGGCCAGCGTACCAGACCACAGCCTGCCCCATCACCGCGCCTAGCAGGGCGATCAGCACAAAGCGCAGATTCTTCCAGCGCCCGAACGCCTCGGCCAGCGGCGCCTTGGAGGTCGTCCCTTCCTCCTTCATTTTGCGGAAGACCGGGCTTTCGTTCAGTTGCAGACGGATCCATACAGAAACCACAAGCAGCAGGATCGAGAACAGGAACGGCAGGCGCCAGCCCCATTCCGCGAACGCTTCCTCGCCCAGCATCAGGCGCAAACCGATCACCACCAGCAGCGCCATGAACAGGCCCATCGTCGCGGTGGTCTGGATCCAGCTTGTATAAAAGCCGCGTTTTCCCTCCGGCGCATGTTCGGCCACATAGGTCGCGGCGCCGCCATATTCTCCGCCCAGCGCCAGCCCCTGCAGCAGACGCAGCCCCACCAGGATAAAGGGCGCGGCGACGCCGATGGCGGCGTAATTGGGCAGGATTCCCACCGCGAAGGTGGCCAGCCCCATCAGCACCATCGTCACCAGAAACGTGTTCTTGCGCCCGACAATGTCGCCGATGCGCCCGAACACCAGCGCGCCGAACGGACGCACGGCGAAGCCCGCCGCGAACGCCGCCAGCGCCAGGATGAACCCGGTCGTCTCATTCACCGCCGAAAAGAAGTGCGCCGAGATATAGGCCGCCAGCAGGCCGTAGAGATAAAAATCATACCACTCGAACACCGTGCCCAGCGACGAGGCGGCGATGACCATTTTCTCGCTCTGCTTTTTTTCGCGGCGCGAGAACAACCCCGGTTTTGCACCCAGTTTTGCAAGACTCATGCGTGTCAGTCCTGACCGAACAGGCTGAGATCGACGGCGCCGGCCATGGCCGCGTATCCGGCCGGGCTACCGTGCAGGAAATCACCCATATGCAGCCCGTCCGCCATGCGCGACGGGTCGGCCGGATCGCGCAGGGCCGCGTCGAAATCGACCACGCCGTCGAATTCGCCGCCATTGCGGACCCAGTCATTGATCGCCAGACGCACGCCTTCGCCGGCCTCGCTCCAGTAAGAGGCGCCGCCATAGGGCGCGATGGTCGCGCCAAACACTTTCAATCCCTGCGCCCGCGCCCGTGCGATCACCTGCCGGTAGGCGGCGGTCATCGTCTCCAGACTGGTTTCGGTCTGGGGCATACCCATGCCGCCCGGCCCGCCGCCACCGGGTCCGCCAAACGAGCCAAAACCCATGCCCAGATCGTTCACGCCGATAAACAGGATCAGATAGGCCGCGCCAGGAACCGCGAACACGTCGCGGTCCAGCCGCGCCAGAATGGCCTCGCCCATGCCGCTGGCCAGCAGGCGGTTGCCGCTGATCCCCTGATTGCTGACCCCCAGCGGAACTCCGCCGCCCCGCGCCGCCAGCCGCTCGGCCAGACGGTCCGGCCAGCGGTCGTCGCCGTCCATACTCGCGCCGACTCCATCGGTGATGGAATCGCCCAGCGTCACGATGGTGCGCCCGCCCGGCGCCCAGACATGAACCCCGGACAGGAAAGCGCGCTGCGTCAGGGTCGATTCCGTCTCGAACGCGCCAACCTGGGTGAAATCGCCGGGCGCGGAGACATAGCCAGTCTGCACCCCGGTCAGGTGACAGGTGCAGGCGCCTGTGGCTTCCGGCAAAAACAGGCTGATCGACAGATGCGCCAGATCGCCCGGGGTCAGGTCGACCGGATCGCTATAGAGCGGCGCGCCCGGGGGAATTTCCGCCGTCCCCCGGCCGGAAAAGATGAGCGGAACCGGCGCGCCCGCAGGATTGCCCGCCGCGTCGGCCAGCGCCACGCTCGCACCGCCGATTTTCAGCGGCCGGTCGCCATATTCGTTGGTGAACGCCACACGCACAGCCTCGCCGCCGGCGCTCAGGCGCACGACCTGCCGGATGGTGCGGTTCTCAAATTCGGGCGGGGGACCGAAAAATCCGCCGGCCATCGGCGGCTGGGGAGATGCGCCCCAGCTTTCAATCCAGTCCGCACGGGCCCCGCCTGCGCCCAACGCAAGCGTCAGCGCCAGCACGCCGGCGCGCATTCCGTTCTGCATGTGCTTCCCCCCCCAGGACGGACCGGCGCCGCGCGCCGCATCCGAAGCGTTTTTGCCGCGTCGCACCTTATGGCGTCTTCATGCCGCGTCCTTTTATCGCGCGGTCCCCAGCGCCGCGTCCAGCTTCGATTTGGCTGCTTCCAGCCGGTCGGCGACCCGGATCATGCGCTGTACAAACGTCTCCGGTTCCGGCCCTCCAGCCTCGCGCAGCGCCTCTACGCCCTTTTCTCGCAGCAATTGCTGCACGCCTTTGATCGTGTAGCCCCGCGTATAGAGGCTCGCTTTGATCGCATGCAGCAGGGCGATGTCTTCGGGCCGGTAAAAGCGCCGGCCGCCGCTGCGTTTCATTGGCTTGATCTGATGAAATCGGGTTTCCCAGAAGCGCAGCACATGCGCCGGCACGCCAACTTCCACGGCCGCCTCGCCGATCGTGCGGTATGCGTGATCCGATTTTTCGGTTTGCCCCATCACCGGGCGCGGGCGCCGTCCACCCGATCTTTCAGCACCTGGGACGGTTTGAACACCAGCACGCGGCGCGGCTCGATCGGCACCTCTTCCCCGGTCTTGGGATTGCGGCCGATGCGGCCGTTCTTATCGCGCAAATTGAATGCGCCAAAAGAGGACAACTTCACGGATTCGCCGTTTGCCAGCGCGCCGGAAATCTCTTCCAGGAATGCTTGGACCAGATCGGCGGAATCCTGACGCGAAATTCCCAGTTCCCGATGCACCGCTTCGGTCAGGTCGGCGCGTGTGACAGTTCGCGGCATAAAACGCTACTCCCCCGCATTGACAAAAAACCCTAGGTTCGCGCCGGGGCGCAGTCAATCGGATGAAAACTCCCCGTCCGCATGGCGGTAAACGCTACATCCGTATCAACGCCGCGCCCCAGGTGAAGCCTCCACCCATTGCTTCCATCAGCACAAGATCGCCACGCTTGATGCGCCCGTCTTTCATCGCAACATCAAACGCCAGCGGCGCCGACGCCGCGGAGGTGTTTCCGTGATGCGCAATCGTGCTCACCACACGCTCCGGAGAGATGCCAAGCCGACTCGCCACGCTGTCCAGGATGCGCTGGTTGGCCTGGTGCGGAACGAACCAGTCAATCTCTTCGGCGGCGACCCCGGCGCGCTCCAGAACTGTCTCAATCGCCTCTGCTATCTTGTTGACAGCATGGCGGAAAACCTGATTTCCCTGCATCCTTAACTGACCTACTGTCCCGGTGGCCGATGGCCCGCCATCGGTCTGGAGCAGCGAGCGGAACTGACCGTCGGAACGGATAAAAGTTTGCAGGATTCCGGCGCCCGCCTCATCTTCGGGAGCTGCGCGCAATACCATCGCGCCGGCGCCGTCTCCGAATAGCACGCAGGTGCCGCGGTCCTCCCAGTCGAGCAGACGCGACATCGTTTCCGCGCCAATCACCAGCGCGTTTTTAGCCTGACCACGCGCCAGGAAATTGTCCGCCGTCGCCAGTCCGAAAACAAAACCGCTGCATACCGCCTGAAGGTCGAACGCTGCCCCGGCGGTGATCCCCAGCCGCGCCTGCACCAGCGTCGCGGTGGCGGGAAAGGTATAGTCCGGGGTGGTGGTGGCCAGCACAATCAGGTCGATTTCGGCCGGATCCATGCTGGCGTCAGCCAACGCCGCACGCGCCGCACGCTCGGCCAGATCCGCCGTGGTCTCGCCCTCGGCCGCGATGTGCCGCTCCACGATGCCGGTGCGTTCACGAATCCAGTCATCCGAGGTGTCCACCATCATGGCCAGCTCGGCATTGGTCAGCACCCGCTCCGGCAGGTACGACCCCACCCCGGCGATAACGGAACGCATCCCGCTCATTCGGCCGCCTGCCCCGGAGCCGCATTGGACACGCGGGCAAGCCGGCGCAAATTGGTCTCGATCTCTGTCAGAAAGTTGCTTTCCGCCATGTCGGCGGCCACACGCAGGGCGTTGGCGAAGCCTTCGGCGTCGGCCCCGCCATGGCTTTTCACCACAATGCCGTTCAGCCCGAGCAGCACGCCGCCATTCACCGAGCGCGGGTCCATCCGTGCGCGCAGCCCCTTCAGCGCGTCATGACTCAGAAAGGCGCTGATCCGGTTGCGCCAGGTAGAGGTGAATTCCTCTTTTACGAAGCGGCCCACCAGGCGCGCCGCGCCCTCGGCCGTCTTCAGCGCCACATTCCCGGTGAAGCCGTCGGTCACCACCACATCCACCACGCCCATGCTGATGCCGTCACCCTCGACATAACCGTGATAGTCAAGGTCCAGATGCGCGGTGCGCAGCAGGCTGGCGGCCTCCTGCACCATGGCGTTGCCCTTCAGCTCCTCGGCGCCGATGTTCAGCAGGCCCACGGTCGGACGCTCGATCCGATGCACAGCGCGCGCAAACGCCTCGCCCATAATAGCGAACTCCACAAGCTGAGTCGGCGTACATTCCACATTGGCGCCCACGTCCAGCACGGTGGAAAAGCCACGAGGGGTCGGCCAGCTCGCCACGATGGCGGGGCGATGCACCCCCTGTTTCATGCGCAGGATCACCTTGGAGATCGCCATCAGCGCACCGGTATTCCCGGCAGACATGGCCACCTCCGCCTCGCCGTCCTTCACGGCGTGGATGGCGTTCCACATGCTGGTTCCGCGGGCCCGGCGCAGCGCCTCGGAAGGCTTGTCGTCCATCGCCACGAAGGTTTCGGCGTCGCGGATTTCGCTGGCCGCCCGGGCGCGGGAATAGCGCGCCAGCGCGGCCTCAATCTCCTGCCCGCGCCCGTGCAGCAGAAACCGCAGGCCCGGCTGGCGGCGTACGGCCGCATCCACGCCGGCGATCACCGCCGCGGGGCCATGGTCGCCGCCCATGGCGTCGACGGAAATGGTGTGGGTCAGCGCCAAAACGCCCTCGTCTGAATTCCGCCGGACGATAGCCGAAGCCATTGCGGATGCAACAAATCCCCTGAATTCCCGCCCTGTTTTTCTCAGGTCAGGATGGCGGCGGCGGAAATACAGCCGCCCCCGCGAACCACTGCTCTACCCCCGCTTCGGCCAGATGGCTGGCGCTGGCCCTGCAATAGGCGACCAGGCGATTCAGCTCCTCCGGGGCGGCGGCGCCATCGAACAGATTCCGAATCAATGCGTCCCGCAAGGCGCCGTCATCCCCGGCCGGCAGCGCATCGCTATAGGATTTGGCGCGACCATAAAAGGATTCCACGACATGCCGCATTTTTTTTCCGAATCGCGTGTCCGATGCGCCCAGTTCGCGCAGATTGGCGTCCATATCGCGCACAAAGGCATCGAACAGATCCTGGGCGATAGCCGAGCCCTTGCGCCCATCGGCCTGTAGCCGGCGGATCACCAGCGCCAGATGCAGGGCCAGCAGTTCGAAACGGCCATCCACCGTATCCGGAACCCGGCCAGGGCCATAGAATTCCGGGCTACGCGCCTGAGCCAGAACGGATTCATAGAGCCGTTGCACAGCCACGCGCCGTCGTTTGAAAAACATTCCAGACGTCCCCCGAGGTCCGGTTAGAGCGTTTCCAGGCGAAGTGAAACCCGGTTCGCCGTCCGGAAACGCGGCCAACAAAGAATTGGAGCATTTCCGCGATTCAAAGAAGAGCGGGAATGCTCCAAAGTCACAGCAGTCCGGCCTTTGCCCGCCGCCGCTGCGCCGCTATACCCAAAGCCGGGCCATGAGTCAGGAGTTCAGAATGCGTCCCGTCCTGATTTTCGCCGCCGCCGGCTTGGCCGCCGCGGCGACAGCGTGTTCCCCTGTGGTTCGTACCCACGGCTATGTCGCCGTTGCCGGCGGAGACCAGCCGGTTGAGGTTATGGTCGATACGAGGGAAAGCGTACTTGAGCGCATGGGCTCCCCCTCAACCACCGGCGTATTTGAGGACACTTGGTACTACATTACCTCTGTGCGCGAGGATTTCGCCTATCTCCGGCCGCTGATAACAGACCGCCGTATTCTCGCTATCCGCTTCGACGAGGATGACCGGGTGGCCGAAGTCGAGGAACTTGGGCTCGAATACACCAACGATGTCCGCTTGGTCAGCCGCACCACGCCGACACGCGGACGCACCCTGTCCTTCATGGAACAGCTCTTCGGCAGCGTCGGCGCACTCAATCCTAACCAGCTTCCCGGCCGTATGGACCAGATTCCGGACAGCGCCGGCGGCCCCGACCCCTACTGATCCAGTCTTGCCCGCTGAGGCATAACGCGCAAAGCAAACGCCCCGGGATTGCTCTCCGGGGCGTTTTTCATTCCGGACAGGCCCGGCCTCAGCCCTGGTGAGCCAGCACGGCCAGCATCAGCAGCGCCACGATATTGGTGATCTTGATCATCGGGTTCACAGCGGGTCCGGCCGTGTCCTTATAGGGATCGCCCACCGTGTCGCCGGTCACCGCGGCCTTGTGGGCCTCGGAACCCTTGCCGCCATGATGACCGTCCTCGATGAACTTCTTGGCGTTGTCCCAGGCGCCGCCGCCTGCGGTCATGGAGATCGCGACAAACAGGCCCGTGACGATCACGCCCAGCAGCATGGCGCCCACGGCCGCGAGGCCTTCGGCGCGGCCCGCCACCCAGCTCACCACCGCGAACAGCACGATCGGCGACAGCACCGGCAGCATCGAGGGCACGATCATTTCGCGGATCGCAGCCTTGGTGAGCAGGTCCACGGCGCGGCCATAATCCGGCTTTTCAGTGCCCTGCATGATGCCCGGCTTTTCGCGGAACTGGCGGCGAACTTCCTCCACCACCGCGGTCGCGGCGCGCCCCACGGCCATCATCGACATGCCGCCAAACAGGTATGGCAGCAGGCCGCCGAACAGCAGGCCGACCACCACATACGGATTGGACAGGCTGAAATCGACTGTGACGCCGGCGAAGAACGGGAACTCCGCCGGATTATCGGCGAAGAACGCCAGATCCTGCGTATAGGCCGCGAACAGCACCAGCGCGCCGAGGCCCGCCGAACCGATGGCGTAGCCTTTGGTGACCGCCTTGGTGGTGTTGCCCACCGCGTCCAGCGCGTCGGTCGTCTCGCGCACCGCCGGATCGAGATTCGCCATTTCGGCGATGCCGCCGGCGTTGTCCGTGACCGGGCCGAAGGCGTCCAGCGCGATCACCATGCCGGCCAGCGCCAGCATCGTGGTCACCGCAATGGCGATGCCGAACAGACCGGCGACCTGGAAGGTCGTCACAATACCGACAATGATCGCCAGCGCCGGCAGGGCCGTGGCTTCCAGCGAAACCGCCAGCCCCTGGATGACATTGGTGCCGTGCCCCGATTCCGAGGCCTTGGCGACCATGCGCACCGGACGGAAACCCGTGCCGGTATAGTATTCGGTGACCCAGACAATGGCGCCGGTGACCAGCAGGCCAATCACGCCGCAGGCGAACAGCCCCCCGGCGGTCAGGGTAAAGCCGTCGCGGGCGACAAAGCTGGTCGCCAGGCCGTCATCGAACAGGAAGTGCGTCAGCACGCCGATAAAGATCAGGCTGAGCAAAGCCGAGGCGACGAAGCCCTTGTAGAGCGCGCCCATCACCGAGCGCGACCCCTTGCCCAGACGCACGAAGAACGTGCCGATGATCGAGGCGACGATGCACACCGCGCCGATGCCCAGCGGATAGAACATCAGCTCCGCCGCCACCGCGCCGGTGAAGAAGATCGAGGCCAGCACCATGGTGGCCACCACCGTCACCGCATAGGTCTCGAACAGGTCAGCGGCCATGCCGGCGCAGTCGCCGACATTGTCGCCCACATTGTCCGCGATGGTGGCGGCGTTGCGGGGGTCATCCTCGGGAATGCCGGCCTCAATCTTGCCGACCATGTCGCCGCCGACGTCCGCGCCCTTGGTGAAGATGCCGCCGCCAAGACGGGCGAAGATCGAGATGAGCGAAGCGCCGAAGCCCAGCGCGACCAGCGCGTCAATCACCGTGCGGCTCTGCGGGCTATAGCCCAGCGGCCCTGTCAGCAGCGCGTAATAGACAGCGACGCCCAACAGCGCGAGCCCGGCGACCAGCATGCCCGTCACCGCGCCAGACCGGAACGCCATGCTCAGCCCCTGCGCCAGGCCATGGCGCGAGGCTTCGGTGGTGCGCACATTGGCGCGAACTGAAACCAGCATCCCGATAAAGCCCGCGGCGCCGGACAGGATCGCACCAATGGCGAAACCAATGGCGGCATAGATGCCCAGCAGGAAAATCGTGATGACGAAAATGACCACGCCGACAAGGCTGACGGTCAAATATTGCCGCTTCAGATAGGCGTTGGCGCCTTCCTGGATGGCGGCCGCAACCTCGCGCATCCGCTCATTGCCCTGGGGCGAAGCCAGGATGGAGCGGACCTGCCACACCCCATAAACAAGCGCCAGAAGACCGGCCGCGATGACCAGAGCCAGTTCAGTCGTCATATGATTGCACCCCTATGAAATCGACGGATGCGCGCATTGTGCGCGGCCCGCTCCCCCCGCAGTTTGTTTGCGGCATAACCGATTTGTATAGGATCGTGCAACAGAGCCTGCGCCGCTCCGGGCGCCGCCTGCGCTTTCAGGTCGAGATCAGCGCCCGCCGGCCAGATCGGGATAGCGCAGGTCGACGTCCAGCACGCTGACGCTCTTCACCGCGCCCTCGCCCAGCACAGCGTTGGCGGCAGTGGTCCAGACGCGGGACGCCCGCTCGGGATTGATCCCGCCGGCATCGCCCGGATCGTTCAGCGGCTGTGCGTGCGCGGCGCGCAGCATGGCGTCGCGCAGATAGGCCGTCCGCGCCCGCACCGCCCAAGGATCGCGGCCCTCGGACACGTCCAGCCTTACGCCGACAAATGCATAATTGCGCAGCCGCCCATCCACCACGATGGGCGCGACGATGACGGGCATCTCGATCTGGCGCGAGGAATCCGCGGCTTTCGCATCCGTCTCCGCATGGCTCTCCGGTTCGGAGGGCGTGGCCAGGGTCCAGCTCGCCTGATAGCGGTTGGACGGCCCGGATTTGGACGACGAGCCGCCCGCCGCCTCGGCGGCGCCAGCGAAGGCTCCGGCAAGCGCCAGAACGCTGAGAATGGAGATCGTGCGCATCGCGCCTCTGTAATATGCGGCGGCCTAAAAATGCGTGAAGCCCAGCGCGCCGGGCCGGATTTCCCCGCTTGCGCCCAGCACGCGCAGCGGCCCGTCCTCCGGCACGCCGCCCTCCAGCACGCGCCCGATCCGGGTCAGGCGCAGGCCCGGCGCCGCCGCCGCGTCCCGCAGGGCGGCCTCCGCCGCCTCCGGCGCCGTGAACAGAATCTGATAGTCATCGCCGGATGCCGCGAGCGTGGTCAGGGCCGCGTCCCGGTCCGCCTGCGCCGCGGCCCAGCGCGCCGCCGCGTCCGACAGCGGCAGATGCTCCAGCGCGATCTCGATCCGCGCGCCAGACGCCGCTGCGATATGGGCCGCGTCCGCCAGCACGCCGTCGGAAACGTCGATCGCGGCGCTGGCGTGTTCAGCGACATCGGACGCGAACGCCACCGGCGGTTCGGGCAGGCGATAGGCGCCCACCAGCGCCACCGCATCCTCTCCGGGAAACCCCTCGCCCTGAAGCGCGCGCAGGCCCAGGCCCGCATCTCCCACCGTCCCGGTGACATAGAGCGCATCGCCCGGCTGCGCGCCGTCGCGGCGGACCATGCCGCGCGGTCCGGCTTCGCCAAAGGCCGTGATGCTGACCGTGAACGGGCCTTGGGTCACCGTGGTGTCCCCGCCCAGCAGCATCACGCCATATCGTTCCTGATCTTCCTTCAGGCCGCGCACAAAGGCGCGCTTCCAGTCTAGACCCCGCTCCGCCCGCCACGCCACGCACAGCATGTAGCAGACCGGCTTCGCTCCCTTGGCCGCGAGATCGGAGAGATTCACCCGCAGCGATTTTTTCGCGACCGTTTCGGGCGGGCAATCCTGCGTGAAATGCACGCCCTCCACCAGCATGTCGGCGGTGACGATCAGCCCCGCCGCGCCCGCGCGCAGCAGGGCGGCGTCATCGGTCAGCCCAAAGCTCTGGCCAAAGCTCTGGCCGAATTTTGTACGATGCGTCCCCTCGCCCGCCAGCGGCGCCAGAACCTCGCGGATGAAGTCAAATTCATTCATGGGGCGAATTGTAGATGGGAACGGCTGCAAATCCTCCCTCACCTGCGGACGAGGTGTTACGTTGATCTCCCCCTGCGAAGCGGGGGGAGTGGCGGCCCGAAGGGCCGACGAGGAGGGCGAGTGCGCCCCGGTATTTGAAAACAGTGCAGCGTCCGCCCCCTCCACCATGCTTCGCATGGTCCCCCTCC
>JBJHDH010000028.1:0-33577 GCA_050486445.1 Euryhalocaulis sp.
CCGACCTCGCCGCGGATCAGGTTGGTCAGGTCGAAATTGGCGCCGACCAGAATTTCGTAGCCGTCCGAATCCCGCAGCGTTCCGACCGCGGGCGGCTTCAGACGGTAGGAGCGATCATTATAGGTTCCCTCGACGAACAGCGCCGTATCCGGGCTCATCGCAACATCGGAGCGCAAAGTAAGGGTCCAGATATCGCGGTCGCGGAAATCCTGATCGATGACCGCGCCGCCGGCGGTAAGCCCGTCCTTGAAATTGAGTTGCCGCCAGCCTGTGCGGGCGCCGAGCCGCACCCGGCCGCGCTCATGACCAATGAAGGCGCCCAGATCGGTCCGCTCATAATCAATGGGTTCGACCGATGCGCCCGGCGAGCTGGAAGAGGTGCGGGGTTCGGTCAGGCTCCGGTACGCGGCGGACCCGCCAAACGCGGTTCCCCTCTGCACATCGACCCGGCCATCGGCGCTCAGCGTAAAGTCGGTATGGGTTTCGCTGGAAACATCCAGATATTCGTTGTGCGAGACTTCGCCGAAGAAATTAAGGGCATGGCGCGCCCAGGTGGAGGCCAGCGACAATTCCGCGGTTCCGCGTGCGATGACGTCGTCCACCGCGCCGGCGCCGGTGGCGAAAATATTGTCGTCATAGAGGACGCTCCCGGTCGCGGCGGGATACGCCATAAAGGCCCCCATGCGGTAGCCAAGGGCGTTATATTCGGGACGGGGGCGCTCCATCACCGAGACATTGCGGTCCCGGTCGAAGGATTGCGCGAGTGACGGGAGCGCAAAAGCGCAGACCGCCGTCAGCGTCATAGCCGACAGGCTCAAAAATCTCTTCACTATCCCCTCCTGAGACCGGACCTTTCGCGGCGCACCCCTGGACGAGTGCGCCGCGAAGCTGTGAGGCTCTTACGGATTATAATCGGAGCCGCCGCCCCCGCCCCCGCCGCCAGAAGGCGGGGGAGGCGCCGGGGGAGAACCGGGCGCGCCGCCGACACCGCCCACCGGGCCGGTATCGCCAAGCATCGCGAGCTGGAACGAACTTGCCGACAGCGCAGCGGAGCGCACGGCAGGATTGGTTGTCCGGGCGGCGACGCGGGCGGCCGCTTCAGCCTTCACCGCGGGCGAGGCGGTGGAGGCGGCGAGCACGGCGGCGATCGCTTCGGCAATATCCTCTTCCGTGGCGTCGGACGGCAAAGCGGCGATCGCCGCCTCAATGGCCTGGGCCAGCGTCTCAGCCTCGGCGCTTTCCACCTCTGTGAGCGTGACGGCGGCAAATTGCTGCGCCATCGCCGCCGGAGCAGCCAGAGCGATAAGGGACGCGCCCATGAGCGCCGCCCCGAGTGATTTCACGATTTTCGCCATTGGCGACCCCCTTCAAGAAAACCCAATCCGCCACGAGATTACATTTACGCATTCTATACTATAGCCGGACACCGGAAAGAAGCGTCATTTTTGCAACGGCGAAATGCGATTTTTCCGGCTCAATGCATGATTTGACAAGTGAATGACATTTCGCCGGTCAGGCGAAATCTTCGCCTGACCATCGGCATTTCGCACTTGCACAATCAGAAGAAGCGCTCGCCGATCTGGATCGTATCGCCCGGGCTGACCCGGGTTTCCGAACCCAGACGATAGGTCTGCCAGCCTGTTGCGCCCTCGCGGCGGATAAAGACGCGCCGCTGGTCCGCCCGGTAGGTAAAGCCCCCCGCCGTCGCCACAGCGTTGATCACTGTGAGATTATCGCTGTAGGGGTATGTTCCCGGCTCGTTCACCTCGCCCATGATGAAGAACGGACGGTAATTGATCACCTCCGCGGAGACGCGGGGATTGATGAGATAGCCTTGGGAAAGCTGTTCCTCGACCGCTCTTTGCAGGCCAGGGACGGTCAGGCCGGCGGCCTGAACCTCGCCGATGAGAGGCAGCGAGAGCGTTCCGGCGCCGCTGACCACGAACTCGCCGGACATGGAATCCTCACCGAACACAATCAGACGCAACCGGTCCCCGGACCCCAGCCTGTAGGCCTCGGCCGGGCGGTCGGCCAAAGCCTCATCGCCGCCGCGAATGGCCCCGGTCGGGCCACTGCTGCACGCCGCCGCCAGCATTGCCAGCGCGATCGCCAGATACCGCATCGCCATTTCTATCCCTGTCCCATTCCGGGGCTTCCAGCGTATAATTCCCGCGCCATTTCTTGACCAGCAATCGCCGTGCCATGCAAGGCGTCCGTTGCGATCACTGTTTCGCGACCAGAAATTTCACCGATCCGTCTTCAATCCGCGCCGCCGTCAGCGCTCCGGTGACATAGGCGCCCGTGTCCACCCCGATCCGGCGCCGCCGGTCCCAGACCGGTTGCGGCGCTGGCGTGTGGCCATGCACGACGATTTTAGGCAAGGCCCTGTTATCGCCCAAAAAATCTTCCCTTATCCACAGAAGATCCTGCTCTGTCTGAGCGTCGAGCCTGCGGCCTGGCCGGACGCCTGCATGGGCGAAAAAATAGTCCCCGGCCTCGGCGCTCAGATCGAGCCCCCGCAGAAAAGCCAGATGAGCATCGGGCAGGCTCGCCGCCAGTTCGTCCCTCGCCTGCCGCCAGCCTTGCGTATCGGCCGCCGAAGCCGGGACGGCCACGCCATAGGACGCCAAGGTTTCTGAACCGCCGAACTGGCTCCATTGCGGCCCCACGGCGGAATCTTCCAGAAAATTCAACATCACCGCTTCGTGGTTGCCCTTGAGAAAGCGCAGGGTGGCGGCGGATTCCAGACAGGACAAACGCTCCAGCACATTCCGGGAATCCGGCCCGCGATCCACATAATCGCCCAGAAACACGGCCAGAAGCCGGGCGCCGGCGCTCAGCTCCGCCGCATCGGCGGCGATCAGCTCCAGCATAAGCTCCAGGAGATCGTACCGGCCATGAATGTCGCCCACAGCGTAGATCACCTGTCCGCCGCTGCTACGTTTGCGTCCGAACATGCTGCCTGCTCCATCCGGCCGCGCCGGTTCGCATTCGTTGTAGAGCCGAAGTAAAAGCTGATTTTAAGTAATCCCTGGCGGCCCCGCCGCCAACAGGAGAAGCCGCGTCTCTTGCCCGGCGGAGCTTTTCCGGGCACTTGCGAACGCCATCGGCCGCCAGACATTCATCCGGCCGGACAACAGGGATGGAACAAATTCGATGGGCCGGATTCCCGCGATAATGCTGGCCTTTGTCTTCGCCGCCGCCGCGGCGGGCGCAGCCTGGCGGGCGCACGCCGAATTCCGGGGCGCGGACGCGAGCCGGGCGCTTTTGCGCGCGGAGGCCGCCGCCGGCCCGGAACTGCGCGACGCCGCGCTGCATGATGCTGGCGTCGCGCTTCAGGGCGGCCGCACCACCGGCTGGCTGAGGGATCTGGACGCCCGGCTGCGCCTGTTGCAAATCCCGGCCGACGCCGCCGGGGCGGCGGAATCCAGCCGGGCCGCGCTGGCGCGCAGTCCGGCGCGCGAGGAATCCTGGGCCAGGCTGGCCTATCTGGCCGCGCTGGAACACAACGCCCTGACCGGGACCGGCGCGGCGGCCCTGAGCCATTCCTTCATCGCCGCGCCATTCCCCTCTCACGACTTCCAGATGTGGCGGATTGAATTTGGACTCACATATTGGCCGGAGCTGAATGCAGAATTGCGTTCACATATCGGCCGCGCAGTTGACGGTCTGCCCCGCAACCGGGCGATCCGCAGTGAATTGACCGCGCTGGCAGAGCGCCTGGAAAATGACGAGGCGCGCGATTTCCTGCTGCAGCGGCTCGATCGCCAGGCAGGTTAAGCTGTCCGGGGTTTCAGCCCGCCATCAAGAAGCCGGCCCCCGGCCGGCGCCCGGACATCCCCGGCATAAATTACAGAGGAAGGGCGCCGGAGGATCCGGTCCGGTCCTGCTCCAGGGTTTCTCTAGGGTTTCTGGAACAGGAGCGTCATGCTGGTGGTCGCGCCGCTGAGCCCCTGTTCGCGCCAATAGCCCAGCTCTGTATCTTCCGGATTGTTGTAAATTTCCGGCGCCGAGGCGGCGAGCGTGAGACCCGCGGCCTCCATATCCTCCACCGCCGCGGCGACGGGGGCGCGGTGCCAGTCATTGCTGTCGGCGCGGCTGGTTCCCTCCAGCGCCTGATGCTCGATCACCAGAACACGGCCGCCGGGCGCCAGCACCCGCGCGAAATCGGCGAACTGGGCGCGCGTGGTTTCCGGCGTCGCCTCGCCGCTGCCGGCATTATAATGCATATGGTGATAGACATAGGACAGCACGATCAGGTTGACCGAGCCATCCTCCAGCGGGATCGGGGCGCCGCGCTCCATCGGCAGCGGCGCGATATTATCGAACCCGGCGACCGGCTCGCGCATACCCTGGGCATGGACCAGACCTTCCGGCCCCACGGCGCCGGCGAACACCTCGCTCCAGTATCCGCCGCCCGCGCCCCAATCGAGCACAACATCGCCCGGCTGGACGCTGACAAAATCCAGCATCGCCTGGGGCCGGCGCGCCTCGTCGCGCGCCACATTGGCTTCGGCGCGGGCGGGATTGGCGACGGCATCCGCGCCCTGCGCGGCGGCGGGGGCGGCCGCCAGCATCAGCGCCGCGCCGGCGATGCAGAGCGAAAGCATCGGGGTTTTCATTATCTTGTCCTCCCAGACAGTCTTGCCCGCCAGCCTATCGGGGCGGCGGCGCAAAGGCGACTCACAAGCATGTTGCGGTGACGCATGACCGGCGCGCCGGGGCGCGATAGGGTGACCGGCGACCAAAGAGGCCGGAACAGGGAGAACCTATCCATGCAGCGCAGCGATTTCGACGCCTATCTGGAGCGGTTCCACGCCCGCGATTACGAGGCGGTTCTGGCCTATTATGCCGACGATCTGGAAGTCTCTTTCGCCGGTTACACGTTCCGCACCAAGGACGAGGTGCGCGGGTTCTACAAATTCTTCCACGCCTATGTGAACGAAACCATCCAGTATGACGCGCACGCCTCCAGCGGCGATTTCATGGCCATCGAGGCGCGCGTGCTGCTGGAATGCTATCGCGACCTGACGGCGGAGGCGCTGGCCGGACAGGGGCTGGAGCGGATTGTCTCGCTGCCGGCCGGGGCGAAGATCACCATCCCGCAGTTCATCCATTACCATTTCCGGGACGGCAAGATCGTCAAGGTACATTGCGTCGTTTCGGGCGAACCCTATTGAGCGCAAAGACGAGCGCGGATCACGACCATGACCAAAGCCTGGCTCTATGATGCGGTGCGCACCCCGCGCGGAAAGAAGAAGAACGGCGCGCTGAACGGGATCACCGCGCTGTCGCTGGCCAGCCAGCAACTGGCCGCGATCCGCGACCGCAACGGGCTGGATACGGCGCTGGTCGATGACGTGATTCTGGGCTGCGTCGCCCCGGTGGGCGAACAGGGCGCGGACATTGCGCGCAGCGCGGCGCTGGCCGCGGGCTATGCGGAAAGCGTTCCCGGCGTGCAGATCAACCGGTTTTGCGCCAGCGGGCTGGAGGCGGTGAATATCGCCGCCGCCAAGGTGATCGCGGGCGAGGCCGATTTCGCCATTGGCGGCGGCGTCGAGTCGATGAGCCGCGTGCCGATGGGATCTGACGGCGGCGCGCTGATGGCCGACCCGGCTGTCGCCTATGACCATTCCATCGTGCCGCAGGGCGTGGCGGCCGATCTGATCGCTACCAAATTCGGCTTTACGCGCGAGGACGTGGATTCCTATGCGATGGAAAGCCAGCGCCGCGCAGGCGCCGCCTGGGCCGAGGGGCGGTTCACCCGCTCCATCGTTCCGGTGCGCAACCAGCTCGGCCTGGTGCAGCTCGACCGCGACGAACATATGCGGCCCGAAACAGACATGGCGTCGCTGGCGGCGCTGAAGCCGGCGTTCAAGGCGCTTTCCGAAACGCTCGGGCTGGATAGCGTGGCGATCCAGAAATATCCGCTGATCGAGCGCCTCGATTATGTGCACACGGCGGGCAATTCCTCGGGCATCGTCGACGGGGCGGCGGCCGTGCTGGTCGGCTCGAAAAAGGCCGGCAAGGCGGCGGGCCTTACCCCCCGCGCGCGCATTCTGGCGATGGCGGCCATCGGCTCTGAACCCACCATCATGCTGACCGGGCCGGTCGGCGTGACGCAAAAAGTGCTGGCCAAGGCCGGGATGCGGCCAAAGGACATTGACCTGTGGGAGCTGAACGAGGCGTTCGCCTCTGTCGTGCTGCACCATATGCGCAGTTTCGATGTCGACCCGGCGCGGATGAACGTCAATGGCGGCGCCATCGCCATGGGCCATCCGCTGGGCGCGACGGGGGCGATGATTCTGGGAACCGCGCTGGACGAGCTGGAGCGCACGGGGCTGGGCGTGGCGCTGGTCACGCTGTGTGTCGGCGCCGGCATGGGCGCCGCCGCCATTATCGAGCGGGTGTGAGGAGCGGCGCGATGAAAAATTTCAGCATCGAGATCGACGCGGACGGGATCGCGCTCATTCTTTTCGACTCGCCGGGCCGGTCGATGAACATCCTGTCGCTGGAGGCGTTGGACGAGGTGGACCAATGGGCGCGGCGCCTGCGCGAGGACGATGCGATCAAGGGCGCGGTTCTGGCCAGCGGCAAGGAGAGCGGATTCTGCGCCGGGGCCGATCTTTCCGAGCTGGGCGCGGTGTTTGAGGAAGCCAAGACGCTCTCGGAAGAAGAGAGCGGCAAGCTATTTTATGACCGGTTCCTGAAGCTCAACACCGCGTTTCGCGCCATCGAGACCTGCGGCAAGCCGGTGGCCGTGGCGCTGAACGGCATTGCGCTGGGCGGCGGGCTGGAAATCGCGCTGGCCTGCCATTACCGCATCGCGGCGGACGACAATCCGCGGCTGAAACTGGGCCTGCCCGAGGCGCTGGTCGGCGTGCTGCCGGGCGGCGGCGGCACGCAGCGTATGCCGCGCCTGCTGGGCGCCATGACCGCGCTGGACATGATGCTTCAGGGCAAGCAGGTGGACGCGGCGCAGGCGCGCAAAACCGGCCTGGTGCATGAGACGGTGCCGGGCGCGGAACTTATCGACAGGGCCAAAGCCTGGGCGAAGGCCAACCCGGATGCGAAACAGCCCTGGGACCGCGAGGATTTCCGCATTCCCGGCGGCGGGCCGTATCACCCCAAAGGCATCCAGGTCTTTTCCGGCGCGCCCGCCATGCTGCGCCGGAACACATGGGGCAATTATCCGGCGCAGCGTTTCATTCTTTCCTGCGTCTACGAGGGATTGCTGACCGATATCGACACCGGCCTGCGCATCGAGACGCGCTATTTCGCCAGACTTTTGCGGATGCCGGAAAGCCGGAACATCATCCGTTCCGTGTTCGTGTCGAAACAGGCGCTGGACAAAGGCGCACGCCGCCCGGCCGGGGAAGCGAAGGGCAAGATCGCAAAAATCGGCGTGGTTGGCGCCGGATTCATGGGCGCGGGCATCGCCAGCACCGCCGCGCAGGCGGGAATCGAGGTGGTGCTGATCGACCGCGACGAGGCGAGCGCCGCCAAAGGCAAGGCCGCGGTGGAAACCTCGCTGGCCGGGCGCGTCGCCAAGGGAAGGCTGGATCAGGCGCGCATGGACGAAATGCTGGCGCGCATCACGCCCGGCGCCGATTATTCCCTTCTCGCCGGCACGGACATGGTGATCGAGGCGGTGTTCGAATCGCGCGAGGTGAAGCAGCCCGTGATCGAACAGATTTACGCCAATGTGGGGCCGGAAACGGTCGTGGCCTCCAACACCTCGACCCTGCCCATCACATCGCTGGCGGAATACGGGCCGGACCCGGAGCGGTTCTGCGGCGTGCATTTCTTCTCGCCGGTCGAGAAGATGGCGCTGGTGGAGATTATTCGCGGCGGCAAAACCGGCGGGCGCGCGATCAGCCGCGCCATGGATCTGGTCGCGGCGCTGAAAAAGACGCCCATCGTGGTGGAGGATTCGCGCGGGTTTTTCGCCAATCGCTGCGTGTTCCGCTTTTTGCAGCAGGGGATGCATCTGCTGGAAGCGGGCGTGATTCCGGCGCTGATCGAAAACGGATCGCGCCTTGCCGGGATGCCGGTAGGGCCGCTGGCGCTTTATGACGAGATCGCGCTCGATCTCGGCTGGAACGTCGTGCAGGCGGAAAAGGCCGATCTGGGCGCGGACGCCGCCGACGCGCCAACCGAACGCATTCTGGGCGCGATGATGCAGCAGGAGCGGTTTGGCCGGAAAAACCGCAAGGGGTTTTACGACTATCCCGAAGACGCGCCGAAACATCTGTGGCCGGAGCTGGGACGCTTCGCCAAAGGAGGCGTTCTGCCCGAGACACAGCAGCCCGGCACGGCGGAAATCCGCGACCGCGTGCTCTATGCCCAGGCCATCGAGGCGGCGCGCTGTTTCGAGGAGGGCGTCATTTCCGACCCGCGCGAGGCGGATGTCGGCTCAATTCTGGGCTGGGGGTTCGCGCCCTTCACCGGCGGGGTGCTGAGCTTTATCGACACGACAGGCGCGGCGGGTTTTGTGAAGCGCGCGAAGGAACTGGAGAAACGCCACGGTGAACCGTTCGCCGCGCCGGCGCTTTTACAGGAGATGGCGGAGCGCGGTGAGACATTCTACGGCCGGTTCGGCGGCGAAAGGCGGGCGGCGTGAGCGGCGAGGATAAAGACGAGCCGGGCCTGAAAGACTGGGAAGTCCGTGAGGACAAGAACCGTCAGGCCGCGCGCATACCGCTGAAGAAACTGAAAAAGACCAAAGCGGAAATGGAGAAGGAGCTGGAAGAGGGGCTGCGCGACAGCTTTCCCGCCTCTGACCCGCTGACCGCCACGCGCCCGGCCGCCAAGCAGGAGGATTCGCGCGAAGGCACGCCGCGCCCGGGCAAGAAAAGATAGGCGGTTCGTTCAGAGTTTTTCGATCATATGGGCCCCGGATAACGGCTTCGCCGTTTCCGGGGAACGAAATATTTTTCGCTTAAATGTTTTTTGCTCAGGGAACCTGCTGTTCGGGCGCCAGTTCGATGTCTTCGCCGGGGCGCAGGCCGCCCGCGATCAGCGCCGCCCAGATATCCTCTGCCGTTTCGGCATAAGTGAAAAGACCAAGGTCTTCGGGTGCGATCATGCCGTGCTCTACCAGCGTGTCCATGCTCACCACCGAGCGCCAATAGGCCTCGTCCATCAGCACGATGGGGATGCGCGGCGCCTTGTCGGACTGGCGCAAAGTGAGAATCTCGAACAGCTCGTCCAGCGTGCCAAAGCCGCCGGGGAAAATCACCAGCGCATTGGCGCGCATCGCCAGATGCATTTTTCGCATTGCGAAATAATGAAAGCGGAAGGTCAGTTCCGGCGTCGAATACGGGTTGGGCGCCTGTTCGTGCGGCAGGGAAATATTGAAGCCGATGGACGGCGCGCCGATATCGGCGGCGCCGCGATTGACAGCCTCCATCAGGCCCGGTCCGCCGCCGGTGGCGATCACATTGTCGCGGACGCGCTGGTGATTGAGGATGGCGCCGCCGCGCTCCGAGGCGATGCGGCCGAAAAGGCGCGCCTGCTCATACCAGCGTTTCTGTTCGCCCGGCCCGTCTTCGCGCACGCGGGCGCTGCCGAAAACCACGATGGTGGAGCGAACCTCCCATGCGCGCAGCGCCTCTTCCGCCTTGCTGAATTCCAGCATGAAGCGCACGCCGCGCATGGATTCGCCAAGCAGAAAATCCTTGTCCTGCGACGCCAGCCGGTAGGAGGGCGATGCGAGCTGGGCGGCGATCTGGCTGTGGTCGGGGTCGTCGTCGGGTTCGGTCATGGTGAGTCTATAGGAACCCCGCCCGCTAGAGGAAAGAGTGCGGGTCGATGTCGACGGCGACGCGGATCGAGGCCGGAATTTTCACGCGCGCACGCCAGACCGAAAGATAGGCTGACAAATCCACATTGAGATCGGCGCGCACCAGAATGCGCCGCCGCCGCCGGCCGCGGATCACGCCGACCGGCGGTTCCGCCGGGCCGTAAATATCCACCCCGTCCGTATGCGGCGCGGCGGCGGCGAGATCCCGCGCCGCCGCGTCCAGCCGCGCCGCATCGGGCGAGGACAGCACCACGGAAGCCAGACGCCCGAAGGGCGGCAGGCCGAGCGCGCGGCGCGCCTCCAGCTCCGCCGCCACAAAGCCGTCGCGGTCGCCGGCGGCGAGCGCGCGCAGCGCCTCATGCTCTGGCGTGTGGGTCTGGACCAGCGCGCGGCCGTGGCGTTGCGCGCGGCCGGCGCGGCCGGCGACCTGGGCCAGGATCTGATAGGTGCGCTCTGCCGCGCGCGGATCGCCGCCGCGCAGGCCAAGATCGGCGTCGACGACGCCGACCAGGGTCAGGCCGGGAAAATTATGGCCCTTGGCCACGATCTGTGTGCCGACCAGAATGTCGATGCCGCCCTGCTCCATGCGCGCGACGCGGGTGCGCGCCTCGTCCGCGTTTTGCGCCGTGTCGGAAGAGAAGGTTTCGACGCGGGCGTCCGGAAACAGCGCACGCGCCTCTTCCTCTACCCGCTCCACGCCCGGCCCGACCGATTTCAGCGAATCCTGCGCGCCGCATTCGGGACAGGCGCGCGGCTTTGGCATGGAAAAGCCGGTGAGATGGCAGACCAGCCGGCCCGAGGCGCGATGCTCGGCCAGGCAGGAATCGGTGCCCGGGCTGGTCAGGCGATGGCCGCACGCGGCGCACAGCACCAAAGGCGCATAACCGCGCCGGTTCAGAAACAGCAGAACCTGTTCGCCGCGCGCGAGCGTCTGCTGCATTGCGGCGATCAGCGGCGGGGACAGGAAGCGGCCCTGTTCCGGCGGCGTGCGGCGCAGATCGACCAGGGAAATCTCCGGCAGAGCGGCGCCGCCGGCGCGCATCGGCAGGCGCAAATGCGCATAGCGCCCGGCGCGCGCATTCTGCAACGTCTCCAGCGACGGCGTGGCGCTGGCCAGCAGCACCGGACAGGCGGCGAATTTGCCGCGCGCCACAGCGAGGTCGCGGGCGTGATAGATCGCGCCTTCCTCCTGCTTGTAGGAGGGATCGTGCTCTTCATCGACGACGATGAGCGAGAGCTTGCGGAACGGCAGGAACAGCGCGCTGCGCGCGCCAAGCACAATGCGGGCGCGGCCGTGCGCCGTCTCGCGCCACACACGCCGTCTATGCGCCGCGCCGGTTTCGGAATGCCATAACGCCGGCACCACGCCAAAGCGCGATTCGAACCGCGCGGTCACCGCGCGGGTCAGCGCGATTTCGGGCAGCAGCACCAGCACCTGCGCATCCGGATCACGGCGCAGGGTTTCGGCGATGGCCTCGAAATAGACTTCCGTCTTGCCCGAGCCGGTGACGCCATCGAGCAGCACCGGCGCCGCGCCGCCGCGCGCCGCCAGCGCGCGCAGCTCCGCCGCCGCCGCCGCCTGACCGGGCGTCAGCTCCGGGCCGGGACGATCCGGGTCCGGTGCATCGAAGGGCGGATCGGCCGGACGGGCGCGGCGGACGAGCGCGCCTGCGCGCGCCAGCCCCGTCACCACGGCGGCGCCGGTTCCGGCGGTGCGCGCCAGATCCGCCGCCGTCATCGGCCCGGCCTGCGCCGCCGCCAGCACGCGGGCGCGCGCATCGCTCATCCGGTCTGGCGGTTGGCCCGTGGGCACATAGACGATCTCTTCACGCGAGGGGCCGAGCGCATCGGGCGCGCGCAACGCCATGCGTAGAAACGCGCCCGGCGGGTGCGCCGTGTAGCGGGCGGCGAAATCAAGAAAATCCACCAGTTCCGCGGCCAGAGGCGGGGCCTCCAATACCGACTGGACGGGTTTCAGCGCCCGGCCGGATTCCGCCTCCTCCACCGTCTCCGCCCGCACATCCCAGACCGCCCCGACCAGCGTGCGGCCGGAAAGCGGGGCCGTGACCAGGGCGCCCTTAACCAGCGGCATCCCTTGCGGGGCCGCGTAATCGAAGGGTTCGGGCAGAGGAAGCGTAAACACGACCCGCGCGATTCGCGCGATCGCTTGGTCGTTCCTTAACCGCTCCTGTTTAGGCTTCGCCGCCATGAACACCGCACACATCACCCGCACCGAAACTGGCGAAACCGACACTGACGGGGCGTCGCTGGCCCGCGTCAAGGCCGCGCTGCTGGATCATCCGGAATGGCTGGCCGAGGATGGCGAGCTGCATGCGCTGGCCCGCGCCGCCTGCGGCAACGTGGTCGATCTTCAGGGCGCCTCTGTGCGCCGGGTGGAGCGCCGCGCGCGCATGATCGCGGACACGCACCGCCGGCTGCGCGCCGTGGCGCGCGCCAATCTGGCGGTGCAGGCGCAGATTCACGCCTGTGCGCTCAGCATCATGGACGCCGCGAGCGCGCGGGCGCTGGACGATCTGCTGGACGGGCCGTTGCCCGCGCGGCTGGGACTGGACCGCGCCGCCGTTCTGGTCGAGGCCGATACGCCGCCCGGCCTGATGGCGATCCGCAGCGCGCCAGCGGGACTGACCGATTCTGAAATCGGCCGCACGCGCGGCGAGGCGCTGGGCCGGATCGCGCGCGGCAAGCCGGACATTTATGGCGACGACGCGGCCGATCTGCGCTCGCAGGCGCTGGTGCGGCTGGATATCGCGGGCCGGACCGGGCTGCTGGCGCTGGGATCGCGCGACCCGGACGTGTTTTCCGAGCATCAGGGCGTGGAGCTGGTGCATTTTCTGGCGCGGGTGATCGAGCGGCGGCTGGCGGCATGGATCGCGATCTGAACCGCCCGGCGCAGGACGCGGTCGAATCCTTCCTCGGCCATCTGCGCGACGAGCGCCGGTTCAGCCCGCATTCGGTGGCGGCCTATCGCCACGATCTTTCCGAATTTCTCGGTTTTCTGTCGCGGCATCTGGGCGGGACGCCGCGCACCGCCGATCTTTCCAGGCTGGAGGCGCGGGATTTCCGCGCCTTTCTGGCGGCGCGCCGCGCCGATGGAATCGCCCCGCGCAGCGCCGCGCGCGCCCTTTCCGCCGTGCGCAGTTTCTATCGCTGGGCCGGAAAGCGCATGGGCGTCGAGAACGCGGGACTGGCTCTGCTGTCCACGCCGCGCTTTGCCCGCTCGCAGCCGCGGCCGGTGTCCGCCGATTCCGCCAAGGCGCTGATCGCCGCGGCGGCGGAGCATGACACGCCCTGGATCGCGGCGCGCGACGCGGCGCTGGTGACGCTGCTCTATGGCGCGGGCCTGCGCATTTCCGAGGCGCTGTCGCTGAGGGGGCGCGACGCGCCGTTCCGCGAGACGCTGCGCATCGAGGGCAAAGGCGGGCGCACGCGCATGGTTCCGGTGCTGATGGCGGCGCGCGACGCGATGGACGAGTATCTGCGCGACTGTCCCTATGCGATGAGCCCCGATGCGCCGCTGTTCCGCGCGGCGCGCGGCGGGCCGCTGGGCGCGCGCGCGGCGCAGAAATTGATGCAGCGGATTCGCGGCGGACTCGGCCTGCCGGAAACAGCGACGCCGCACGCGCTGCGCCACGCCTTCGCCACGCATCTTCTGGGCAATGGGGCCGACCTGCGCGCGATCCAGGAATTGCTAGGCCATGCCAGTCTCAGCTCCACGCAAATCTATGCCGCGATCGACGCGGGCGCGCTGCTGCGCGTTCACGCCGGGGCGCATCCGCGCGCGTGAAATTCGCAGCCTTGAACTTTACTGAATGCCGCAGTGACGCAGCAGGTCCGGCGCCTGCCTGCACGGTATTGTGCGTTATTGCTTGGCGCGGTCAGGCCAGGCCGGCGGATCGGAGGCGGGGAAACTCTCTCTCAGCGCCTCTTCCACCGGGCCGCAATCCTCTGTCTGATCCGGCTTGCTGAGCCCGCCGCCCGGGCCTTTGCGCCCGGCCTTGCGCGGGCGGCGGGGAGTTATGCTGTCATGCGCCACACGGTCGGAACGTGGTTCGGAACGCATTACCGGTCTCCATTATATCCTTGCGGATTCAACGAGCCCGGGGGCTGGCGGGTTCCCGTTTCCGTGGACATGATGTCGGCGCCTTAACGGCAGGGGTCGGGGGCTTCGCCCGCGCCGCTGTCGGCGCAGGCGTCCGTTTCCAGCTCCACCGTCGCGTGATCGAGGCCGAATTGTTCGCGCAGCCGCGCCTTGATCGCGGTCGTCACCGTTTCCGGCGCGCCGCAATCGCCGCAAAGCCGCGCATGCAGCGTGATCATCGCGCGCTCGCTGGTGATCGCCCAGGCATGGACATGATGCACGCCGGCGACGCCTGGCACGTTCGCAATCAGATCCGGGCCGAT
Organism: Euryhalocaulis sp.; assembly: GCA_050486445.1. Classification (GTDB taxonomy): domain Bacteria; phylum Pseudomonadota; class Alphaproteobacteria; order Caulobacterales; family Maricaulaceae; genus Euryhalocaulis. The sequence goes on from JBJHDH010000028.1 coordinate 14,228, forward strand.
GGCGGCAACGTCCAGGCCGCGCGGCGCGGCCTCAAGCAATATATGCGCCGACTCGCGGATCAGCCCGACCGAAGAGCGCAGGATGATGCCCGCAACCACGACGGAGAGGAGCGGGTCGGCCGCCGTCCAGCCGGTGAACATGATGATGATCGCCGCCGACAGCGCCGCGACCGAACCCAGCAGATCGCCCATCACATGCAGGCTGGCGCCGCGAATATTGAGATTGTCGCGGTCGGCGCCATGCAGCAGCATGAAGGCGGCGATATTGACCAGAAGCCCCATCGCCGCGACGGCGAACATCAGCCAGCCCATGACCTCGACCGGCTCATAGAGGCGGCGGACCGCCTCGACCACGATCCAGACCGCCAGCACCGCGAGCGTGACGCCGTTGACAAAGGCGATCAGCACCTGAAACCGGTCGAAGCCGTAGGTGCGCGTCCAGGTGGCCGGCCGCCGCGACAGGCGGAAGGCGAACCACGCCAGCGCCAGGGCCGCGAAATCCGTCAGCATGTGGCCGGCGTCGGCCAGCAGCGCCAGCGACCCGGCGAGGATTCCGCCCGCCACTTCGACCAGCATGAAGCTTCCGGTCAGCACCGCCGCCCAGAAGGTGCGGCGTTCGTTCACCATGTGCCGGTGGCCGTGACTATGGCCGTGACTGTGGCTGTGCGAATGATCGTGGCCCATCGGCGCACCATGCCCGAACGCCCTGCCGTTACACAATTGCGCCGGAATGGCGCGCAAACGCCGAAGGCTGAACCATCCGGGTGGACCCGGATTAACCCGCCCGCAAGCCCGGCCGGGGTAATCTGCCAAGCTGTAATGGTTTGGGGGCCATTCCGATGAAAGCCTTTCGTATCATGATCGTCCTTGGGGTGGCCGCGCCGCTGCTGTCTGCCTGCGCCGCCGCCCGGGTCACGGGCGCCGCGGTCGGAGCCGCCGGAGCGGTTGTGGAAACCGCGGCCAATACAACCTCCGCCACCGCGGGGGCCGTTTTGCCCGGCGGGGAGGAGTCACGGGCGAAATAGCGCCTGATCTTTTACAGACGTACGGGCCTGACAAATCCGATAGATAGCCTATATTGGGGAGCGCAGGGACGCTTGAGTCCGGAGAGGTCTCATGCGTGCAGAAAATATGAAACTCTTCGCTGTTTTTGCGAGCGCGGCGGCCATGATCGCCGCTCCGGCATTCGCTGCGAGCGAATGGACCAACGATCTGTCCGCTCCGGTCAGCGGGCCGGTGCGCGTGGACGAAGTGCGCCTGGGCGACCATCTGGCGGAGAATATCCATCAGATCGGCCAACGCGATCTGGACAGGTTGCTGGACGAGCTGCGTTCGGATGTCGAGCGCCGGCTGGCCGATCGCGGCCTGCTCGCCGCGCCGGGCGATTCCGCCGCCGCCGGCCTGACGCTGATCATGACGGAGGCGCGGCCGAACCGCCCAACCTTCGAACAGCTGGGCGGAAGGGGCGACTGGAACTGGGACCGGCCGAACCGGAGCGGACGGCCGACATCCAGCCAGCTCAGCCTTGCCTCGTTTGGCATTGGCGGCGTGGGGCTGACCGGTGAATTCCGCGCCCCGGATGGCGCATCGCTGGGCTCGGTCACCTACCGTTATGAAGAGACCGATATCTATCAGGCGCAATTCGCCGCGACCTGGACCGACGCACATCGCGGCATCGACCTGTTCTCCCGCCGCCTTGCCGGCGCAATCGGGCAATAAAACAGCCCGTCAGGGGACGCCGATATATTTGTGCGTCTGGAGCGACAGGCGCCAGCGCGGGTGCGCCAGCACATAGCGGAAGGCCGCCTGTTCGTTTTCGGCGCGTCGCGGCCCGTCCATCGGCTGTAGCGAGAAAATCCGGAAATCCAGAGCCGCGAACCGCTCTGGCGGCGCGGCGGCCTGCGGGAAGACCAGTTTCAGCTCGTCGCCGCGCGTGATGACCAGCTCTTGGGCGCCTTTGGGGCTGACGCACAGCCAGTCGATTCCCTCCGGCGCGGCGAGCGTGCCGTTGGTCTCTACTGCGATCTCAAATCCCTGCGCGTGCAGCGCGTCCACCAGCGCCGCGTCGAGCTGAAGCAGCGGTTCGCCGCCGGTGCAGACGGCGAGCGGCGCGGCGCCTTCCCCGCCTCTGCCTGCCTGCCATTGCGCCGCGACTGCGCGCGCCAGCGTCTGCGCATCGGCGAAGCGGCCCCCGCCCGGCCCATCCATGCCGACAAAATCGGTGTCGCAGAAATCGCAGGCGGCGGTTGCGCGATCTTCCTCGCGCCCGGTCCACAGATTGCAGCCGGCAAAGCGCAGAAACACCGCAGGGCGGCCAGCCTGCGCGCCTTCGCCCTGCACGGTGAGGAAGATTTCCTTGACGGCGTAGCTCACGCGCCGACCCCGGCGCGCAAAATTCCGGCGCGCCATTCCGCCCAGCCCTTCGCTCGCAGATCGCAGGCCGGACATTCGCCGCAGCCCGCGCCCCATTCATGCCTGTCGCGCACGCCGAGATAGCAGGTGTGCGTCTCTTCCACGATAAGCTCCACCAGCGCGTCGCCGCCCAGTTCGCGCGCGAGGGCCCAGGTCTGCGCCTTGGTCAGATGCATCAGCGGCGTTTCCACGCGCACGCCCGCGCCAAGGCCGAGCGACAAAGCGCGCTGCGCCGCGTCGATGGTCTCGCGCCGGCAATCGGGATAGCCGGAATAATCCGTTTCACACATACCGCCGACCAGAACGGAAACGCCGCGCCGCCAGCCCAGCGCCGCCGCCACCGTGAGAAACACGATATTGCGCCCGGGCACGAAGGTCGTCGGCAGGTTCTGGCGGCCGATCTCGATGGCGCGCTCAGTAGTCAGCGCGGATTCGGCCACCGCGCCGTAACCGGACAGATCGACCAGATGATCTTCGCCCAGGCGCGCGGCCCAGTGCGGAAATTCCGTGCGCAACCGCGCCAGCACGCGCGTGCGCGCGGCAAGCTCTGCGTCGTGGCGCTGGCCGTAGGAAAACCCGACCGTCTCGACCCGCCCATGCCGGGCAAGCGCCCAGGCGAGACAGACGGCGGAATCCTGCCCGCCCGAGAACAGCACCAGCGCGCTGTCTCCGCCCCCCTCCCCGCCAATGTCTGCGATCTCGCTTCCGTGGTCCATGCGGTCTTATATAGGCCCGGATAGATGGAGGCGAACGGAGGACCGCATGACGGGCTGGCGCCTGATCTACAGCACCTGGCCGGACCCGGAGAGCGCCGAAGCCGCGGCGCGGGAGATGGTTGAGTCAGGACTGGCGGCCTGCGCCAATATCCTGCCCGGCATGGTTTCGGTCTATGTCTGGGACGGCGAGACGCAGCGCGCATCCGAGACTGTAATGCTGCTGAAGACCGGCGCGGAACGGGCCAGCGAGCTGACCGCTGCGCTGTCGGCGCGCCATCCCTATGACACGCCGGCCATTCTGGCGCTGGATATCGACGCGGCGCGGTCGTTCCAGCCGTTCCTGGACTGGATTACCGGCTGCGTTTCAGCCGCCGCACGCTGATCGCCGGTCAGAAGCCGGGACGCGAGGCGAGCACCGCGACGCCCAGCACCAGAATCAGCGCCGCCAGCGCACTTAACCACAGCCAGGGGCTGAGCGGCGCGCGCGGCCTTGTGGGGATGATGGGGTCCGCCAGCGGACTGCGCGCATCATGGCGCGAATCGATCTCGCGGGCGCGGCCCGGATCGTTTGGGTCGTCCTCAATGTCGACATGTCCGCGATGTGGCGGCGGATGGGTCGCTTCGGTCATGGTTGCCTCCTGAATCTGCCCGCGCACAGCGCGGCGTTTGCAGGAAAAACGGATGCGCGATGCGTTCCGTTCCCCCTATGTGCCGGACTTCACGGAAGATTTTGCAGGAAGGCCGCCAGAGCGGCGCGCGCTTCCGGCTCGTCCAGCATCGGCGCATGACCGACGCCGGGAATGGTGACGGCGCGCACGCCCGGGCGGCCGGCGGTCATCGCCGCGACCGTGGACGGCGAGAGCAGATCGGACAACGCGCCGCGCAGCACCAACACGGGCGCGCTGGCGGCGAGCGTATTATAAAGCCCCCACAGCGCCGCTTCCGTCGCCGGGTCCGCCGCCACGGACGCCGCCGCATTGGCGGCGGCGTCCGTGGCGGCGATGGCGGGGTCGTAATCCTGTTCCGGCCGCCCGTCCGCGCTGGCGCGGAACGTGCGGCGGGCGAACCTGTCCCAGTCCGCCGGACCGTAATGCGGAAAGGCGATTTCGTTGACCGCCCGCGCCCGCGCAGCGGCGGCGGCCCAGTCCGGGATGTCTGGCCGCTGGCCCGCATAAGACGCGATGCGGGCAAGGCCGCGCGGGTCGATGGACGGGCCGATATCGTTCAGCACGGCGCCGGCGACCGTCCCCGGGCGCAGACCCGCCAGACCCATTGTGATGAGCCCGCCCATCGAGGTTCCGATAAAGACGGCGCGGGCGATCCCGGCCTGATCGAGCAGCGCCGCGATGTCGGCGACATAGACGGGGACGGCGTAGCGTTCCGGGACGGGGTCGCGATCCGACTGGCCGCGCCCGCGAATATCCACGGCCAGGACGCGGCGGCCGAGCGCGGCGATCCAGGGCGCGAGATCCTCGAAATCGCGGGCGTTGCGCGTCAGGCCATGAATGCAGATCACCGGCAGGCGCGCGGGACCATCCGCCCCCGCATAATCGCGCAGCGCCAGCGACAGCCCGTCCGGCGAGCGCCAGCGCCGCTGCGCGAAGCCTGCGCCGGGAGAGGGCGCCGCGCTCATCCGGCCAGCCCGCGCAGCGGAATGTCGGGGTCGGCCAAGCGCGCCGGATCGGGCCGCGCGCCGGCGGCGATCCAGCCGCGCCCGGCCATGAAGTCGGCGCCCGAATTCACCGCCTCGACCGCGCGCAACTGCCCCTGTTTCAGATGAAACACGGCGAAGCGGCCGGATTCCGGCGCGCCGCGAATGACCGTCTCATCCGCCTCGAAGGGCAGGCCCGCGATCTGGAGCTTGAGATCATATTGATCGGACCAGAACCACGGCGTTTCCGGCCCGGGCGGCGGGCGGCCGGTGATGGCGGCGGCGGCCTGACGCGCCTGTTCCAGCGCATTGGGCGCACTTTCCAGCCGGAAGCGCCGGTTTTCATAAAGCGGCAGCGGACGCTGCGTCATGTCGCCGATGGCGAAGATCGCGGGATCGGAACTGCGCGCATGAATATCCACCACGACGCCGCCATCGCAGGAAAGGCCCGCCGCCCGCGCCAGCGTATCTTCCGCCAGCGCGCCGGCGCCGATCAGCACAGCATTGCATTCCACGCGCCGCCCGTCCGCCAGCATACAGGCGCGCACGGCGCCATCCGGCCCCGTCTCCAGCGCCACGATATGCGCGCCGGTGACGACCTCTGCCCCCTGCGCGCGATGATGCGCTGTGAAAAATTGTGCGATGTCCGGCGAAGCGGTGCGCGACAGGATGCGGGCCTCACGCTCCAGCACCACGGTCTCCGCGCCCAGCGCGCGGGCGCTGGCCGCGGCCTCCAGCCCGATATAGCCGCCGCCGATAATGGCCAGCCGGGATTGGGGCCGCAGCGCGGCCTTCAGCCCGTCCGCGTCGGCCAGGCTGCGCAGCTCATGCACGCCTTTCATGCCTGGGGGCGCGCAATCCGGCCGCCGGTTGCGCGAGCCGGTCGCCAGAATCAGGATGTCATAGGGGATGGGTTCGCCGCCCTCTGTCACGACATGGCGCGCGGCGCGATCGATTCCCGTGACCTGGGCGCTCATGCGCAGCGTGATTCCTGCCTCTGCGTAAAACGCATCGGGTTTCAGTTTCAGCGAGGCGGAATCCGCCGCGTCCTTCAGATAGGCCTTGGAGAGCGGCGGGCGGTGATAGGGGGGCGATTCCTCCGCCCCGATCAGCGTGACCGGGCCAGGGTGGCCGTACTGGCGCAACAGCGCCGCCGCCGCGCCGCCGGCATGGCCGGCGCCAACGATCACGATCCGCGCATCGGGTTCCGCCGGCGCCGGCTGCGCCTCCCGATTCTGTGCCTCACGATTCTGTGTCATTCCGCCCGACCGCATATCAAAGCCCGCCGCCCGCGCCCAGCCGCGGGCATGGCGGAATCTTCCGCCGATGCGTTATGGTTACATAACGAACCGGGAGGTGCGCATGATTGTCCGCAAAAAGGCGCGCTGGCAGGCGCCAGACGACGCCGTGACCCCCCAAGCCCTGTTCCTGAACCGCCGCCGCATCATCAAGGCGGCCGCGGCGATGGGCGCGGGCGCCTTGGCCGGACCCGCCTTTGGCCAGGACGGAGACGCCCCGTTTCCGCCGCCCGAGGCGCCGCTGAACGCCACCGCGACGGAGTACCGAATCAGCGACCCGGCGACGCCGTATGAGGCCGCCACCACCTATAATAATTTCTATGAATTCGGCCTGGACAAAGGCGACCCGGCCGCCAACGCCCACCGCATGACGGTAAGCCCCTGGACGCTGACCGTGGAGGGACACGCCGAGCGCACCGGGACATTCGCGTTGCAGGACATTGTGGATTTCGACGCGCTGGAAGAGCGCATCTATCGCCTGCGCTGCGTCGAGGCCTGGTCGATGGTGATCCCGTGGGTGGGCGTGCCGCTGGCCGGTGTGCTGGAACAATTCCGTCCCACATCAGAGGCGCAATATGTGCAGTTCGAGACCTATCTGAACCGGCAGGAGATGCCGGGAACGCGCTCGCGCGTTCTGGACTGGCCCTATGTCGAGGGCCTGCGCATGGACGAGGCGATGAACGAGCTGGCCTTCCTCGCTGTCGGCATTTACGGGCGCGCCCTGCCCAAACAGAACGGCGCGCCGGTGCGGCTGGTCGTGCCCTGGAAATACGGATTCAAGTCGATCAAGTCGGTGACGAAAATCCGCTTTGTCTCGCGCCAGCCGGCCACAAGCTGGAACAAGGCGACGCCACGCGAATACGGCTTTTATTCCAACGTCAATCCGGAGGTGGATCATCCGCGCTGGAGCCAGCGCAGCGAACGGGTGATCGGCGGCGGTGGCCTTTCCGCCCTGTTTGCGCGGCGCGATACCGAGATGTTCAACGGCTATGAGGCGGAGGTCGCGCATCTGTATGAGGGCATGGATCTGCGGCGGAATTTCTAGACGCCCATGCCCGCCGCGCGTGGATTATCTCTTGGAAATTTTGGCCGCGGCTGGCTGAAGCCGGTCGTGCTCATTCTGCTGGTCCTGCCGGCGCTGTGGCTGGCCGCGCACTGGGCGATGCTGATCCTGGAACTGACCGGAAACGGAAACGCGCTGACGCGCGCCGTCCTGCCGCCGAACTGGCTGGTCAATCCGATCGAGGCGACACATCACTTTCTGGGCGAGACGGCGCTGCGCCTGCTGCTGATGACGCTGGCCGTACGGCCTGTGCGCGAGATCGCCGGGTGGCCGCCCATTATGATCGTGCGACGGCATATCGGACTGGCCGCGTTCTTCTACGCGCTGGCGCATTTGCTGGCCTATTTCGGGATGGATTTGTTTTTCTCGTTCGCGCGGCTGTGGGATGACGTGGTTCACCGGCTCTATATCACGCTGGGCATGGCGGCGCTGCTGCTGCTGCTGCCGCTGGCGGTCACATCGACCAACGGAATGATAAAGCGCCTTGGCGCGCTTCGCTGGCGGCGCCTGCACATGCTGATCTATCCGGCCGCCATACTGGCGGCGCTGCACCATCATTTCATGGTGAAGAGCGTGCAGTCCGGGCCGCTGATTCACGGCGCGATCCTGGCCGCGCTGCTGCTCTATCGTCTTTATGGATGGATGCGCGCGCGTGCGCGGCGCGCGGCGCGGGCGAAAGCCTGATCCAGGCCGGACTCCAGAGTTTAGAGCCCCGGTGGGCGGGGACCGTTGACGAACAGCTGGGCGAATTCCTCCCGCGACAGGACGCCATCGCCATTTGTATCGAACCGGTCGAAGATTTCGCGCGTCACATTTGGATTGGCGCGGGCCACTTCCTCGAACGAGAGCACGCCGTCGCCATTAACATCGGCGAAGTCAAAAGCGCGATCGGCCGGGCTTTCCTGCGCCAGCGCAGGGCCGGGACCAGCCAGCAGAAGCACGCCCGCCATCGCGGCCAGAACTCTGTGTTTCATCGCTTTGCTCCCTCGGCCGCCATGAAAGACTGACGTGCGGCCGACATATCGGGCGCGCAGCCCGTCCTTGCAAGAGCGGCGGTCAACGGAAACGCCCCGGCCAACCGGCCGGGGCGCTCCTCGCGGCGCTCGCCGCTGGACTGGAATTCGAACTTATTCGAAGTCCACCCCGGCGCCTGCGTCCAGATCAGCGCCGGTGTCCAAATCAGTATCGCCGATGCCAGTGTCGATATCGGCGTCGAACTCACCGCCAAGGTCGACATCGCCCTGGCCGGTGACCGGCGCGGAGGCGTCAGCCGCCCAGGCCGAATATTCACCCGCATCCAGATAGCCGTCGCCATCAGCGTCGTAGCCGGCGAAGGCTTCGGCGGTGATGCTGGGGTCATGCTCCTGCATCTGTTCCAGCGAGACCTGGCCTTCACCGGCCGCATCCATTTCGCTGAACAGGGGAACGTCGGCGGCGAAAGCGGCGCTGGCGCCGAACACAGCAGCGACAGCGGTTGTGACGAACAGTTTCATATCTGCACCTTTTTCTTTGTCTCTGCCCGCGGCGAATGGCGGACGCAGCAGAAAACGGCGCGGCGCCCCAAGGGGTTCCGGAAACAATCAAGGCAATTCCGTGGCGAACGCAGCTCGAGGAATTCAGTCCCCGGCCAGGACGAGGCCTGCCTGCTGCGCCCCCGGCCGGCGGAACCGGGCCAGATAGGCGGGAACCACCGCCTCCACCGTTTCCGGTGCGGCGACGCCGAGCGCGGCGAGACCATCGGCGCCGTCCGGCGCGACATTGTCCGCGCGCAGCAGCGCGACCTGATCGGCGGTGAGCGGCGGCGTGACAAAAGGCAGCCGCCCGGCGAGACCCCCGATCCGGCCCAGCAGCGTGGCTACGGGCCAGGGGAGGTTAACCAGCGCCCGGCGGCGGCCGGCGGCGCTCATGGTGATGTCCAGCAATTCCCGGAAACTGTAGGCGCGCGGCCCGGCGAGCACGAAATCCCGGCCGGGCGCGGCGTCCTGTTCCAGCGCGCCGGCGATGGCGCGCGCCACGTCGCCGGCGAAGACCGGCTGGAACCGCGTATGGCCGCCGCCGATCAGCGGCAGCGCCGGGGCGCAGCGCGCCATCGCGGCGAATTTATTGAAAAAGTCATCTTCCGGGCCGAATACGATGGACGGACGCAGGATCACGGCGCCTGGAAAAGCGGCGCGGACATCCGCCTCGCCCGCCGCCTTGGCGCGGGCATAGGCGGAGGGCGATTGCGCACTCGCCCCGTTGGCCGAAATATGGACCAGCCGCGCCGCCCCGGCGGACGCGGCGGCCCGCGCCACGCTCGCGGCGCCCTGCGCCATGAGGCCATCGAAGGTCTGACGGCCATCCTCGAACAGCACGCCGACCAGATTGACGATTCCGTGCGCACCCTCCACGGCGCGGGCCACGGACGCCTCATCCCGCAGATTGGCCTGAACGATCTGGATCTGGCCGATCTCGCCGGAGACTTTCAGGTTCACGGCCAGATGCGGCCGGCGCACCGCGACGCGCACCCGCCAGCCCCGGCGGCACAATTCCCGCACCAGATAGCGGCCGATAAAGCCCGAGCCGCCAAAGACCGTAATCAGTTCGTTGCGCATGGCGCTGTCATACCAGCTTCGCCCGATCTGTCACGCGGCCTGTCACGCTTGGCCCGGCAGGCCGGATTTGGGCCGGATCGGGCCGCTTAGACCCGTTCAGACCGTCCGCTCGACCATTTTTTTCTTGATCCCGGCGATGGCCTCGGCCGGGTTCAGCCCTTTGGGGCAGACCTGGGCGCAGTTCATGATGGTGTGGCAGCGATACAGGCGGAACGGATCGTGCAGCGCGTCCAGCCGCTCGCCGGTCGATTCGTCGCGCGAATCCACGATCCAGCGCCAGGCCTGAAGCAGCGCCGCCGGCCCCATGAAACGCTGGCCGTTCCACCAGTAAGACGGGCAGGCCGTGGAGCAGCAGGCGCACAATATGCACTCATAGAGTCCGTCCAGCTTTTCGCGGTCCTGCGGGCTCTGCTCCCATTCCTTTTGCGGCGGCGGCGTTTCGGTATGCAGCCAGGGTTCGATCTCGGCATATTGCGCGTAGAAATTGGAAAGGTCCGAGACCAGATCCTTGATGACCGGCTGGTGCGGCAGCGGCGCGATCTGGATCGTGTCGCCATAGTCTTCCCAGCCCGTGGTGCAGGCCAGCGTGTTGCGCCCGTTAATATTGAAGGCGCAGGAACCACACACGCCCTCGCGGCAGGAACGGCGGAAGGCCAGGGTCGAATCGACCTGGTCTTTGATATGCATCATCGCGTCCAGAACCATCGGCCGGACCTCGTCCATGCCGATGACATATTCATCCCAGCGCGGGGTTTCGTCCGTATCCGGGTCATAGCGATAGACGCGGAAGGTGCGCGTCGCCTTCGCGCCCTCGGGGACCGCCTCGACGCGCCGGCCTTTGCGGATTTTGGAATTTTTCGGAAGCGTGAGCTGGACCATGCGATTCTCCTGCGCCGGCGCACAATCGCAAGACCAGGCGCGGGCGCCTAGAGCGTTTTCAGAAAAAGTGGGTCCACTTTTTCGGTTCGAAAACGCGGAAAAACAAAAACTTAGAGCGCGTTCGCGGCAGACCTCAAACCCGCGCGGGCGGGTCTTTATGGAGTTTCGGCCGCGGCGCTTCGCGATGCAGGGAGCGGGCAAGGCCCACGCCCATCGCCGCCATCACGATGGAGAAGGGCAAGGCGGCGGAAATCGCGGCGGCCTGAAGCGCCGCCAGCCCGCCGACCGCCAGCAGGACGGCGGCTGTCGCGCCTTTGGCGACGCCCCAGAACAGCCGGTGCCCCACCGGCGGGTCGGGATCGCCGAGTGACAGGATGGTGGTGGTGACCAGCGTGCCGGAATCCGACGAGGTGACGAAGAACAGCACCACCAGCACCATCGCGATCAGGGCGAAGATCGCGCCGATCCAGCCGGGGGCGAGCGCGTCGATCAACGCATAGAGCGACAGCGAAACATCCTGCCGGACGGCGGCGGCGATGCCGGCCGGGTCGCCCGCCATAATTTCCGACAGCGCCGCGCCGCCCATGACGGTGAGCCAGACAAAGGTGACCAGGGTCGGCGCGATCAGCACGCCCAGCATCAGTTCGCGGATGGTGCGGCCGCGCGAGATGCGCGCGATGAACATGCCGACAAACGGCGCCCAGGAGATCCACCACGCCCAGTAGAAAACCGTCCAGTCAACGCGCCAGCCGCTGGCCCGCCAGGCGTCGGTCCACAGGCTGAGATAGATCAGGTTTTGCAGATAATCGCCGGTGTTCTGCACGAAGGCGTTGAGCAGGGTCGCGGTCGGCCCGACCACGGCCACGAACACAAGAAGCAGGGCGGCGAGCCAGATATTGATCTGGCTGAGCAGCTTGATGCCGCGATCCAGACCCGAGACTACGGACGTAGTGGCCATCGCCGTGATGATTATGATGATGACAAGCTGGACCTGCGCCGAGAGGCTGACCCCGAACAGATAATTCAGTCCGGCATTGACCTGGGCCGCGCCAAGACCGAGCGAGGTGGCGACGCCGACCGTCGTGGCGAACACGGCGATGATGTCGGCGGCGTGGCCGATGGGGCCATAGATGCGGGCGCCGATCAGCGGAAACAGCGCCGAGCGCACGGTCAGCGGCAGACCTTTGCGATAGGCGAAATAGCCGAAGCCCGCCGCCATCACGCCATAGATGGCCCAGGGGTGCAGACCCCAGTGAAACAGCGTCAGCCGCATCGCCGTGCGGCCGGCGAGCGGCGCATCGCCGGGCGCGAGGAAGGGATTATCCTGAAAATGGCTGACCGGCTCGGCCACCGCCCAGAAGACGAGACCGATGCCCATGCCCGCCGCGAACAGCATGGCGAACCACGGGATCAGCGGATAGGCCGGGCGTTCGTCGTCCAGACCCAGGCGAACGCCGCCGGCGCGGCTGAACATCAGCCAACCCGAAAACACCAGCACGCCGGCGACCAGCAGGGTGTACCACCAGCCAAGGCCGCGAATGATCCAGCCGGACAGCGCCTCGAACAGCGAGTTCCAGCCCGGCGGCGGCGGCATAATTCCGGCCGCCTCCAGCCCGCCATAGACAACGAGCAGCAGGATCGCCGCCATCGAGATGAGCGCGACGGCGGGATTGAGGCCCTTCAGCCAGCCGCGCTCTGCCCGCATCATCGCGGTTTCTTGAAGTGCAGGATTCCCCAGTTGAGCCAGCCGCGCTGTGCGCCATCCACCCAGTGACCGAGGCCCGCGATCATGCGGTCGATATAGTCCTCGGACACCTTGCCCCCCAGCGCGGCGCGGCGCGCCTGAAGCGACTGGCGCACGCTGGCGTAATGCAGGCCGAGCATCTCCGGCATCGCCTCGATGGCGGCCTCTGCGAACCCCGCCTCGCGCGCCGCCTGGCGGTAGAAACCGACAGAACCAAGACTGCTGAGATGGATGCGGTCCAGAATCGGTTGCAGGCGATCCCGCGGCGCGTCATCGGCGGCCATCGGATCTGTGAAGATAAGATCGCCGCCAGGCTTCAACACGCGCGCCGCCTCTCGGATGATTTTGGCGCGGTCAGCCCCGTGCAGGAAGGCGTCCTGCGACCAGACCACCTCGGCGCTGGAATCATCGGCGGGCAGGGCGTCGAACGAGCCGTGCAGCACGTCGATCTTGTCAGAGAGGCCCTGCTCCGCGTTTTTCTTCCGGTTCAGCGCGTTCTGTGTTTTGGAAATATTGACGCAGAAAACATGCGCGCCGGTCTTCCGCGCCAGATAGCGCGCGGCGCCGCCATAGCCCGCGCCCGCGTCGATGATGCGCGAGTCCGCGCCAAGGCCGGGCAGCATGGCGGCCATGCGCGCCACGGTGCGGCGGCTGGCCTCTGCGATCTCCGGCGCGCCAACATCGTCATAAAGACCGATATGGATGTCCTCGCCGCCCCAGATTTCGAAATAGAAGCGGTCGGCGTCGTCGCTGTCGTAATAATCCTCGGCGACGCGAACATCCTTGGCGGCAAGCGCGCTCATGCCGCCGCTCCTTCCAGCACGCTTTCCAGTTCGCTCTTCTCTGCGACCTGGATGAAGAAGTCCGGCTCGCTGTCGTCGAACTGTTCCTGGAAATCGCCATAGGTGCGCACGGTGCGGAAGCCGGCCTCGCGCAGCAGATTGCGCATATAGGCCTTGCGCAGCGGGAACATGTTCAGGTGATACTCGGCGCCGTCCGGGAATGTATATTTGAAGCGCGCGAGACTTTCGTCGACGTGTTCCGGCTCGGCGGAGACATTTTCGCCGGTGTAGTAATATTTGTGCTTGGTGCGGAAGCCCTCATCCATGATCGAGTCATAATTGCGGTGATCGAGGATCAGCACGCCGTCATGTTTCAGCGCGGCGTAGAATTCCGCCAGCGCGCGGCGGCGGTCCATCTCGTCGAAAATATGGGTGAAGGAATTTCCGAGGCAGATAATCGCGTCGTATTTGCCGTGAATGTCCTTGTTCAGCCAGCGCCAGTCCGCCTGCACGGTCTTCAGCATATAGCCCCGGCGCTTTGCGTTTTCGAACGCCTTGGCCAGCATTTCCGCCGAACCGTCGGCGCTGGTCACATCGAACCCGGCCTGCAACAGCCGCACGGAATGAAATCCGGTGCCAGCGGCGACATCAAGCACGGTGCGCTTGCCGCGCCCGCGCAATAGATCAATGAAAAAGTCGCCTTCGCTTTCGGCGCGGCCTTCCCAGTCGATGAGCGAATCCCACTTTTCGACGAAGCCCTGGATATATTCGGCGACATAATGATCGGTGTCGCGCTGCGCGAGCGGATCGGGGCCAAAATCCTGCGCGCCGCGCGGTTGCGCGTTTGTTCGCATGGGTTGTGGTTCCTCTGTTTTGCGCCGCGAAAGCGGCCGGACAGCGAGGCGCGAACGGATTCGCGCTGGCGTTTGCGCCATGTTGACCCCGTGACGGGGCATGCGGCTGCGCCGCAGATGTCGGAGTGAGACCTACATACCGGCTATCGGCCGCGATTGAAACCCCGGATTGGGCAGGTCTGTGGATGTTCGCGCACGCCGCCTTCAGGAGACCAGATCGACACAATCGGTCGCGCCGCCAACGGCCTGTGTATCGGGGAAAAGAAAATACAGCTCGCCATTCTGGCGGATCACGTTCCAGCACCATGTCCCCGGAAAGTGTCCGTGCGCGCCGCTATAGGCGTAACAGATTGCGCTGTCCTCGACCCACCAGTCGCCGACGCGCGGCGCGCCCTGCCGCAACAGATCGTGGAATGCGCCGGTCGCCGCCGTTCGAAGCGCCCAGATTGAGCCATCCGGGTAGCAGCCTTCCATCTCGGCGCCGGTGAAGGCGCGCAGCAACGCCTGCTCGTCCAGAAACAGGGCGGAGAGATCGGGCGCATCGCTGTCCCGCGTATCACTGTCCTGCGAATTGTTGTCCTGCGCGGCGCCAGGCGCGGCGGCGGCCAGCGCGAAGGCGAGGAGCATCGCAAAGATGGCGGCGGGACGCAGGCTCATGGACCGATCATGGCCTCACCGGGCCGCCCTCTTCAACTCCGGCGCTTTAGGGTCCGGACCCTAGCTCCAGCAATGTATTCATGCCCGCTTCGCCAAGGCTCCGGTAGCCGCGCGCCGCAAGAGCGGCGAGGCAATCGCGCCGCCAGCGGCTGCGATGCGCATGTTCGATGACGATCCGCTGCGGCAGCAAGGAGTCGGGCGCCTGGTCCAGAAACGGCGCCAGAGCGCGGTCTTCCCATCCCTCGATATCGATCTTCATGGCTGCGATGCGGGAAACGCCCGCCTCGTGCAGCATGTCGAGCAGCGAGCGCACGCGCACGCGCGGCGCGGCGTCATCGCCCGGCAGACCAAGCGCGCGCGAACCGGCGTCGGCGCCATCGCCGCCAAGGACCAGTATTTCATCCGCCTCGCCCGCCGCCGCCGCGAAGATGTGCGTGCGCGCGCCGAGTCCGGCGAATGCGAGATTGGCGCGCAGGCGCGCCAGCATTTGCGGCTGCGGCTCGATGGCGACGGCGCGCGCGGCGGGCGCGCGCATCAGAATATCCAGCACATAGAGGCCGGCGTTTGCGCCAATATCGGCAAAGACCGCGCCGTCTTCTCCCCGGTCAGAGTCCCAGTGCGCGCCAGCGAGAAAGTCACGCTCGCGCCGGTCATAACGGTCAGGCCGGACCAGCGCCTTCCATTCCGGCCGGTTGTCCGCCGCGTGAAGCCGCACCGGCGCGCCCCATAACAGAACGTCCGCCGGACCCGGATGCAGTTTCAGGAACAGATCGCCGAGCGCGACGCGCCCGCGTCCGCGTCCGAGCAACGTGTGGCGCGACAGGAAGAGAACGAGGCGCGCCAGCGCGCCCGGCCGGTATATTCCCCACTCGCCTTCGGGCGCGCCGGGGTCCATCGCTTGCCTAGGGCAAAATCCATCTGGATTGAATCTGCCGATTCAATCCAGATGGATAAATTTGCCCGATCCAAAGTGTAGAGCGTGATCCATAAAGGTGGATCATGCTCTAATAGACCCGCGCCTTGGGCTCGATATAGGAGACCTCATTGGTCATCGTGTATTCGTGCACCGGACGGTAGCCGAGCGTGACCGCGCCGTTTTCCGCCACCCAGGCGAGCGTGTGCTTCATCCAGCCCGCGTCGTCGCGTTCCGGATAATCCTCGCGCGCATGGGCGCCGCGGCTTTCCCTGCGCGCCACCGCGCCGGCGGCCGTGGCGGCGGCGTTGACCATCAGGTTTTCAAACTCCAGCGCCTCGGCCAGATCGGTGTTCCAGATCAGCGAACGGTCGCGGATTCCAAGATCGGCCTTGTCGCGCCAGATCGCGGCGACCTTCTCCACGCCTTCCTGCATCACGTCCTCTGTGCGGAAGACGGCGCAATGATCCTGCATGGCGCGCTGCATCCGGTCGCGCAATTCCGCGACCGGCGCCGGACCGGCGGCGTGGCGGAAACGGTCGAACCGGTCCAGATGCGCCTCTGCCTCGTTCGGCGACAGACGGGGATGGGAGGCGCCGGCCTCCACCGTCGCGGCGCAGCGGTCGGCGCAGGCGCGGCCGAACACCACAAGGTCGATGAGCGAATTGGAGCCCAGGCGATTGGCGCCGTGAACACTGACACAGGCCGCCTCGCCCACCGCCATCAGGCCGGGAACGACGCGATCGGGATCCGTCGCAGTGGGGTTCAGAACCTCGCCGTGATAATTCGTCTGCACGCCGCCCATATTGTAGTGCACGGTCGGCAGGACGGGGATCGGCTCGCGCGTCACATCAACGCCGGCGAACACGCGCGCCGATTCCGCGATGCCGGGCAGGCGGCTGTGAATGATGTCCGGGTCCAGATGCGACAATTGCAGATGGATGTGATCCCTGCCCCGGCCGACGCCGCGGCCTTCGCGGATTTCCAGCGTCATGGCGCGGCTGACCACATCGCGGCTGGCGAGGTCTTTCGCATTGGGAGCGTAGCGTTCCATGAAACGCTCGCCCTCCGAGTTGGTCAGATAGCCGCCCTCGCCGCGCACGCCTTCGGTGATGAGCACGCCCGCGCCATAGACGCCGGTGGGGTGGAACTGCACGAACTCCATATCCTGAAGCGGCAGACCGGCGCGCGCGACCATGCCGGCGCCGTCGCCGGTGCAGATATGCGCGCTGGTGCAGGAGAAATAGGCGCGGCCATAGCCGCCGGTGGCAAGAATGGTCTGGTGCGCGCGGAACAGATGCAGCGAGCCGTCATCCAGCTTCCACGCCGTGACGCCGCGGCAGGCGCCGTCATCGTCGATCAGAAGATCGAGCGCGAAACACTCGATGAAGAAATCGACATCGTGACGCAGCGACTGGCCATACATGGTGTGCAGCATGGCGTGGCCGGTGCGGTCGGCGGCGGCGCAGGTACGCTGGACCGGCGCCTCGCCGAAATTGCGCGTCATGCCGCCAAAGGCGCGCTGATAAATTTTGCCCTCGGGCGTGCGCGAGAAGGGCACGCCCCAATGCTCCAGCTCATAGACCGCGTCCGGCGCATGGCGGCAGAGATATTCGATGGCGTCCTGATCGCCGAGCCAGTCCGACCCCTTCACCGTGTCGTACATATGCCAGCGCCAGTCGTCCTCGCCCATGTTTCCGAGCGCGGCGGAAATGCCGCCCTGGGCCGCCACCGTATGGCTGCGCGTGGGAAACACCTTGGTGACGCAAGCCGTCCTCAGCCCCGCCTGGGCGCAGCCGAGCGCGGCGCGCAGACCGGCGCCGCCGGCGCCGACGACCACGACATCGTATTCATGCGCATTCCATTGATAGGCGGCCATCTGGCTCAGCTCCCCAGCGCCAGAACGAGAATGGAAAAGGACGCGACCGCCCAGACCAGGACAGCGAACGCTGTCGCAAGCAGGACCAGCGCCCAGCGCGTGGCCGGGCGGGCGATATAATCCTCGGCAATCACCGCGATCCCGATGCGCAGATGCAGGGCGGCCAGCGTGAAAAAGGCCAGACCCAGCAGCGCGCCAAGGGGCGATCCCAGAAACGCGGCGAGCGGGCCCGCGCCTTCACGCGCGGCGAGGGCGAACGGGATCAGGAAAGACGGCGCGAGAATGAGCAGGGCGAGGGCCGAGGCGCGCTGCGCCACGAAATGCTCTACCCCATGGCCGCTCGCGCCCAGATGGCGCACGCGCTTGCGCGGCGTGCGGCGGTCGGTCGGCGCGCTGTTCGCGGTTCCGGTCATCAGAACGCCCCCGCCCAGCGCAGCGTCACGAACAACAGACCGGCGGCGGCGAGCGCCGTCACCGCGAAGATCGCTATCGAGACGCGGCTGGCGAAGCGTGGCTCGAAACCCCGCCCCATGTCCCAGACCAGAAAGCGGACGCCATTGAGGAGGTGCCAGACGAGCGAGACGGCGAACAGCCAGAGCGCGGCCCAGAAAAGGACGCCAAGCGGCCCGGCGGCAAGCGCCGCCGCGCTGTCATAGGCCTCGCCGCCCAGCGCCAGCAGCGCGATCCAGACCGCGATCAGCGCCACGCCCAGCGTGTTGCCAACGCCGGTGACGCGATGGGCGATGGATGCGGCCATGGTCCAGTGCCAGCGCCAGACCTGGAGATGCGGCGACATCGGGCGCCCGCGATACCAATCCGGCGTCATGGCTCTGTCCCTGCCTGCTTGGTTTCTGTCTGCCTGCCTGCTGCGCCGCACCCTATGCCCGCGGCCGGGCCTGTCAATCGCGCGGCTAGAGCGTGACCCGATTTGATCGGGTCACGCTCTACACTTTGAAGGCGGGCAAATTCATCCGTCCGGACCCAATCTGCGATTGGACCCGAACGGATTTTGCCCTAGGCGCATCGCCGTTCAGCCGCCGATGCGCCAGCCAAAGACCAGAAGCAGCGCTGCGCCCAGCGCCAGCCGATAGATCACAAAAGGCAGGAAGCCGATGCGATTCAGCAGGCGCATCAGAAGCGCGATGGCCCCGAGCGCGGCGAGGAAGGAAAGGCCGGCCACCAGCAGGCCTTCCACCAGCCCGATCTCCGCCCCCTCATCGGCCAGTTCCAGCGAGGCCGCCGCGCCAAAGGCCAGCAGGATGGGGATCGCCATCAGCATGGAAAAGCGCGCCGCCTCTTTCCGCTCCATGCCGAGGCCGCGCGCGGCGGTCATGGTGATGCCCGAACGGCTGACGCCCGGAATCAGCGCCAGCATCTGGGCAAGGCCGACCAGCAGGGCGCCGCGCAGACCCAGCGTCTCGACGCTCAGCCGGCGCGGGGCGTAGGCGTCGGCGAGCCACAAAGGCAGCGCGAAGAGCAGCGTCGTCCAGGCGATCAGGGATGGGTCGCGCAGATGGTCGACCCAGCCGGTGAGATAGAGCGCGCCGCCCGCGACGATGGCGGGGGGCGTGGCGACAATCAGCAGCAGCGCCAGCCGGGCGTTGGCCGATTCCCGGCGCCGCACCAGATCCAGACCGCCGCCGATCATGTGGCCGACATCCCGGCGGAAATAGAGCATCACCGCGGCCAGCGTGCCCAGATGCGCCATCACGTCGATCAGCGGTCCCTGATCGGCCCATTGCATGATGCGCGGCGCCAGAATGAGATGCGCCGAGGAGGAGATCGGCAGGAATTCCGTAATTCCCTGCACAATTGCGAGCAGGATGAGCTGGAACGGGGTCACGGCGAATCCCTCCGGGCGGTGCGGGCTGGCGCCTTTCTGGCCGCCTTCGTTTACGGGGACAAGCA
>JBJHDH010000029.1:0-33110 GCA_050486445.1 Euryhalocaulis sp.
AAACCCTGGACTGGAATCGGGACGGAGACGTTCCGGCAAATCCACGCGCGGGGCGCTCAAAGGGGGCGCACCATACGTACCAGAACAGGAACACCCGCGTTCCCCGCGGGCGCCCCGCTTCCCTCACCGCCGATGCGGCCTGCCGCTGAGGCGTAACATGTCATCCCACACCCGCACAGTGGGGTGTGGCCGATGAAACGTGCGCCCGCCGTACCCCGGACTTGATCCGGGGGTAGGCGGGCTGTTTCCTCCTCCGCCAAACCGCGCGGCGCCGCAAGCGCGCGCCCGCTCAAAACACCAACGCTATCCCCCGGAACGGCCACAGGCCGTATCCGGGGCCCAGAAAAACTGAAGCTGAAAAATTGAATCCTCAGCGCAACCCTGGGCCCCGGATGCGCGCTATCGCGCGCTCCGGGGAATAACGAGGGTTAAAGTGAACGCGCAAACAGCCGCGCCAGGCTGAACCGCCCCCCGGCGCCTCCAGGATAAAATGCTGAAATAACTTCATCTTTTTCCATCCAGGAATTCAGTTTACAAAACAAACCAGTTTATATATTGTTCAGTTCCGCTGGGCGGGGGCCGCCGGTCCCTCCAGCGCCGCGTGCGCGCATCAAACCGCATACGCGCATTGAGGAGGGGGCGCCGCCATGCTGCAACCAAACACGCTTCAACCTGCCGGCGAACGGCTGCACGCGATGGACGCGCTGCGCGCCTTCGCCTTGCTGCTCGGCATTGTCGGGCACGCATCCATGTCGTTCTGGCCGGTTCCGTTCTGGCCGATCATCGACAACAATCCCGCCGCGCCGCTGCTGGCCGGCTTCGGGGTGGCGCATATTTTCCGCATGAGCCTGTTCTTTCTGATCGCGGGCTTTTTCGCGCACATGATGCTGCACAAGCGCGGTCCTGGCGGTTTCATCAAAGACCGGCTGGCGCGGATCGGACTTCCCTTCATTGTATTCTGGCCGCCGCTGTTTATCGCCTTTATCGCCGTCGTCGTCTGGTCATCCGTCCGCGTCACCGGCGAAATGCCGCAAACGCCGGAAGGCCAGCCGGGATTGAGTCTGTCGACGCTGCCGCTGCTGCACACATGGTTTCTCTATGTGCTGCTCTGGCTCTATGCCGGCGCGCTGGCGCTGTTCGGCGTCTCGCGCCTGATCGACCGCGCGGGCCGGATCGGCGCGGCGCTGGACGGGGCGATCCGCGTTCTGGCGCGCACGCATCTGCTGCCCTTCGTGCTGGCCGTCCCGCTCGCCGCGGTCTTTTTCTTCCATGATTCCTGGATCGCCTGGATGGGAATCCGCACGCCGGATGTCGGCTTCATGCCCAATCCCGCTGCGCTGGTGGGGTTTGGCACGGCGTTCGGCTTTGGCTGGCTGCTGCATCGCCAGACGGACCTGCTGAACCTGTGGCGCCGCTGGTGGCCGGCCTATCTGGCCGCCGCCGCCTTGCTCAGCGCCGGCATTTTGCGCATCGAAGACATTCGCACGCTGGTTCCGGCCGGGGCGGATATCGTCACCGCCGCGATCTATCCGCTGGCGATCTGGGCCTGGTGTTTCGGCCTGATCGGCCTCGCCCAGCGCATCCTGCCGCGCGAAAACCGTGTGGTGCGCTATGTCGCCGACTCGTCCTACTGGCTGTATCTGATCCATCTGCCGGTGGTGATGGTGGGCCAGGTTCTGGTCGCCGGGTGGGACGTCAGCGCCTATGTGAAATTCCCGCTGATCGTCGCCGGCGCCACGGTGCTGATGCTGCTCAGCTACCAGCTTCTGGTGCGGAACACGCCGCTGGGCGGCTGGCTGAACGGGCGGCGTTACGGGCGCAAATCCCGCGCCGCCGCCGCGCCGGTCATGGCGGAATAGGAGAGGCCGCGATGTCCAATATCGAATCCGGCGCCGAGACGGCGCGCAGCGACCTCGCCTTCCTGCGCGCGCTGGCGGAAGGTCCGGATCGTCCCAGCGCCCGGACGGGTCTGTTCCTTCTTGTCACGGGTCTGATCTGGGCCTTCGACGCCTTCGTCCACTGGACGCTCTATGTCGGCTTCCAGCCCATGACGGCGGTTCAGCGGCTCGTTTTCGATGGAACGATCACAGCGGTGTGGCTGGTCTTCGCCTTCCGGCTGCGCTGGGGCGGTCCCGGTCTGGGCCAGGCGCTGCACACAGGCGCCACGGCGCGCGCCTTTGGCGCGGCCTGCGCCGGCGTCGGGCTGGCGCTGCTGGCGATCCTGATCGTGTTCGCCATCGCCGCGGTGCGCCTCGGGGCGCCGCAGATTTTCATCCTCTATCCGTCGATGGCGTTCATTGTTTTCGGCGCGGCGTCACTCGTCCGCTTTTTCCTGTGGCGGCGGCTTCCAGTGCTTGGCGTCGCGCTCGGCTGGTTCGCCGCCGCCTTTATCATGGCCGCCGCGCCCGGCGTTGCGACCTTCATCGCCATCGCCGGGCTCGCCATGCTGTTGCTGATGGCGCTGCCCGGCTGGGCGATGCTGCGCGCCGCGCAAAGAGAGACCGAAGGAGATCGTCAATGACCGCCGATCCGCAATCCGCACGCGAGGATCTCGCCTTCCTGCGCGGGCTGGTGGACGGCGATCCCCGCCCCGGAATGTGGAATTTCGGCGCCTTCTACGTCGCCATCGGCATTGTGCTTATCCTGCATATGGCGATCTCGGCGGCGAGCTGGCGTCTGGCGATTCCCGCGCCGGCGCCGCTTCTGGCCTATATCGCGCTCTATACCGTGTTTTATGGCGCCACTTTGCTGATCGGGCGGCGGTCGCGCGCGCTGTTCGGCGCGGCGAACGCTTGGGCGTCTCCCTCCAGTACGAAAGACCGCGCCGGCGGCGCGGCGCTGGTCGGCGCCTTTCTGGCGCATCTGGTGATCCTGATCGCCTTCGCCGCCGCCGCGTGGCGGCTGGGCGACGGGCGGATCATGGCGCTGCTGGTCGTCACTTTGTTCGCCTCACAGGGCGCGGCCTGGATCGTGGTCCATGCGATGCGCCGCCACGGCTGGCATGGCGCGCTGGCCTGGGCCTGGTTCGCCGCCGCGCTCGGCGCGGGCTTTCTTACCGGCTCGGCCTGGCTGGAGCCGTTCGTGGCGGTTTCGGCTTTTGCGCTGATGGTGCTGCCGGGCATTCACATGATGCGCGCGGCGCGCAGGCCGGACTGACAGCGATGGCGGCCTTCGATATCGGCAAGATCGACGACGTGATCCACGGCCGTATCCGGCTGGGCATCGTCGCCTATCTGGCGAGCGCGGAGGTCGCCGATTTCAACGAGCTGAAAGCGGCGCTGGGCGCCACCCAGGGCAATCTCTCGGTGCATCTGCGCAAGCTGGAAGAGGCGGACTACGTGACCATCGAAAAAGGCTTTCTCGGCCGCAAGCCGCTGACCCGCGTGCGCCTGACGCCGGCCGGGCGCAAGGCCTTCGCCGATTATCTCAAGGCCATGAGCGGGCTGATCGAAGGCGGCTGAGAAATGGCTTCAGTCCGCCGCGCGCCGCCGCATCTCGGCCACGCGGCTGGCGGCGCGGCGGAACTCGAAGGCGTAATCGCCGGAGGGGTAGAGCGCGTCCGGCTCCGCATCGGCCAGCGCCGCCAGCGCGCAATCGGCCTCGTAGAGCGCATCGACCAAAGTGACGAACCGTCTGGCGCGGTCGCGCTGCTCCGGCCCCATCACCGGCACGCCTTCCAGAAACAGCGCGCGATAGCGCCGGGCGATGGACAGATAATCCTGTGCGCCCAGCGCCGCGCCGCACAGCGCATCGAATTCGAAGCGGCAGCAGCCGGCGGCTGCGCGCGGAATGGCGACGGCGCGTCCGGCGACCGGCAGCGTCTCTTCGTGTTCGCCGGCGCCCTTGGTCATCTGCCGCCACAGCGACTCAAAGCGCGCGCGGTTTTCGTCCGTCCGCGGCGCGATCCACAGATCCTCTCCAGCCAGCGCCGCGCGGCGGAAATCGCGGCCAGAATCCAGATACAGCACATCCAGCCGCGCACGGATCAGTGCGATAAAGGGCAGAAAGAGCTGGCGGTTGACTCCGTCTTTATAGATGTCCTCCGGCGCGCGGTTGGATGTGGCGATCAGCGTCACGCCGCGCGCGAACAATTGCTCGAACAGGCGGCCCACCAGCATGGCGTCGGCGATGTCGGAAATCTCCGCCTCGTCCAGACACAGAAGCCGCGCGCCGCGCGCAAGCGCCGCCGCCGTTGGCGGAATCGGGTCATCGTCCCGGGCGCGGACGCCATTGCGGGCGCGGCCGGGGGAGCGCGTCGCCGTTCGCGCCCGGTGCTCGGCGATGCGCGTATGCGCCTCGGCCATGAAGTCGTGAAAATGCACGCGGCGCTTGCCGGTCAGCGGCGCACGCTCAAACGCCATGTCCATCAGCATGGATTTTCCGGTCCCCACCGGGCCATGCAGCCAGAGACCGCGCGGCGGCGTGCGCTTTTGCAGAAAAGCCCTGCCGAACAAAGACGGCTTTTGCGCCAGCGCGGCGAGCATTTCCGAAAGCCGTCGCGCTGCCGCCTCCTGCGCCGGATCATGCTCCAGCGCGCCGGACTGGGCGCAGGCGCGCCAGGCTTCCAGCACGGAGTTCATGTCTATCCCCGGCCGACCAGACGCAATGCGCGCGGCTCGATCGCGCGCAGGGCCAGCGCCAGATCGCGGCCGCGGCGCAGCACGCGCCCGTCCATGCCGCGGATCATCCAGGCCCCCTGGGCGCGCGCCAGCGCCGGATGCTTTTCAATGCGGAACAGCGCCGCCTCGCCGGCATGGCGGAAAATGCTGAACACCGCCCGGTCGCGCAGATGGTCGATGGCGTAATCGCGCCATTCCCCCGCCGCCACGCCGCGCCCATAGGCGCGCAGCACCGCGTCCAGCTCCGGCCGGTCGAACGAGATCAGGCGCTCCAGCTTCAAATGCGCTGGAGGAGCGCGCCCCGCGCCGGGTTTTCCTGACTTGAACCGGTCCCCGTCCACGATTCGCATCTTACAGGTTTTTTAGGGCGCGCCACGCAAATGCCGCATTTTGGCCCGCACCGGGCCTTGGTGACGGTGCAGGGTGGATGCGTCGGCCGGCGCGGGCGCTGTTCAGGGCTTGGTCTTATAGCCCCCCAGCCCCCGGGTCCGGGACAGGCTTCGCCGGCCGGCCAAGCGTTCCGGCTGCGCCGGAAAGCAGAAGCCAGAAGCCAGAAGTTTCAGAAATCAAAAAGGACGCCCGCAGAGGCCGGGCTTTTTTGTTGCGCGAGTTTGCCAGCGCGGGAGTCCGGACCCTACATCCCCTTGGCGGCGGCCAGAATCGGTCCCGTGTCCCGGTGCTGAACCAGGATGGCGTAGCCGGCGGTTCCCGGCGCGTCCGCGCGCAGCGACTGGGCCTTGCCGCGCCATTGTCCCACCAGCCGCACCTCACGCACCGCGTTGACCACGGTAAAGTCGCGCCCGCGATTTTCACCACCGCCAATCTCCACCGTCATGTGGCCGGGATGATAGGCGACCAGCCAGATGTCCGCGCCCTCGGATGGGGCGGCTCCGGCGCCGATCTCGATGGCGATCTGGCCGCCTTCGCGCCGCGCCGTCAGCGCCACCGGTGCGTCCGCCGCCGCCTCGCGGCAGATCTTGATGTCGGCCTGGATGCGCCCGCCATCGCCGCCGGGCCCGGCCTCGCGCCCGTCCACGATCATCTGCGGCGTATAGACGCGCGGCTGGCCGAACCGGTCGGCATAGGCGCGCTGGCGGTCGGCGAAATCGGGATGGGCCAGCGTGTCGCGCCAGCCAAGATAGTCCCAGTAATCGACGTCATAGGTCAGCGGCAGCACGCCGCCCGCGCCGGACAGCTCGGCCATCGCGGCGTTGGCGTCCAGACAGGCCGCGCAGTTCTGGCTGACGAACAGTTCCAGCACCACCGGGCGCGGCGCGGCGCCGGCCGCCATTTGCGGCTCGCCAGCCGCGGCGGGCGCAGCGAGGCTCAGCGCAAGACAGGCAAGGGTGAGGCGGATGTTCTTCATAGGCCTATTTTATGCGCAGGCGACCGTCCCCCCAATCACACGTCGGTCATCTGACGGAATGGTGAAATTTGCCCCGGCCTCCGGGCCGGGGCCGGTCCCTGGATCAGTCGCCGCCGCCGATGCGGCTGATTTTCAACGTGTTGGTCTTGCCCGGCCGGCCGAACGGCACGCCGGCGGAAATCACGATGCGCTCGCCCCGTGGCACGCCCCAGCCGGCGGCGATTGTCTCGGCGCTCTGCGCCATTTCGTCGAACGTATCGACATCATGCGTGACCAGCGGCGCGACGCCCCAGGCCAGAACCAGACGCCGCGCCGTGGCCAGCAGCGGCGTCAGGCCAAGGATCGGCGCGCTTGGCCGGTCGCGCGAAAGGCGCAGCGCCGTCGAGCCGGTCGTGGTGTAGGCCGCCACGGCGCGGCAGCCCAGAATCTCCGCGATGTTCGCGGCGGCGAGCGAGATGGCGTCGGCCGTGGTCGGCTCTGGCTTTTGCGGACGTTCCGCCAGTTCGGACCAATAGTCCGGGTCGGCTTCCACAGCCCGGATCAGGCGGTCCATCACCGCCACGGCGGCGGTCGGGTGGCGCCCGACCGCGCTTTCGGCCGACAGCATCACCGCGTCCGCGCCCTGATACACGGCGTTCGCCACATCGCTGGCCTCTGCGCGCGTCGGCGTGGCGGCCTGCACCATGGATTCCAGCATATGGGTGGCCACGATCACCGGTTTGCCCGCGGCGCGGCAGGCGCCGACGATGCGCCGCTGCATGATCGGCACCTGTTCGGGGGGCAGTTCGACGCCCAGATCGCCGCGCGCCACCATCGCCCCGTCCGCTGCGGCCAGAATGGCGTCCAGCGAGTCCAGCGCCGAGGGCTTTTCCAGCTTCACGATCAGCCCGGCGCGCCCTTCGATCAATTCACGCGCGCCGGTCACATCCTCTACGCGCTGCACGAAACTGAGCGCGATGAAATCGACGCCAGCCGCGCAGGCGAATTCCAGATCCTCGCGGTCTTTCGGCGTCAGCGCGCCGACGGGCAGCGCCGCGCCGATCAGATTGATCCCCTTGCGGCTGGTCAGCCGCCCGCCAATATCCACACGCGCACGCGCGCTGTCCTTGCCGGCCTCCAGCACAGTGATCTGCATCCGGCCGTCATCCAGCTTCAGCACCACCCCTTCGGTCAAAGCGGCGAACAGTTCCGGGTGCGGAATGCGGATCACGCCGGGCTCGGACGGGGCGGAATCGCATTCAAGGCGCAATTCCTGCCGGAAGCTGAGCGGCACGCCGTCCTCCGGCGCGTCAGCGACGCGCAGCTTGGGGCCCTGAAGATCGGCGATCACCGCGATGGGGCGGCCCGATTCTGCCTCCGCAGCGCGGATGGCGGCGAGCGCCGCGGCGTGGCCCTCATGCGTCCCGTGGCTGAAATTCAGCCGGAACACGTCGGCGCCGGCGGCGTGCAGGCGCGTCAGCATATCCGGCGCGCTGCTGGCCGGGCCTACCGTGGCGACGATTTTGGTGAAGCGGATGGTCATGGGCGTTCCCCACTTCGTCGCACAGAATCCGGCCCGGTCAAGAGCGGCAGGCCCGGTTTCGGGAACGTCCCGCCCGGCCGGGGCGTTTTCAGGGCCGGAAACGCGCATTCCCGGAGTTGCGCGGGCCATTCACTGACCGTTCAACCGGGCGGAGAGCATGCTGGAGATGGGTCATGTCCTCGCCTATGAACGCGGCGGAGACAGGCTGCCGGGCCGGGAGGCGGACATGGATGTTCGTATCGAGATCGTGTCGGATTTTGTCTGCCCCTATTGCTGGCTGGGCAAGAAGCGGCTGGAAGCCGCGCTGGCCCTGCGCCCTGATGTGAGGGCGGCGCTGGTCTGGCGTCCGTTCGAGCTGGACCCCGCCGTTCCGGCCGGGGGCGTTCCCTATCTGGACTTCATGCGCGGCCTGTTCGGCGTGACGCCGGAGGCTGACGCGCGCCGCGAACAGGCCTGGGCGGGACTCGCCGAAGCCGGGCGCGCCGTGGGCGCCGACTATCGCTTTCATGACATCAAAACGCGTCCCAATACGCTGGATGCGCACCGGCTGGTCCGTTGGGCGGCGGGCGAAAACAAGGCAAACGATGTCGCCGATGCGCTGTTCGCCGCCAATTTCCGCGACGGGCGTGACATCGGCGGCATCGAAACCTTGTCCGCCATCGCCGGAGAGGCGGGGATGGACGGCGCGGCGGTGCGCGCGCGGCTGCAATCGGATGAAGACAAAGGCGCGGTCCGCGCCGAGGAGGACCAGTTCCGGCGCATGGGCGTCACCGGGGTTCCCACGTTCATCATCGAGCGGCGCGTGGCGCTCAGCGGCGCGCAGGATCCGCAGATTCTGGCGCAGGCGATGGACCGCGCTTTAGCGGCCTGAGACGATGCAGCGGACGGCGCATCCCCGAACAGGCGGGCCGGCTCCGGCCGCCACGCTGTTGCTGGCTTTCGGCCTGTTGCTGCTCGCCGCCTGCGGACCGGGCGATGATCCGCGCGACAAGATCGCGGCGGGGCCGGGCGGCGAGGTGCGCAATACCCAGACCTATGCGCGCGAAATGTTCGACGCGATGTGCATGCAGCGCGGAATCGGCGCTGTCGAATGCACCTGCATGCGCGGCCGGATGCTGCGCTCTGGAACGCGGGCCATGGCCTATGCGGGTGCGACCTATGGCGGCGATCTCTCCGCCGCGGTGGATATTGGCGAGGCCATGACAGAGCCGGAGCGCGCCGCCGCCATTCAGGCGTTTTTCACGGCAGAGGCGGCGTGTCTGCGCACAGCCGCGCCGGATCCGGACGGCGGGCCCGCACTTCCCGGCGCCGGGCCCGGTGGTGATGCGCCCCCCGCGCCCGCGACGGCCACGCTGGCCGATGTGCGCGCCTCCTGTAGCCCGGCCATGGCGGAAATCTGCGCCTGCCGGGCCCAGGCCCTGCGGCAGAGCGTGGGCGACGGCGCCTATGAGGCCGCCATCGCGATCAATCGCGGCGCCCCGGCGGCGCTGCGCCAGCTGGCGTCGGGCCGCGAGCCTGGCTGGGCCGATATGACAGCGGAGGCCTATGCCCGCACGTCCGCGCCCTGCATTGTTCAGGCGGCGAACCGGCCGCGCTGAATTGCGCGGGAACGGCGCGCCGGAACCGGATCAAGGATGAACAAGAACAAGGAAGCCGGAGAATGAGACAGACGCCATGAAACTGCCTGGCGCGGCGATTCTGGCGGGCGTCGCGGCGCTCTGTCTCGCGGGTTGCGGCGATACGGAGCCGGACGAGGGGCTGTTTCTGCGCGAGATACCCGATTTCACGCCGCCGATCCGTCCGGCCCCGGACTTGTCGCAGATTCGCCCCGTTCCCGATCTGCATGCCGACCGCAAGGCGGTGGCGATGATCTGCAATGTGCGCGGCGCCGCCATGCCGCTGGAGTGCGGCTGCATCGCCAACGCCGCCGCTGACGAATATTCCGGCCGCGCCCTTGCCTATCTGACGGCGCAGGTGATCTCCGACCCGGTCGAGGCGTCGCGCGTCGAAATGTGGCTGACCCCCGCCGAGCGTGAGGCGCTGGCCGGCGCGGCGGCGCGCATCATGGAGCAGTGCGTTCAGGGATAGGCCTGCCTTGCGGGAAAGGCGCCCGACGCCTAATCAGAACAGGATGTCTTCCCCCACGGAAATGGACGGCGCGCCGCATCCCGAACGGTTCGCCGGGCTTCTGGAAAGCTTGCTGGACCGCGCCTGCGCCGCCGGGGCCGACGCCGCCGAGGCGGTCGTGGCTGAAAGCCTGTCGCTGAACGTCACCGCACGTGGCGGCCGGCTGGAAGATATTGATCGCTCCGAGGGGCGGGAGATTTCGCTGCGCGCCTTTATCGGCCGCCGCGCCGCCAGCGTCTCATCCTCCGACCTTTCCGGCGACGGGTTGACCCGGCTGGCCGGGCGCGCCGTCGCCATGGCGCGGGTGGCGCCGGAAGACAAATGGGCGGGTCTCGCGCCACAGGACCGGCTGGCCAGGGCTATACCCGATCTCGACCTGTTCGATCCCGAACAGCCGCGCCCGGAGCATCTGGAGGCGCTGGCGCTGGAGACCGAGGCGGCGGCCCGCGCCGTACCCGGCGTGACGCAGGTGGACGAGGCTTGGGCGGGATGGGGCGCGAGCGGCTTCCTGCTCGCCGCCACCAACGGATTCTGCAATGGCTGGCGCGCCAGTTCGCACCATTTTGGCGTCGCGCCGATCGCCGCGAAGAACGGCGCGATGGAACGCGATTACGAAGCCGATTCCGCCCGCCATGGCGCCGATCTGAAAAGCGCGGCCTGGGTCGGCGCGGAAGCCGGCCGCCGCGCCGTCGCCCGTCTTGGCGCGGCCAAGGTCAAAAGCGGCAAGCGGCCGGTGATTTTTGAAAACCGCGTCGCGGGATCGTTGCTCGGCGCCTTCGCATCCGCCATTGCCGGCAACGCGGTGGCGCGCGGCGTCTCGTTTCTGCGCGACCGGCTGGGCGAGCCGGTCTTCGCCGGCGGCGTCAAGATTATCGACGATCCGTTTCTGCCGCGGGGCCACGGCTCCCGTCCCTTCGATTCCGAAGGCGTGGCCGGATCGCGCATGGAGATCGTGAAAGACGGTGTGCTGACAAGCTGGATGCTGAATTGCGCCGCCGCCGCCCAGCTCGGCCTTTCCACCACCGGCCACGCCTCGCGCGGCGGAGCCAGCCCGCCCGGCGTCGCGCCTTCCAATCTGTGGATCGCGCCCGGCGAACGCACACTGCACGAGATGATTGCCGAGACCGGCGAAGGATTGCTGGTGACCGAAATGTTCGGCCCGTCGCTGAATCCCAATACCGGCGACTGGTCGGTGGGGATCGCCGGCTTCTCCATTGAAAAGGGCGCGCCGGCGGGCCCGGTGAGCGAGGTGACCGTGGCCGGCAATCTGCGCGACATGTTCCTGCGCCTTGCTCCGGCTTCCGATCTGGAATTCCGCCGCGCGGCCAATGCGCCCTCGCTGCGTATTGACGGCCTCGCCGTCGCCGGACTGTGAGCGCCGCCGGGGACGATCTTGATCTGCTGATCGGCGCCGCGCGCGCGGCGGGTGCGGAGGCGCTGCGCCTTCAGGGATCGCTCACGTCCAGTGATGTCACCGAAAAGCCGGGCGGTGCGGGCCCGGTCAGCGCCGGCGATCTGGCCGCCGATCACATCATGAAAGACATGCTGCTGTCGGCGCGGCCTGATTATGGCTGGCTGTCGGAAGAGAGTCCGGACAATCCGGCGCGGCTGTCCCGCGAATCTGTCTTTGTTGTCGACCCCATCGACGGCACCCGCGCCTATCTGCGCGGCGGGCGCGGCTGGGTCATTTCGGTGGCGCTGGTCCGCGCGGGCCGGCCCGTGGCGGGCGTGCTTTATCAGCCGGCGGATGGCGCGATGTACGTTGCCGAGCGGGGGCGCGGCGCCTGGCGCGATGGCGAGATGCTGCGGGTCAGTGACCGGGCCGGGCTCGCTGGCGGGCGGCTGCTCTGCACCGCTGGAACGCTGTCGCCGAAAAAATGGCGCGCGCCATGGCCGGATTCGCTGCGAACCGCCTACAGCAATTCCATCGCCTTGCGCATGGCGCTGGTGGCGCGCGGCGAATGGAACGGGGCGCTGGCGCTCAGCGCCAAAAATGACTGGGATCTTGCCGCCGCCGACCTGATTCTGGAAGAGGCTGGCGGAATCGTGACGGGTTTGGATGGCGCTTTGTTGCGCTATAACGAGGCGCAGATTCGCAAGCCCGGTCTGGTATGCGGGGCGCCGGATTTCCATGCGGCGCTGATGCGGCGGCTGGACGAACGGAGGTGAACCGGAACATGGCGCAGCACAAAGACCCGGACCGTCAGCTTCTTCACATTGTGGTTGGCGGCGAACTGAAAGATGTGGACGGGATCGAATTCCGTGATCTATCGAAACTGGATTTCGTCGGCGCCTATCCGAATTACCGCACGGCGCACGCCGCCTGGCGCGGCGCGGCCCAACGCACGGTCGACAGCGCGCTGACGCGCTATTTCATCATTCACGCGCACCGCCTGCTCGATCCCGAAACGGGCAAGGAACACGACCAGGAAAAGGATTGAGCCTGCCCCGGAAAGGGAGGCTCAAAAACAAAACCGCCGTTCTGGAAAGTGGGCGGCCAAAAACAAAACCGCCGCCCGGAAGGGCGGCGGTTTCTCCGTTCAGAAACGGGAACAGGCTCAGCGGGTAGGGGCGGGCTTCCGCGAGATCAGGCCCTCGCGCTGGGCGCGCTTGCGCGCCAGCTTGCGGGCGCGGCGCACCGCCTCGGCCTTTTGCCGGGCGCGCTTTTCCGAGGGCTTCTCATAGAAGGCCCGGCGCTTCATTTCGCGGAACGTGCCTTCCCGCTGCATCTTCTTTTTCAGCGCTTTCAATGCCTGTTCGACATTGTTGTCGCGCACATAGATCTGGACGATGGCCCTTACTCCTGCCGGGGCTTCGGGAAACAGACGACGCCAAACAGGCTCTCGCCGCTTCCGCAGAACCTGCGAAATCGTTGGCGGGGCTGATAGCAAAGGGATTTTGCCCTGTCCAGCGCGCCGCTGCGGCAAATCCGGGGCGGGGGCGCCTCGGCCGAAACGGATGATGTCAGCGGGTGGCGCAGGCCGAAAGGCGGTTTATGATGCCAAACATGGCTTCTGACATGGCTTCCAGCATGGATTCCGGCGCGTCCGGCGGCCCCGAAGGGGCGGATTTTCCCCGTTTCGAGGCGAACCGCGCCGCCATCCTGGCCCGGGCGCTGGATCATGCCGCCTTCGACGGCTGGACGGCGGCCACGCTGGCCCGCGCCGCGCGCGAGGCCGGTCTGCCCGAGGGGGCCGAGGCGCTCTATTTTCCGCGTGGGCCGGTCGACGCCATTGATTTCTGGGCGCGCCAGTCCGACCGGGCGATGGCTGAGATGTTGGCCGGCATGGACCTGACCGGGCTGAAAGTGCGCCAGCGCGTGGAGGCGGCGGTGATGGCGCGGCTGGCGCCGCTGCATCCGCATCGCGAGGCGGCGCGCCGGGCGGCGGCGCGGCTTCTGCTGCCGGATGCGGGCGCGGCCAATGCGCGTATTCTGTGGCGCGCTTCGGACGCGATCTGGCGCGCCCTCGGCGACCGCTCCACCGACAGTAATTTCTACTCCAAGCGGGCCATCCTTTCGGGTGTGCTGGGCGCGGCCTTCACCGTGTTTCTGGAAGATTCCGATCCCGGTCTGGCGAAGACAAACGCATTTCTCCAGCGGCGCATCAAGGACGTGATGCGCTTCGAAAAGGCCAAGGCGCGGGCGCGCGATCTGAAGGCGAAACTGCCCGATCCGCTGGCCCTGCTGGCGCGGCTGCGCCATGGGGCGCCGCATCGCGCCGCACGCTAAGCGCGGACAGACAGCCACTTGGGGGATGACGTTCCATGCCACTTTAGGAGGTGGCCGCTCCGCGCACTTTTGAAGATGGCGCTCCGCGCCGGGGCGCGTATGCTCCCCGGCTTTGGGAGGAGGCGCCGCGAACACGGATGCGGCGCACATAGAGCGATGACGCAGACAACCATCACGATGACCCGGTTTGCAGTGCTGGCCGCCGCCGCGCTTCTGGCCGCCTGCTCCGCGCCGGCGCCTGTCGCGACCGGCGGGGAGGAGACCGGTATGAGCCGAACAGCGGAAGAGCAGCGCAATCTCGATCTGGTTCTGGAGATGTACCGCAACGTGCTGATCGCCATGGATGCGGACCGCGTCGACGATTACATCGCCGGGGATTACATCCAGCACTCGCAATACGCCGCGCCCGGCCGTGACGGGTTGAAGGATTTTCTGCGCATGGTGCGGGTCGAAAGTCCCGATGCGCGCCAGACCATCCACCGCGCTCTGGTCGATGGAAACATGGTCGCCGTGCATGTGCATGTGGAGCGGTTTCCCGGCGATCCGGGCCTGGCGGTGATCGATCTTTTCCGCATCGCCGACGGCAAAATCGCCGAGCATTGGGACGTGATCCAGGACATGCCTGCTGATCCCGTCAATCCGCTGTCGATGTTCGGGGACGGGGAATGACCGCTTCCGGCGCGCGATTCGCCGGCAAGGCCTGCGTTGTTCTGGGCGGCAATAGCGGCATCGGGCTGGAGGCCGCGCGCGGTTTCGCCGCCGAGGGCGGGCGCGTGGCGATCACCGGCCGCGATCCGCAAACGCTGGACGCGGCGGCGAAAACAATCGGCGGCGATGTGCTGGCCATCCGCTCCGATATTGACGAGCCCACGGATACGGACGCGGCGATGGCCCGGATCGGCGAGCATTTCGGCCGGATCGACATCCTGGTCGTCAATGCCGGGGTCGGCGTGTTCGCGCCGGTCCCCGACGTGACGCCGGACATCTGGGACAGCGTGCATAACGTCAATCTGCGCGGCTGTTTCTTCGCCGCGCAAAAGGCGCTGCCGCTGATGCGGGATGGCGGCGCCATCGTCTTCACCGGCTCCATCGGCGCCGTGCTCGCCATTCCGGGCAACGCCGTCTATGCCGCGTCCAAGGCCGGGCTGCGCGCCGTGGCGCGGATTCTGGCGGTGGAGCTGCTGCCGCGGAAAATTCGGGTGAACATGGTCAGCCCCGGCCCGACTGAGACCCCGATTATCAATCGCAGCGGCCTGCCGCCGGAGGCCGTGGACGGGCTGCGCAAGGTGATGACAGAAGCCGTGCCGATGAAGCGCATGGGCGAGCCGGAAGAGATCGCCCGCGCCATCCTGTTCCTGGCGGCGGACGAGGCCAGCTTCATCACTGGAATCGACCTCTTCGCCGATGGCGGCTGTGTGGAATTGGCGAAATGACCGGGCGCTTTGCGGGAAAATCCGTTCTGGTCACCGGCGCGGCGTCGGGCATCGGGCTTGCCTCGGCGCGCGCCTTCGCGCGTGAGGGTGCGCGCGTGACGCTGGCCGATATTGACGGAGACGCCGCCGCGCGCGCGGCGAAAGACATCGGTGCCGCGGCGCGCGCCGTGCAGGCCGATGTGTCGCAATACGAAGACTGCGCGCGCATGGTGGCGGAGACCGTCAGCGCCTTTGGCGGCCTGCACGTGGCGGTGAACAATGCCGGGATTCCCTCCGGCATAGGCGGCTCGGTGGAGGATGTGGCGGTCGATCACTGGAACCGGCTGATCGCGGTCAATCTTTCCGGCGTGTTCTATTGCATGAAGGCGGAAATCCCGGCGCTGAAAACCTCCGGCGGCGGCGCCATCGTCAACACCGCCTCCATCGCCAGCATCGTCGCGGGCGCGGGCATGTCGCCCTATGTCGCGGCCAAGCACGGGCTGGCCGGTCTCACCAAATCCGCGGCGCTGGACCTCGTCGGCGCCAATATCCGCGTCAACGCCATCTGTCCGGGTCTTGTCGATACGCCGATGATGGCGACCGCGCCCGAGCCTGTGCGCGCGGCGATGACAGAGAGCGTGCCGATGAAGCGGATGGGAACGGCGGAAGAGATCGCCGAGGCGATCCTGTTCCTCGCCTCCGATTCCGCCTCCTATATCACCGGCGCCCTGCTCACCGCCGATGGCGGCGTCACGCTGGCGTAACGCCGCGACAACTTCGCCGACTGTTCGAAATTACCCCCAACTGGGCTTTCTTGGGTTTGTTGGCTCCAGCCCGGCTCGCTTCGTAAGGTGCACAAGGTCATGATAAATTGATTCCAGTTCGGATGTTTTTTGTTCCAACTCTTGCGGAATCAGATCGAACCACACGATTTCGGGCTTGATGGGCTGGTTTTTTAGCCGCGCCACATAACCTGTTTTCCAGACATCGTCACGTTTTTCCAATGCGCCATGCACACGTTCGTTGCGAAAATTTTGGATGACTTCGAATCGTTCCATCAGGAAGTCGAGATCATTCGCTAAGGGTGCGGCTTGCGTAATGCTGCGCCATTGTTCAACAAACTTTGATCGTAGCTGACTGAGCTGTGGGGCGAACGCTTCTCGAACGAGATCCGCTCCTTTCAGGTTAAATGACCATACATATGTCACTCTAATTCGATGCTCAACGAAGGCAGACTGAAGAACGAACCTGCCGAGAGCTATCGCATACTCGTCACATTGGATCGCAGAATCAGACCCGCTCACGATTCACCGCCTGCGGTACAGAATGACGGTCAGCGGCGCGAGGACCAGCGTCAGCACGGCGGGGCCGATCAGCGCCAGCCCGATCTGGCTCCAGGTCGCGCCGCCATGCATCAGGCCGCGCATCGCCGTGGTCATCAGCGACACCGGATTGATCTCGACAAAGGCGCGCAGCCAGCCGGGCATGGTCGCCGGATCGACCATGATGTTGGAGGCGAAGATCAGCGGAAACAAAACGGTAAAGCCCGCGGTCATCACTGTCATCGGCGTGCGGATCAGCAGGCCGAGCACGATAAACACCCAGCCCATCCCGAATCCGAGGCCAAGCAGCAGCACAAACGCCGCCAGCGTCCCCGCCGCGCCCGCCTCTGGCCGGAAGCCGAGGATCAGACCGATGCCGAGAATGATCCCGGCGGCGATCAGATGGCGCAGAATGTCGCCCGCGATCAGCCCGGCGAAGGGCGCCAGCGACCAGATCGGCAGCGTGCGGAACCGGTCGAACAGGCCCTTGCCCAGATCGGTGCTCAGCCCCATGCCGGAATAGACCGAATTGAACGCCACGGTCTGCACCAGAATACCGGGCAGGAAATATTGCAGATAGTCGCCCGGACTGCCGGAAAGCGCGCCGCCGAACACAAATGTGAACAGCAGCGTGAACATGATCGGCGTCATCACCAGATCGAACATCTGCTCCGGCACATGACGGAATTTCAGAACCGCGCGCCAGCCAAACGCCAGCGCATTGCTGATCGCGCCCGGCGGTTTGGGCCGCGCTGCGTGCAGGACTGGCGGGGTAGAGAATGCGCCGGTCATGCCGCGGGCTCCATCGTTCCGGTCTCTTTGGTTCCTGGCTCTTTGGTTCCTGTCAGGGCGAAGAAGACCTCCTCCAGGCTCGGCGAGCCGACCGAGAAGTCTGCGATTTCGATCCCCGCCTCCAGCAGCGCGCCTGTTGCTTCATGCGCCGCCTTCGCGCCGCCGGCCGGTATCGCCAGGCGCGCGCCTTCGGGGCTGCGCTGCGCCGGCGCGCCGAGCGCGCGTTCCAGAATCGTGGCGGCCTCGTCCAGCCGCGCCGCATCGGCCAGCGTGACATGCAGCGTTCCGGCGCCGGTCGCTGCCTTCAGTTCGCGGCTCGTGCCCTCGGCGATCTTTATGCCCTTGTCGATCACGGCGATGCGCGCGGCGAGCTGGTCCGCCTCTTCCAGATATTGTGTGGTCAGCAGGATGGTGACGCCCGATCCGGCCAGCGCCCGGATCATGCGCCACACGCTCTGGCGCGCAGTGGGGTCCAGCCCCGTGGTTGGCTCGTCCAGAAACAGCACGCCCGGCGTGACGATCAGCGAGGCGGCGATGTCCAGCCGCCGCCGCATGCCGCCGGAATAATCCTTCACCTGTTTTTTCGCAGCGCCGGTCAGGTCGAACGCCGCCAGCAGCTCATCGGCGCGCGCCCGCGCCGCGCGGCCTTTAAAGCCCCACAGCCGGGCCAGCAGCAGCAGATTGTCCCGTCCGGTCAGGTCTTCATCGAGCGAGGCGAACTGGCCGGTCATGGCGATGGCGCTGCGCACGGCCTGCGCCTCTATCACCACATCATGGCCCATCACGCGCGCCTGCCCGGCATCGGGCGTAATCAGCGTCGCCAGCATGCGCATGGTCGTCGTCTTGCCCGCGCCGTTGGGGCCCAGAATGGCGAAGATCATGCCGCGCGGCACGTCGAGATCGACGCCGTCCACCGCGTGCACATCGCCAAAATGTTTAATCAGACCGCGCGCCTCGATGGCGTTCGGCGATATCGGGTCGCTCATCGTATTCGCCATGCCGTTATGCGCACGTCATAGCCTTGTTCCGCGAAACATGAAGCAGCGAGACTGGCTATCGCGAAAAATTTCCGCCGCCTGTGACGGATTCAACGCATCGGCCTGCCCGTTCGCCGGCTGTGCTATTGTGATCGCGGCTCCTCGCGCCCGAGCGCGGGCAGTCCGCGCAGCAACAGGTCCGCGCCTGCGGCGCTAAGATGATTGCTGTCGAAGAATAACGGCGCGCCGTCAATCTCCGCCAGACAGACCGCCTCCGGGCAAAAGACGGGCAGCGGGTCGTGCAGGGTCACAAGGCCCGCGCGCGCGGCGTCCCGCATTAGCGGCAGATAGGCGGCGCGGCGCCGTTCCTGCTCTTCCGCCGTTATCCAGCCGGGTTCGGGCAGCAGCGGCCATCGCGCCCGATAGGCCACCGCATGTGGTACGGAAAAGGAATGCGTCGGCACGTCGATCAGCACATCCAGGCGCGTATGCGGCGCCAGCCGCGCCAGCGTCGCGGTCCATGCCCTGGGGAAAACCTCCAGCCCGGAATCTGCTCCCGGCGCGGCGCTCACCATGCGCAGCTTGCCGGCGCGCACGCCGCCAAACAGCCCGGCCGGTTGCGGCGCATAGGTGTCCCAGTGCGAGACCATGAGAAGTTGCGCCACGGCCCCGCTCTCGACCATGCGCGCCACGCCTTCGCCCAGCGCGGCGCAGGTCGCCGCTTCCGCAGGCGGCAGCGGCGACCATGCCGTATCCAGCAGCGACGGGCACGCGCCGCGTGACGCCAGAACCCCATAGCGCCCATCGGCGATGATCCGCTCCGCCAGCGCATTGGCGGCCGCCGCCATATGGCTGTCGCCCCATAGAATAATGTCCGGCGCCCCGCGCGACTCGTCCCCGAACGTGCAGAGTTGTAAAGGCTCCGCCTCCGGCCCCTCGAACGCTGTCACGCCAAAGACGCGCATCGCTGTCTCGCGCGCCGGGCCGCAATCCATCGCAACGGGCCGCGTATCCGGCCCGGCCGAAAGCGCCAGCGCCGCTTCCGGCGGCGCACGTTCGGGAAACCCGCCGCGCTGTATCACCAGCAGCGCGCCGGCCA
This sequence comes from Euryhalocaulis sp., assembly GCA_050486445.1. GTDB lineage: Bacteria > Pseudomonadota > Alphaproteobacteria > Caulobacterales > Maricaulaceae > Euryhalocaulis. The sequence goes on from JBJHDH010000029.1 coordinate 18,967, forward strand.
GCAGCAGAGCCGAAACCGGGACAACAACGGCGAGCAACGCTCGATTGCTGCGCAGCGCGCGCCGCGCATGCACCGGCTTTTCAATCGCGTGATAGATCAGGACAGAGAGGATAACAGAGACAAGCAGCGCCAGAACGATCTCGACATCGCCGGGATCGAACATCAGCGTGCGCAGGGCCTGCAGCACCGGCCAGTGCGTCAGATACAGCACATAAGAGATACGCCCCGTATAGGTCAGCACGCGCGCCGACAGGAACGCCGCCGGGAACGCACCGCCATCCGGCGCGCGCGCACCGAAAACCAGCGCCGCTGCCGCGCCGGCGACAGGGATCAGCGCCAGAACGCCGGGATAGCGCATGTCCGCCGCGAGCAGCATTGTCCCGGCCAGAATCGCGGCCAGCCCCGCCAGTGTCAGCGTTCCGCGCAGCGGATTGGAAAGCGGCGCGGCGCGGTCGCGCAGCAGCAGGAACAGTAGCGCCCCGGTCGCCAGCTCCCAGACTCTCAGATGCGTGGCGAAGAATGCGCCCTGCGCCCCGCCTGTGAACGCGCTCGCCGCCGACATCGCAAAAGAGACCAGCCACAGGGCGCCGACCAGAAGCGCGAAGGCGCGGCGCCGCGCGCCCAGCAGCAGGAACAGAAGCGGGAAGACCAGATAGAATTGCTCCTCTACGCCAAGCGACCAGGTGTGCAGCAACAGGTTGGAATCCAGCGCTTCGTTGAAATAGTCGGTCGTGAAATAGAAATACCAGTTGGAGCTGAGCCCCAGCGCGGCGGCCAGCGCGCGCGCGAAATCGTCGAACGCGGCGGGCGAAAGGCCGAACCAGGCGAAGGCGAAGGCCAGAATCGCGACCAGCGCGAAGCTGGGCCACAGCCGCCTGACGCGCCGTATCAGGAAGCTCCCATAGGTGAGCCGCCCGCCCGCCCGCTCGGAATACAGCAGGCGCGTAATCAGGAATCCGGACACGACGAAGAATACGTCCACGCCGATAAAGCCGCCGGGAAAGCTGTCCGGCCAGGCGTGGAACAGCAGCACCAGAACGACGGAAATCCCGCGCAGGCCGTCCAGATGCGGCAAATAGGATGTGCGCTCAACCGGCAGGCCGGCGCGCACCATCGGCGCGGTCCTGGTCATTGTCATCCGGGCGCGAGGCGGGCGGGATCAGACGAGCTGCACCACTTCCCCGTCCGGGCCGAGTACGTAATAGCCGTATTCCACATGGTAGGAGGCGGTCAGGCTGTGCTGCGCGAAAATCTCCGTGGCCTCCGCCTGATTCAGCGTATCGACCTTGAAACAATAATGGTCGAGCGCGCCATAGGGCTGTTTCTCGCGCACGCTGACAATGATGCGGTCGTCATCATTGGCCATGCGCAGGATCTTGTGCTCCACGTCCTCGCTGACCACGCGCAGGCCGAACAGCCGCGCATAAAACTCCGCGCTGCGTTCCAGATTCTCCACCAGCACCGAGATATGGTCGATGCCCGTGGGGCGGAACGGCGCCGCCCCTGCAAGGTCGGTCATATCGGACACCAGCGTCGGCGCCCCGCGCACCACGCCCTGCGCCGCCGCGGCGCCGCCTGCGCCCGCGCTCGCCACAATGGCGGTCAGGCCCTGCACCAGATCGCGGCGCGAGAGCTTGCCGCGCTCAAACGCTTCCACCGCCTTGTCGATCGCCTGTTCCATGCCGTCCTCCCGTCTCCCCGTCTCGCTGAGACTTGAGACTAGCGCCGCTGCATAAGGAATGCAGCCGGGGTAGACTGATAAAGCGGCAGGGCAGGTGAGACCATGCAAGGAAACGCGTAATCTCAGCCGGCCGTTCAACGCCGCCATGGCGCCGGGCGGGACAGGAGACGCCAATGGCGATCATTGAGACGCAATGCTGCATCGCTGGCGGCGGCCCGGCCGGGCTGATGGCCGGCTATCTTCTAGCGCGGGCGGGAGTTGATGTTGTCGTGCTGGAAAAGCACGCGGATTTCCTGCGCGATTTTCGCGGCGACACGGTGCATCCCTCGACGATGGAAGTGCTGGATGAGCTGGGCCTGCTCGACCATTTTCTCACGCTTCCTCACCAGAAAGTGGAGCGTCTGCGCGCGCAGATCGGCGGCGCGACGGTCGATGTCGCCGATTTGACGCATCTGCCGGTGCGCGCACAATATATCGTGCTGACGCCGCAATGGGATTTCCTCAATTTTCTGGCGGAGGAAGCGCGGCGATTCCCCAATTTTGCGCTGCATATGCAAACGCGCGCGGCCGATCTGGTGATGGCGGACGGAGTCGTGACCGGCGTGCGCACCGAAAGCGAAGGTGGTCCGGGCGAGGTGCGGGCGGCCCTGACCATCGCGGCGGACGGGCGCGGTTCTGTGCTGCGCGCGTCCTCCGGGTTGCCGGTCCGCGATTTCGGCGCGCCGATGGATGTGCTGTGGTTCCGCCTGCCGGCCGCGCCCGGAGAATCGCAGGAGAGCCTGGGCCGGTTCGGCGCCGGCGCCATTCTGATTACGCTCTTTCGCGGCGATTACTGGCAATGCGCCCGGGTCATTCCCAAAGGCGGTCTCGACGCGGTGCGGGCCCGCGGGCTGGAAACGTTTCGCGACACCATCGCTGCGGAATCCGGTTTCGCCCGCGCGCGCATGGACGCCATCGGCTCCTGGGACGATGTCAAATTGCTGACCGTGCGGGTCGACCGGCTGCTGCGATGGAGCCGGCCGGGCCTGCTCTGTATCGGCGACGCCGCGCACGCCATGAGTCCGATCGGAGGCGTCGGTGTGAATCTCGCCATCCAGGACGCGGTAGCGGCGGCGAATATTCTGGCCCGGCCACTGAAAGCGGGAACGCCGGGCCTTGCTGACCTGATGGCGGTGCAGCGCCGGCGTATGCCGCCGACGCGCATCACCCAGGCATTACAGCTCCAGCTTCAGAACATCGTGATCCGGCCGGCTCTGGCGCGCGCCGTCCCGCCCCGGCCGCCGGCCGCGATCCGTCTGTTGCAGCGCTTTCCCGTGCTTCAGCGCATTCCGGCGCGCGTGATCGGGCTCGGCGTGCGGCCGGAACATGTCGCGCCCTTTATCCGCGAGAAGAAACTTTCACCCTCCGCCTGACGCCCGCACCGCACCGCCACGCTCAGAGCATCGACCAGAGCTGATGGACGCACAGCACCACGAACAGTGCGGCGGCCAGAACAAGCATCCCGTTCGACAACCAGCCGGACCGCCATTCTTGCGGGATGCGCGGCGAATTCAGCAGCCAGATCAACGTCAGCGCCAGAAACGGCATGAAGAATGCCCCGAACGCGCCATAGGCGATGACCAGCGCAAAAGGCTGGCCGAGCAGCAGCAACAGCATCGGCGGAAAGGTGAGCCACAGAACATAAAAGCGGAACGCCGGCGTAGTCTCCAGATTTGTCTGATCCCCGCCATTGCCTTTCAGATTGCGGACGAAATCGGCGAACAGCAGCGACACGCCGTGCCAGACGCCGAGCAGCGATGAAAATGTCGCGGCGAAAAACCCGACCAGAAACAGCGCGGCGATCACCGGGCCGAACCGTTCCGACAGCACGGTTCCCAGGTCCAGCAGGCCGCGCCCGCCGCCCGCCAGCGCGATCTGCGCCGCGTAGAGAATCTCGGCGCCGACGATCAGCATCGCCACCACGAAAATTCCGGTGAGGATATAGGCCGCGCGATTGTCGAACCGCATCATCCCCATCCAGGCGGGCGTGCGCCATCCTTTGGCGTTCACCCAATAGCCATAGGCCGCCAGCGTGATGGTGCCGCCGACTCCGCCGATCAGGCCCAGCGTATAGATGGCCGATCCGGCCGGCAGCGTGGGAACCAGTCCGCGCATCGCCGCGCCGAGATCGGGCGTGACCAGAAAGGCCAGCCCGACCACGATCACAAACATCACGCCGACAAAGACTTTCATCACCGCTTCGAACACGCCGTAGCGATTAAGCAGGATGAAAACAGCGCCCGTGATTCCGGCGATCATGCTCCAGGCCCAGAGCGGCATCAGATCGGGAAACAGGGCCGAGAGCGGCAGCGCCGTCACGCTCATCGCCGTGGCGCCATACACAAAGCCCCACAGCACGATGTAGATGCCGAAATACCAGCCGGTCCAGCGCCCGAGCGAGCGCCAGCCCTCCAGCATGGTCGAGCCGGTCGACAAATGATAGCGGCCCACCGCCTCGGCCAGCGCGATTTTCAGGATGCAGCCAACAATGGCGGCCCAGAGCAGCGTGTAGCCAAAGCGCGACCCGGCGATCAGCGTCGCCACCAGATCGCCGGCGCCGACGCCGGTCACGGCCACGACGATTCCCGGCCCGATCAGTTTCCAGCGCGACCATCCCGAAGGCGGGGCAGACTCCGTCGTGCTCTGCGTCATGCTTTCCCTCCCCGGCGCATGATCCCTGAACCGTCTTACAGGTCTTCGCGCTTGGTCGAAATCAAAACCGGGCGACCAGAGCATGACCCGACCTGCCTTCGCCGAAGCGGAGCCTCGGCTCCGCGCAGGCAGGTCAAATCCGGTCATGCTCTACACTTTGATGGCGGGCAATTTTATCGGTTTGAATGGCCTCTGCGATTCCATTCAAACCGATATTGCCCTTGTGATGGCGGGCAAACGCATCCGTCCGGATGGAATCCGCGGGTTCAATCCGAACGGATGTTGCCCGGGCGCGGCGCGATGGACCGGTCCAGCGCCGGGAAAGCAACCGCCAGCGTCGCGGCGCGCAGCACATAATAGAGCAGAAACGCCGCCCACAGCCCGTGCACGCCGAACGCGGGGCGCAGGATCATGTCGGCCATAATATAAAGTCCGGCCGCGGCGATGGCGGCCACGGCCATGGTGCGCACGCGCGTCGCGCCGATAAAGATTCCGTCGAGCTGCCATGCCGCGGCGCCCAGCGCCGGAATAGCGGCGCACCAGGGTAAAAGCTCGCGCGCCAGCGCGCGCACCGCGTCATCGCGCACCACGGCGTCCAGAATCGCCGGTCCGGCCAGCAGCGTGATGGCGGCGAAGATAATGCCGCAGATCAGCGCCAGCTCGCTGGTCAGGCGCACGGCGCGGCGAAAATCCGCATGGGCGCGGCGGCCCACGGCGCGGCCGGTCTCGGCCTCCGCCGTGAAGGCGAAGGAATCCAGAACAAACGCCCAGAAGGCGACGAATTGCAGCAGCACCTGGTCCGCCGCGATCACCGTGTCGCCCATGCGCGCCCCGGCGTTCTGGAACCAGGCAAAGCCGAAAATCATCGCCGCCGAGCGCACGAATAGCGCCGCCGAAACCGTGAACAGGCGCGCCAGCGCGGCAAGATCGGACAGACGCGCCCACAGGAAGGTCTCCGCCGTCCAGCCGCCGCGCCGCGCAATCTCCGCCAGCACAAGGGCGGCGGCCAGCGCCGCGCCGCACCATTCGGCGATGGCGGTGGCGGCGCCCACGCCGCCCGGACCCATGCCAAGCTCCAGAACGAACCACAGATCGAGCGCGATATTCACCGCGCTCATCGCACCATAGGCGGCCAGGATCGCGCGCGTGCGCCCGACCCCGATCAGCCAGCCGGCCATGGCGAACATGGCCAGCGCCGCCGGCGCGCCATAAAGCCGCGCGGCGAAATAGGATGCGCCGGCGGTCTCCACCGCCTCCGATCCCTGTAACAGGCCAAAAATCAGCGCCGACAGCGGCGCCGAGGCGGCCAGCGCCAGCACGCCAAACGCCAGCCCCGCCGCCAGCGCGCGGACCAGCACGCGCTGCAGCGCCGGTTCGTCGCCCGCGCCCTCGGCCTGGGCGGCCAGGCCCGTCGCGCCCATGCGCAGGAAATAAAACCCCCAATAGACCGGCGAATAGGCGACAAGGCCGAGCCCGACGCCGCCGATCTCCGCCGCGCCATGCGTCAGGCTGATGACCAGCGTGTCGGCCGCCCCGGCCAGCGGCAGGGCCGCGCCGGCCAGCGCCATCGGCCAGGCCCGGGCCAGCACGCGCCGGCGCGTCAGCATGAAGGGCTCCATGACGGAAACAGCGGCGACAACGGAAAGCCCCCGAAGAGCAAAGACGCTCTATAATAGCCTGAGAGCCGTTTGCCGGGTCTCTCCCGCGCGATTACCCGCCGCCGAAGACCTGACGCAGCCGGCCGATCTGCTGCTCCACCGCGTTGGGCTGTGTCCGCTCGCGATAGACATCGGCGTCCAGCCGCTGCGCCCGGTCATAGATTTGCTGCGAGCGGCGCACGAGCTGGCGCAGCCGCGCGGGCAGATCTTCCGCTCCTTCCGGGGCAAGGGCGCTGGTCCGGCTTTCTTCCCGCTTCAGGCGGTATTTATCCTGCGCCGCCTCTTCCGGGCTCATTTCGCCCTGCCGCACCGAATGCTGCACCAGTAGCCACGACGCGACATTCATCAGCCGTGTCGTCAGGCGCATGGATTCGGCGGCGTAGGCGAGTGCCCCGGCGCGCGACAGGCGCTTGGAATCCTCGCGCCCGCCACTGTCCAGATAGGCGGCAGTCTCCTCCACCAGCCCCATGCCCTCATTGAAGGCGCGCGCGAAAATCTCCGATCCGGCGAAATCCCGAATCCGTTCGCTACGCGCGGCCATATGTGGATCGCCCGGCGGCGCGGCGTGCGGTTCGGTCAGCGCGTCAGACAAGAGGCTCGCGTCCATAAGGTGAAGTGTCCGTCCAGTTTCTGGCTCCAGCCGTTTGCAAGCGCCACGCCATACCCCTTTTGCGCGATTTCCGTTCAGCCCTTGCGGGAAAACACCGCGTCGGCGGCCGCAAGGCCGGATTTCTTGGAATCCAGAGTCGTCCGGGTGCGCCCGATCTCGGCCTCCAGACGCTCGATCCGCTCTTTCAGCTCGCCGACGGAAAATCCGTAAAGATCCTCGCCGATCACGATCTGGCGTTTCGGCCGCGGCGCCTCGTCATCGAACATGAAGGCCCTCCGCTTCTCGCCCCTGTGTCCCCCTGACACGGGATGCTAATGCAAGGGAAGCTGGCGCCCAAGGCCCGGCGGCGCGCGGGATGGGGACAGGCGGGCTCGATATGCAGCAAACCATGCGCGCAGTGGTTGCGCCTTCGCCCGGCGGGCCGGAGGCTCTGGTGCTGGCGGAACGGCCGGTTCCGGCCCCTGGGCCCGGTCAGGCGCTGATCCGGGTCGCGGCGGCGGGGGTGAACCGGCCCGATGTGATCCAGCGCGAAGGTAAATACCCCCCGCCGCCCGGTGCGCCCGATGTGCTGGGTCTGGAAGTTTCCGGCCATGTCGCGGCGCTGGGCGCGGGGGTTACGGGGCTCGCGGAAGGGGATCCGGTCTGCGCCCTGCTGCCGGGCGGCGGCTATGCCGATTATGCGTTGGCGGATTCGGGCTCGGTCCTGCCGGTTCCCGGGGGCGTGTCGGTGCGCGACGCCGCCGGCCTGCCTGAAACAGTGTTCACCGTCTGGACCAATGTGTTCGAACGCGGGGCGCTGAAGCCGGGCGAAACGCTGCTGGTGCATGGCGGGGCCAGCGGCATCGGAACCACGGCTATCCAGATCGCCCATGCGCTGGGCGCGCGCGTCTTCGCCACCGCCGGGACAGACGAGAAATGCCGCCTGTGCGAGCGCCTGGGCGCGGAACGCGGGATCAATTACCGCACAGAGGATTTCACGGCGGCGCTGCGCGAGGCGGGCGGCGCAGACGTGGTGCTGGACATGGTCGGCGGCGCCTATATCCAGCGCAATCTGGACCTGCTGCGGGAGGATGGGCGGCTGGTGCAGATCGCCTTTCTGGACGGCGCCCGGGCCGAGTTGGACCTGATGCGGCTGATGCTGAGGCGGCTGACCATCACTGGCTCGACCCTACGCGTCCGGCCGGATGCGGAAAAGGCTCGTCTGGCCGCCGCCGTGCAGGCCTATGTCTGGCCGCTGATCGAACAGGGCGCGGTCCGGCCGGTGATCGACAGCGTGTTTCCGCTGAACCAGGCCGCCGCGGCGCACCGGCGGCTGGACGATCCGGCCCATGCCGGCAAAATCCTTCTGGTTGCACAGAACGGTTCCCAAACCGCCCGTTAGGGCCTATATCGGCGGGCGTACGCGCGAACCCGGGCCGGTTCAGAACGTTGGCCCGGTGGATCGCGCGGCGGACCGCACCAGCCCGGCGCCGCGCGCCGGGCCTTTTATTTTTCGGAGTTCGTCATGACCGAGATTCTCATGCCAAAGGCCACGGCCGTCTGGCTTGTGGACAACACCTCGCTGAGTTTCGAGCAGATCGCCGGTTTCTGCGGCCTGCACCCGCTGGAGGTGAAAGGCATCGCCGATGGCGACGTGGCTGCGGGCGTGCGCGGGGCGGACCCCATCGCCAACGGCCAGCTCACCCGCGAGGAGATCGAGCGGGCCGAGGCCGACCCGAACTATCGCATGGCCGCGGTAGAGCATGAATTCGCCGACAAGCTCTCGGCGCAGAAAAAAGGTCCGCGCTATACGCCGCTGTCGCGCCGTCAGGACCGGCCGGACGCCATCGCCTGGATGGTGCGCAATCACCCCGAAGTGCCGGATTCGCAGATCGCCAAGCTGGTTGGCACCACCAAGGCCACGATCCAGGCGGTGCGCGACCGCACTCACTGGAACTCCTCCAATATCAAGCCGGTGGACCCGGTGGCGCTGGGTCTGTGCGCCCAGTCCGAACTGGATGAAATGGTGCGCAAGGCTGCCGAGAAAAAGCGCCGGCAGGACGCCGCCGCCGCCAAAAAACGCGGCGCGGAGGGCGCGACCCTGGCCCCAGCCGATGAGACCGGCGCCCCGGAAGAGGGCGCGGATGTGGAGCAGACCGATGCGCCGGCTGGCGGCGGTCTGGACCTGGCGGCGGAAGCCGCCGCCTTCGCCGCGCGCGAAGACCGTGACGATAACGGCGATGACGACTGGACAAGCCGCGGCGCCGCCGATGTATTCGGCGACGATGATGAGGATGGCGAGGACTGAGGGAGATCAGAATCCGGGCGCTGGGGGGCGCGGTTTTTTGCGCACTTGAATCACCGCTCTGGTTTCATAGGTTTTCCGGCGGACCGGCGCGCAGACCCGGAATCATTGCCCGGGATATTCGCGCCGCTTCCGGAACACGACGGGACAACCGGAGCAACCGGGACAAGAGGCGAGGAGGAGACCGATGATCCGAATGCGCGGGCGGCTGACGGGAGCTTTGGCGGCGCTGGCCGCCGTGTTGCTTCTGACAGGAACGGCTCTGGCCCAGGATACGGAAAACGGCGCGGCGGAAGATGTGGCTGAAGACGCGGCGGCGGCCCCGGCCCCGGTCGATCCGGCCCTGTTGCAGGCCTGCGGCGCGGAACGCTGTCTGGAGATCGGTTTCTCTTCTGAACTGCAACAGGCGCTGTCGGGCGCGGGTGGCGCGACGCCGGACCAGCTCGCCGAAGGGCTGGCCTTCGATTATCAGGGGACGGAGCCGCTGCGCATCTATTTTGTCGCCGCCCGTTACGACAATGACCGGCTGGTCCGCTATCAGGTTTCTCCCGCTGTCACCGTCGAGCCAGGCGCGGTGGAAATTCCGGGCATGGCGGAGGCGCTGAAAGGCGCACTCGCCCCGCGCACCGAACGCCGCATGCGCGCCGCCGTGCTGGATCCGGAAACCGGTCCGGGCCACCCGGATCTGCCGGCCGAGGCGTTTGTCGGCAGCATGCCCACCAATACGCTGATGGGTGTTCTGCGCCCGGATCTGGAAGAACCGCTGGACGCCGCTGCGCGCGCCGGGCTGGGGTCGGTCGCCGTGCTCGCGGTGATTCCGCGCAACCAGGACATGCGTGAAATCCCGGCGGGCAAGAGCATCGGCGCTGCGCTGCGCCTGCACTACGAATAGGGGCGTGCACATCAGACGAATAGGCGCGTGCGCCAGCAACGCACGCGCCGGCGCCGGCAGCGATCCTGCCGGCGCGTAACTTGACTTTAATCCGGCGCGGGCCCAGATGGCGGCCAGCTGCGGCGACGCGGCCTATACGCCCGGCTGCGTGAGCGGCCTTTTGTGCGGATCGCCTTGCGCGGACTGCACGGAAGAGTCGGCTCGCCGGGACTGATACCCGAATTGCCCAAATCACGCGGGGCGTTCTTCACCCCCCGGCCGTGCGCGCGCGACTCTCTCGCAGCGCGCCCGTCCGCATATGAATATGAAAGAGTCTGATCCTTTGACGACATTCACCGAACTCGGCCTGGCCGAACCGCTGCTGCGTGCGCTGGCGGCCGAGAATTACCAGACCCCGACGCCCATCCAGGCGCAATCCATCCCCCATCTGCTGGCGGGGCGCGATCTTCTGGGCGTGGCCCAGACTGGCACCGGCAAGACCGCGGCCTTCGCCTTGCCGATTCTCCAGCGCCTCGCAGAGGGCAAACGGGCGCAGGCGCGCACGGCGCGGGCGCTGATCCTTTCGCCGACGCGTGAACTGGCGACCCAGATCGCCGACAGCTTCCGGGTCTATGGCAAACATCTGGGCCTGAAGATCGCCGTGGTGTTCGGCGGCGTCGGTCACGGCCCCCAGCGCGATGCGCTGCAACGTGGAACCGATATCCTGATCGCCACGCCAGGGCGGCTCCTGGATCATATAGAGCAGGGCAATGTGATGCTCGCCCGCACCGAAATCTTCGTTCTGGACGAGGCGGACCAGATGCTGGACATGGGCTTTATCCGGCCGATCCGGCAGATCGTGGCGAAGCTGCCGGCCCGGCGCCAGTCGCTGTTTTTCAGCGCCACCATGCCGCGGGAAATGGCTGCGCTGGCGGCCGACCTGCTGTCCGATCCGGCGAAAGTCTCCGTCGCGCCGCAGGCCACCACCGCCGAGCGGGTCAGCCAGCGCGTGATCTTCATTGAGACGGCGCGCAAGCGCGACCTGCTCTCCGAGCTGCTGCAATCAGAAGCGATGGGCCGCACTTTGATTTTCACCCGCACCAAGCACGGCGCCGACCGGGTGGCGAAGCATCTGATCCAGACCGGCGTGCCCGCCGCCGCGATCCACGGAAACAAGAGCCAGAACGCCCGCACCCGGGCTCTGGATGAATTCCGGCGCGGCCGCACGCCGATCCTTGTCGCCACCGATGTCGCCGCGCGCGGCATCGATGTGGAAGGGGTGACGCATGTCATTAATTTTGACCTGCCGAACGTGCCGGAATCCTATGTGCACAGAATCGGGCGCACGGCGCGCGCCGGGGCCAGCGGTCAGGCCATCGCGTTCTGTGATAATGATGAGCGCGCCTATCTGAAGGATATCGAGCGGATCACGCGCCAGACCATTCCCAGCGAGGACCGCAGACAGGTGCGCGCTTCGGCGCCGGCGGCATCCGGCGGTCAGGGGCGCCCCGGCGCTTACCAGGGGAAAAGCGGCCAGGGCAGCCATGGCGGCCAAAACAGCCAGAGCCGCCAGAATCGTCAGGGCGGACAGAGTGGTCAGAACCGCCAGGGCGGCCAAGGCGGCCAGCAGCGCCGCCCCCGCCGTGGCAAACGGGCCGCGGCCGGGAACGGGTGACCGGGGCCATGCGCTGCTGATGGCCTGAGGCTGGGCGCCCCTCTTGAAAAGCGCGCGCGCATGGGCTTAATCGCAGCCCGCCCGGCCATGCGCCGGGCCGCCCGAGCGGGCGTAGCTCAGGGGTAGAGCACAACCTTGCCAAGGTTGGGGTCGTGAGTTCGAATCTCATCGCCCGCTCCATTTTCACAAGAAAAACAAGCGATTAGGTGGCCGCAAAAGCCGCCTCTTTCGCTTACGTGCGGGCCGAAACCCGAAAGTAAGCATTCCGTAAGCGGTAAAATTCGACGAAACGCGCGCTCCAGCGTGTTCACGGCGGACCGGCGCAGAGCTGCCTTCGCGCGAAGTTGGTTGGGATGTCATGGCGTTTCTCCCGACAGAAAGCGCTGTGCCGTCGCAACTGGAAGGTAGAGGGTATTCGGTAGATCAGTCAGCGGCGTGAATCCGAAGGCCGCGTAGAAGGCTGCGGCCTTCTCGTCGATGGCGTCGGCGAATATGGCGTGAGCGCCTATCGGCGCTTCGGCGACTGTCCTGATCGCATCGAACAGCAGCGCCTCGCCGAGTCCAAATCCGGCATAGGACTGATCGCGGCCAAGCCAGCCGATAAGCACTGCCGGGATGGTCGGGTAGCGCGGCAGCCGGCTCACCAGCGGCTCAGGGACGGCCGTAAGCGGCACGTTGCTCGATGAGAGCGTGTAGAAGCCCGCGACCCGGTCGGTATCAAGGTCCCGGGCGATAAAGCAGGTTGCGTATCGACGCTTGATGTCCTGCGTGACCGCTTCGCGAAAATAACGGTCGATCCGTTCATTGCCGCACGAGAACGTGTTGCGCTTGTGCGCCTTGGAAAGCGGTTCTATCGCGAACCTTGCGCTCACCGAGGCACGATCAGATCAGCGTGGCGTTTCGCGGCGCGGGCCAGACGGGCGTTGGGCGCGGGCGGGTCGATCAGCGCCTTGGCAAAGCGCACCTGATCCTCGGCAGCCAGACGCAGCACATCGGCCTCCTCGACCGTGCGGCGGGCGTCCTCGCCCGCCGTGGCGATGAGATAGCCGGTCAGCGTCATGCCGCGCAGCCTGGCTGCACGCTGCATCTGTTCATAGACATGGACGGGGACGCGCGCCTCAAGGCGGGCGGTTTCAATTTCACTTGCGGATCTGGGCATGGCTGAACTCCTTGACCCGATCATATACGGCATATTGCCGGAATTATCAAGAATCGGATGGGCCGAAGACTTCATTGAACAGGTCGATGGGCTGGAGATAATTCACAGAAAGGCACGTGGCGCGTCGGGGGATCGCCCCCAGATTCAAAGAGGCTGCGAGCCTCGTATTAGTAGTAGCCGCCCCCATGCATCATGAGGTCGGTCTGCGTGATGCCCATGGCGTCTAGAAAGTCCGCGACCAAGTCAGGGTGCTCTTCAACGAAGCGGCACATCGACCCATAGCCATTGGGCCTTGGATCATAATATTCGTCGTCCCAACCGCGGAGCAGGCCCCAATCCCCTTCACAAAGGTCGCCCGGGGCACGGTTGGCGACAAGACCAGACCAATCGGCGGAAACAACCTTGTCTCGCAGCGCCAGCAGAAAATCGACGTCCTGTTCCTCACGGGGGCCGTGCGCGTTGAAATAGCCCACTGACACGTTGCTGCACTCGCCGATCAGGTCGGTGTACTGGGCCGTGTCGGTAAAGAGGCCGCTGTCGTCGGGGCGATAATCTCCGCCCAGGATCGCCGCCAGGGATCGCGCGAACGCGTCCGAGGCTGTGCGGCTGCCCTGATGGGTGATGACGTCGCCATAGCCCTTGCGGTCGAAGGCGATAGCGAACTGGATGTTCGCCAAGTGCTCTGCGGCGTTCATGGCGATCCAGTTCGATCCCCGGCCGCCATTCTCCTCGTCACGATGGAAGATGTAGAGGCCGGGGACGTCCGCCAGGATCATTTCCCTCATGATCCAGACGCCCGCAGTGCAATCGGCGCCGAGGCAATTGGAGCGACCCCTTTTGCCGTCGGCCGTGTCCCGCAGAAGCGCCATGGGGCCTTGCCTGATGACAGACTGACGCCCAGGACTGCGATGGACAGTGTCCGTATGCGACGACCAGAGGATCGCGGGCGTCCTGCCGTCCGGCTCCGGGACCGCGAGCCATATATTGCCAAAAGCATCCTCGGCAGCGCCATGGAGCGGGCGGAGGAAGCGGGTGATGAAGGCGTCTTCGGAAAGCGACCAGGCCGGCCGCCGATAGGTCAGCATATCCATCAAAGCAGGCAAGCCGACCTGTGCCGGTGCAGACGAGCGAGTCATTCGCCGTCCTCCCCATCGGCTTCGGGTGGAGTGCGGGAGTAGGTGTCGGTTTCGGGGTCATAGTGAAGCGCGGGATTGGCTTCGGCCGCGCTGCGCGCGCAGGTTTCCCCGTCAACCTCGACTTGGGGCACTTGGTCGTCGATCGTCTCTTCGCAACCGGAGCAATAATAAGTGCACTCCGCTTCGCAGCGGTGACAATATTCGACCTCGCTCTGAGGCGATCCGGAAACCACCCTCGTATAGACGGTGTAGCTTTCGTCATCATTGGTCATGCCGGAGTCGCAGCGGGCGCAAAACCAGTCAGAGCTTTGTTCGCCGAGCACCCCGCTGGTGTTGTCGCATTGGTGTTCACCGTCGGAGCTCATGACCCAGTGAGCGC